>JAFVEM010000012.1 GCA_017476005.1 Selenomonadaceae bacterium | reverse complement strand
GCACCGAGCCTATAGGCTTTATCTTGGCGGCGTTATCGGCGTTTATCATAGCTTTGTGGCCAAGGGTAATAGGTTTACCCAAGAGACTCGCCAAAGAGTCCGCGTTAAACGCCGTCTCCGGCGGACGGTACTCGCGCCGTTTCGTGCCATCGGCGTTACGGTAAATCATAATGCCTGTCCTACCGATAACAGGTGAGTCCCGGACAAAGCCTTCATCCGTTTTGGTGGCCTTAAACGCCACCGCGTCATAGCGTTGCATTGTGTCACTCCTTTTAAGACATACAAAAAGCACCTCGCTTTTCAGCTTGGTGCTTAACTACTAGGCATACTCAATGTTATAAAGTTTATCGGCTATTTCGGCCAGTGACTTGCCGTGATAAATCTTTTCGTTCATTATGGGGTCAACACTCGTATAATGTTTTATATCCTCACCGCAACAGACATACCAGTCACGGCGATTTTCAGGAACTATTACATAATGATCACCCTTATAGTCAAACATTACATCATGCAACCTAGATTCAAGTTCCGCTTTCATTTTTTCCGCTGCCACCATAACAAATCACCGTTTTCCTTTCGTTCTTGAGGCGTGAGGTTGTCTGCCCGACGATCAACTTGCTTAGTCCCATCACTATTCCAAACATAATCATGAGTGTGTTCGCCATGTTCACCGTATGGATGATGTTTTGGATTTCCATGGTCATCGGAATGTATCTGTCTGACCATTATTCCATCGGCTCCGTAAAAAGTGCGATAAACATGGCCTTTGGCGTTTACAGAGTCAATCACACCGTTTGGCTCGAATACCCTTGGTATTTTTTCTGAACTTGCCAAAACCCTATCCGGCTTTATTGTACCATCTTCCGGCAGGTAAATAAAGCTGTTTCTTTTTGGCACCAATGCAAATTTACCGGTATCCAGCACGGGATCAGCTGTACAGCGGCAACGAATAGCCATGCCCGGATGTCCCCCGGAAGGTGGATTATTCCACTCGTATATATTGCCGTCTCTAGCTCGATGTTCCATTCTCACGCGGCTGTCTCGCATGGTGCGCCACATATACCGCTCAATCCCCATAGCCTTTTGCCGATACTGGGTCAGCTGACTGTGAAGTTTTCCTACTTGGTCAACCGCGATAAGGGTAGCTCGCTTTTTTGCCGCCCCGGTGATGTCCTGTATCTCCTGTGTTAGCTCGGCGATGGTTTTTTCTTTGTCGGTAGCGCTGATGACTTTTTGAGAAAGAGCGAACCGCACCTTGTCCATTAGCTGTTGGTCAACGGATTTAATCAGGGTTAGATTTTGGCTTGTCCAAATGGTTTGCAGCATCTCCAGTTCACGCGGCATGGTATTGTTCCTAGGCTTGCGGCCATACACACTGTCCATAGTAGCACTCATCTCGTGGGCAACGTGCTTATCTACCTGCCCAAATACTCGTCCTAGCACCGGCACGGCCGAGACTGCTTTAGAAACTTTACGTTGAATTTTATCCACCAAATTACCTAACCAATCACCAAAACCATCGACACGAATCCTATTCCTATAAACCGAAGCGGCCATCTCCGGCAGAAACGACTCAATCACCGCCGCCTCTTTGTCAATATACGCCGCTAAATATTTCGCGTATTCGCGCTCAATGGCCAGCGGATATTGCCATTTTCTTTTCGGGATAATCTCGGCACTACTCATCATCGTTCACCGGTGGCCTTAAAAGCGCACTATCAAGAGAAGTGTCCATCTCATAGTCACCACTGGCCAGTAGGGTCTTTCTGACTTCGGTCGCATCTAGCACTCCCATGTCAAGATAGACCTTGGTAGCATTGGCTTTTTGTGCCATGGTATCAGCTTTTAGTTTTTCCACTTCAGCTCGTTCCATATCCGACGCATTCCACAAGGGATTAAACTCAATTCTCCACTCTTTGGGCAAATTGATTTTATAATCGCTGGCGAGGCTCAAAAGGTAAACCAGTCGCATGACGTTTGGCCGGAGGGTTCGTTTTTGAATACGCCGCACCATGTTGTAGTAGTTTTCCATATCGCTTTCCCCGGTAGCGCTCATTCCTGCCGGAGAACGGCCAAAAAGCACCGTTGAAGGAATCCCGGTGGAAGCTGAAAGCGCATTTTGGAATAGCTCCAAAACGTCTTTTATGCCGGTTAGTGATAGGTTTTTCAAGTCGTATTCGTCATCTACGCCAAGGGCAATAGTGTTTTCCAAATGTCGATAAAGGTCAATGAGGTGCAATCGTTGCTGCAGCTGTTTTTCTCCATCTTCATTCATCATCAACTCGTTCATGCCGTTCAGCTTCATCACACCTTGAGATAAACGGCTAAGCGCGGCCAAAGAAAGGCGCAATCCCTCGCCATAGTTTGCCAAGTCCGACTGTATTTGTTCCAAGACCGTAGCGCCCCAGCCGTTTCGCCCCCGGCGGTAGTAGTTTGATATGGTGCCGCCGTGAAAGAGGAGCAATCGACTCTCGTGTACCGCGAATGAATTTCCGTAGTAACCCGTCAATGTGTAAAACTGGGGCTTGCCAAAATTAGCGTCCAGCGGATTGTCGTAAAGATAATCGTCGGTAAAACTTACGTCCTCCGGCGTATAAACCTCCAACCGCTCCACGGATTTTAGCCTTTTTTCGTCCAGCGGTTCTTCCAGTGTTCCGCCGTCATTGGCCAAAACGAGGATAACCGCCCCACCGTATAGTCTATCCCATGAAAGGGCTGTACTAAACTGGCGGTCAAAGTCCAAATCCTCTAAAGCAGAGGCAATATTATCGTTATCCTCGCATTCGGTGTCCCCTTGCATAACGGTAAAGCCGGAGCTGATAGCGTCCTCGGCAGGAGCGGAAATTATTTTATTGGCAATGCCGTTATAGGTAAACAGCTCATCAGCGGCGCGATAGTCAATCAAATTGCCGCGCAATCGTTGCCGCCCACGCAAGGAGTGCGTAATCAGCGCATTATATAAGCCATCCATTCTGTTTGCCAATTCTTACCCCTCATTTCACGACCAAAGCCAATCCCATGATTTTGCATTCGCCACCGACTTAAAGGCATCGCTGGCCGCATCCACCTGATCATCATGCACTGCGTCTGGAAATCCTTCCAACTCGCAAATAAAAGCCTCGTTCCACGTCCCCTCCAGTAGCAACACATTCCCCTGTTGCCATTGAGCGGCAAAAGGCTCGGCTCTCGTTACCTTGTCCCCGGAAACGACATGGGTGGTAATGTGGTATCCGGCCAGTTCTCTGACGTAGCTTTGCGCCTGTTCCTTTCCGGCTTGTCCGGGGTCTTGGGGGATAAAAATTCTATTAGCGTTGTATTCCGCTTTATCGGTTAGAGCGGTGCTTTTCACCGTGGCTCTGACCGTGGCGGCGTTGGCGGCCATGCGCTTTACATCAAGGATTATGTACTGACCGTTTTGCAACCTCGCCATAAGGCATCCTGCTGTTCGATCGGGGTTTTTGTTGTTTGGGGTAATTTCCGTAGCCGCCAAATCCCAAGCACGGGCAACGGCTACTATCTTGGCCGGAACGCTTTTGACTATCCGTGTTTGCTCCCGTTTGAAATACAATCCGGCGGCAGGGCGAATTTTCCAGTTACCATTCAAGAGCCGTTCTTTTTCCACCACACTCAGACCGTAGAGATTGGCAAGATAGCCGGGGTTGATGTCCAGTAAAGCCTTGTTGTCGTAGATACTGGAGGCGATAAAGGTGACGCTTTTGCACAATTTCGGGGATATTTTGAATTTCTCCACTAACTCCTGCCGGGTATCGCTCCAAATGACTTCGCCCTCGTGACGGTAGAAATAACGAATTTTTCCCGACCTTTCAGAAATGGCATAGCCTGTATCTTGGTCAATCCACCATGAAATGAAATCAGCTACCCACGAATCCACATCCGGGTTGCAGGTGGCTCTGACGCAGGGCTTTACGCCGCACATGGAGCGGTTACGGGAGAGCATATAGAAAAATTGGTTCTCGCTGAAATGGGTCAGTTCATCGAAGCCGATGAAGCAGATTTGCGCTCCCTGCCAACTATACACATCATCATCTCTAGCAAGGTAGTCAAAAAAGAGACTGGTCTTGCCGCCAAAGACCCAATGGCGTTTAGGCGAAGCAAGGGGTTGACGTGATTTGCCGGAGGCAATACCGCCCTTTTTTCTGATTTCCTCGACTTCCCTTCGACTTCGATTGCTGTTTTGTATCAAGTTTTCATCGTTCATCTCGCCCCACTTCCCTTGCATGATATGAATTGCCACACAAAAAGGCATCGCGCCCTAAGCACAATGCCCTTTCGTCTAGCTATTCGGTTTTGGTTTCCATCTTGGCGAGGAACGCCTCGCAAGCGGCGCGGTCGCCGTGCTTGAGTATGTTGGCAAAGCGTTTTACTATCTCCCACTCATCGGGGAACGCTCTCATTTGGTGGAATCCTCGCGTGACCTCTAGTTTTGGGCGACCGGCTCCCGGTCTCGCGCCGCCTCGCTTGTCAATCATTGCGAGCCACCTGTAAACCTATACAGGCTCCCCATGTTATGCCAGCAAGCACAGTAATCAAGGTAACATGGCTAGAAAAAACAGTAAACAGGAACCACAGGAAAAAAAGAATTAAAGTTACTTTGTTGATTCGCTTGATTATTTTAATCATCTCGTATAGAATGGACTTGGTCGCCGGGTAGCCCCATTGCCACCCGGTCAACCGAATACTGAGAACAATTACTTGCGAGAGCGCTTCTTGGGTTTAGGCTTATGCTTGGCCGGCTTGCCTTTACCCTTGGAGCGTTTTTTCTTTCCCCATTCTTGCCGTACTGCTTTATACAGCCGATACAAACCTAGGATAAAGCCCACAAGATGTTCCAAGTCTTCAAAGTCCATCGGTTATCACCCCTTTCACACTCTAAGTATAGCGCTATAGGGGTTATATGTCAATAACAAATTTCAATTTAGGAAAGAAAACATTTTGCGGTTGCTCATAATAAGCTCCGCGCCGAAGGGCATTTGCGAAAATAGCAAAATAGCGGCGTTCCTTTTGGTTACGCGCTTATACTCAGCCCAAAGCGGCTCTAGCGGCAGTTTCACGTCCCATTTATTTTCTGTTGTTCCGTAAGGTAGGTCGCAAAGTATCATGTCTATGGAGCCATCGGGGATATTCTTCATGCCCTCCATGCAGTCCATGTTATAGATGGTGTCCAGTTCCACGCCTTTCCTCCCTTCGACCTGTATTTAAGTACACAAAAAGGGCAAATCTTCCCATCGAAGGGAGTTTTTGCCTCGCACGCACAATTTGACAGTATCAGTATACCACGGCTTAAAGCAAAAAACACGCAGAAAAACCGCAATCTTTCGGAAGTAAATCGGAAATAAAACCGCAGAAAAACCGCAGTAATTTTGCCCACGAAGTTATCCACAATTTGTTGATAAGTGCCGTTAAACCATATCAGACAAGGGATTGGCCGCTATTCAAAAACACATAGCTGAATTGCTGTTGACCCTCAACAGACTCAGGGAACATTATCCCGGTTATTTGCTTAACGGCTCGATTGGCAATATCCAGGCACCGTCTTTCGCTGTACCCGGTATCAAGTGAAATGGTCAGCCATTTCTCGCCATCGATAAATTTACGCCGGATAATCGTGCGTTCGTTCTCACCAAGGGATAATAAGGCGTTGTCGATGCGTGATATAAGGCTTGTCAAGCGATGGCGGTCGGCAATGAGGACGGGGAGTTTTCGTTCTAGGTAAAGTTTACGAGCAACGATTTTTTCAATGGGGTTCAGTTCGCTGAAGCCGCCGCCATTATCCGAGCCATACTTGGCGGTTTTGGCATCGATATTTTCTAGGCTTTTCAACTCTTCGTTGATGCCTTGAATTTCTAGGTCGAAGTTAGCGATTTGCCCTTTGAAGTGTTTGTAGTGCTTCAGATAGTCATAGACCGTGTTTTTATAGTCGCTCCACTTTGTCCTCATCTTCGCCCCTCCGTCATAATTGCCTAAAGGCAGGGAGACAGCTCCCCGCCTTTTTTCTTGCTCAATCCTTACTTCTTAACATCGACAGTTACCATAACCCTAGGCTCTGCCCCATAATACTTGCCGCATACCAACTCGACAATTTGACTATCGTCTTCATACACTACGCCGTTCATGGCATCGGTGACAGCCTTGGCGAGATTATCCACATCCGGCTTAGTGGTAGGTCGCAGGGCTTCTTTTTCGGCCAGTTCCTTTTGCTTCTTGGTAAAACGGGTGGGCATTTTCTGCCATATCGTGATCACGCATTTAAGCGGAGTTTCTTTCGCATAAGGAGACTGCCCTCGCATAGCCAAATTCGCCGCCAAAGCCACCTGTTCCTTGTAATCTCGGCTCTTTTGAGGGTCGTAGGCGTGACCGTAACGGGTAAAGCGAGGACGGCCTTGAGGTACTTGCCTGTCCTTCGATGGTGAAGGTCAGCATCGCCCACGCTCCTTATTTTTGGCGTTGACTGCCTTTTGTGCTTTTTGCCGCATATCCTCGTCAATCTCCATCGATTCAAGCATTGACGTTATCACTGTTATGACATCGGCGGCTTCTTCGGCAATGGCAACAGTATCTGCCCCATGATGATTAAACTCATCTGCCAGCCTTGTCCAATCATCTGCCCTAATTATGGCCTCTTTCAGTTCGTTCAGTTCCTCGTCAATCTTCGCGAACCACTCTTTATAATGAACCCCGGAAATCGGACAAAAAAATGGTGGAAAATAAGTCAGATGCTCGGTACAATGCGGAGTAAAGGAGTGACAGTATGAACCGCAAACCGCATACACCTGACGAAAAGGCCAAATTAGTCCTTGAAGCACT
>JAFVEM010000011.1 GCA_017476005.1 Selenomonadaceae bacterium | reverse complement strand
GTGATGATGCCTAGATGGAACCACCTGTTCCCATGCCGAACACAGCAGTTAAGCATCTAGAGGCCGAAAGTACTTGCTTGGAGACGAGCCGGGAGGATAGGTAATCGCCGGTTACACAAAAAGGCTCTCACCTTTGGTGAGAGCCTTTTTGTGTATATAATTCCGATAGTGTTACAAAACGGTGAACCCTCATGAAAACATATAACTATAATGAGTTCAAAACTATGGTTAATACGCTTACTCGGGGCGCACGTTTGCCCAAACGCGAACCTAAGCCACTGGGAGTACGAAATGAGGCTGAGGCTGAGGCGTTGCGTTATGTGGCCTTGAAACGCATTATGGATAGACGTGATGAATTGGTACAAGTGGGCGAAAGGGAGTATGTGTTTTGTCCCCTCGCAGAGAGATAGCCGATATATATAAAAACCCTCGGCTTGACATGCCAAGAAAACGTTTTTTGATAGCGGCGATAATTTCGCGAGAATTGAACAAAATTGGCGTCCAAGCAGTTGTGGTGGGCGGTAGCGCAGTGGAGCTTTACGCTAACGACGCCAGTCGTTACGCTACCCAAGATATTGATATGGTACTTACCCGCACTGACGGAGTCTCAGAGATAATGCAACGCTGTGGCTTTACCTCCGAGGGAGGTATTTGGGGGTGGGGCAGTACTGACATAATAGTGGAATTTCCCCCGGGGCCTTTGGCCGGCAGTTGGGATAAAATCATCACTATTAACGCCGATAAATTAACCGACGTTGCGGTTACTTACCTAGGTCTTGAAGATGTTATTATCGATCGTTGCAATGATTACAAAAACTGGCAGACGGAACGGGCGGTAATAGCGGCTTATCTGATAGCGGTTTATTATGATAAATTGGATCTGCTGTATTTGAAACAGCGCGCTCGCGAAGAACTTTGTTATGACATCGTGAAACGCTTTATCAAACAACACAGGATTAACATAAATCATGTTAGCGAGGAAAATCCGCGGCGAAAACAATATTTTACCACCGATGATTATACGCAACGGTTGGAAAATTTAACTATGGACTTAAATACTTATGAGGATACGGCGCAAATTATATTGGCGCAAATATCGCCTAAGGTGTTAAAACGCTATCCCCATTGGGGAGTGGTGGGAGATATTTTTTTGCTTAACGAACTAAAAAAAGATGGATTTGACGAAGCGACAATACGCAACATTTTATTTTTTTCACCCAACGGTTATAAACTAAATAACTATGACCGGCTCATTCGGGTACAAAATATGTTGCGTCGTTATAAAAGATACGAACAAAGGGGAACTTTAGAGTTTTGGCTTAACAAACAGGGGAGAGATTAGCCTGACATGATTAGCGTAACCAAGCTATTATTTGCTAGAGAATACTTTGGTGACAGCCTTCGTTATACAAAAGATGCCCACTTGCAACGGAACGGCGCAGCCGCCGGGTTAGGGCCGGTGGTGGTGTGGAATTCTACGCGGACTTGTAATTTGAAATGTCGCCATTGCTATATGAACTCAGACGCGCAGAAATATCAGAACGAACTCACCACCGAGGAGGCCAAGCGGTTTATAGCCGACCTAGCGGACTTCAAAGTGCCGGTACTGCTTTTTTCCGGCGGCGAACCGCTTATTCGCGAGGATTTTTTCACCCTCGCCGAGTATGCCGCAGAAAAAAAGGTGCGTCCTACCCTTTCAACCAACGGCACCTTGATAACGCGCGAGGTGGCTCGTCGCATCAAAGATATTGGTATCGGCTATGTGGGGATTTCCCTTGACGGCCTCAAGGATGTCAACGATAAATTTCGCGGCGTGGACGGCGCCTATCAAAAGGCCATGGAGGGCATTGAAAACTGCGTGGCCGTGGGGCAACGTGTCGGCCTTCGTTTTACCATTAACAAGCATAACTTTTTAGAGCTGGACAAGATTTTTGATTTTATCGAGGCTGAACAGATTAACCGCGTTTGCTTCTATCATTTGGTTTATTCAGGTCGCGGCAATCAAATGATGACCGAAGATTTAACTCCGGCTGAATCTCGCGCCGCCATGGATATTATCATCAAACGCACCAAGGATTTTGAAGCGAGGGGTCTCGCCAAAGAAATTCTCACTGTGGATAATCACTGCGACGGCGTTTATATGTATATCCAAGCGCTAAGAGCAGGGGAAACGGACACGGCGGCGCAAATAGAAAAATTTCTCGCTCGCAACGGGGGCAATCGCTCCGGCATTGCCTTCGGCGAGGTTGATCCCCTCGGCTACGTTCACCCGGATCAATTCACCCAACATCACACTTTCGGTAACGTGCGCGAAAGAAAATTCGGCGATATTTGGCAGGACACTACTCATCCCATCATGGCCGGCTTAAAAAATCGGCAGCCGCTCTTAAAGGGGCGTTGCGCTAAGTGTCGTTTTCTTGCGTATTGCAACGGTAATTTCCGCACTCGCGCCGAGGCGAAAACCGGAGATTTTTGGGCGGCGGATCCGGCTTGCTACCTGACCGACGAAGAAATTGGCCTAGCGGAACAGACTGGGGGTAATGGCCGATGATTGTGTCTTGGAACACCACTAACGCCTGCAATATGTACTGCGCCCATTGTTATCGGGAGGCAGGGTGCAAGGCGGAGGAGGAACTTTCCACCGCCGAGGCGAAAAAACTTCTTACCGAGATTGCTCGCGCCGGGTTTAAGATTATGATTTTTTCCGGCGGCGAACCCCTTATGCGGCCTGATATTTTGGAACTGGTGAGCTATGCCGCTTCACTCAAACTCATTCCCGTTTTCGGCACCAACGGCACCTTGATAACGCCCACAATGGCCGCTGACCTCAAAAAAGCCGGAGCTAAGGGCATGGGCATATCGCTCGATTCCCTCGACCAGGAGAAGCACGACAAGTTTCGCGCCTTTCCGGGGGCCTGGGAGGGAGCGGTTAGGGGCATGAAAAATTGTCGCGAGGCAGGGTTGCCCTTTCAGCTCCACACCACGGTAATGGACTGGAATCGCGAAGAACTTTCCGCTATGACGGATTTTGCCGTGGAAATCGGCGCTAAAGCTCATCACTTTTTCTTCCTCGTACCTACCGGACGCGCCAAGACCATCGAAGAGGAATCTCTGCGAGCCGAGGCTTACGAAGAAGTCCTCACGGCCATTATGAAAAAACAGCAAGAGGTCGCTATAGAACTCAAGCCCACCTGCGCCCCCCAGTTTATTCGTATCGCCGCGCAACTGGGCTACAAAACCAGATTCCGCCGGGGGTGTCTGGCCGGTTTATCCTATTGCATCATCAGCCCTCGGGGCAAGGTACAGCCCTGCGCTTATCTCAACATGGAACTGGGAGACGTGCGCGAAACGCCCTTTGATGAAATTTGGCGTAGCAGCGAGGTTTTACAAAAACTCCGTACCCTAGAGTATGGCGGCGGTTGCGGCCTATGCGACTACAAACACGCCTGCGGCGGTTGCCGCGCCCGAGCCGCCTTCTACCACGGCGGCGACTACATGGCCGAAGAGCCTTGGTGTCTCTACCACGGCCGCCGCGGCGAGTAGTTTTTTGTTTTTTTGGGGTTTCACCCCAAACCCCAGCAGGGACGCTGTCCCTGCACTCTGCCAAAGGGCTAGCCCTTTGGAATCCCAATAATTTTTATTATGGGGTGCAGGGGCGAAAGTCCCTGCTAGGAGTCCAGAGGGCAAAGCCCTTTGGTGGGGTTTGGGGCAACGCCCCAACGAGAAAGGAAAACGCGATGCAGAAGAAGAACATCCGCAACTTTTCCATAATCGCCCATATTGATCACGGCAAATCAACCTTGGCCGATCGCCTTATCGAATACACCGGAACCCTTTCCCAGCGAGAAATGGCTGAGCAGGTTTTGGATAATATGGATTTGGAGCGAGAACGGGGCATTACCATTAAGGCGCAGACCGTGCGTTTAGACTACCGGGGTAAGGACGGAGAGTTGTATCAGCTGAACCTCATAGATACGCCGGGTCATGTGGATTTTAACTACGAAGTTTCTAGGAGTTTGGCGGCTTGCGAGGGCGCGCGTTTGGTGGTGGATGCGGCGCAGGGCGTGGAGGCGCAGACCTTGGCCAATGTTTATTTGGCCTTGGAACACGACTTGGAAATCGTGCCGGTCATCAATAAAATTGATTTACCCAGCGCCGAGCCGGAACGGGTCAAACACGAAATCGAAGAGGCCATCGGTCTTGACACCGAGGGCGCGGTTTTAGCTTCGGCGAAAACGGGAATCGGCATTGAAGAGATATTGGATGCCATTGTGCATAAAATCCCACCGCCCCAAGGGGAGGCCGCAGCACCTCTCCAAGCCCTGATTTTCGATTCCTATTTTGATTCTTACAAGGGCGTTATTGCGCATATCAGGGTCATGGAGGGACAGGTCAAAAAGGGCATGAAACTCAAGCTGATGGCCACGGGAAAAATCTTTGAGGTCACGGATGTGGGCTGTTTTAAGCCGCAGCCCATGGATTTGGGGGAACTTCATACCGGGGAAGTGGGGTTTGTGGCCGGCGCCTTGAAAGATGTCCGGGACGTGCGCGTGGGAGATACCATCACGGAGGCGGACAGGCCGGCTAAAGAGCCGCTCCCCGGTTATCGCGGTGTTACCCCCATGGTCTATTGCGGCATTTATCCCGTGGACAGCGTGGACTACGATAATCTAAAGGACGCGTTGGAAAAATTGCAACTGAACGACGCGGCCTTGGTTTTTGAGCCGGAAACATCCGTAGCCTTGGGCTTTGGTTATCGTTGCGGTTTTTTGGGACTTTTGCACATGGACGTGATTCAGGAACGACTGGAGCGAGAGTATCACTTAAAACTCATTACCACGGCGCCCTCCGTCATTTATCATGTGCATAAAACCAACGGGGAAATGGTGGCCGTGGATAATCCGGCGGCGCTGCCTCCGGCCACCGAGATTGATTTTATGGAAGAGCCTTATGTCAAGGCTACGGTCATTGTTCCCAAGGATTATGTGGGGGCGGTGATGGAAATTTCCCAAGAAAAGCGCGGGGAATTTAAGAACATGGATTATCTTGACGTTAATCGCGTGCTCATAACCTATCACATTCCCCTGAACGAGATAATTTTTGATTACTTTGACCGTCTAAAATCTGCTACTCGTGGTTATGCCTCGCTAGACTACGAGCTAGAGGGCTATCGCGAATCAAAACTTGTGAAGGTGGATATACTCTTAAACGGGGAGGCGGTGGATGCCCTTTCCACCATTGTGCATAAAGACCGAGCTACGAGTCGCGGCCGGCAACTGGCGGCCAAGCTCAAGGAGATTATTCCGCAACAGATGTTTGAGATACCCATTCAAGCGGCTATCGGCAGTAAGATTATCGCTCGCGAAAACGTGCGCGCGCATCGCAAAGATGTTTTGGCCAAGTGTTACGGCGGCGATATTACCCGAAAACGGAAACTCCTAGAGAAGCAAAAAGAGGGCAAAAAGCGCATGAAAGCGGTGGGCAAGGTGGAGGTGCCGCAGGAGGCTTTCATGGCCATCCTGAAAATCGACTGATGTCTTGGGGCGTTTATGTGCATATTCCCTTCTGTCGCCGCAAGTGTTGGTATTGCGATTTCGTGTCGGCGCCGGGTACAAGAGGGCAAATGACCGCCTACGTCAAAGCGTTGCAACGGGAAATCAAGATAGAGGGGCGGCGACTAAGGGAGCGAGGGGTGACGCCTCCCCGGACGGTTTACCTCGGCGGCGGCACGCCTACGGCCTTGCCCGTGAATTTGTTGCTGTCTGTCATTGAGAGCTTGCGCGAGGACATTTTGGCGCTCACCGCCGAGGGCGAAGAACGGGAATTTACCGTGGAAGTCAACCCCGGCACGGTGGATGCGAGTTATTTGGCGCAATTAAAAAAAGCCGGCGTAAACCGGCTTAGCTTAGGGGTACAGTCCTTCGACGATGGGATTTTACAAAACATCGGGCGTATCCACTGCGGCGAGGAAGCCGCCGAGGCGGTAACTCTCGCCCAAAAACTCGGTTTTCCCGAGGTAAGCCTTGACCTCATGTACGCCTTGCCCGGTCAGTCGCTGGACGTATTGCAAAAAGATGTGGCGAGGGCTTTGTCCCTTGCCCCCACCCACCTTTCTGTCTATGGCTTGCAGGTGGAGGAGGGGACGCCTCTGTTTCAACAGGTAGCCGACGGCAAAATTATTTTACCATCGGAGGACGAAGCGGAGGCCATGTATGACTATCTGACGAATTTTTTGCCCTCCCAAGGCTACAGCCGCTACGAAATTTCCAATTTTGCCCTCCCCGGCCACGAAAGCCGTCACAACATGGGATATTGGCAGGACGCGTCCTATATCGGATTTGGGGCGGCGGCTCATTCCTATTGGCAGGGCGAGCGGTATCAAAACACCGCCGATGTCGGCGCCTATATCGCGGCCATACCTCAAGATGAGCCGATTCGTGAGCCGGAGGAAGTCATGACCAGAGAAATCGCCATGGCCGAATTTTGTTTTTTGGCGTTGCGTACGGCGCAAGGCCTTGACAAGGAGCGGTTTCGCCATAAATTCGGAGTGTCGTTGGCGGAAGTTTACGGAGAAGTGATAAATGGCAACAAAAACAAGGGGCTACTCGTAGAGAACGAAAATTTTTGTCGTCTCACGCCCCTTGGAATGAAGTATGGCAATATGGTGTTTGCGGATTTTTGCTAAAAAAGGCCGCCCCTGAAGGGGCGGCTTCTTTTAGGTCTTGCGCCAGACCATTCACTGTGCTATAATCCTCATGCACCGTAAAAGCGGGTTATCTTCGCCCCTAAGAGAGGGGTGGTGAAATGACGCTGTATGAGAAGCTGTCTTTGTTGATCGCTTTTTTGACGCTCGTTGCCACCGTACATTTTAGGTAAGGAGTAGCCCGTCTTCAGCCAGCACCTGAACGGCGGGTTTTTGGACTCACCAAATAAGGGCGAACCGCTGGAGCGGTGCATCTTTATACCGTGATTATACCTTTAGCCTCGCCGAAATGCAAGGCTTTTTTTGCTTTTTCACCCTTGCTATTTTGGGGCGAGCAGGTTATAATATAAGCGGCGGTTCTCTAGCTTTTTATACTCGCGAGCGATGAAATTTACCAAAATGTAAATGCTCGTCCGCGGTATATACAGAGAGCCTAAGACCTTCCTACGGAATGTCTGATGCTCTCTAGTATATTTTTTTAAGACGTAAGCATACTGGCGCTCAGGGTGGAGGAGCTTAGATATATGGCAGAAGATGACAGATCGATAAAAAAAGCGATTGTTACCATAAAAGTCTTCGGCGTCGGCGGCGGCGACAACAGTGTTCTCCTCCGTATGGCCAAAAGCGATTTTTTGAATATAGAATTGGTGGCGGTGAATACCGATGCCAAACAGCTGGGCGCCATGGAGGCTGCCGGGGTGAAGATTTTGCCCATCGGCGAAACCTTGACCCGGGGACGGGGTACCGGCGGTAAGGTTGAACTGGGAGAGGAGGCGGCCAAGGCCGACGAGGCCAAGATAAAGCAGATGATGGCCGGCGCCGATTTAATTTTCATTACGGCTGGCATGGGAGGCGGCGCCGGTACGGGAGCCACTCCTGTGGTGGCGCGCATCGCCAAGGAGCTTAACATACTGACCATCGGCGTGGTGACAATCCCCTTCTCCTTTGAAGGAAAACGCAAACGGCGGTTGGCCGAAGAAGGCATCACCAAGTTGCAATCCCAGATGGATGCCCTGATTGCCGTGCAAAACGACAATTTAATGAAACTGCCGGAAAATCACTCCATGTCTCTCGCCGATGCTTTTTCAGCGGCGGATGAAATCCTCCGGCAAGCCATTCGTTCCGTGGCGGAACTCATTCTTACCACCGGGGTGGTGAACGTGGATTTTGCCGACGTGACCACCATTTTCCGACAAAGCGACAGCAGCGACGCCCTCCTCGGTATCGGTCGCAGCAACAAGAGCGCCGTGGCGGCAGTGCAACAGGCGGTGGCCAGCCCCCTCATCGACAAATCCCTCAAGGGCGCCAGAGGCATTATACTTAATATTACCGGGGACGATTCCCTCACTCTCTACGACGTGAACGAGGCCACCCAGTACATTTTCAAAAACGCCGACCCGGATGTGAATATCATCTTTGGGGTAGTGTCCGACCCTCACATGAAGGAAAACATTCAGGCTACCATCATCGCCACGGATTTTGCCGACAGTATGGCGTTAAAAGCCCCAAAGGTGGAGGTGCCGCAAAGCACGGTAACGATGTCCCAAGGCTTTAGTTTGGATACGCCGGAGTTTATGAATAAAGGGAGTTCTGCCCCCGGGGGCGGCGCTTTCGCCCTGCCGGCTTTCAAACTGACGCAGGATGCGGAGGACAAGCAATAGGGGTTGATGTTCATATAATTAAGGGGAGGTGGTTACTTGCTAAGGGTAGGCGACAAAATTTTTTATCCGATGCACGGTGCCGGAGTGATTGACGGTGTGGAACACTGTGAAGTCATGGGGGAGGAGAAGTCCTACTATGTGCTGAAACTTCCCATCGGGAATCTCAAGGTGATGATACCTCAGGACAACGCCGATAACGTGGGCATTCGGGACATAATGAACCCGGAGCAGGTAAAAAGCGTCATGGCGGTCTTTGCCAGTCCTCCCGATAAACCCGTAGGCAGCTGGAACAAGCGGTTCCAAGCTCATTTGGATCGCATGAAATCCGGCGACCCGGCGGACGTGGCCGCCGTAGCACGCAATCTCCTCTTGCAGGATCGTCAACGCAAAGTCTCCAGCGGCGAACGGCGTTTGCTGGATCTTTCCAAGCAGATTCTCGTCAGCGAACTGGTTTACGCTTGCGACAAGACGCCGGAGGAAGTGGAGGCTTGGCTGGGCGAACTTTTGGACGGCATTAAGCAGGGGTAAGAGAGGCGTGTCCCATGGGGGGATCCTGTGGGACACGCGGCCTAAGCGTAAAAAAACAAGCAAGTAGGGAAAGGCCGACTTGCTTGCATTTTTTTGGCCTTTTGGCCTTGACTTAACCACTGAAAGGAGGTGAAAAAGTATGTTAGACAAAATCCTCAGTTTTCTCATTACGCTTTTCTTGGCGATAGCCGGCGGCGCTTTATTTCATCTGGCCACGCCTTGGCTGACGGATTACATTAGCACGGAAGTCCTGTACATGGACATGGGGCTTTTCCGGCTTACGGTGGCCAGTCTCCTGTGTATTTTAGTGGGAGCGGCGGTCGGAGGTATCATTGGTTATTTTGTATCATCATATTTCATTCGTCAGCTAAAGCGTTTTTCGGTGTGGGTGGAAACCCAGATGAGCAAGACACCCTTGCACGACGTTATAGCCGGCGCTATTGGTCTGGCTATCGGTCTTAGCATCGCCAACCTCATCAGCTACTCCTTTGCGAAAATCCCGGTGGTAGGTGATTACATCCCGGTGGTGTTCAGCATTGTCCTAGGGTATTTGGGCATCCACATTACCATCAAAAAACGCAAGGAACTTACTGCCTTGTTCGACGTTATCCCCAAGACCTTAAAGGAAGTGGTGCGCAGCCGGGAGAAAGTCAAGCCCAGCGTGGAGGCGGTGGCGACGATGAAGGAAGCCAATTCCAGTCTCCAAAGCGCCGATTACAAACTCCTAGACACCAGCGTCATCATCGACGGACGCATTGCCGACATCTGCGAAACGGGTTTTGTGGAGGGGACGCTTCTGCTCCCGGTCTTTGTGCTGGAAGAGCTTCAGCATATCGCCGATTCGGCGGATATTTTGAAACGCACGCGCGGTCGTCGGGGCTTAGACATCCTGCAAAAAATTCGCTCTACCTCCAAATTAAAAGTGGAAGTCACCAATGTGGATTTCGACGACGTGGCGGAGGTTGATTCCAAACTGGTACGCTTGGCGCAGCAGGTCAAAGGCAAGATTATCACCAACGACTACAATCTCAACAAGGTGGCGCAACTCCGGGACGTGGCCGTCCTCAACATTAACGAGCTGTCCAACGCGGTAAAACCGGTGGTGATCCCCGGCGAGTCCATGCAAGCCACCATCGTCAAAGAAGGCAAAGAGCCGGGGCAGGGCGTGGCCTACCTAGACGACGGCACCATGATCGTTATCGAAAACGGCCGCCGTCATCTCAACAAGACCATTCAGGTGGAAGTCACCTCCGCCCTGCAAACAGCGGCCGGTCGCATGATTTTCGCCAAGCCGGCGTAGAAAATTAAAGAATTAAAAAAGGAGAGTTTACATGGTAGCGGCGGTGATTCCGGCAGCGGGGCAAGGTCGGCGCATGGGAGCCGGACGTAATAAGATGCTCTTACAGCTTCGGGGGAGGCCGATACTGGTGTGGACTCTCCTTGCTTTTTCTAAGGTAGAGGAAATAAGCGAACTGGTAGTGGTGGTGGGAGAAAACGAAGTAGCTGCCGTGCAAAATCTCTTGCGCGAAGTGAAGGGGCTAAAACCCTATCAAGTGGCGGCAGGGGGCGCCGAGCGGCAATATTCCATCGCCAACGGGCTGAATAAAATTTCCCCGGAGGCCGAAATCGTCTTGGTGCATGACGGAGCGCGTCCTTTGGTATCGACGGAAACCATAAAAAAAGTCATCGCGGCGGCGAGAGAACACGGCGGCGCCATCGCGGCGGTGCCGGAAAAAAATACGGTGAAAGTGGTGGATGAGGCCGGTTTCGTCGTTTCTACCCCAGACCGCGCTAAGCTGTGGGCGGTGCAGACGCCGCAAGGTTTTCGCCGCGAGCTGATAAAAAAGGCTTACGCCAAGGCCGAGGAAGACGGTTTTTTAGGTACCGACGACGCCAGTTTGGCGGAAAGAATCGGGATCCCGGTGCAAGTGGTGACGGATGACTACCGCAACATTAAAATAACCACCCCGGAGGATCTCACTATTGCCGAAGCATTTTTAGCGGCCAGGGAGGCCGAAGATGATTGAAAGAGGAGTAGTGTATGGTAAGATTTGGCTTGGGCTATGACGTGCATCCTTTGGTGGAGGGGCGCAAACTTATTTTGGGGGGCGTGGAGATACCTCACCCCACGGGACTCATGGGACATTCCGATGCGGATGTACTCCTGCACGCCGTGGCGGATGCGCTCCTAGGGGCGGCGGCTTTAGGGGATATAGGCCAGCATTTTCCCGACACCTCATCGGAGTTTGCCGGCGCCGACAGCCTGAAACTCTTGGGCAGAGTGGCGGATCTCTTGATGGGTGACGGTTTTGCTATCGGTAACGTGGATGCTACCGTAGTGGCGCAGAAGCCAAAACTTGCCCCTTACATTCCCCAAATGCGTAGCAACATTTCCCGCGTACTCAACATTCCCTTGGATTGCGTCAGCGTCAAAGCCACCACCGAGGAAAAACTGGGCTTCACCGGCAGCGAACAGGGCATGGCCGCTTACGCCGTAGTCGGTATCGAGAAAAAGTCGTAATTGGGGAAAAGCCCCATAAAAAAACAGGAGAAAAAAATGCTAAAGGTCTATAATACTCTAACGCGCCAAAAAGAAGAGTTTCAGCCATTGGAGCCGGGGAAGGTCAGTATTTATTGCTGCGGCGTTACGCCTTATAACGATCCCCATATTGGCAACGCTCGCCCCTTTGTGACTTGGGATGTCATTCGCCGTTATTTTGCCCAAAAAGGCTGGCAGGTGCGTTATATTCAAAATTTCACCGACGTTGACGATAAGATAATTTTGGCCGCCGTAACGGAGGGAGTGCAGTGGAGCGAGATAGCGACGCGCTACATTAAGTCCTATCACGAATCCATGAATGCATTGAACGTGCGACCGGCGGATTTATACCCTCGGGTATCGGAAAATATCCCGGATATTATCGCCATGATCGACAGATTGGTGCAAAAAGGCTACGCCTATGCCTTGGACAGCGGCGACGTGTATTATCGGGTGGAAAAATTCGCCGATTACGGCAAACTCAGTGGGCGTAATTTAGAGGATATGCAGGCCGGCGCCAGAGTGGAAGTAGATAGCCGTAAGGAACACCCCATGGATTTTGCTTTGTGGAAGGCGGCCAAACCCGGGGAACCGGCGTGGGACAGCCCGTGGGGCAAAGGGCGCCCCGGCTGGCACATCGAGTGTTCGGCCATGTCCCTAAAATATTTGGGGGAGAAATTTGATTTCCACGGCGGCGGCAGCGACCTGATTTTCCCCCACCACGAAAACGAAATAGCTCAGTCGGAGGCCTATACCGGAGACGAACACGGCTTTGCCCATTACTGGCTCCACAACGGTTTTATCACCGTCCGGGAAGAAAAAATGTCTAAGTCCAAGCATAATTTCTTCACGGTGAAGGATATTTTAAAGGAATACCCCGGTGAAGTGGTGCGGTTCTTTATCTTGCAAACCCATTACCGCAGTCCCTTGGATTTCAGCGACGAGCGTTTGCAGGAAGCTCAAACCAGTCTTAATCGGCTCAAAAATTCGTGGGAATACATGGAGGAACTCTCTGCTAAAACCGGGGAGTCGGATACCGCCGCCGAGCTGGCAAACAAAGCCGCACAGCTACTGGCAGATTTTTACGAGGCCTTAGAGGACGATTTTAACACCGCTTTAGCGGTAAGCGAAATGTTTGCTCTGTCGAAGGAGATTAACATTTACTATCAAGAAGTGACGCAAGGGACGGCCTTTGACGCTACCGGCTTTAAAAAGGCCGCCGAGGCTTATCGGGAAATGGCCGCCGTGCTGGGGCTTTTTGAACAAGACAGCCGGAAAGCGGACGACGCTTTAATCGGCAAGCTGATGGAACTCATCATCGCCATTCGTCAGGAGGCCAGAGGCGCTAAAAACTGGGCGGTGGCGGATAAGATTCGCGACGGCTTGAAGGAGGCCGGTATAATCCTAGAGGACACCAAAACGGGGGTGCGGTGGAAACAGGCATGACCTTTGCGCATTTTAAGTTACTCGTGGATATGATGTTTGTGCCGGACGAGCAGGGGGGCGTTTTCACCCGTTATAAGGAGATAGACGCCGACAACCTGCCGCCCTTGGTGCAAGCCTATATCGGCGACGCTTATTTTCACCTCTTTGTGCGAGGCAAACTGCTGGCTTACGAGCAAAGCAAGGTGCAAGCCCTGCACGAGTTTAGCGCTCAAATCGTTTCAGCGGTGTGGCAAGCCAAGGCCTATTACGGCATCGCCCCTTTGCTCACGGAGGCGGAGGAGGCTATCTTTCGCCGGGGACGGAACGCCAAAAGCCACGCGCCGAGAAGCGCCAGCGTGGCCGAGTACCACATCAGTACCGGCTTCGAGGCGCTCTTGGGGTGGCTTTATCTCACGCAGCAAAATGAACGCCTTTATACCATCGCGGAGGCGGCGTTTCAAGTAATTTCGCGCGCCATGATGACCGAGGCAGAAAACGAGGGTAAAGAGGGGGAGCATGATTAAAGTAAAACTTTTAAACCATACCCCGGAGCCGGAACGGGTGGTGGCCATGGCGGCCAGACTGTGTTATTCCGCCATTGGCGCCGAGGAACTTTCCGAAAAACTCAGCGAGGACAAAGTGCAAGAGATGGTAAAAAAAATGGTGGCCTTAGGTCACGCCTCCACCATAGAGCATGTTTCTTTCACTTTCGGCATCGAGGGGGTATCAAGGGTGTTGACCCATCAGCTGGTACGCCACCGCATTGCCTCCTACGACCAACAATCCCAGCGTTATGTGGCGGAACACGATTTCGAGTACATCACCCCCCCCAGTATTGCCGAAAATCCCGTGGCCAGAGGCAAATACGATGCGCTCATGGAGAAAATTCGTGAGGTTTATGACGAGCTTACGCGACTGGACATTCCCAAGGAGGATGCTCGCTACGTTCTCGCTAACGCCACCGAAACTAAAATCATCGTCACCATGAACGCCAGAACCCTCCTGCATTTTTTCAATTTGCGCTGTTGCAATCGCGCCCAATGGGAAATCCGGCAAATGGCCTATCTCATGTTGGCGGAGGTAAAAAAAGTCGCCCCGACGCTGTTTCACAACGCCGGAGCTTCTTGCGTAAATACGGGACGCTGCCCCGAGGGTGCCATGACCTGCGGTAAATTTGAGGAAATGATAAAGCTGAGAGAATCTTAAAATAACGCGCGAAAAAGCTCCCCCTCCATGAGGGGGCTTTTTTTGTTTGGGGCTACGGTTTAGTTTGACAGTAAAAAAAAATTTTGCTATATTTTTCCTGATTATATGGTGGCGGCGTTTGTGTTGCGCCGGTAAAAGGTTTATAATGTGACGAGAATTTTACGGCACTGTATATACGCACGAAGTAAAGTGGGTAAGCCCGTGTAAATTTCGGGTAAGCCCGTGTAAGTTTAGGGAGGCAATGTGATGATTGGTGATACGTTGCGCCGAGGGCGTGAGGCTAAGGGGCTTTCCATCAAGGACGTGGAGAAAGGCACCAGTATTCGCGCTTTGTATATAGAAGCGCTGGAAAAGGGGGATTATGCCACTCTTCCCGGGGAGGTTTACGCCAAGGGGTTCTTGCGTAACTATGCAAATTTTATCGGCTTGGATGCCGATATGTGTTTGCGGCAGTACAACGACGAAAATCATCCGGAAATGAGCGCGGCGGATACTGCCTCCGTTGACGACGAGAAACCGCGCAAAGTGGATGCCACCCACTTAGTTTCGGGGGAGGATTTCCGCCAGCGCGTAGAGGAAGGCAGCAGCGGCTCAAAGTTTGTCTTAGCCATGGTGCTGGTGGCAGTGTTGGTGGGCGGTTCTTATTTCGCCTTCTTCAGCGGCGACAACGGTAGCGCCAAGGGAGGTAAACAGGTGGCTACCCAAAACAAGCCCGCCTCCTCCGTGACGGTGGAGACGCCCAAAAGACAGCCGGAGCCTACGCGCCCGGCGACGGTAGCTCCAGCCTCCAACGTAGCCACCACCAAAAATCAACCTGAGAGCAAGCCACCGGCGAAAAACGGTCAGGTGGAGGTGTCGGCAGTGTTCAGCGACAGATGTTGGACTAAAGTCGTGGCCGACGGCGAGACTGTGTATGAGGGGATTGCCGAAAAGGGCAAAACCTTATCGTGGCAGGGCAAAGATAAAATAACTTTGACCGCCGGCAACGCCGGAGCGGTGGAACTCACCTATAACGGCAAGTCCATGGGCAGAGCCGGCGAGCTGGGGCAAGTCGTGGATAAAGTATTTACCCGGGAGAGAGCTAACTGATGGCGTAAGCGGTTCTTACGCTGTCGGTGTAGCTATCCTGTAAAGAAGGTGCAGGAGCTTGCGGTGTCCATTCTGTCAGAAGCCGGACAGCCGAGTAATTGATACCAGAGCCGCCGATGACGGCCATAGCATCAGACGGCGGAGGGAATGTACCGGTTGCGGCAAACGCTTCACCACTTACGAGGCAGTGGAAACGGTGCCATTGATTGTCGTCAAAAACGATGGCCGCCGGGAATCTTTTAATCGGGCGAAACTCCTTACGGGACTGGTGCGTTCTTGCGACAAGCGCGACATTCCCTTGGAAAGAATCGAGGCTTTGGCGACGGATATAGAACGGGAACTGAGAAACAGCATGACCCGGGAGGTAACGGCGCGCGACCTAGGGGAACTGGTCATGGAAAAGCTGAAGAGCTTTGACGAGGTGGCGTATATTCGCTTTGCCTCCGTTTATCGTAAATTCGCGGATATTGGGAGTTTTCAAGCGGAACTGACGGATTTACTCAAGGCGAAGGAGCAGGGGAGCGGTGTCTTGGCAAATTAAGGAGGAACTTAGGCGGCGCCTCCAAAGGGAAAGCGGTTATTTTAACCTCCCCCGGGGAGGACGCACTCCTTTCGCGTTGATTTACCCCAACGAATACCGGGTGGGTATGTCCAACTTGGGCTTGCACGTCGTTTACTCCCTCCTTAATAGGCGAGGCGACACGGCCTGTGAACGTTTCTTTCTGCCGGAAAGAGATATGCTCAGCCGCTATCAAAAGACCAATACTCCCCTTTTAAGCCTCGAAACTCAGACGCCGCTACACGCATTCCCTCTGATAGGTTTTGCCTTGTCCTTTGAATTGGATTATTTTCACGTCCTCACTATATTGGAATTGGGTAAAGTAGAAAAACTGGCCGCCAAGAAGGGCGAACGAGATCCTTTGGTGATAGCCGGCGGCCCTTGCGCTACCTTTAATCCCGAACCACTGGCGGACTTTTTTGATGCTTTTATTATCGGCGAGGGCGAGGCTATCCTGCCGCAGTTTATGGCGGCCTACCATGAGGCGAAAGCCCAAGGCTTATCGCGTTTAAAGACGCTGGCCTCCTTAGCGAAGGTGCCGGGAGTGTATGTCCCATCCCAATACGAGCCTGTTTACATGGCGAGCGGCGCCTTGCAGACAATTCGTCCCTTGGGGGAGGCTCCGGCCAAAGTGCGGCGGCAATGGGTGCAGGATTTTGATGCAGAGGTTGCCCACACCGCCATCGTCACAGAGGATGCGGAGTTTAATCTTTATCTCTTGGAAACGGCCAGAGGTTGCGGTAGGCATTGCCGCTTTTGCATGGCCGGTTACGCCTTTCGCCGTCCGCGCGTCCATTCCCTTGCTAAGCTGGCGGAGGCGGTGGCGACTGCCAAAAGCTACGGCAAACGCCTTGGCCTTATGGGGGCGGCGATTTCCGATTATCCCGATATTGATCGGCTCTGCGCCCTGATCTTAGACGAGGGATTAGCTATGTCGGTAGCTTCCCTTAGGGCAGATTCCGTCACCCCTTCCATGGTAGAGGCGCTGGCCGGTTGCGGCCTGAAGACCCTTACCATCGCCCCGGAAGCCGGCAGCGTTAGGCTCCGCGCCGTTATCAACAAGGGGATTACCGCCGAACACGTTTTTCAGGCGGTGGATTTGGGGCTTATGGCCGGTATTATAAATTTTCGTTTGTATATTATGGTGGGGTTGCCGTGGGAAGAGGAAGAGGACTGGGCGGCCATCGTACAGCTGGCCGAGGCTGTCCGGGAGCGCATGAACTCAGGCGGTAGCAAAGGCCTCTTGACCCTCAGCGTGAATCCCTTTGTCCCCAAACCCTTTACCCCCTTTCAATGGTTGCCCATGGCCGAAAAATCCCGGACAGCCGCCGCTTTGCGCTACCTTCAGCAAGGGCTAAAAAAAATGCCCCGGCTAAAGATTATCGCCGAAGCGCCGAAAGCGGCCTTGGTACAGGGCATCCTTGCCAGAGGCGACCGTCGCTTGGGAAAAGCGATTTTAGCGGCGCACGGGCAAGGGGGCGCCAAAAAACTGACGGCGGCCATGAAGGATAGCGAGCTGGCGACGGAGTTTTATTTGTATCGTCGCCGGGAGGAAGATGAAGTTTTTCCTTGGGACATAATCGATATAGGCGTTAAACGGGATTATTTATACGCCGAACTTGACCGCGCCGCCAAATTTTTGCCGACCTCCCCCTGCTTTGAGGGGTGCCGACGTTGCGGCGTGTGCTGAAGAACAGGAGACTTGACTTTGAGTTATTTTTTACAGCATCAACAAAACAATATATGGCACGGCAAGTTCTCCCTTTTTCCCGAAGCGGCGGTGGCTCATTGCATTTCCACGCGGCTGGGGGGCGTAAGCGATAAGCCCTATGCCTCCTTAAATCTGGGGTTGCATGTGGGAGACGAGCCGAGCAAAGTGCGAGACAATCGCCGCCTTCTCCTGCAGTCCCTAAACTTAAAGCCCTCGGCTGTATGTACCCCGGAGCAAATTCACGGGGACAAGGTGGCAAGGGTGACGGCGCAGGATGCCGGTCGCGGCAGCTTAGATTACGCCGACTGTATTCCGGGAACGGATGCGCTTATCACCAGCGAGCCGGAACTGCCGCTCATGCTCTGCTACGCCGACTGCACCCCCATTTTATTTTTTGACCCGGAAAATCTCGCCATTGGGATAGCCCATGGCGGCTGGAAAGGAACGGCGGCCTCTATTGCAAAAAAGACGTTGCTCTCCATGGAGATAGAGTTCGGCACGAAGCCGGAGGAATGTTTGGCGGCCGTAGGACCTGCCATTGGCGCCTCCTGCTACACTGTGGGGGACGAAGTGGCCGGGATTTTTCGCCAAAACTTTCCGGCCTACGCCGACAAAATATTAACTGCCACCGACAATGTTTGGCATTTGGATTTGGCGGCGGCTAATCGCTACGAATTGCTAGACGCCGGGATTCTGCCGGAAAACTTGGAGTCGGCTGAGACCTGTACCGCCTGCGAGAATCAGTGGTATTTTTCTCATCGAAAAGAGGGCGGCCATACCGGCCGTCATGCCGCCGTCATGGCTTTGCGTCGCTACTGAGGAGGAACCGAGGGTGCCTACGGATATCGTCAAAAACCTACATGAAGTGCAAGAAAATATTGCCGCCGCACAAGGGCGCAGCGACCGCGCCGCCAAACGGGTACTGTTGGTGGCGGTGACGAAAAATCACGACGTGGCGGCCATGCGCGCGGCCATTGATGCTGGTGTCACCGATATTGGGGAAAACCGCATCCAAGAGGCCAAGGCCAAACGGGGAATTTTAGACCGAGCCGTCCGCTGGCATCTAATCGGACATTTGCAGACCAATAAGGTCAAACAGGCGGTGGCCTATTTTGACCTTATTCATTCCATCGACAGTATTCATTTGGCCGAGGCGGTGGATAAAGCGGCGGCGGCGCAAGGTAAGGTACAGGAGATACTCCTGCAAGTGAATTTGGCCAAGGAAGACACTAAATCCGGGGTATATGAGGAAGATTTGCCGTCACTGGTGGCCGACGTGGAGAGGAGAAAAAATCTCCGGCTAAGAGGACTTATGTGTATCGCGCCGAATTATGACGAGGTGGAAACTTGCCGTCCCCTGTTCCGGCGTATGAAGGAGCTGTTTCAAGAACTGAAAGAACAGGTGGGCGAGAGGATAGCGTACCTATCCATGGGCATGACCCATGATTACCCCATCGCGGTGGAAGAAGGGGCGAACATCCTGCGTGTGGGCACGGCTATTTTCGGACAACGAGACTACAGTAGGGGATGATGAGGATGGGGTTTATTGATAAGGTATGCGGCAAATTCGGCTTGGTGGATCCGGAAGAAGAGGCCTTAAATAAAGAATTGGCCGAGCTGGAGAAAAAGGAAAAAGAAGAGGAACGGGAGCTAGCGCGGGAGCGAGAACGAGCCGAACGAGAACAAGCGAGAGAGCGAGAACGAGAGAGGGAGCAGTATATGCGAGACAGAAGGTCGGAGGGATACGGTGGACGCGACGGCGGTGAAGCCGCTGTGCCGCATAACGTGGTGAATTTCCAAAACGCGGCCTCGGCGCGAGATGCCGCCGCCGTAACTTCTTACAAGATGAAAGTGGTGGTCATCGAACCCAAATCCTTCGATGATGCCCAGCAAGTGGCCAACTGTCTGCGCGAAAAACGCCCCGTGGTGATAAATTTCGAGAAAACCGACAGCGAAGCGGCCAAGCGGATTATCGACTTTATCAGCGGCACCACTTACGCCTTAAACGGAGAAATAAAGAAAGTGGGGGATAAGGTTTTCCTGTGCGCCCCCAGCAATGTCAACGTCAGCTACACCGAAGAAGAAAAGAAAAACACGGCGGATATGCCTTGGCTGAAACGCTGAAGGACGGAGGATTATAAATGGCTGCGGCAGCAAGAGAAAAAATCCTCCGTTATTATCGGGGCAGCGAGGGGGAAGAAACCGCCGTCAAACTGGTGGATTTGGCCGAGCAGGTGGAAAGGAGCCAAAAATTCCGCCTGACGAATTTTTTAACCCCTTTGGGGCAAGATATTTTGGAAACCATCGCGGCGAACTTCCCGTGGCTTGCCATTGATTTTAACGGCGGCTACTTGGGCGCCGAAAGTCAACGCGCCATAATCAGACACCGGGATTTTGGCGGCCATCCCGATTTTGAACTATCCGTGGTGGAAGCCGTCTGGAACGGCAGTTTTGTGCGCCTGTCTCATCGAGATGTCTTGGGCGCCGTAATGGGACTGGGCGTTGAACGCGACCGAATCGGGGATATTATCGCCACGGGGGAGTCGGCGAAGATTATTACCGACCTAACCATGGCCGACTATTTCTGCGCCAATTTGCGCCAAATAGGTTCCGCCGCTGTCACCTGTCAAATCGGGGATTTAAGGGAAATTGCCCCTCGGGAAGTGCGCTCTAAAGAAATAAACGCTACGGTGGCCTCGTTGCGCGTGGATGCCATTGCGGCCGCCGGCTTCGGTTTTTCGCGCAGTCGAGCGGCGGCGGACATTGCGGCGGCTAAATTAAAACTCAACTGGCAAGAGGTCAAGAACGCCGCCCAAAGCGTAAAGGAAGGGGATATGCTCTCCATGCGCGGCCGGGGCAGGTTGGAAGTAGCCGAGGTGCGTGGGACGACCAAGAAGGGGCGCATCGGCGTTTTGCTGAAGCGTTACATCTAAAAAGGAGCGGAGTTAAAATTGCTTACACCGCTGGATATACATAACAAGGAATTTAAACGCAGTTTTCGCGGCTACAACGAAGATGAAATCGACGAGTTTTTGGACAGAGTGGTCAATGACTACGAAAAACTGTGGCGAGAAAACGAGCGGCTAAAAGAGGATTTGGAGCGCAGTACCCGGGACGTGACGCAGTTTAAGCAACTGGAAAAAAATTTGCAAGACACCCTGCTGGTAGCGCAAAAAACAGCCGAAGAGGTAACCTCCACCGCCAAAAAACGCGCCGAGGAAACCAAGGCCGAGGCCGAAACCCAAGCCCAAGAGCTTATCAGCCGCACGACGCGAGAGTGTAAGGCCATGCGCGAGGAGGCTAGACTCTCAGCCCAGCGTTCCATCGACGAGGCCGCCGCCAAAGTCCGGGTCATTGTGGCCGAATACGACCGTTTGGCCAGAGAAAAAAACCAGTTCTTGATGAAACTCCGCACCATGATGGAGTCCGAGCTTACCATTTTAAATCACACCATCGACAATATCCCTCACCCGGAGGAAGAGGAGCGAGCCGCTAGGGAAAAACAGGCCAAAGAGACTCCCCCGGTAACTATCGCCAAGGAAGAACCGCAGGAAGAGCCGCCGGAAAAAGAGGAGGCCAAAGCGCCGGCAGCCGAAGCCGGTAACGAGTCGGCTCAGGCCTGACGGCTGTCACAAGCGCGAGACATGAACAGGGAGAATAAAACAAACTCGGCGGCGCGTCTAAGCCTTAGGGAAAGGGTTCGCGCCCGGCGAAGAAGAACGATGGAAGGTATTATTTTTTTTGCCTTGGTGATGCTCGACCAGCTGGTAAAGCTGGCGGTGAAGGTCTTTATGTATCCGGGGGAATCCATCCCGATTTTGCCCCAGATTTTTCACCTAACTTATGTGCTGAATCCCGGGGCGGCCTTTGGCATTTTAGAGAATCAGCGGCTGTTTTTCATTTTGGCCGGTGGGGTAGTCCTCTTGGCGGCGCTCTATTTTTTGCCCAAAATCCGGCAGGAGAGCGCGGTCATGCACTACGGTTGCGCGGCGCTCTTAGCCGGAGCGGTGGGGAATCTCATCGACCGCGTGTATAACGGGCTGGTGGTGGATTTCTTGGACTTTCGCTTCTGGCCGGTGTTCAATATTGCCGATATTGCCATTGTCTTGGGAGTAGGGTGCATGATGTACGCTTTGATGTTTCCCCATCGAATCAAGGAAACGCCATGAGGGAGAATTGGGAGGACGAAATAACCTATATAGTCAGCGACGAGGGAGAGCGGCTGGATCAATTCCTCATGGGAAAGCAACCCGATTTTTCTAGGAGTCACCTGCAAAAACTAATAGCCGCCGGGGCGGTGACGGTAGGGGAAAAAATCGTTAAGGCGGGTTTCCGCTTAAAGACAGGGGACAAAGTGCGCCTTTGTTTGCCCGAGCCGCAGGTAGCGGAGGTTTTGCCGGAGGATATTCCCCTCGATATTCTTTACGAGGACGCAGACATTATCGTCCTCAATAAAGCCCGGGGCATGGTGGTGCATCCGGCGGCAGGATGCTTTCAAGGAACGCTGGTGAACGCTCTCTTGTATCACTGCCAAGACCTTTCGGGCATTAACGGCGTCTTGCGTCCCGGCATCGTCCATCGTTTGGACAAGGACACCTCCGGGGTAATGGTGGTTGCCAAAAACGATAACGCCCATTTGGATTTGGCGCGGCAAATCGGGGAAAAAAGCGCCCGGCGGCAGTATGTGGCTGTCGTTCACGGGAATATGCCCGAGGCGCAGGGTATCGTTAAGGGAAATATCTGCAGGCACCCCACGGACAGAAAAAAAATGGCCATCGTTCCCGGAGGGAAACCGGCGGTGACGGAGTTTTGGGTAAAAGAACGCTTTGGCGATTTTACTTTGCTAACCTGCCGTTTGCAAACGGGACGCACCCACCAAATAAGGGTACACCTAACTCACATCGGCCATCCTTTGGTGGGGGATCCTAAATACGGTTCCCGTAAATCGCCCTTGGACAAATACATAAAGGGGCAAGCCCTCCATTCGGAGATTCTGACCCTGCGCCATCCCACCACCAAGGAGCCCATGACTTTTACGGCGCCTTTGCCGGAGGATATGGCGGAAATACTGGAGATTTTGCGAGCAACTAAAAAAAGGGGGGAGAATTTTGCCTGAGTTTGTCGAAAAAACAGTGATAATGGACAGCGAAGGTATTCGCCGCGCCATTACCCGTATTGCCCATGAGATAGTAGAACGGAATCGGGGCATTGCCAATGTTGTCTTGGTGGGCATACGAACCAGGGGGGTGCCTCTCGCCGAGCGTATTGCCGCCGAAATTGCCTCTATCGAGGGCAAAGAACCCACGCTGGGCGTGCTGGATATTACTTTGTACCGGGACGATTTATCGACGCTGGCCTATCAGCCCATTGTGGGTTCGACGGATTTGCCGGTGGATATTAGCGGCCGGACTATTGTGCTGGTTGACGATGTTCTTTATACGGGGCGCACCGTTCGCGCCGCGTTGGATGCTTTGATTGATATGGGGCGTCCCAAGGCCATACAGCTGGCGGTGCTAATCGACCGCGGCCATCGGGAACTGCCTATTCGCGCCGATTATGTGGGAAAAGACGTTCCCACGGCGGCCAAAGAAATCGTCAGCGTTCTCTTGGTCGGTAGTGATGCCGTGGAGGCCGCCGACGAAAAAATTGTGATTCGCGAAGCCGTAACGGCTTGAGAGGCGTTGTTTGCGTTTGCTCCCCCAGAAAGAGAGGTACGAACGACATGGCAAAAATTTTGGATCCGGCAGAACTCCAAGCCCCTCAAATCCATCACGACGATAAACTCGCTCCCACCATTCACTACGAGACGGTGACGGTGGAATTTAACGCCGCCGAACTTGCGCTGCTAGAGCGTCGCGCCGCCGCCGAACACATCTCCCCGGCGGAATTTGCTTATCGCGCGGTGATCGCTAGGCTCAAGAACGTTTGAAATAATTTTGGTGGGCGTTGCCCCAAATCCTTGCGAGGGAAACGCCGCTAGATTTTGATATTACGGAGGCCAACCAACGGTGTCCCTCTTTTCGCATACGCCAAAACAGGCCGCCCAAGAAAAGCCGCCGCCTTAGCGCTGGCCGTGTCGCTGTGGATGGCGACCGGGAGCGTCGTGGGGGGCGCGAGGTGGGAGCCAGAATATCACCTTGCAAAATCTGCTGGCCGCGACCAAAACCACCACGACCGCCTACAGCTATACTCCCGTAACCGACGTAACGGTGGCGGCACATATCTTGGGCAATCTCGCCGCCGAACCAAGCAGTCACGCCGTTACCTATCAAGTAACGGCCAATCAAGCCGACAAGCTCACCTTCGGCAACGTGGCTTGGCGGGACACGGGAGCGCTCTTGACGCGGCCTAATAATATCACCTTCGCCGGGGCAGACGTGGATACCGCCAATATCAATTTCACCAATATCCAAAGTCTAGCTGCCGGCAAACAAATGACGCTGGTCGCAGACTTCGGCAACAGCGTCGGCCAGATTACGGGGGACACCTACAAGGTAGGCTCGACCCTAGAGGGCAAAGGCAAAGCCGCGCTTGCCGGCAGTGACCTGATTTTCACGGTGGCAACGGGTACGGAAACCGACAACGGCAACGGGAATAACGGCGGCAGTAGCAGTAACGATAGCAACAGCGACGGCAATAACGGAAGTAACAACGGAAGCAACGGTAACAACAATTCCGACAATAACTCCGGCGGCAACTCCGGCGGAAGCGAACTAACCATCCAAGAGCAAACCCACAACACCCTGATGGGGGCAGAAGTGAGCATGGCGGCGCTCTCTGCCGGGAATGATTTTATCGGCGCAGCGACGGAAGGATTGGCGATGGCCGCTAATACCGGCGCCGACGGCTCCATGCACTATACCGGCGGCGGCCTTCTCGCCAAATGGACGGCCAAAAGCGGCCTCTACGCCGAGGGCAGTTTCCGTGCTGGGACAGTCAATGACGATGCCCACAGCGTACTGCGCGACGTGAACGGCTCCACCTACAGCTACGAAACGGATGCGCCTTACACGGGATTTCATCTGGGGGTGGGCAAGGAAATACGTTTCGACGCAATCCATTCTCTTGATGTTTACGGCAAATATTTCTTCAATCGTCGGCAGGGGGTGAGTTTTGATGCCGGTGGACATTACGACCTTGACGCAGTAACGAGCCAAGTTCTGCGCGTGGGCGCGTGCTACACCGTAAAACGGGACAAATGGAGTTTCTACAGCGGCCTAGCCTACGAGCATGAGCTAGACGGAAAAGCCACGGGGAAAGCTGACGGCCTACCCATCAGAGGCGCGGACACCGGCGGCGGCAGTTTCCGCGGCGAAATCGGCGCCACTATGCGCCCCGGCGAAAACTCTCCATGGAGCCTGGATCTGAATCTATCCGGCTTCGCCGGGAAAAAGCAAGGGTTCTCCGGCGGCGTGAGTGTGGCGTTTATGTTCTAAGAGCCTCCTTATGGCGTGGTGTTTATCGGCCTTTTGGCGTTTGTAATGAAATGATAATTTGACAACGTGAAAGCACCGACGGCCGCTGAGGGTTTGGCGGTTGTCGGTGCTGGTTTGTGTCGATGGTGGGCGTATGTTAATTACAGATTCGCTAACACTAGCTTGCGGTCGGCAGGAGCTAAGCTCAAAAAATCCATAGCCTTGGTGGACGAAATATTCATGTTTTCCATCAGTGCCTTTACATTTTGGAGCATGGCAGAAAAACGCCCTTGTCTTACGCCTTTCCTCTCTCCCTCCATCCTCGCCCTGTCGGCTATACCCAACGCTAAACTGCTCATGGTGTTCAACTCCTCTTCCATCTCCGGTGTTAAGGTCATGCCGTAATCCGTTTTCAAAATCTTGCGCTTATCCGCTGCCTTTAGCTTATCCAAAAATATCAAATGAAGCAGATTAAGCAAACGATGTTTGGTGTGCTTTTTTCCCAGATAAACCATGACCACCGTCAGCAGGTCATAATTGTTTATTTTCTCATGGCCGTGTCCATGCACCAGTTTTTCTTTAAGAGCGTATTGGCGGATAGAATTGCTGCCATCCTTGGGCGCGTCCATTACCAGCCAAATGCTATAGACCTTTTTGAGTTTGTTAAAATCATCGCCAATAAACTCCGTTTCCTTTTGGGAGGAAATCAGGCGGCAAGCGTAGTATATGGCGCGACGTACCAGTATATAGCCGGGATAGAGCGCTCTCTGAGGTTCGATATTGATGATAAGGGTGATAAGCTCCCCAGTGGTTGGCACCACCGCCCGAAATAGAATATCGAAAAAAACTGTGCCTTCGGTGGTGCTACCATCTTCGTTCTTGTCGCCCTTTATCTTATTCGGTTGTTGTCGTTTGGCGACGTTGGTAAAATCGCTATCCACCGGTATGGTGTCAATGGTCATGGTAGGGTCGCCCTCGATACATTTTTCGGCAATATCACGGATAGAAAAATCTTTAAACTCGGACACCAAGTATTTCAGTAGCCAAGCCAAGAGCGTCTTCATGGAAAGAAATCGCTTGGCGGCTTTGTCGTAAGAGGCGTTCTCCTCCGCCAGCAATACATCGTCTATGGCCATGCCCTCACCTCGTGAAATTCTCTCACGTCCACTATACCAAACTTCATCACCTAAAGCCAGAAAAAATTTTTGACAAAAGGGACTGGTTGGTATAAACAAATCTGAAAAAGCCGCCAAGTCTGTCTTGACGGTTTTTTTGTTTCGTGGTAGTATGGAGGCTAGGCACTATTGAAGGAGGGCTTTTAATGATAGACATTACTGATCGCGTGCGCAACAAAGAGCTGCAGGGCAAGATCGTGTCCGCCGAGGAGGCGGCGGCTTTTATTAAGCCGGGCATGACCATCGCTTGCAGCGGTTTCACGGCTTCGGCCTACCCTAAGGCTGTTCCCATTGCGCTGGCGGAGCGCATGAAGAAGGATCCCTTTACGGTCAATATTTGGACGGGAGCTTCCACGGGGCCGGAGCTTGATGACGTGCTCGCTTCGGTTCACGGCATCAAGCAGCGCCTCCCCTATCAGACCGACAAGGCGCTCAGGGATGACATTAACGACGGCCATGTGGATTACCTTGATTTGCATTTGTCTGAATCGGCACAACTCAGCCGGGTTGGTTACCTTGGCAAAATCGACGTGGCTTTGGTGGAGGCTTGCGCCATCACCGAGGACGGCAATCTTATCCCCACCACTTCCTTGGGCAACGCCGCCTCCTACGTTCAGTCGGCGGATGTGGTCATTGTGGAAGTCAATACCACCCAGCCCCTTGACCTAGAGGGTATGCACGATGTCTATATCCCCTTGGATCCCCCCAATCGTCAGCCCATCCCCATCGTAAAAGCCAATGATCGCATCGGCACCCCCTACATTCCCTGCTCTCCCGACAAAATAAAATTCATCGTTCCCTGCGATATTAAAGACCACACGCGCGATCTTTCCCCCATCGACGAAAATTCCAAGAAAATGGCAGCCTTCACCCTCGACGTGCTGAACGCCGAGATTAAGAACGGCACCATGCCGAAAAACCTCCTGCCCCTCCAATCCGGCGTAGGCAACGTGGCCAACGCCGTTCTCGCCGGTTTCGTTGATTCCGATATGACGGATCTTACGGTCTATACCGAAGTCATTCAGGACGCTATGCTGGATCTCATTGATGCCGGCAAACTGAATTTCGCCTCCGGTACGGCTTTCTCTCCCTCCCCGGCGGGTATGGAGCGGTTCTACAAGGACGTGGCCAAGTACAAAAAATATCTCCTGCTCCGTCCCGAAGAGGTGTCTAACTCCCCCGAGGTAGTGCATCGCTTGGGCGTTATCGCCATGAACACGGCGCTGGAGGTTGACATTTACGGCAACGTCAATTCCACCCACGTCACCGGCACCAAGATGATGAACGGCATCGGCGGTAGCGGCGACTTTGCCCGGAACGGTTTCCTCACCACCTTCTACACGCCTTCCGTGGCCAAAAAAGGCGCCATTTCCTCCATCGTTCCCATGTGTTCCCATGTGGATCACGGCACCAACGACGTGGATATTATCATCTCGGAACAGGGCATCGCCGACCTTCGGGGTAAATCGCCGCGCCAGAAAGCCAAAGAAATCATCGAAAAGTGCGTGCATCCCGACTACAAGCCCCTCCTGCAAGACTACTACGAACGCGCCCTCAAGGAGACCCATTCGGCGCAAACTCCCCATATTCTGAAAGAAGCCCTCTCCTTCCATCAGCGGTTCCTTGAAACCGGCACTATGAAGGTGTAAAAAATAAATCTCATAAAGGGTGCAGAGGGATTATCCCCCTGCTAGGAGTCCAGAGGGCAAAGCCCTTTGGTAGGGTGTGGGGCAAAGCCCCACTATAAACCAGGAGGTCTGTGTAAATGTTTAAGATTTTGGGAGTAGATCATATCGGCATTGCCGTGAAGGACTTAAAAGAAGTTGGCGCGTTCTGGTCGGAGGCTTTGGGACTTGAATCCACCGGCGAGGAGACCGTGGCGGATCAGAAAGTGACCACCGGCTTCTTCCCCACCCCCAACGGTAGCGAAATCGAACTCTTGGCGGCTACCGAGCCTGATTCCCCCATCGCCAAATTCATCGAGAAAAACGGCGGTCGCGGCGGCATTCAGCACATCGCCTTGCGCGTTGATAACCTTGAAGCGGCACTGGCTGACCTCACCGCCAAGGGCGTACAGCTTATCGACAAAAAGCCCCGTCGCGGCGCCGGCGGCGCTGACATCGCTTTCCTCCATCCCAAAGCCACCCACGGCGTACTGCTGGAACTCTGCCAGCGCGGTTAGTTTTATCTTCTTTTTGATTTTGTTTTTGTTTTGCCTCCGGCGGGCAAAGGGCACAGCCCTTTGCAATCCCGGTTGATTTTAGGATTTTCTTGTCTCGCTAATTCGGTTTTCTCCATGTTACTTGGAGTGCATATCGTTGGGTGCATCACTAACCCATCGTAAAGCAATACCCCTCACAAAAGAGTCAACCGGGATTCCTAAGGGCCGCGCCCTTAGGCCGCCGGAGG
>JAFVEM010000001.1 GCA_017476005.1 Selenomonadaceae bacterium | reverse complement strand
ATGGTATGTATAGGCATTGCGATCCTTGATTCTATCGGACTTGCCAAAATCTGATACACGGTGTAAAAACAGCTATTTATTTGGGCGTGAAGCCGCACCACAGCTAGGCATGTTGGAATTATCATGTGGGAAGTTTGAGATTAAAACCCTTACCCAGCCTGGTTCTTAATCGTGATACTCCTCATTATCGGCCTTTTAATGCAACATAAGATGAACGGTCCCCTGAACGCCGCCGTGGAACAATCCATCGCACGGCAAACGGCGGATTTTTCCCTGCTGGCCGCAGAAAGATTTAATTGGGAACTGGCCGAGCTGACCTACGCCGCCAAATACATGGAAAATCATCCGGGGGAACTGGCTGACGTACTCGCCGGGTTTGAGTCCATGGAGCGGCCGGGAGTTACTTCGGGACTAATCGACATCGACGGCAATTCGGTATTAGGTAGTGCCATTGAGTCCAAGGCTTTTTCTCGTCTCCGTCATTCCTTCGGCGGTAATCCCATCATCGACTACGCGGAAACCCAAGGTTTAATCTTCGCCGTCCCCGTTTATTGCTCCATGGTGGGTTATGTGCCGTGGGAAGCGGTGGCCGGCAGCATTTCCCGGATTTATCTTTTAGTGTCGTCGGTGGTGGCGCTACTGCTGTTGCTCTTTGCCATCGCCAGTATTTATCTGTTCATGATGCAGGCCAGAGCCGCCGAAAGCGACGCCCTCAAAACCGCCAAGCGCCTCGCCGACCAAGCCAGCGCCGCCAAGAGCCAATTCCTCTCCCAAATGAGCCACGAAATACGCACCCCCATCAACGCCGTTTTGGGCTTGAACGAAATGATTATCCGGGAGTCCAAAGAAAGCGACACCCAAGTTTATGCCCACAAAATCGCCAGTGCCGGACAGTCCCTGTTATCGCTGATTAACGACGTGTTAGATTTTTCCAAAATAGAGGCCGGGCATTTGGAACTCACCGAAGCGAGCTACGAACCGACGGAGCTTTTCCGGGACGTTATTACCCTCGCGGAACCTCGCGCCAAGAAAAAGGGGCTGAAGCTCTTTTGCCACATCGCGGAAAATATTCCCCGGGAACTGTGGGGGGATGCTGCGAGACTACGGCAAATCATCGTCAACCTCATGACCAACGCCGTGAAATACACCCCCCAAGGGCAAGTGGAACTTTTCGCCGATTGCCAAACCGGCGACGAGCAAGAGATTATCCTTGCCATAAAAGTGAAAGACACCGGCCTCGGCATTAAAGAAGAAGATAAAGAACGCCTCTTTCGGGATTTTGAGCGGCTGGACACCGTGAAGAACAGCTCCATCGAAGGCACGGGGTTGGGTCTTGCCATCACCTATCGCTTGCTGAAACTGATGGGCGGCGAAATAACGGTAACGAGTGAATACGGCCAAGGCAGTACCTTCTCCCTGACAATTCCCCAAATTGAAAGAAACCCAAATGACGGTCACCCCTTGCCTTTCGGGCGAAGAGTGCCTAAAACTGATGGCTAAAGAGCATTTCGACGTGGTACTCCTCGACCACATGATGCCGGGGATGGACGGCATGGAAACCATGGAGCGAATCAAAAAACTGGAAAGATCCCCCTGCCAAGGTACGCCGATTATAGCCCTGACGGCCAACGCGGTAGCCGGAGCCAAAGAAATGTTCGTGGCGGCCGGGTTTGCCGATTATCTCACCAAGCCCATCGACGGCGACCCTAAAATCCACCGCGCTCACCATCGGCTCTCAAGACCTGTCCGATAAAGCCAAAGCCTTGGAACTGGCCGGCAACGAATGTTTTTCGAGTACGGCAACTCCCGAGGACAAAGAAAAAAACATCGCCTATGTCCGCGCCCATCATGCGGCAGTCATGGAGCTTTACCGCTAAGTCGCCGCCGAAGCCGGACGACTAGCTAAAGAATAATCCTCAAGACCTAAAAGACCACGAAAGGAGTCCTCTCTCATGCCCAAAGCTCCCACAAAAAAGCCAATGCGAGCTACCTTACTCCAAGCGTCCCCGTTGGATTGTGGCGTGTAATTTCGCCGAGTTTCGCATTTACGATATGGGTGTGTCGCACATAAACATCCCCCACTACATATAGTATTTTTGAATAAATGAATATACTATATGTAGTGGGGAACTTGCTATGTGCGACAGCCCCTGCCACTTTAAGGCATTTTATAGCCCGTCCCATAAGGAATCAAGCCACTTTTGACAGTTTACAATTTTACGATTTTAGAAGGACTGTAGGCATTATGTTGGAAAAACGTGGTGTGAGAGGGCGGGGGCTAATCACCCCCCTCCTACTCGATTCGCAGGATATATTTTCCGAATCATCACTTACTATCTAACGTCTGCAAAAATTTCGTGAGGCGTTTGTAGGCATCCCGGACAAGGTGGGCTATTTGTTTGGGCGCATTGGTGTCTTGCTCATTTACCGTCAGCATATTGTCGTAGTAATACCAACCCCATTCGTCCGTGGGAGGAGTACCGGGGTAGCCTAAGGGATTTTCGCCGAAAAGACGATAGAAAAGCTCTGCTCGACCTTTCTTGTAGCCGTTAGTGTCGGCTAAATACAGATTGACACACACGCCGTCCCGGTCGCTGGTGTCGATGTTGTACTGTAATTTGTATTCGTTATCCGCATGAGTTATTAGCGTATAGCCGGCACATTCCGTGGAAATAATGCCGTCCTCCCGTTTGCGAGACTGATAGACGGCGAATTTGGCGGTGTCGGTCAGAAGTTCGTTGGTGGCTTGCACCAAGCGACGGTTGGCATAGCGTTTATCCCAAGCCGTCTGTGAAATTTCATCGGTATTTTCGCTACCTACCGAGGTTATCGCCGTGCATTGTAAAATATCTCGCAAGTACAGAGCATCTTGAGAAGTCAGCGGCGCATTGGCATCCTCTCGCAAGGCCGCCAAGAAATACCGGAGAAAACGGGGCAAGCCTCGCAGATTCCGCGCCGTTTCCGCTGTGAATTTTTCTCGTCCGAAAATGTCATCCAAAATGGTACTGTTCCCTTCGTCGCCTGGGACAAATCCCGCCGCACTCCTCTTTTCCGCGAAAGCGGCTACGGAAACGGCGGTTATGTTGCCCAGCTCCGTCAGGCGTTCTGAATCCACGTTGCCCGTAGCTAAATAATTATACAGGGAATCAGAATACATCTGCACGCAAACGGTGGCAAAAAGAATCTTCTGCCTACGGATTTCGGGAATGTTTTGCACCGTCCCCTTGGTGATAATATCCAGTAGCTGATAGGTGTTAAACAGCCGCTTCATGCTTCGCGGGTTCAGTCCAATGGAATTTTTCACTAGGTCGGCGAATAATTTTACATTTTCCTCCGTGACCTCCGCTTTCATGCGTTCCATCATGGATTTAACGTAACCGGCGATGTCGTATTGCGCCACGGGCATCTTGAAGGGCAACTGGATTATCTTGTCAAAAAAGCTTTTGCCCTTTTGCGCGTCCACGTCACTGCCGTATTTTTGTTTTATTCCCATTGTCACTACTTCGTAGTCAACGGCAAGTACAAAAACGCAGTTCTCGCAATCCAAGAACAGCTTTAGTACCTCTAAAAGTTCCACCGCCTTAGCCGGATGCAATCTGTCCAAATCATCCACGAAGATAACGACTCTCTGCCGCCCCGTTTCGGTTAGTTTGGCGTTCACCGCCTGTTGAAATTGCTCTTTCAACGCCAAAATTTCCGCCACATAACTGGTAGATGCAACTCCGGCGGCTACATCCTCGATTTTATCGGCCACCCTAGAGCCGGCAGTCATTTCCGTGGCCGTTAGAATAGCGTTTTTCGCCAGTCCCTTCAAGCCTCCGGCAATTTTTGACAGTAGCTTACTGTCTCCGTCCAATCTTTTCAAAAGAACTTCCATCATGGAAATGGGCAAGGCGTTGCCTAGGGAAAATTGGGAGAATTGCCAAGTATTGAACCAAATCGGCCATACCAAGGTGTTGATATTGGCTTCAATCATGTTCATCATACTGGTTTTGCCGCTACCCCAATCTCCCTGTATGGAAATGGTCATAGGGGTATCGCAATTCAAGATAAAGCTGGAGAGACCGTTGATATATTGCCCCACGTTAAACCTGTCCTCTTGACGGTTCATTACCGGCACATCGGGGCAACCCGTGCCGCTTGACTTACTGAAAAATCCCATGTTGGTTATCCTTTCTTGTTTTCGTTCTTACGAAAAGGGGGATTTCTTTTTTAGCCACCCTGTCACTTGCGAAACCTTGCTTTTCTTTAATGATTCCTTATCCAAATTAAGTTCATCAAAGTTGAGCATATTTTGTATTGCCGCATCCAAATTTTCACCATCAGCGGTCATTTCCGCTTGCACGACGGCTGCATCTTCTTTAACAGCGTCCCCGGCGGCTATAGCCTCCTCTTGCCTAATGTTTTTGAACATATCTTTGGCACTAGAAAACATATCGGCAATTTCCCTCTGACCGCTTTTGGCAAAAGAGCCGATACCGGCTACAATCTTATCGGTAAACACGTTGTCCTTGTTTACGTCATCCAAGGCAGAAAGGGTTTTCAGATACATAAACGCCGCCGTGTAGGTAGAGGCGGCGAAAACATACATATTCAACGCCGCGCCTGCCGCCGTCCCTGCTCCCGGAATGAGCTTTATCAGCTCGTTCGCCCCCATTTTAATTAACTGGCGCGTGCCTAACCCTACCACTAAGCCGGACACCACGCTGTTTAATTTGTTTTTGCTTATCTCTATGCCCAAGGCCGAATTTATGCGAACGCACATCACGCCTATATTTACCACCATGGCGGCAGTTCCGGTTCCCGACACGGGCAGAATGGCACACGCCGCCCCCGCTAAGGCGCTTTGCCTAGCGATTTTGAGTATGTCCTCCGGCAGTATTTGCGCTCCGAATTTATCAACCGCCCCGACAGCAGCTTTTATCATATCCGCTTCGCCCATTGATTTAACCTCACTTCATCTTCTTCAGCATTTTTTCAATAACGGTCATAACTCTTGCCACGGCTTCTTTTCTTTTTTCCGCGTCGAAAAGTGCTAAAATTTCCTCGTCCATGGTAGCTAAATCTCGAAAATTTACCGTCTCCCGTCCGGATATAAGGGGCAGATACTCCCAAGTTGGATGAACGCCTTCACATTCGCCCATATCGACGTTGAAATGTGTATTGACTCGCGGCAGTAGCTCGTCGGGTATATTATCCAGCAACTTATCGGCGGCGCGGTCATAAACAAGATACTGGCAATACAAATTCTGCTCCACCTCAACGGCAAACCGCATCTCGTACTTCTCCCCCAAATCAATGTCATTCAACCCATAATAGATGCCCACATGGGCATAGCTGTTTTTGGGACTTTCGTAGAACCGGCGAATAGTTTCCTCTTTTATATCCATGGGTAGCAACATCAAATTGCCGCCATAGATATGATGAAAGTTTTCGTCGATTTGACAAGCTATGTCGAGAAAAACCAGCGGCAGAAGCCGTCTTTTGGCATCGTTTAGGACACCGTAAACCCGTTGGGCGGTGCAAATATTTTCGCTGTTGCCGCTTAAAAGCTCGATAAGCTCCTGTCGTTCCTTGCCTTCCGTCACGTTCGTCCATCTCCTTACAGCCGCCGCGAACTGTCGCAATATCTCCGCCACGGGTGGGGCTAGAAGGGCGCTGTCCTGCAAGACAGCGTCCAGCCACCGCAAAATATCGTCGGCAAAGGAGAGACACACGATGCTCTTTGCGTTTAAGTCCCGGCGGCTATCCTCACCGGGCAAAGTACCGAAAAGAGTCAGATAATAAACCTTCGCCTGTTGCTTCATGTGTCGCGCCGCTTCCTCCCAATAAGCGCGACACTGCCCCGGCTGATCGACGGCGTAGATTTTTACCTCTATGGGCAGGAAAAAGTCGGGGGTTACGATGACAATGTCGATGCGTCTTTGTCCCGTGATGGGATATTCGCGGTACACATAGGCTTTAGTCAATTCATCATCGCTTACTTCCAGCCTTAAAACCGATTGCATAAAGAGCCGCAAAAATTTTATGCCTTGACCATGCGTACCCGTCGGCGACAGAAGTTCGGCGAGCAAACGGCAGACGGCAACCTCGCTATGCGCCGATTGCAATACGGAAAACACATTGAAATTTTCTCCCCCTCGCCCGGCGGCATCGCGGTATTTTTCGTGGATAATACCGACTTCAGCGAGCAATTTCCGGGTAGCATCAAAGTTATTCATGTCTTGCCCCCCTCGCGCGGCGAAATTAAACGCCTCATGAACGAAAATTTCTTGCCATAAAAGCGAAGATAGTATAGCACATCTGCCCCCCCTGTAAAGACATTTGATGCTTTCAACAGACTTCGACATTTGGAAGGATTTTCCTGCTTTTTTTGTGGATAATTTGTGACGGTTCGAAGCACTGCGAGAGCCGGCTTTGTTTCAAATGGTGCAGGTCAAACCCGGCGGCTATGGTATCTTGTGGAACTCTGAACTAGACTGCTCAGAAGGTGAACTGTGGAAGCGTGGGCGTATTCGACCGCTCAAATCATACCAGAGAACAAAACTATTCCTACGTTCCGACTTGTCAAGGCTTTCGGCCGCCAACAAGTAAAATAGCTTAGCGGATAGCGCCGCCAAGTTGGAGGAAAAAGCCGCCGCCGCGCTAAAGCAGATTAAGGACAAAAATTATTTGGCGGCCTTTGAGGCTCGCGGCCTAGACAGAGACGAAGTCTGGTGCTACGGCGTGGCCTTTTGCGGTAAAGAGTTGCAACTGGCCAGCGGTCAGCAGTAAGGAAAAATGTCGCAATGTGTATGGCATAAAATTTCATCCCCCACTTTATCAACGGCTCATTTTGTGATACACTCGAAGAGGTTATCATAAAGTGAGAGGTGGGTGGTAGCAAATGATAGAGCTACAAATAAAGAATTTAAAGCCGGGCATGGTCATTGCCCAGAGCGTCTATAACTCCAGCGGAGCCAATTACCTGACTCGCGGCCAGAGGCTTACCCAAGGTTATATCGACCGTTTGCGCGAAATGGGTTTGCAGGATATGCATGTTAGCGCGTTGGCCACCGATTCAAACTGTATGCCGCCGGAGGATGTACTGCAAGAAAGCACCAGAGCCATGGCGGTGAAACGGGTTTACGATGTCTTTCAGCAAGTCAGCAAGGACGGCACTTTCGACGTAAATCCCTTAGAGAGAGCTTCCATCTCGGTTTTAAACGACATTACGGAGCGACGGGGGAACCTCGTGCAACTGACGGATATCCGCGTACACGATATGTACACTTTCGCCCACAGCGTCAACGTGGCCATGTTGTCGGCCTTGCTGGGCGTGCTGTGCGGCCTTAGCAAAGCCGAGCTGTCGGAGCTTACTTTGGGCGCCATGCTCCATGATCTCGGCAAACTCTCCGTATCGGGAGACATTTTGAACAAACCGGACAGGCTCACCGACGAGGAATTTGCCATTATAAAAAAGCATCCGGCTCACGGTCGCAAGCTCATCATGGATATGAAAATCCCCAACGCCGCCAGACTTTCCATTGTGGCGCACCAGCACCATGAAAAGATGAACGGCAAAGGTTACCCGGAGGGCAAAGCCGGCAAGGAAATTCACAAATACGGCCGCATAGCCGCCATTGCCGATGTCTATGACGCGCTAACCAGTCGTCGCCCCTACAAGAAAGGTTATTCCCCGGAACTGGCCTACAACATCATGAAAAACTGCTCCCCCGGTCATTTTGACGAGGAACTCCTGCAACTGTTCTTCACCAACGTGGCCATTTATCCCGTGGGGACGGTGCTGAATACTTCCTTGGGCTACGGCATTGTACGTCAGGTCGAATTCGGCAAGACCGATCGCCCCATCGTCTGTATTTTCGCCGACAAGAATCTGCGCCGCATCCCCACTCCTTATGATGTGGATTTCAGCGCCGCGCCGGAGGAGAAAATAAGCAACGTCATCAACGACAAGGAGCTTTATCATTTTATTTTCCAAATGAATTTCGACCCGTCGGTACTTATCGGGTAAAGTCAGCCACGGCTAGTCACCGTGGCTGATTTTTTTTGCTTGCAATTCCTATACCCATTTGTTATACTTGCTATCGCAAAATGGTATTTGTTATTTCGCCAAAAAAAGTTATAATTACCCCAATCACAGGGAAAAGTTGGCACGATATTTGCCAAGATGTCGATGGGATTAAGAGCAATCAATACGCAAATTAGGATAAAATCCCTACTAAACAGGACGGCAGGAAGGGTGCAGATTATGAAAATGAATGAGACGGACAGAAGAGCCTTGGCGCTCCATAAGAGTCACCACGGGAAGCTGATGATGGAGAGTACGGTGCCTCTGGAACGCGCCGAGGATTTGACTTTGGCTTATACGCCGGGGGTGGCGGCTCCTTGCCTCGCCATTAAGGAAAACCCGGACAGTATCTATGATTACACCGCGAAGGGCAACATGGTGGCCGTCGTCACTAACGGTACCGCTGTCTTGGGATTGGGCAACATCGGCGCCGGAGCCGGACTGCCGGTAATGGAAGGCAAGGCCATTCTTTTCAAAGGCTTTGCCGGAGTTGACAGTATGCCCATTTGCCTCAATACGGAAGATGTGGATGAAATAGTGAGAGCGGTGGAGATGATGGCGCCCACCTTTGGCGGCATTAACCTCGAAGACATCAAGGCACCCCAGTGTTTCGATATTGAAAAGGCACTCAGAGAAAAGCTGGACATCCCCGTGTTCCACGACGACCAACACGGCACGGCTATTGTGGTAGTTTCCGCGCTGATTAACGCCTTCCGTCTCATCGGCAAGCGCTTTGAGGACGTAAAAGTGGTGGTGAACGGCGCCGGCGCTGCTGGGCAAGCCATTACGCGCCTCATTCACTCCATGGGAACCACCAATATTATCCTCTGCGACACCAAGGGAGCCATTTATACCGGTCGTCCCGTGGGAATGAATCCCTACAAGGAAGATATAGCGACGATAACCAACCCGAATCACGAAGAGGGTGAGCTGGCCGACGTTATCAAAGGCGCCGATGTGTTTGTGGGTGTTTCCGTGGCCGGTTGCGTTACTCAGGACATGGTGCGCTCCATGAATAAAGACGCGGTACTCATGGCCATGGCCAATCCCACCCCGGAGATCATGCCGAATCTGGCCAAGGAGGCCGGCGCGCGGATAGTCTGCACCGGGCGTTCCGATTTCCCCAATCAGGTGAATAATCTCTTGGCTTTCCCCGGTATTTTCCGCGGCGCTTTAGATGTGCGCGCCACCGACATCAACGAGGAAATGAAAATTGCCGCCGCCAAGGCCATAGCCGGCTTGGTGTCCCAGCGCGGACTCAGCGAAGAGCGCGTCATCGTCAGCCCCTTTGACCCCAGAGTGGCTCCGGCGGTGGCCAAAGCCGTAGCCAAAGCTGCCATTGACACCGGCGTGGCGCGTCGTACCGACATGACCCCGGAGATGGTGGAGCAACACACCATTGAACTGCTGAAAGGGCGCAACTTCGCAGAGAAGAAAAATCAAGGCGTGAAACCCTTACGACTTGCCGCTAAAGAAGTAGCCTAAAACAAAAACCCCATCCTTGTCGCCTGAGACATTGATGGGGTTTTGTTTTGTCTAAATTCAGCCCAGTTCCACCAGACTTAGTTTCACTGCCTTGCCATCATGCCGGTAAGCGTAACCCGGGAGGATAACTCGCCTAACCTTGCCGCGCGCAGACTCTCCCGACATTGGCTCCATGCTGGCCGCGTCAAAACTCTCTCCCGGTGTGGGTAAAATTAGTTCATAGGGAGGATTATCACCTTGAGCTGCCAGCTCGAAAGAGAAGGCGAATAGTTTACGCAGTAAGTCGGCTTCCGAAGAGGATAGCGTCTCGTTATGAAAGGTAAAGGCAAGGTAATCCCAAAAAGGAGCAAGGTTCCCTCGCTGTGCCGCCCCACTGATAAAAGCGAGGATACTTCCGCCCCCGAAAATCTCGCGCAGGGCGTCTCGCTGTCCCACGGGCAGTTCCAAATAGAGTTTATACCCCTCCGCCAGCGGCGCGTAGGGTTCGATGGCCTTCACGGCTCGTTTAACTTCCTCGGTTTTGGCCGCCAGTTCGTCGTCTTTGGCGTTAAGTTTCTCTCGCCAAATTTTTATCTCCGCATTCCTAGCATCCAGTTCATCTTGCTTGGCGAAAATCTTTTTTTCTTTAGCGGCCAGCTTCTCTGCCATTTCTGCCTCTTTGGCGGCCAGTTTCTCTGCCATTTCCGCCTCTTTGGCCTCCAGTTCCCTTTGTTTGTCCCTGATAGCCGTGTCTTTAGCCGCCAAGAGTTTTTGCTGGGTTCTAAGTTCGCTGTCTTTGGCGGCCAGCTCTGCCTTTTTGTCCCGTAGCTCTGCGTAACTGGCGGTCAGTTCCGCCTCGCTGGCGGTGAGTTTTTTCTGTAGCGTTTCCAGCTCGCTTTGCGCCGCCTCTAACGCTTGCCCCAGTTTTTCCTTTACCGTATCCCCCTCGGTAACTTTAGCCTCGTTGGCGCCCTTCGTCGCGGCGCCAAATTCTCGCGTTACCAGCTCTATAATCTCCGCTTCTGACCACAGTCTCTGCTTTTCCCTCTCGGTCATGCAATTTTCTCCTCTCAACCTGCGTGGTGCATACAGGGCTTAATATTCGCCGGCAGTGCAAAATTTCCTGCCGTCACATTCGCGGCAGGAGAGGCGAGACCTTACGGCGAATTATATTCATGGTAAAGATAATAGCCGCCGCTCAAAGGAGGTAAGCGCATTATGAATTTTCTCAACAATAGGAAGGGTTATGAGCTGTTTGCTTACGAAGCCCATAAAAATTTTTACGTGGATAAAAGTCTGCTTATCGATGCCGTTTATAATTTCGCCAAGTTCAACAATAAATTCATCTGCATCACCCGGCCGCGGCGTTTCGGCAAATCCACGGCGGCGAATATGCTGGCAGCCTTCTTCGACCCCGGCGCGGCGGAAGACAGCCGAGAACTTTTTCTGGGGCTGGCTCTAGGCAAAGAGTGGGCGAATTTGCCTCATTGCTGGGCGGAGCAAGGTAAGCGGAATGTTATCCACATTAACATGATTCACCTCATGCCGCCGTCGGTAAAGTCCTATCAAGATTTCGAGGGATATTTACACGTTAATCTGCTGGAAGATTTGCAGACGGCTTATCCCGCTAAAAATATCAAGGCGAAATGGCCTCTTTCTCAGGCTTTGGAAAAAACCGGAGACAAATTTATTTTTGTCATCGACGAATGGGACGCGGTTTTTGAGATGCCCTTCATGACCGATGTCGACAGAAAAGCCTACATCCTATTTCTCAAAGGGCTGTTAAAAGACCGAAGTTACGTTTATTTCGCCTACATGACGGGGATTTTGCCCATTGCCAAATACTCCAGCGGCTCGCCCCTCAATATGTTTAAGGAGTGCAACACCTTCGGCGACAGTACTTTCTATCCTTGGTTCGGACTTACCCGGGCGGAAATACAGGCGGTAATGCAAAAGCGCGGCATTACCAGCCCCACCATCGAAGATTTGGCCTTTTGGTACGACGGCTATATAAGAAGCTACGACGGCGAGCGCCTCTTTAATCCTACCTCCGTTTCCTACGCCTTGGCCGAGGGTAGCTGCCAAAGTCACTGGACAGGCACCGGCCCCATGAACGAGGTGCGCGACCTCATCCGGCGCAACGTGCAAGACCTGCGAGAAGACGTTGTTCGCATGGCCGGAGGAGAGACCTTGGACGTAGAGCTGACTGGCTTTTCCGTGGAAAAAACGGAGATTACCACCAAAGACGAAATTCTCTCCGCCATGGTGGTCTATGGCTTTTTAACTTATCATGCGGAAAAACTGCGTATTCCCAATCACGAACTGACCCTAAAGTTCCGTCAGGCGCTGGCCTCCCCGGAACTGGGGCTAAACCAGACCCTGGCGGAGTCCAAAAAACTACTGCAAGCCACCCTTGAGCGCGACCATAAGACGGTGGCCAAACTCTTGGCCGAGTTACACGACGAGAAGATTCCCTTTTTCCACTACACCGACGAAAACAGCCTTGCCTGTGTGATTACCGTAGGGTACTTGGCGGCTCTCGACAAGTATCGCCTAAAACGGGAGGACAAGGCCGGGAAGGGCTACGCCGATTTTACCTTCGAGCCTATGCATAAAACCGAGACGGCCATTATCTTGGAGCTGAAGTACAACCGCTCGGCCAAAACAGCCTTGAAATGCATTCACGAACGAGGGTATCTGGCTCGCTTTAAGGATTTTGACCGGGTGCTGCTGGTGGGGCTAAACTACAGCGAGGCCACCAAAAAACATACTTGCTTGACGGAACTGGTGGAGCCGAAAAAGACCGAAAGGAGTCAGCCATGAGCATTATTACCGCAGTCGCCTTTGCGGCGGTGTTTCTTCTCCTGTGGGGGAAAATATTCCATTATTTGCATACTCATCCGGAGGCGCTGTCCTCCTTTGACATTAAAAGCCGAGTAGGCGCTATCCTGCTAAAATTGTTGCTATCCTTTGTGGTCGCCGGACTTGTCGCCGCCATTGTAATTTTGGTAGGGGAATTTGCCTTGGAAATGGTCTTTGCCTACTGGTATGTGACAGCTATCATGGTGGGCTTAATGACCCTAGCTCTCACGGAAAGCGGTCGGAAAACAGCCATTGTTACGGCCATAGCTTCCGTTGTCGGGATTTTTGGCAACTATTTTATCAATGCAGGCGTAGGAGGAAGTTTAGACAGCCCCGGTCATTCTGCCTCCACAGTGGCGGAGCAGGAAACCGAGTCTGCCGCTAAAGAGACCAAGAAAGAGCAAAACGCTGCTACAGGCGAAAAGCAAACCGAAAAGCAACAAAACACCGAACAGTCGGCTAAGCAAACGGCCGAAGAACAAAAAGCCGCCGCCAAAGACGAAAAGCAGCAGGAAGAAAATAAGCAAAACAAAAAGAAAAACGCGGTCAGCGGCGAAGTGGCTTTAGGCAGTATCGGCATCGGCCTCCCCAAAAATCAAATACAGGAATCCTTGGGAGAGGAAATAGATGTAAAAAAGAGCGCCTCTCCGGCAGAAATACGATACAGGTACGCCGCCGTGGATATTATCACCGACGGCGACGACAGGATTATTGGCTTCTCCTCTAACAGCGACCAGCTAGCCACCCCCCGGGGAATTAAACAAGGCAGCTCCCTAAGCGAGGTGCTTAGCCAGTACGGTAAGCCAGCTACCCAAACGGAACGGGACGGCGAGATCTTATATGAATATCACTTCACCTCCGGGGATAATCGCCCCTGTCTGTTAAGATTTGCCATTAAAAATTCCCAAGTGGATTATATCAGCGGCAGATTATTGGGCTAAAATTATCCCACGGTGGCAGGAAAAAGGCCGGTCGCCGCGAATACCTAAAGACAGCAAAAAAAGCAAGGAGTGAAGCTAATGTCAATGCACTCGGTACAGGGGAAACTGACCGCCATGTTCGTGGGTATCAGCATTTTGGCCACGCTGATACTGGGAGGCTATTTTATCTTCGCCAGCGTGGAGGATAACGAGGCGGCTAGTTTAGCCTACCGCAAAAATCTGGAGGAGCAGTACGACCGGGAGATAAAACTCCAAACCGAAGGGTTGGTCTCCTCCCTAAACGGCATCTATGAACGGGAACTGGCCGGGGAGCTGACGAACGAACAGGCCATGGAACTGGCGCTGGAAGTTATCCGCTCTGCCCGTTACGACGAGGGGAAAGGCTACTTTTTTGCCGACGAAAAGGCCTCGGGGGTCTGCGTCGCCCACGCCACCCTGCGCGGCAAAGTGGAAGGGAAAATGCGCCTCAATGACCGGGACAGCAACGGCGTCTATTATATGCAAGAAATTTTTAAAGCGGCGGAGAATCCCGGGGGCGGCTACTCGAATTTCTCCTTCCCCAAACCCGGCGAAACCCAAGACCTCCCCAAACGGGGGTTTTCCATGGAGTTTAAACCCTACGGCTGGATAATTTGCACCGGTTCTTGGATTGACTACATGGACGAAGCCGAGGCCATGCACAAGGCGGCAGCCGGCGAGGCCTTGACCCAAAAGATCATCATCTCCCTCGTCATTATGATCGTCGTGGCGGTTATTATGGCTCTCGTGGGAGCGAGACTGGCCAAGGGTATCGCCGGCCCCATCAGTTTTGTGACTTTGCGGATGCAGAAATTTGCCGAAGGCGATTATCGGCAAGAAGCGGTGAACCACGGTTACGAAGAAAAGGACGACGAAATCGGCCAGATGATTCGAGGCTTAGAGTCTTTAGGGGGCAATATGCGCAAACTCCTCAACGCCATTCACGCCTCCGCCGAGCAGGTTGCCGGTAGCGCCGCCCAGTTAAACGACATGACGGAACAATCCGCTACCGCCAGCAATCAAATCGCCGAAACCATCACCGATGTGGCCGGCGCCACCAACAGGCAACTCACCGCCGTGGATGAAGCCTCCCAGTCCATGACGCAACTGGCCGGGCGCATCGAAGCCATGTCCGCCCACGCCGAAAAAGCCGCTAAAGAAACAGCCGAGGCCACGGAAGCCGCCAAAACCGGCAGTAACGTAGTGGGGCGTACCGTGCAGGACATGGGGCGGCTCAGCGAAGTGGTGGGCGAATCGGCGCGAGTGGTGAACAGTCTGGGCGAACGCTCCGATACCATCGGCAAAATCACCGACACCATTTCCGGCATTGCCGAACAGACCAATCTTTTGGCGCTGAACGCCGCCATTGAAGCCGCCAGAGCCGGGGAAGCGGGGCGTGGTTTTGCGGTGGTGGCCGAGGAAATTCGGAAACTCGCCGCCCAATCGGAAGAAGCCGCCAATAAAATCGCAGAGCTTATCGGCGAAATTCAACGGGAAACCGGCGCCGCCGTCAGCAGTATGAACGAAGGCACGGGGCAACTGGCGGCCACCAAGGCCAGTGTGGAGGAAACGGGCAGAGAGTTTGGCTCCATCGTAAAGCTGGTGGAAACCATCGCTCGCCGTTCCCGGGAAATTGCCGTCGCCTCCAAGGAAGCCAGCGACAACGCCGAAAATTGCCAAAAGGCCATCGGTGATATTGAAAACATGAGCCGTAGCGTAGTAACCAATTCCGAAACGGTATCCGCCACCACGGAAGAGCAATCCGCCGCCGTACACGAAATGGCCTCCAGCAGTCAAAAACTGGCGGAAATGGCCACGGCGTTGCAAAAAGAAGTGGCGCGGTTTAAGGTATAAAAGTATATTTCCTAAAAAAATAGCCCGACACGGGGAAGTTCGTGTCGAGCTATTTTTCATATGGCTATGTTAAAGCACACTATTAAATCCCTTGGCGGTCGATGAATGCAATTCAAGATACAATCAGGCAAGGAGGATAGACATTTATTTACCGCGGCAATAGCGGCGTAATGAGTAACTGAATAAATTTATTTTTGCGGCATTTTAGCCGCCTTATTTAGTGTACTCATTTTTAAGCAATAGAGTGGATTGCTGGTTCAGAATATTATCTAAACAATGTAAGGAGCTGTTCCACGAAGAATTTTTTCCTTCGTGCGACAGCCCCATTTGCTTACCGCACCCTCACCGGGAACGGTGCGCCGTAAATATAGTCGGCTTTAGTTTCGCCGCCGGAGCGAATAGTCACGCGAAAAGCATCGCAACTACCAATGCCCACCACGGACATCTCAAAATAATCCCATTGGGGCAGATATTCCTTGAGAGCGCGATAATCCGCCGAAGGAAGCCCCGCATCTCGCTGGCCGGGGAGAAGCACCACCATGAAATAATCCCCGGCAGGAACGTTTTCTAGGCGATAATGTCCCTGCGCATCGGCTTGCCCTAGGAAAATATGGTAATCCTTGGGTGGCTTTTCCTCTTGATACCAATCGTGAATTTCTTCCGACGTGAGTTTGCTTAAATCGACCCTGCGGTCAATGAGCTGGAATTTCAGCCCTTTCTGCTCCCCTGGGCCGCCATTGAAGTTAAACCCCACCGCTTTGCGGCCATCCGCCGTTTGAATTACATCTACCCCCGCTTTGCCCAGTTGCGATCTTAAAGTCCCCTCAATACTGCCGACGCCTGCCGCCTCTGCCGTTAAGGGGAAGCACCAGTACAGACACAAGAGCATACTCAGCAAGCATAGAGCGGACAAAAACTTTTTGCATAATTTCATGCTAACACCTTCCTTATGGCGCTAGGGGGGACAGTACCATCACCCCTTGACTGTTAAAAAAAATATCGGCGCGAACATTAAAAACTTTCCCAATGGTTTCCACCGTTAAAATATCGGCAGGGGTACCTTGGGCATAAAGTACCCCTCCTTTTATTATGACAATTTCATCGGCGTATTGCAAGGCATGATTTATGTCATGGAGTACCATAATGACAGTCATATTATGGACATGATTTATTTGCCTGACTATTTGCATCACCTCCAGCTGATGAGCGATGTCCAAGTAAGTGGTAGGCTCGTCTAAGAGGAGTAGCCGGGGTTGTTGCGCCAGCGCCATGGCAATCCACGCTCGCTGTCTTTCACCGCCGGAAAGTTGGGTAAGATGCCGCCGCCGAAAATCTTTCAGATGCGTAACCGTGAGCGCCCACTCCACCGCCTCCCGGTCTTTTTTTTGGTCAGCACTCTTAAACATTCCCCGATATGGGAAGCGGCCGTAGTCCACCAGCATTTCCACCGTAGTATCCGCCGGCGCTTGGGCGCCTTGGGGGAGAATAGCTAGGCGTTGCGCTAATTTTTTGCGTCCTAGGCGTTTTATGTCCTCGCCGTCCAAAGTGACTTTGCCTGCAAAATCCTCGTGGAGTCCAGCCAGCACTCGTAAAAAAGTTGACTTGCCGGCGCCGTTGGGGCCGAT
>JAFVEM010000010.1 GCA_017476005.1 Selenomonadaceae bacterium | reverse complement strand
GATTGGGAGAATGACATCTTGCGAGGTACGGGCTACGGCATACCGCAGAAAGATGCCGAAAATCCGGGACAGGCGCGAATTTGGGCGCATCAAGCGGCGATGATGGATGCTTATCGTCGGTTGGGCGAAGCGGCTAACGGCATACATATCACCGCCGACAGCACCATTTCCCGCAACATTTCCACGGGGGACATCGTGTCCGGGCAGGTGGATGCAGTCATTAAACGCGCCAAAGTCATTTCCGAGGACTATGACCAGTGGGGGAACTGCACCGTGGTCTTGGAAGTCCCCCTCTACGGCGTGACCAACTCCATCGCCAAAGTGGCGTTAAAACCCGTGGCCGCCGACGCATTTCCCGAACCCACCACCGAAGTCTCAGCTTCCGGCGGTTATACGGGGCTAGTGGTTGATTGCTCCGGGTTAGGCTTAACGCCCAATATGTCCCCGGTTATCCAAGACGCTGACGGCAGAAACATTTACGGCTACGACCAGTTAGATTCCGGCATGGTAGTGGCTAAAGGCATGGCCAGTTTCGCCAAGGGCATGAAGGGCAATCTCAATCGCGCCGGGAGCAATCCTTTGGTGGTTAAGGCTACCAGTCTCACCCATAATAACAGCTACCCCGTGATTTCCGCTGACGACGCAGACAAGATTTTGGCGGAGAATGGGGCCAGTCATTTCTTGGATGAGTGTAAAGTGGTGTTGGTGCAGTAGTTTTTGCCATAGGGGGCGTAACATCGTGATGAACAAAAGCCTGAAAAATAAATTTCTGGTAGCATTGGCGGTAGTTTTCTGCATTTGGCCTCTTCCAGCCTTCGCCGCCGTCGGTACTTTCCGCGCCAGCGGCGAATACACCATGAGCGACTACGACAACCCCGACACTAGCGAACTTCGCGCCTTGGACTATGCGCGGCAGAGCGCCGCCGAGCAAGCTGGGGTCTATGTGGAGGGCTACACGCGTAGCCAAAATATGCAGGTAAGCCACGATGAAATCATGGCCATGTCCAGCAGTCGCATAAAAGTAACCGACCAAAAGATAACGCGCACTGTGCTGAGTACCGGCGATATTCGTATTCACGCCGATATAACGGCTACCGTTGACACGGCGGATATTGAAACAATGCTACAAGATAAGGCGGAAGAACGGCGACAACGTGTCTCACAATATGAATCTCTAAAACGCGACAAAGAAAAGTTGGAGCAAGACACCAAGGCATTGCAAGCCAAGATTGATGAGCTAAATAAATTAGGTGTAACAAATGACTTTGATGCACCGGATGCGAAAGAGCGCGAGAAGCGGATTTTTTTAGCGCAACAAATATTGAGTACAGATCCACAAGCGGCAATTTTGCTTAATCCTAAATTTGATGACGGATATGTGAGGCTAGCATCGCATTATGTCGATGATATATCTGGCCTACCAAAACGAGATTGGGTGACGGTGACCAAAGCCATTATATTGAATCCTGATAATTATGATGCCTATATAGCGAGATATTTCTGTTACGATCATATACATAGCGTGACCGAAAGGCAAAAAGCATTGAATGACATAAATGAGGCCATAAGAATAAACCCTAATAGCGGAGAGGCATATTGTTTTCGAGGTGGTTTATATGATAGCAATTACAATCGTGAAAATATGAAGAACCCCGATGCCATCAAAGCTATGAACGATTTTACGCATGCTATCCAATTGTTTACAGCAACAGTTAGTGATCCATTGTATTTGAGAGGGGCGCTGCTAGGCATCAGATTCACACTAACGCATGTGGATGAAAATCAATACGACATGGCACTGAAGGGGTGCCACAAAATAATAGAGCTTTTACCGAACAACTACGAGGCATATTTATTACGAGCAGATTGCTACGAAAAAATGAAAGACTATGGCAACGCTATAAGCGATTACAATAAGGCTATTAAGCTAGGTGTAAACCAAGCAGAGAGTTATTCAGATAGAGGACATTGTTACGCATGGATGAAAGACTACGCTAATGCAATTAAAGACTGTTCCAAGGCGATTGAGCTAGCGCCAAATGTTGGATTGTATTATTCATCGCGAGCAGACATCTACCACACATATATGAGAGATTATGTCAATGCCATTAAAGACTACACCAAGGCAATCGAGTTGGAGCAAAATGATATTTCTAGTCATTTCCGTCGAGCCGATTGCTACAAAAAAATCGGAGACTATGCCAATGCTATTAAAGACTATACCAAGCTGATCGAGTTACGACAGAATTTCTCATGGGACTACTCAGGGCGAGCCGATTGCTACAAAGAAATCGGAGAATACAAGCTAGCACTGCAAGACTATGAGAAAGCCTGTTCGTTAAATCCAAGCAATCAATATTCCATCAAGTATCGCGATGAAATGAAGAAAAAGCTGAATATGTAAGCACTTTGAGGAAGTGATGTGGAACTAAGATGGAGTGGGAGGTATTTTTGAGGGGGGATGCGTAGAGAGGGATAAGGTAACATTAAATCTAATGACGAAAAAGGGGGTGGAATACAATGGCCTATCTTCCTAAAGAGAATTTGGCATCAAATGCAAGTATTGCTGGAAGAAAACACGGTGATGTAGGGCGCTGGGAATATGGTTTTTTTGTTGATGGTGGCGAAAAGTATGTCCAACTTAATACTTATGCGGCGCGAGACATCGGGGATAAAGAAGTACCAAAGCAGATTTTTCAGATGAATAAAGCTACTGCGAGTAAGTTGGTAGATGACTTGATTAAGGGGTTTGAGCTGAAGTACGGTAACTAATTTCATAGGGGATTCAAAAAGGCCACCATCCCATGCGTTGGGGGATGGTGGCCTAGAAAAAATAGGTTTCACATGGGACTACATACTGCCGCGCTCTCTGGCGATGGCATCCGAGGACAGGGAAGTTACCGCCATAATCGTATCATCATCGAAACCAAGACCAATCATGTTGCGAGCGACGGTGTCAAGGGTATCATTTGAACCTGCTCGGTACTGTTCATCTAAGTCCTCCTGTATCTCGTGCCGCATCAACTCTCTCAACGCTTCGCACATCTCCGGCTCCTCCTTTCGTAGTTTCTCGTAAAGTTCGCGATTTTCCATAATCGACAGATGCAGTATCGAATCAATTAACTCTCTGTCACGAAGATTTTTTGTGTTCCGTGACAATTGGACGAATTTACCTGCGTCATCCCATGTCGGATTTGTTTTCTGTAACCTCAACGGCACAAATTCGTCGCCCTCTAGCTCCTTGCCCACGACTATCTGCATCTTGATGTCGGCTACACCGTAAACATAATACACACCGGGAAATTTGGACTTGAGCTTGTAGCCGCTTTGGGTCAGCTCGTTAAATAACGCTGTGGGCTTGCTCATTCGCAGAAAGGTCAAGGTAATGTCCTTCATGGGGATAGCGTTTATCCCCTGCGCCTTGGTAAATTTATCGTAGCCCATGCTTTTGTATTGGGCGGCGTAGCTTATGCCCTTCCACATTACGTCGATATTGAGCGGCTCGGTGGGATTTTTCAGCTCGATGATGTTATGCCGCTCGAACATGTAGGCAATAGCGTTATCCATGCGCTCAGCGGTGTCCGACAGTTGGTCGATAATCCGCACGTCGATTTCTCTGGGCTTGGCGTTCAGTTTGACGTTGCGCTCTTCCATTAGCCGGTCACGGTATTTTCGGAGCGACAATATAAGCCCCGCATAGGTCGGCGTTTCTCTGTCCATGTTATCCCTCCTCGCTCCCCCATATTACCAAAATGCCTTTCTTTGTTCAAGCAATTTGTTAAATTTCGCCGTTAGGAGGTAACTAAATGTATTACTTAAGTCGTATCTTCGCCATCGCCGCTCTGTTGGTGGTCTTGGCCTTGCCTGTCACTCATGCCGCTGTGGAGCATTTCAGCGGTAGCGCCGAATACCTCATGAACAACCACGAGTCAATTAAAGTAGCGCAAGAAACAGTGCTCAAAGAGGCGTTGCGCCGTATCTCGCAACAGGCGGCAGTCGTTATCCGCAGTCATTCCAGTGCCGCCGACAATCAACTCACCGCCGACGAGGTGGAAATGGTAACTTCCATCGTCTTGCAAGTCACCGACAAGAAATTTCAAAAGAGCGTTGATGCGCAAGGTAAAATCACCGTCAAGGCCACGGCAGAGGCTGAACTGGACGTTGACAAGGCGGAGCGCATGTCCCAAGAAATAATGGCGGCCAAAAGCGCCCAAAGAAACATTGCGCAAATTCGCGACGAATACTCCACTACCCAAAGCCAATATCGTCAAACGGAAAAGAAATATTCCATGTCCGTTCAACAATACGCCAAATACAAAGTCAGGCAAGGCATCGAGTTAGAGCGACAAGGCAAAACCGCCGAGGCGCCATGCTCCTTTACGAAGAAGCCATCGTCGATAATCCGAATTACGCCCGTTCATACAGTCGGCGAGGTCATATCTACAGGCAACAAGGGAAAAACGATTTGGCGCGGCGTGATTGCGACAAGGCCTACGCCCTAGACCCGAAAGAAGCCGGGGCGCATTACGGCAAGGCCATTTACTTGTAACAGGCCGGCCAAAAGCTAGCCGCCGCCAAGGAATATCGTCTGTTCATCGAATACTCGGATATACTGGAGTATGACAAGGAAATCCCGGTGGTGCTAGACAAGATTATCGCATTGGAAGGAGTGGATTTGTAATGACAAAATCCATGGCTTAAAGTAGCCCCACCGCGCATTTACGGTGGGGCTGTTTGAAAAACTGCACTATCTGCTTATCTCGTTCATTGAGCTGCATATAGCAAAACCTCTTCAGTTTTCACATGATGGCGAAAGATGTCATACTGTGCTTGTTCGGGTAACATGGTTATTAAATCCATATTATTGCCTAAAGCGTCCATAAGTTCCAGTTGCAAACCGCTGACATCAAACAAGCCACATAGTTTTTGACTGTTTCCCTTGTCGATTCTAATATCGATGTCACTGCACTCTGATGCGTCGCCACGTGCATACGAGCCGAAAAGGTACGCCCTTGCCACATCATAACTTTTGCAGATGGGAGATATTCTGCTTTTTATTTCGTTTATGGATAAAATAGGCATGATAATCACCCACAAGGATAAAATATTGGAACTGTTATGTTGCCATGAATCCACAATTTATTGCATTGGAAAGATGGTGGTGTAAACAATGTAGTCCTCCTGCCACATCATACTTTAGCAACGTTTGCCAACAACGATGTAATAGTTGCTATATCATCCTCACCGTAGCCATGTTTTGCCATGCCGGTAGTCACACTGCTGACCATGCTTTGCGCCGCATCCCTCATTCCATTATGATACGCCGCATCCAAATCCTCCCTCATCAACTCTCTCAACGCTTCACACATCTCCGTCTCCTCCTTTCGTAGTTTTTCGTACAACTCGCGATTCTCCGTAATCGATATATGCAGTATCGAATCAATCAACTCTCTGTCGCGAAGATTTTTTGTGTTCCTTGACAATTGGACGAATTTACCAGCGTCATCTCGTGTCGGATTTGTTTTCTGTAACCTTAGCGGCACAAACTCGTCGCCTTCTAGCTCCTTGTTTCCCATATTACCATAATGCCGTTCCCTATTCAAGCAATTGGTAAAATTTCACCGTTAGGAGGTAACAACGTAGCTTAGTTAGATTAGCTCACGGTAAATTTTTTAAAATTTTTTCGTAACATGGCAGGAAATCTGCCCGTATCGTCGAAAACAGTACCCCGTGAAGGAAACAAAAACTATTTGGAAAGGAGCGGCTCCCCCATGAGAAAGAATTTTGTAGATTATGTAATGGTAATCAGAAAATTCAGTCGGGGGGGGGTAACGCCCTAGTTCATTTTTTTCTGACCGTTCTAAAATTACATACGAGCATATACGGCTCTCCCACAGGGGGATGCTGTCCGTTGTTGCGCCCTAGGCGCAGTGGCGAACGGCATCCCTCTGTGGGAGGGCTTTTTGTCGTTGGCGGTATGTGATATTGAGGCGGATTAACAAATGGAGGCAAGAAGTAAATGAAAATTAAAGCATGGTTAAAGGCGTTGGCCTTAGGAGCAGTGTGCTGGGGACTGACCCAAGGACTTGACGGCGCGACTGCGGAGGCTAAGGAATTGCCTACGGTGGTTTGGACTAACAGCGTCTATGCGCTTGACCAAAAAGTATATCAGGGGCAAGAAGGCTACAAGGAAAATTGGAACTTGCTTACCGACAACGGCCGCAAACGCATCGCCGAAGCTATCACGCGAAAATTGAAAGCCCAAGCCGCCGAAGGGAAACTTCCTTTCAAGGTGCAGGAATCATCCCGTGAGCTGAACGCCGACCTAGGGCGAGATGTGGAGGGCGTCGATTCGCCCATCGGCATCGTTCCCATTGTCACCACCGACGCCAGTTTTCATACCGGTTACAAGGTGGGTAGCGACGAATTGCACCGTTACATAATCATTGCGGCGCTGGATATTGCCTTTTGCAGTCAAGACGAGGGCGGTACCCTCAGAATTTTAGCCAATATTCCCCTGCATTTTTATTTAAATCTGCCGGAAAGCAATAACCCCAATGATATGAAACTTCTCTCGCGAGCGGAGGAAGAAGAATATTTTACGCGTTTTGCCGTGAAGATGATAGACGAGCATCTTGATTTTTCCAAGGAAAAAAGACTCTTGAAAAACTTGGAGGAAAAAACGGAGGCCAGCACCGATACATACCAAGTCACTTCGGTCAATATCTCCTCCAAGCGCGCGGCCTCCATGTTTGGCAGTGGCGCCAGAGAAGCCTACTTAAAAAAAATAATCGGCGATGTGTTCAGCAGCGCTTACGCCAGAAACACCGGTCATGTGGTGTATCCCAGTCTTGCCAGCGGCAATTGGCATAAAGACGCTGTCACGGGACTGTGGCGCACGAGCCTTGATTCCGGCCATTCGGGGGAAAAAGTCGATGTCGCCATGAAGGAGGCGGACAACAAAATTACCCTAGATGTCACCGGCGTGGGTAGCGGCGAGGTAGCCACCAAAAAACAATCCGATGTAAACGGTTACATGATGTACAAAGTTTGGCTGAAAAAATCGCCGGTAGAGGGCAAAGAAGACCCGGTGGCCGAACTCAGCACGACGGAACAATTTTTCAAGGTAGCTTCAGCCGGTATCAACAAGGACGAACACGATGTATTTAGACTGCTCCTTATTGATGCGGCGGCGGAACTTGGCAACAGAAAAATAAAATAGGGGGCTACCCATGAAATGCAAGCACCAAATTCCCCTTGTTGCTTTTTTCTCCTTGGTACTGCTGTGTTTGGCCAATATCGCTCAGGCCGCCGGACTTTCCACCGACGATGAGGCGCAGTTGCAGCGTCCCCATGACCGTATATTTTATCTTCGTCACTACCCGGTGGAATTGAACATACAGGAGCAGGTAAGTCGCGCTTATGAGCTGGTGCAGAGCGGCGAGGATTATCCCATGGCTTTGGCGGTGCTTAATCAAATCATCATGACTGGCAAAGGAAACGGCGAAGTATATCTTTTGCGCGGGTTGGTTTATACCGAAATCGAGCAATATGCCGAGGCCGAAAAGAATTATTTGGAGGCTCTGCGTTTTGAGCCGGACGTTGGTGGGAGGAAAAAAAGGGTAGCTCCGATGGGACATTGGGAGTAGCCGCAAAATTCTACGCCCAAGCCGTAGCCGAGTACAATCGGGTGCTGGTGGTGTTCCCGAATCATGGTGTTGTGAACGCCAAAAAAGAGGATGCTGATGAAAAACAGAAAACGGCGCTGGGACAAAGAGAAAAACTAAAGCAACAAAGAGCTGTGGAACAGCAAATTCGATAGGCAAATATAAACACCGTCGTATTTCATAATCCGTGCAGAAAGTGGAGCATGACGGGCTGACAATAAAACCGCCCTCCGACCATGGACACCTTTACGGTCTGCCGGAGAGCGGTTTTGTTTTTCTTAGCGTCTAAACGTGGGGAAAGGTCGGAGAATTTAGTGAAGTTTGTTGATTGCATCCTACCACTTGTGACCGATGGGCTCAAAATGGCGGAAAGTATAAATTTGCCCAAAACCCAGCTCGTCGCGTAAAATTTCTCTGGCCTCCGAGAAATGGTCGCCTAGGTATTTGGTGCTGTGGGCATCCGAACCTAGGGTGATGATGCGGCCGCCTAAATCCTTGTAGAGCCGCAATATTTCCCGGGAGGGCATGGTATCTGCTAGGGCGTAGTGCCAAGAGGAGGTGTTTAGCTCTATCCCCTTGCCGTCGCTGATGGCAAGTTTGAGTATCTCCGCCACCATGTCCCTGACCTTACTGAAAGGGTACGCTCCGGTCTTATCGTAACGCTTGATTAAATCCAGATGCGCCAGTACCGTGTAGTGCTTAAAACCCTTGATGACGTCGTACAGTTCTTGGTAATAGCGTTCGTGGTATTCCCGTTGACTGCGACCCTGCTGGAAATCTTGCGTCCAAAACTCCTTGTTTTCTACCTGATGAATGGAGAGCAAGGCAAAATCCAGCTCGCCGCCGTATTTTTGCCACAACGCTTCGTATTTAGGTATGGTTTCGCATTGCACTCCAAACTCCAGCCCCCGGCGCAAAGTAATCTTAGCCTGATACCGGGAGGCTAAGGCGGCGATTTTAGCGAAATACTTGGGGTAATCCACGTTGGCTAGGGGGGCGGCTTCAGCGGCGGATATGCCTACGCCGTCGCCGCCGCGCCACTCAATATTCCCTTCATCCCAATCTTTTTTTATACCGTAGTCAACGTGATCCGTAAAACAAATTTCCGCTAAGCCTAAGGCGATGCCTCGTTCTACCTGCGCTTCCATGGCCTCCTTGGAATCATCGCTGAACTCCGTGTGTACATGGTAATCGGCTAACATTTAATTTGCTCCCTTCCGTTAAAGTAAAAAAATAGGCTCCTCGTCCCATATTTCCCATTATATCACACATTCATGTCCTTCGGCGAGATAATTTTCAAAAACGTCAAATTAAAATCCCGGCAGGAACTAGCCTCGATGATGACGATGATTTCTTGCGTCGCTAGTTTAACGGGGAGGATGTTTTTGCCTCTTATACCACTCCCGACGATTTGTATTGAGGTGAATGCGTCCCTTACAAGTCAGCGAAGAAAAACGGTCGCCTCCACATTTTCTGCACCTCCGAATAAGCCAAAAACGTCAAAACGTCACCCCTAAAAAGTGACGTTTTGACGTTTTTTTATTGATACAGCCCACGTTCCTTGGCCTCTGCCACAAAATCGTCGTAGAGCGCCAAGGTGGCGGCGTGATGGTTGCGAATGTAGGCGAGCTGTTCTTCTTGGTTCTCGCCGGCTTGGTAGGCGTGACCGGCCATTTCCAGTTTTTTGGCTTCTTCGGACATTTTTTGCCCCCCCACCGACAGGGAAGTTGACTTTAGCGCGTGAACGAAAGTGGTATAGTCCGCCCAGTTTTCGCTTTGGAAAGCGTTTTCGATTTTCTCCTTGGTTTCTTCTCGGCGTTCCACGAACATTTTGAGGAACTCCCGGTACATGTCCTCCATGTCGCCGCTGTACTGCATCCCCAGCGCTACGTCGATGTTTTCGCCAGCCGGGGCGGTCGCTATTGCTCCCTCCGGGGCGGCGATACTTTCGGTCGTAACTTCCTCGGTGGCATCCGTCGGTTCCATGTTAGGGGAAAAGACGGTTCTGGCCTTCAGGGGCAGATTTTCCTCCGTCGCCTCCTCCTTGACATCGCGCACCAGTTCCGCCGGCAGGTACTTGCGAATCATGCGCTCTAGGGCTTTGCTGTCAATGGGTTTCGATAGGTAGTCGGTAAAGCCTTTGCCGATGAACATCTCCCGTACCCCGGAAATGGCGTTGGCGGTGAGGGCGATAATGGGGGTGTTGCGGCATTTGCTGTCCGGCAGGGCTTTGGCGCGTTCCATGGTTTCGATGCCATCCATCTCCGGCATCATGTGGTCGAGGAAGATTATATCGTAGTGACGGGCGGCGATTTTCTCCAAACATTCCTTGCCGCTGCGACAGGGCGTTACTTGCACCATGGTCTTTTTGAGGAGGCTTTCCACCACGAAAAGATTCATGTCGTTGTCATCTACCACCAAAATTTCCGCCTCCGGGGCGGTGAAGCTCTCGTGATACCCCTTTTGTTGCTCCATGAAAGCCTCGGCTCTGGCGCGGAAATCTCCAATGGCATCGTAATGCTCAAATTTTTGGGGCAGGAGAATGGTGAAGGTACTGCCCTTACCGTATTCGCTTTCGACCTTCAGCTCTCCTCCCATCATTTTCACGAGGTTCAGCGTGATGGAAAGTCCCAACCCAGTGCCTTCTATGGTGCGGTTCTTGCGGAGATCCAGCCGCTGGAACTGGGAGAAGAGTTTGCCCATGTCCTCCTCTTTGATGCCGATGCCGGTATCAATAGAGCGGAAACTTAGGAGGGCGCTGCCGTCGGCTTGCTGTTTCCAGCCCACTTTAAAGGTGACGCTGCCGGCTTGGGTGTATTTCACCGCATTGTTCAAAATGTTCACAATGACTTGGCGGATGCGTACTTCGTCGCCGATGAGGCAATCGGGTAAGGTTTCATCCACCGCAATGTAAAAGGCCAGCCCCTTTTGCTCCGCTTTGTAGCGAATCATGTTGAAAATATCGTTCAGCACGGAACTTAGATAGTAGGTGGTGGGAACGATCTCCATTTTGCCCGACTCGATCTTGGAGAAATCCAAAATGTCGTTAATGAGGGACAGCAGGGTTTCGCTGGCGCTTTTGATATTCCAAGCGTATTTTTTTATATTGGAATTATCGGCGGCCTCTCGTAGCACCATTTCGTTCATACCTAGGACAGCGTTCAGAGGTGTGCGAATCTCGTGGCTCATGTTGGCTAAAAATTCGCTTTTGGCGCGGCTGGCCTTTACCGCCTCTTCCTTGGCATCTCGGAGTTCGTCGCTCTCCGTGATTTTTAATTCGGCGGTGAAATAATACAGGGTATAAATCCCAAAGACTAAAATGATTAGTCCCACTACCCACAGCACGATGCGGTGGATACCCGTAATCCCTTCCGTCAGTTTTGGCCAGTCAACATAGCCCAGCACCAAGAATTTCCCCATAATCAAAGTGCCAAAGACGGCCTGACGCTCATCGATGCTCGGGGAATAAACGGTGGCCGCGCTCTCGCGTTGCAAACGCTCCGTTAGCTCCAGCACCCCCTTGGGATTCATGGTTCGGGCGTCAAAAAAGGGACTGGCCGCGCCGTAACCCTTGAAAGGCACAATGACCTTGCCCGTGGCGGCGTCGCAAATCAGCATATTTTGACTCAGGTCGTTTTCTAAATGAATGTAGCCTCGTTCTAAGGCCTCGTCCTTAATGACCTTGTAGAGAACATAGCGCACGTTGCTGCCGTGATACACGGGGACGCTGAGAGCCAGACCTACCCCCTCAAAATAATCGATACCGCTCTTGTCTTGCATGGCGGCATAGACTTTGGCGGCTAATCCCTCCGGCAACGGTTCCCCGGCCACCACTTGGCCGTTAATATCCATGAGACCGGCGCTTAAATCGGGATTGCCGAGGGTCAGCCCCCGGAATAAAACCTCGGGCGCCACTCCCCCTTGACTTAACAAATCCGCCCCGTCTTTTAGGTGATTTAGCTCGCCGCGCAAAAGTTCCTCGGCGGTTTGTCCCGCCACCTCTCCTTGTACCGCCACCAGTTTTTCCATTTCTCTGTCCAGCATGGCTTCCATGCGGTTATTCAGGAAAAGCCCCAACAGTACCAGCAGTATCATAAAGCCGGCGAATTTACTGACCAGTTTCAAGGCGAAGCGAAAGACGTTGCGCCGTTCGTTGTCAATGGAGTCGGCGCCGATGAGCACCGCCCCCTCGTCTCTTTTCTCTTCGTTTTTGATGCTCAGCTCAGCTTTCAAGCACGCTCACCCCCCTAATTAGCCAATCCATCCGATCCCGGCCGGCGCGATTCATGGCTTCTCCCTCCGTACAGCGTTTCAGACCGCTCCTGTCGTACATATCCCCGGCAAAAATGATATAACCACGTTTGAGTTCCCACCGCGCTGTTTCCTCGTAAGCCAGTTCGCGCGTGGTGAGAGCCATGGGCAACAATTTGTGGCTTCCCTCCACCTTCGCCAAGCATTGTTTATAGCTACCTTTGACATCGTAAGTGGCAATAAAGGGGAAATTCAAACGCTCCGCCGCCTCCGGGATGGTGTCATCGTTCAAAGAGTAGCTGAAGACATCGGCGCGTTCCCCTTTTAAGGCGTGAACGGCGCGGGTTTCTATATTGCTGTCCCGGTAACTGCGCGTCCAGACCAGCAAGACCTGCGCGCTACCGTTCACCCGTTGTACCCCCAGAGCGTAAGCGTTGATGCGCTGATATATCCCGGTAGTTCCGGCTGCGGCGATGTAGCCCACTCGATTGCTCCGCGTGCGTAGCCCGGCGATAATACCGGCCAAATAATCCCTTTCGTACAAGTTATCGGTTAAACTATCGTGGGCGCTGTCCGTCCGAGCGGTCACGGGAGGCGGCGCCTTTTTTTCTTGCCCAAACTCGGCCACGGACAAAAATATCATGACCACGAGCGCCAGCGTAGTGCAAACGCTGAGCCAGCGAAACCGCCCGGAGAGTTCTTCGTCGCTGGAGAGGTGAAAATAAGGCTTCGTTGCTTTCATGGCGCCTCCCCCTCCTTTTCGTTTTCGGTTTCCGTTTCACTGGGAAAATCGGCCATATTGGCCATAATCACAAAGGGGGCGTAAATGAAAATATCCAGCACCAGCCATACCCCTTGCAACACTCCCCCCATCAGCGAATCGGTGGCGATAATCCCCCCGAGGATGGCCGGCATAGTCCAAGGCACCGCCACATGAAAGGTAGGCACCACGCCCCAAGAGATAGCCGCCCAGCCCACCAAGGTGTTGGCCAAAGGGGCGAGGATATAAGGCAAGAAAAAAATAGGATTCAGGACAACGGGCAAACCGAAGACAAAAGGCTCCTGCACGTTAAAAAGCATGAAGGGCAGGCAGAACTTCGACACACTGCGCCAAGTGCCGTGGCGCGAAAACACCATCACTGCCACGAGGAGCGCCAGCACATGTATCATTCCCACCTCGAAAAACCCGGTGGTAAAAATAAAGTCAGCCTCTCCGGCCTGATTGGCCAGTTGCGCCGGCAGATAAGCGGCGGTTTGCACAAAGGCGGTAAAAGCGTGACCGGGAAGACCGCACCACCACAGGAACCACGCCGCCGACTGATAAATGATGGCCACCAAAGGTTCTTGGAAGAAGGGACGCGGCATAATGGTCAGCAGGGCATCCTCCAAGGTAAAGGGAAAATAGAGGCGCAGGAGGGAAAAGATGATAAAACAAGTCAAGGTAAGCAGCACCGCCGGGAAGGCTCCCAAGGAAAAGCGCAAGGTTTTCGGCATACAGGCCGGAGGCGAAAAATTGAGTTGCGGCAAGCGCGACAGCCAAGCAAAGAGGCGCACCGCCACTAGGGTAATCAGGAGAGCAGACAGATAATTTTTCTGCACAAAATGATCCATCAGGGCATCAAAATTTTCCGGAGGCGGCGTCATAAACATCAAAGCCGCCAAAGCGCAAAAGACGCTGAAACGCCTATCGGCGCGCCAAATAACAGCCAGCCGTCCGGCCATGGCCATAACCAACAGTAAGGACATGGCGCCATAGCCCACGTTGATAACCCCGTGACAGTCCCGGAGGAATTGAACGGTAGCGGAATTTTGATAAGCCTCCCCGGTAAGCCCCCCCGTGAGCCAGAAACCCAAATTAAGAAAGTTGCTCCCCATAACGAGGCCGTGGGGATCCAGCACCAGACTCTCCAAAGCGTCAAAGAAAGAAATCCCCACGATAAAGGGCATCAGCAAGAAAAAAACCTGCCGCATGGCTCTGAGGTAAGTATTCCGATGCAGGTATAAAATAAAGGGGGTAAGCCCTTCGCTCCAAAACTTATCGAGATATTTCATAGGCATAGCCTCCAAGTAGCGAGTATATACAGATAGGAAAAATCCCTGTTCCCACTTCGACAGAGAACAGGGATTCTCCTTTTTTGCGATAAGAATTGTCATATCGCGGACGACCAAATTTCTTTTTAATCGCACAGCAGGAATTTGGCCGGCGGCGGCGAAACAAAGAAAGGGGAGTTTTTTGCGCTAAGGGGGCGACTAAAGATGAATATGCAAGAGATGTCTCGTTTAATCGAAGGATTGCGTGAAATCGGCCTAAAAGGCGAAGAACTGGCAGATTTTCTCCTGTGGATTGAATCCGGCGACAGGACAAAATTGCAACGGGCCAAAGGTAGCCGGGGGGCTAGAGAAGATTAACCATATAGGAGAAAAGTACTATGTCGATATTGGTATGCGGCGGCGCGGGTTATATCGGTTCCCACGCCGTTCATCAGCTCGTTAATAAGGGCGAGGACGTCGTCATCGTGGATAATTTGCAGACGGGACACCGGGGAGCGTTAAATCCTCAGGCTAAATTTTACGAAGGGGATATTCGCGAGTCGCAGGTGCTGGATAAAATTTTCACGACGGAGAAAATCGAGGCGGTTATCCATTTTGCCGCCAATTCCTTGGTGGGGGAAAGCATGAGGGCCCCCCTGAAATATTTCAACAATAACGTCTATGGGATGCAGGTGTTGCTGGAGGCCATGGTGCGACACGGCGTTGACAAAATCGTCTTTTCCTCCACGGCGGCGGTCTATGGCGAGCCGAAGCGCGTCCCCATCATGGAAGACGACGAGACGAACCCCACCAACACCTACGGGGAAACCAAGCGCACCATGGAAAAAATGATGAAATGGGTAAATCTGGCCAATGGCATCCGTTATGTGTCCCTGCGATATTTCAACGCCGCCGGCGCTTTGGACGACGGTTCCATCGGCGAAGATCATCACCCGGAGACTCATCTAATCCCCCTTATCTTGCAAGTACCCTTGGGAAAACGAGAGGCCGTCACCGTTTATGGGGACGACTACCCCACCCCCGACGGGACGTGCCTGAGGGATTATATCCATGTTATTGATTTGGCGGACGCTCATGTGCTGGCCTTGGATTATCTTCGGAAGGGCGGCGAGAGCAATATCTTTAATCTGGGCAACGGTCAAGGCTTCTCCGTGAAGGAAATGATCGAAGCGGCGAAAAAGGTCACGGGGCGCGACATCAAAGTGGAAATCGGAGAGCGCCGTCCCGGGGATCCGGCGCAACTTATCGCCTCCAGTGAAAAAGCAAAAAAAATCTTAGGTTGGCAGCCGCGTTATACCGACGTGGCGGCGGTGATTGGCACGGCTTGGCGCTGGCACAACGGACATCCCGACGGCTATCGAGATTAAAGAAAAGGATATACGACAAGACTCTTTACGAGCCGGCATGGTGTTTGTTATAATAATACCATCAATGGGTCGTTGCCTTGGTAGTGTGATCTTGGTAACTGAAAATAAGGAGATGAAGCAATATGAACAATCACGAAGTAACTCGAATTATAAAGGCATTGCGCCAGTTAGGGCTGACTGGTGACGAGATTACCGACTTTCTTATGTATGTAGAAAGTGGTGACGAGGAATACAAGCCCAAAGCCAGGTACCGTGAAAACAACTAGGTTCATTGCCTCTTCAGCCACCGCCTCGAGCGGTGGCCTTTTTTGCGTCCGGCACTTGCAAGACTTTTTGCTCGGCAAAAATGTCTTGCGGGGGGGGCAGATGTGGTATGCTTGCGGAGTTATGAAAGGAGACTTCGCGGTATGCTGTTTAACTCGTATGAATTTATCTTCCTATTCCTCCCCGTTACCTTCTTGATTTTCTACCAAGCCGCCAAGAGAATCGGCCTAAGGGCGGCTATATTCTGGCTCACGCTGGCTTCCTTCTTCTTTTATGGCTGGTGGGATTGGCGATATGTGCCGCTGCTGTTCGCCTCCATCTGCTTCAATTACGGCGTGGGGCGGCGAATTGAGGCAAGCCCCGGCGGCAAAGGCTGGCTTATCTGCGGTATCACCGGCAACGTCCTGCTCCTCGGCGTCTTTAAATACACCGGCTTTTTCTTAGACACGGTGAACACCCTAACCGGCAGCGCCATTCCTGTGCCGGCAATTGTCCTCCCCTTAGGCATCTCTTTTTTCACCTTCACCCAAACGGCCTATCTGGTGGATGTCTATCGCCGGGAAACAAAAAACGACACCTTTCTCACCTACTGCGAATTTGTGACCATCTTTCCCCATCTTATAGCCGGCCCCATCATCAACCACAAGGACATGATGCCTCAATTCACGGCGGCGAAGAATTTCGTTATCGACTATCGGAACGTGGCCATGGGGATTTGTCTTTTCACCATGGGGCTGTTCAAGAAAGTGGTTATCGCCGACAAACTGTCCCCGTGGGTAGCCGACGTTTTTTCGCGCGCCGACAGCCTCACTTTTTTGGAAGCCTGGATTGGCGCTATCAGTTACACCTTTCAGCTCTATTTCGATTTTTCGGGTTACAGCGTAATGGCCTTAGGGTTGGGGCTAATGTTTAACCTGAAACTCCCCGTGAATTTCAACTCCCCCTACCAAGCCACCAGCCTGATAGATTTTTGGCGGCGTTGGCACATGACGCTGGGGCTGTGGGTACGGGATTACCTCTACATTCCCTTGGGGGGCAATCGACACGGCGAGTTAAAAAAGATGCGGAATCTCTTCGTCAGTATGCTCATCATCGGCCTGTGGCACGGAGCCGGCTGGACGTTCGTCTTTTGGGGCGGCCTCCACGGAGTTTTCCTGATGATAAATCACCAGTGGCGCAGACTCCATATCACCCTCCCCAAGGCATTTAACTGGGGTTTAACTTTTCTGTGCGTGATAGTATGCTGGGTGTTCTTTCGCGCCGAGAATTTCCATGATGCGCTCGCGGTGCTGAAGGCGATGGGTGATGTAGGGAATGTGGCGATTTCGCGAGCCATGTTGAAACATAGTATAGTTCTGGCGATACTGGGGATTATTTTGGTGAGCGCGCCAAATCCGGTGAGAGTGCTTGCCATAAAGAAACTGCAATTTCCCAATATGGGTTGGGCTTTGGCAATATCTGCCATACTTGTTTTGAGCATTTTGTGTTTTGATGCGGAATCTCCATTTCTCTACTTTCAATTTTAACGGAGCCGGAGGAGAGTTATGTATCGAAGATTTGTCGTCGCAGTCGGCCTTTTTGCGACATTGCAATTGCTACTGGTAGGAAGTTTCAATTACTTCGTGGATCCCGTGGGTTTATTTGCCAATGCGAGCCAATTTGCCACAGTAGTCCAAGCCATGCGTGCAGGAGACATTGTGGCTGTTCACGAAAATTACAACGAGCGTGTGTTACAAAAATATATTTTGGAAAACATGACGAGCGATTATGACGTTGTGGTGTTTGGCTCCAGCAGAAGCATGATGATAAATGCAAATGTAATGCCGGTTGGTAAGCAACTACATAATTTTTCTGTATCGGGAGCAATTTTAGAAGATGACATTGCCTTGTGGAATCTCTATATGGATACCCATTCTCATGCGCCACAATACGTCATAATAGGCATGGATGCTTGGCTACTAAATAAAAATAATGGCGAAGTGCGTTGGCGTTCGTCTTTAGCTAAAGAATACGAGCGTGGTATGCAAAGATTAGGGCTTATACCCAAAATGGGCGGTAGCAGTGTTCTGCTCTATCGCGAACTTTTATCAATGAATTATACCATGACTTCTTTGAAAAAATTATGTCGTGGAGAGGTGAGAAAATCCATATTCACACGTTCGGAGGGCATGGCAGACGAGGAACCTAATGTAGCTTTTGTTTTTGCAGACGGTTCTCATGAATACTCCAGAGAATACCGTTTGGGAGATACAGAAAAGTTAGCTCAAGAATATATAGCCGGAAAAATATATCACTTAGAGGGCTTTGAGGCCATAGACGATGATTTGGGTACAGCCTTAACGGCATTAATCGCAGATATGGAAAGGCAAGGCTGTCAAGTTATATTTTACCTCCCACCTTATCATCCTACGGTCTATGATTTCCTTGCCTCCACACCACGCTTTGCCAATGTTATACAAAGTGAAATATGGCTACAAAAATTTGCCAAACAGCACAATGTTATGTTGCTTGGCTCGTATAATCCGTCCAATATGAGCTTAAATGAAGAAGATTTTTTAGACGGTATGCACATGAAACGGACATCTGTGGAGCGATACCTTAAAGGAAGGTTTAAATGAATAGTCCCCCGACCGCCAGCGGCCGGGGGCTATAACTCTAAAAATTCATTGGCGCTGATAATTCTCGGCTTATCTAGGGCTAATACCAAAAAATCCTTATCCCCGGTCAGAAAATAGTCAGCCCCGGCGGCGATGGCGGCGCGGAGTATGGGGCGGTCTTTGGCATCGCGGAGGAGTTCTTCTTCGGGGCGTAGCGTGGTAGGGTTGGGGACGATGGTGAGTTTATCCGAGTTATCTGACAGAAATTTGAACATTCTACTCATTGCTTTGGCAAACTTTCCGCGCGCCTTGTCGTCAAATTCCCCAAGCACATATTTGCTGGTAATGGCTCTGTTATGTAGTGCCCCTTGTCAGGCCATAAATTGAAAAAATTTTGTCAGTCTGTCGCCCTTGCTCGAAGGCATATTGAAAGAACCATAGACAATTTTCCGGCAGTGCCACTCTGTTATACGCGAATTGGATACTGCAGTGGAATGGTTTCGCCGTCAGCGCCACGATCTATTAGCGTGAATCACCAATGTGTCAACATAGTAGACACTGTGCCACCCCTATTCGTGCGTCCATCTATGGAAGGCGAGACGGCGCGAGAATATTCTCGAAGTCTACGGTCTTAGCTTGCCCGTAAGATCGTCACGTTGCAAGCAAGGTACACAAAATGTCCGGCAGTCTATGATAACCGCAGAAAAGCACATATTCGGCACAACCTTTACGACCCGCATATCTTTGTCAACGAATATTGCTGTCATGCGGAACATCATAAAGAAGGTGTGAATGGAGTTGCACGGCTTGATAAACAAGGCTCGGCGCTCGGCATACTCTAATGCGTCGGTCAGTGTGCCTATACGTCTGTGGCCTTTGATATTGACATTTTTTAAAATACTCTCACACCCCCTCCACTTTGTTGAGCAGAGCAACAGGATAAATCAATTCATACATGAATTATTCGACAGCCGCAAGGTAAACTATCGCGTAATAGATACCGGTGGATGGATTGCCATTGCTTACAGTGATTCGGAGGGTATGTCCTTTATCGTCGATGTCACTTCTTACGACCCGGAAACGGGAGTCGGCATTGGTGAAGCCAACGGGGAATCCCACGGATTTCGTATTACAGGCGAACCGGGCAATATGACGCTCCACTTGAGCGACACTTGAATACCGGAAAGAAACTGGAATACCGCGCCGGTGGTGTTCCAGTTTCTTTCCGGCGGTTGGCAGGTTCATGTGGGCGAACATGGCTATGGCTATATCCATGAATGGCCGGAATATCTGGTGGCGGTTTTTGATTGGGTAGAGGAGCAGATTTGAGCAATAACATAAGTCATAACACGCAAAAGGACGCTTGGCCTAGGCCGGGCGTCCTTTTGCGTGGTTTGCACATACACACTCTCTTGCTATCGCGCTACAAACTCAATTTGCGTCTGTCCCAAGCCTTGAGCAGTGAGACGGCCTACGCCGGAGAAAGGGGCGAACTGCGCTAGCAATAGGAAAAGTTGTTGCGCCTCGCGGTTTAGGTTTTCCAGACCGTAGGAGAAGTTTCCCGTAAAGGCGCATACTCCCCTTTGGGCTTTGGGATAAATGACGTGGCTTTGTCCTTGCCAACGGCGAGGCGTGAGATTTTGCGCGAGTTCCGCGAGATCCTCCCGCGCTATGGGCAGGGGGAATCTTGTGAGAGACCATTTGTCAAGCAAAGAGCCAAAAACATAGCTTGGTAGCGGCCAAGGAAAATCCTGGTCGTTACGGCGAAATGATACCGGCGAGAGAAAATGAAAGGTGATTTCCGCCACTTCATTTACGCTCAGACAGGCCGCCAATAAATCCTCTTCGCTGCCGCAACCGGCGGCGGGGTGTTCGGCGGGTGTCAGGAATACGCCCGCAATATGGCACTGCAAGTTTCCTATACGAATAACCGTTCCGGGCTTCGCGGCTGTTAGGTATTCGGCCAGTTCCGTATCGTAAGCGGTAATGCGCCAAGTCAAGGAGGCGCCTTTCGCTACTTGAATTGGTCTCGCTTGCGCCTTGAAAGGAAATAATTCCGACACGGTAAAGGGTTTGTACTGTTGATTGTCATGGAGAGCGGTCGCCAGCGACGGCGACATTCCCTTGATAAGCGTTAAAAAGGCTCCGTGCATCAATCTGCCGTGAGTCCTTGGCAAGACGGCGGCATTATCGGCGGTGAGGGCATAAACCACACTTCTGAGCATTATAATCCTCCCTTGAGACTTATATTTTGTCTCTTTTGGCAAATAATAGAATAATTGGGGCTTCGCCCCAAACCCCACAAGAGGGCGTTGCCCTCTTGACACCTAGCAGGGACTTTCGCCCCTGCACCCCTTTGAAGTTTATTATGACGTTTGCTGTACTATACAACGTAGCGGCTCTCCTTGACAATAGCGTCAAAATTCATTGTGCTGCTATACTCCTCGTGTTATAATTGACGCAATATGAAAAATTTTTCTTTTGTTCACCCATTTTACGGAGGTAAGGCTATGAACAAAATATGTCCGGCCATACTTTTTGACACCCGGTCAATTCAGAAATATATTTTTGCCGAGAGTAAGCTGAAAACCAATGTGGGCGCTTCCTACTTAGTTGACAGACTCTATGATGAGGAGTTAATTCCGCTCCTAAAACGGGATTTTGCTTTCATCGCGGGCGCAACAGGACGCAGTGCCGCCGAATTTGCCGCAACGGAAGGAGCAGGCAGATGCTTTATGGCCATGAACGGCGGGGGAAACGGTCTTGTCATTTTCAGCCCCGATGTAACCCCGGCGCGACTGAAAGAAGTGGTGGCAAAATTCTCGGCTAATTTACTGGTAAAACGTCCGGGACTCAAGATTGGCGCCGCCATAGGGGAGCTTGATTTAGCCGATGAAAACTACGATGACAGCTTGAAGGCGCTGTACGCCCGTTTGAAAGAGAACCAAAACAACAGTTTCAATCTCGTGAATGTGCCTTACACGGGGCTGACAGTGAGTTGCGGTGTCAGCGGTCAGGCGGCCAATTACTACGACGGCAAGCGCAAAATTGACCCGGAGGGCGGCTATAGCGACCGCTTTTTCTCCCAAGAAACTGCCGCGAAAGCCCTGGCTGCTCAAGATGCCCAAAAGGCGCTACAGGAAAAATATCCCGAAATCGCCGCCGAATTTGCTTTTCCCCTGCGACTGGATGATTTAGGTAAGCGGGAGACGGAGAATTATTTTGCCATTATTCACATCGATGGCAACAACATGGGGGAAAAATTCCGCCGGGTAGGCGGCTTGCAAGAACGGCAGATTTTATCCCAAAACGTCAAACACAAAACGGAAGGCGCCTTCGGCCTGCTCTTGGCGAAGGTCAAAGCAGAATACTCCCTCTACTCAAGTCTCCTCTCCCTCGGCCAAGACAAGGAAAGCTCTCGTCCCTTTCTGCCTCTGCGTCCCATTATTTTAGGGGGCGACGACGTGACCTTTGTTTGCCCGGCAAAGCTTGCCATTCATTACGCCAAAATATTTATGGAGGCTATGCTGGATGAAAACAGCGTACCCGATGTGACCGCCAAGGCGGCGCGCTCCATTGATGCCTGCGGCGGCGTGGCCATTTTGCCCGGGGCTTATCCCTTCTTTCGCGGCTATCGTTTGGCCGAAGAACTTTGCGACGCGGCCAAGCAAAAAATGCGCAGCGTCAGGCAAGAGGGGAAAAATCAAGATAAAAACTTTGGCACCAGTTGGCTTGATTTTGCCTTTCTGCACGGCGAAGGAGTAGGGGATTTGGACAGCCTTAGGGAAAGGGAATACACCGGCGCCAGAGGAAATCTCCACTTCGGCCCCTATCAAGTGGGACACGTCGCCGGAACTTTCCCCAAGGAACACCGTTATGATATAGAAAATCTATTGGCGGCGGTAAGTCAGTTGCAACGTGGCGTTATGCAAAAGGGAAAAATAAAGGAATTGCGTCGAGTACTGGCCGAAGACAAAAGCAGCGCGCAAAAATTCCTCGCCCAGCTTAGCCACTTGGGGCAAAAACTCCCCGCTGTCTATGAGTGGAACGTGTATGCCGAAGGCGATAACGCCTTATGGAGCGGCGGCAAAACCCCTTACGTTGATGCTATCGAAATGATGGATTTCCTGCCGACGGAGATAGGAGGCTAAAACCATTGGAAATTGAGCTGAAAGTGGAAGCTGTCTCCCCTTTACACCTTGGCGGTGGACAGGGGGATGTGAATATCGATGCCGAGGTTATTTGCGACCGCTACGGCATCCCTTATTTTCCGGGACGTCGCTTCAAAGGTCTGCTTTATGAAAGCGCCAAGGAAGTGGGGGAGATGATGGCGCGTTCCGGGCAAGAGCTGCCTGCGACTGAGACGCTGGATGAATTATTCCACCACGATACGGATGCCGTCGATGCCCAACTTATTATCCCTAATTTGTATATGTGGCCGCGCAAGGAATATCAGCAAATTCGCCGCGGTTGCGCGGCTCTGCAACGTAAATATCCGGGGCTGTTCACCCCTAGGGACATATTGGAACAATACACTTCCCTGCGCTATCAGACAAAATTGACGAATGGTATCGCCGCCGAAGGATCCCTTCACAATATGCGGGTCGTGGATGAGGGACTGACCTTCACGGGAATAATGGAACTTACCGGGGAGAACGCCCCCGACTATTTGCCCTTGTTGGCCTTGGCGACTCGCAACTTACGCCGCGCCGGACTGAAACGCAATCGCGGTTTCGGCAGGCTTGCCTGTTCTTTCACCGTATTGGACGGCTCGCGCAAGGGACAAAGGGACGCTTCGCTCATAAAGGAGGTTTGGCGCTGATATGGAAAAAATGTCCGTCCTTATTAACACCTTGTCCCCGGTTATTATTTCCGCCGAAGGCAATATTTCCCTGCTCACCGCCACTCTACACTATATTCCCGGCGCCATGATGCGGGGCATTATCGCCAAACGCTACATTGAGGAGCAGAATTTGGGGAAAAAAGCCCATCTCAATTCGGATTTTTCCCGGCTTTTCTTTGACAAACTGCGTTTTGGCGACGCTAATCCTTGGGTAAAGAACGAGCGAGCCTTTCCGTTGCCGTGCTCCCTGCAAAAAGCCAAGGGCGCCGGGAAGGAGGCGCCTCCCGTGCAGGATTTACTGCAAGCCAAACCCGCCGATGTCAGCACCGGTTTTAAGAGCCTGTCGGGCTACGGCATTTTGCAGGACGAAACCATCACCCTAACCAAAGTGCAAACCGGCCTGTCCTTCCATCTAAGCCGCACTTCGCCCCAAGAACGGCTGACCGGCAGCAGTCGCGACGGCAATATTTTCAACTACGAATATTTGGAGTCGGGACAGAGTTTTGGCGGCTATATTCTCGGAGATAAGGCAGACCTATGGCAACTGAAAAACGCCCTGCGCCTACAAGACAACGCCTTGAATTGTCGCTTGGGTCACTCCCGTTACGCCGAATACGGCGAGGGAGAAATTATTTTCGGCGACATTGAATCCTTGATTGCCGCTACGGAGTCGGACTTGAAGGATAGCAGTATTCTCTTGCGCCTTGACAGTCACTATATCCCGGAGCCGTCATGGCAAGGGGATGCCGCAAGCCTTCTCACTCCCGTCGCCACGGAAATGGGTGCGGATTTTGTTTTGGAAAAAATCTACAGCCGCCCGTGGGAGGGTGACAATTTCGTGGGTGTATGGAAAATGCCCCGACCCAGAGCTTACGGCCTTGCCGCCGGGACGGTGTTCCGGCTTCGCAAAAATACGTCTTGGACGGCAGAGGATTTGACGCGCTTAACGAATATGCTTTACCGGGGAATTGGTCAAAGGCGGGAGGAGGGTTTTGGGCAACTTAGAATTTGGCCTTGGCGCGAGAATTTGGAACTGGCGGCCAAAGCCCTCGCCCCTGTTGCCACGTCCGACGTTTTTCCGGCTCGGCTTGTCGCCATGGTGGAAAAAGTTTTGGCCAGTCGTCTCTTGGAACAAATAAAAATATACGCCGGAGAGGATGCGGCCAGTTTGCGAACTTCCGGGGACAGCGCTCATTTCTTTGCCCGGATGCTTACCTTACTAGACGAAGCCCAAAACGATAAACAGGCGAAAAATTTGCCGGAGACCTTTCGTAAAATTTTGCAAGCCCAAGGCAGTCACCGGGATAACCTCAAACACGACAAGGAAAAGGGATCCACGCCCCTAGAGAAAAAACTGACTTCGGTGGAGGTGCAGGGCTTGCCATTGGAAGATTATCTCTTGCGGGACAAGTTGCCATACGGAGAGCCGCGCCGCTCTTGGCGTCAGGATTTGGCCGGGGCGAAGGATTTAATGACGGACTTAAAAATTAACCCGGCGGATTTTGACTTGAAGAGCGCCCAATATTTCTTCGCCTACTGGCATACATTCTTCAGACTGGCGCGGAAAAAGGTCGTTGCTGTGAGGAGGGAAAGTTGATGAGCGTCCAAGAGGCCGTAGTGGCCAAAGTTTTGCTAGAGGGGGAACTGACCCTCCTCTCCCCTCTGCTCATAGGCAGCGGCGTAGAAGATCGGGAAAATGACCGGGATATAGTGATTTTGCGGGACAAGGACGGTACGCCGTATATTCCCGGCACATCCCTTGCCGGAGCCTTGCGTGAAATTATGGTTGGCTCCTGCCCGGAAATGGTTCCTTGGCTCTTGGGGGATTTAGACGCCATGCAGAGCAGTCTTGATTTTGCCGACGTGAAATTAAGGGATGCCCATACGGTTTTTCGCGACGGCGTGGCCATTGATGATTATTTAGGCGCCGCCATTCCCGGCGCGAAATACGATTTTGAAGCCGTGGAGCGCGGAGCGACGGGGCATTTGCGCCTTGAAGCCACCTTGCGGGGCTGTCACACCGCTGAAAGCGACGAAAGCACCAAAGCGCCTCTGCGGCAAGACGTGCTAGCGGCACTGAAATTCCTCGCTGCCAAAATGTCCGAGGGGTTTAATTTGGGAGCCATGACCGCTAAGGGGTTAGGGTCGGTGCGGTTAGAGAAGGGCGTTTTGGGGCTGTTTGATTTTAAGAAAAAAGAAGCGGTACGCTCTTGGCTGTCGGCGGTTATGCCCCAGGCCAAAGACGCTCCCGTTAAGTTGAAATACGACGAGCTGAAAAGCGACCTGCACACCCCCAAAACATTTTATTTTCGCGGCGAATTTTCCTTGGCTTCCTCCCTCATAATTCGACGTTATGGGGTAGAAAGCGACGGCAAGGCAGTAGCGACAATGCTGAAAAGCGGCGACGCCGCCGTCATTCCCGGCACAACTTTGAAGGGCGTACTCCGGCATCGCGCCGCTTACATTATGGAGAACTTGGGACGCGACCCCGAAGAACTTAACAGCCTCATGGGTAGTAGTCGCGCCGACAATGCCGGGAGCAAAAGCCGCTTACAAGTGACAGAGACTTATATCGACCTCAGTCAAGGCATTTTACGGGAAAAGGAACATACGAGGAACCGCATTGACCGCTTCACCGGCGGCACCATTGATTCGGCTCTCTTTACGGTACATCCTCTGTGGCAGTGCCGAGAAGGTACGGCCTTCAATTTAGCCTTCTCCATTGCCGAAGCTACGCCGTCGGAAGTGGGCTTGGCGCTATTCCTAATCAAAGACCTTTGCCAAGGTAAAATCTCCTTGGGGGGCGAACAAAGCATTGGCCGAGGAATTTTGCGGGGCGGCAAGGCAACCCTCAATTACGCCGGCGAGGAATTTGTCCTAAGCGAAGCAGGGCAAGTGACCAAGGGCGACAAGCATAAACTCGCAGAGTACGCCGCCGCCTTCGGGAAAGGAGTCTAGGAAATGGGATTGGAACTGGCCAAAGAGCCGTTAAAATTGAAGGACTTTGCCCCCCGGCAACCGGAAAAAGTGGAAATCGCCGCTACCCTAGACGCGCTAAAAGACATAGCCGCTAAATTTATGCCTCGCGCCGCTTCCCTTGTTTTATGGGCAAGAGATGGCATTGTGTGGGGCGCGTGGGACGGACAAGACTTCACTGCGCCTGGCGATATGCCTTTGCCCGCGAATTGGGTGGAACTGCGGCTCTTTAACGCCACGGAGGAAATATATTTGTGGCAAAAGGGGGAGACGCTAATCGGGCGTTATATAGCCGACAAGCCGGGAGAAGGTGGCAAGGCGGTGGACAGTTTTTCAAGATTGTGGGGACAAAAAGCCGCCGACCAAGACAATTTACCGCCAAATTTTGTGCGGCTTCGGGATGTGTCGCGAAAGTTGGAACTGGTCATTCCCTTTGTTACCACAGGGAAATTGCCCACTTGGTACGGTCTGACCACCCGGAACTATGTGGGCTGTGACGAGAAAACGGGACTGGCAGGTTATGTGGATTATCGCTATGTGACCATAGAGTCGGCAGAAGGAGCGTGAGGCAGATGGGAGATTTAGCGGAGCAACTTATGGCCTTGGGCTTGGCCAGTTCCGAATCGGCGGCGGCTTACCAAAAAGAGCAGGCGGCGAAGGAAAAGCAGAAAGACCAAAAGCGTCAAAATGAATACCGCCGTCAGGAAAACAACATGGGACAAAATCGGAATCGCGGCGGCAAAGGCGGCAATAACTTCGGCGGCAATTTTGGCGGTAATCTCCCCCAAGGCGGCAATAATTCCGGTCGGGCTGTCGTTCCTACCGCTTGGACGGAGGGCATCTACGGCGAAGTTTTAAGCGCCACGCCCACCACTCGTCCCCAAGAAATAGCTACCGCCCCCTATAACTTTGTGCCGCTCCCCCATGCCGTTTTGCCTTCGCCGCTAAATGAGTCGGTGGGCGCTATCCTGCAAGATAAAAAATCCCTCACGGTGGAGGAGAATCAACGCCTCAGAACAGAGTTTCGTCATTATTTGCGAGAGGGGGAGCATTACAGCGGCAAAATTGAGTTAGAGATTGAGAGCATTTCGCCCCTCTTTATCGGCGGCGCCGGCGAAAATTCCTTTGCGCCGACGGGAAAATATATTATCCCCGGCAGTGAAATCAAAGGCATGATAAAAAACCTCCTGAAAATCGTGACCTTGGGAGGTTGGCAAGCCAGAGAGGACATGGTGGATCGCCACCTTTACTATCGGCAACTGATGGCCACCGACAAAAATCCTCATGACCGGGAACTGTGCGACCGCTACAAAAATTACATGACCTCTACGGTGAATGGCACCGTCCAAAAAAATGCCAAACCGGGCTTCCTCGTGAAACGTCGGGGTGGTTATGTTATTTATCCCTTGCTCCCCGATAAAGTTCGTTCCATTCCCATCAAGGAATATATGCAGCGCTTCGATTTGCGGGATGGAGATGTAAAAAAATCCTGTGTCCGTTGGGACGACAATACCGCCTACATTCAGGTGGGACTTCTCAGCACCAAAAAATTGCTCACCAAAGAAGCGCAGAAATCCACCACTAAGGATGACCGCAAGAAATGGGGCAAGCAATACTACAAATATTACAGCCTACAAGACATCGACAAAGCCAAAAGCTACCCCGTGCCGCCGGAACTTTTGGAGGAGTACCAGAGCGATAAAAACCGCCGGGGCATGGATCTCGTCAAGAAAAGCCCCCTGTGCGGCAAGGCGCCTACCGCTCTGTCCGGCTTGGAACCTTTTGAGAGCATTATCCCCTGTTTCTTTTTTTTGGAAGAAGGCACACAGCGAGTTAAATCCTTCGGTCACGGTCAATCCTACCGCATCCCCTACGACCATTCCACCATGGACGCAGTACCCGCCGCCTTGAAGCAAGGAACCGTGGATTTTGCGGCGGCCATGTTCGGGCAAAGCCGTCCCACCGTGTCTTGGGCTTCGCGCTTAACCTTTGGGGACGCTATGCCCACAGAAAATCCCTCCCCCATAGGAGCCGCCGAGCGCCGCGCCCTCATGCAACCAAACCCCACATCTTTCCAACTTTATTTAGAGCAGACTGACGACAAAAAACTGCTTCACTGGGATTCTGCCAAGGCATCCATAAGGGGCTACAAACTCTATTGGCATCAAGGGAAAAATCCGCGTTGGCAAGCCTCCATCAGCGAAATTCAAAATCTCAAAACCGAACGCGAAAGCGGCACGGTGGATCTCCTCAAAAAAATAAATCCCTTGGCGGCAGGCAGTAAATTCAGCGGCCAAATAACCTTCCGCGACCTCACCAAAGAGGAACTGGGCGCCCTTCTGCGAGTGCTGAACCTAGCAAGCGACGCCGAGGATATTGTCTACAAAATAGGTCAAGGCAAATCCATAGGGCTGGGCAGTATCCGTATGCAGAGCCGTCTTTACCTAGAGGACGGCAGCCGTTTCACCACGCTTTTTGATGACAATGGTTGGCACGACTCACTGCAAGAGGCGACTCCCACGGAATTTATCGCGGCTTATGAAAACTATGTCCGCGCCCAAGGCAATTCCTTTTGGCAGGATTACCAAGAGGCTTTGGCGAATATGCGCTCTATCCTAGACTGGAAAAACACTGCCCGTCCCGGTTGGCAAAAAGCCACCGCCGCCATGGACGGCAACACCAAAAACGGTCATAACCAAGACAAACGCTTCGCCCTTCGCGCGGTATTGCCCGCCTTGCAAAAAGTAGTGAGTTTGGCTGGCAAGCGAATAGAATATAAATAATCTTTTCTTGGGGCGTTGCCCCAAACCCTAGCAGGGCGCTGCCCTGCACCTGCCAAAGGGCATAGCCCTCTGGACTCCCGGTTGATTAAGTAATCACATTTTATTCTTCGTTCATTATAGAAAACATATTGGGGAGTGTAGAGGGGCGAAGCTCCTTTGCCCGCCGGAGGCAAAAAATAAAAGAAAAAGAAAGCAGGAGGATATATGCCAAAGAAAAATATTGCTTTGACCTTCTTGAGCGATATAAAGAAAGACCGCAACACCGGCGCCGTCGCGCAAACGCCCTTTGACAACGTACCCGGCGAGCCTACTTGCTCCACCAACGAATCGGCGCTCCGCTACCTGCTAGACAAACTAGATGGCGCGACCTTGGAGCGTATATTTGTGTTGGCTTCCAAGCGAATACGGGAGCAAAAGGTGGACGCTACGGATTTACAGGGACGGGAAATTACCCATTTAGAATATTTCCGGGAGAGAATGGAAAAATTTATCCTGGATATGGACGCCTGTATGCCACCGGAGTCTGTTTATCCTTATGACGAAGATTCCCCCCTCGAAAAATCATTGGAAAGCGTGGCCGAGGTGGCGGAGTTAATTCAAAAAATGGTCGCCGAGAATCCCGATGATGAAATTGTGCTACATGTGGATCTTACCGGCGGGATGCGCTCTGTCAACATGATGATGCTAGACATCGTGCGGCTCATCGAATACAGCGACGTTAAAATCGGACACTTGCTTTATTCCAAGTACAACGGAAAAACGGGCATCGTAGAGGAATTAGGGGATATTTACCACCTCTTTCAGCTTATAGCCGGGGCAGAGGAATTTGTCAGTTTCGGCAGTGCCAAGGCCATAAAAAAGTATTTTGCCGGTAAGGCGCAGAGTCCGGCTTTGACCCGGCTAATAGCCGCCATGGATAATTTCGCGGAGGAGCTGAAACTTTGCCATTACGGCGAACTAAAGAAGGCCATTGACGAACTGCGCGAGGCGCTGGACGGTTTCGACAAGACGGAGAACATTCAAGACACTCTAATGGCGCGGCTTATCGGACGTATTAAAGCCGATTATCACGATTTAATCAGCCGTGATTTTGACGATTTGGCGGTGATTCGTTGGTGTTTGAGCAAAGGTTATCTACAACAGGCGTTGACGCTGTACACCGAGCGTGTTCCGGAATATTTGGGAGAACATGGACTTATAAAGCAAACCGCGAAAGAGGCAAAGCGCCTTGATGATGCGGCGGGAAAAGATTCATGGAAACGAAATAAATGGTATTACCTGCTAAATGTGTTGTCACCAAAGCCGAATGATAAACTTTTAAGAGCATATTTTCGGTTGATAAAAGAAGATGCCCTAAACGGCATGAAAAACAGGGACAAGGAATTTGATTTTGTTGGTTGGCTGAAAAGAACGAGTGACTTTTTTGACAAAAATAGACTGCAAAGCAACAACATGGAATTGTTAGAAAAGCAGATAAACCTTTTGGCAACGCTTCATCGCAACCCTAAATTACTTTTAAATCTTGAACAGAACAAAGAGACACTGAAACCGCTCCGAAAAATAATCGGCAGGATAAGCGTTCATCTTAGACTGGCAGAGTCCGAGTTCGCACGGCTAAAAGTGTTGCGTAAATATGTACAGAATGAAGCTACCATTGAGGAGTTGTCCGATATTTTCCCTACTTTTAAGCTATATGACGAGATGACCGTAAAATATCCCAATGCCGCTAGACAATATGCGTTAATGGAAGAAGGGACATTCTCCGCAACGATTGACAAAAGCGACTTTCTCAGCCTAATTGACGGTTATGTACAGCTGAAGAACGAACGCAATCATAGCAATCATGCCTTGCATGGAGTCGGAGAATTTAGCGATGCCGAAAGTTTGCGCGCCTGTATGGAGACGCAAATAGCGAAAATAAACGATGCTATAAGGCAGGCCAACCATGCCTAAAAAAATCTTCGTCAACCATACCAATCACCCCAGTACTTACTGGAGCGAGCCGCAACTTACGGCGGCGCGAGCCTACGGCGATATTATGGACGTGCCTTTCCCAAACATACCGCCGGATTATTCGCCCCAAGAGGTGAGGCGCCTCGCGCAAAAATACTTTGCCGTCATCTGCGACTTAAAACCTGCGGCGGTTCTGTGTCAAGGGGATTTCAGCTACACATTCGCCATGGTAAATATGCTAAAAGAGGCCGGCATTGTCACTCTCGCCGCCACCAGTCAGCGCATTGTCACCGAAGCCAAAACACCCGGCGGCAGTACCCAAAAAGTATCGCTCTTTGAGTTTGTCAGGTTTAGGGAGTATTAGGATGCAATATCTTATTTGCTACGACATCAGCGAAAATAAAGTGCGTAATAAAGTCATGAAGTATTTAGAGGGCTTTGCGTGGCGTATTCAGTACAGCGTTTTTAGCTGTGAAACTACGGAGCAACGGATGGTTTTTATCAAACAAAAACTGTTGGAGTTGACAGCCGCTTCCGAGAAATGTATGCTCCTCATAACTCCCATGTGCCACGCTTGCCAAGGCAAAGTTTGGTCTAAAGGGGAGCCGCTAGAGTCGGCGCCCCGTTTAATAGTGGTGTGAGCCATGAGCGCCCTGTATTTGATTTCGCCGGGGAGCGAAGCCACCAAGGATCACGGCAGAGCCGTTATCACCAAAGACGGCGCAAAAGTCGCCAGCGTCCCTTTGGGGCAAATAGACAGCGTGGTGGTCAGCAGTAAAGCCCATCTTTCCATGCCCCTGATATTTGCCCTACTGGAAAACGGACGGCAAATTTTCTTCGTGGATAGTTTTGGCCGCCTTTGCGGCGCTTTGGGCAAAGAGCAGGTGTCCTTAGAGCGTTTTGAAACTCAGCGGGCTGTTTTTACCGCCAATCAAAATTACTGGATAAGATACGTAATCAACGAAAAACTCCAAGCCCAAATAAATATCCTCAAGACCTACGCCAAGCGCAAAAAAGAAATCGCCTTGGCCGACATCGCCGGACAGGTAAAACTCTATAAAAATAAACTGATGAAGCACGACGATATTAACGAATTGCGCGGCTTAGAGGGACAAGCCGCCAAATGCTATTTTTCCGGGTTTGCCTATATCCTTGACCCCAAAGTTTGGACATGGACGGGCAGAAATCGCCGCCCGCCAAGGGATGGGGTAAATGCGCTACTCAGTTACGGCTATACGCTACTGGAGCGTGATTTGCGTATTGCCATTGCCGGAGCGGGACTAGACCCCAGACTGGGATTTTTTCACAGCAACAACGGACGCAAAGACAGTTTAGTTTATGACTTGTTGGAGCCGTTTCGCCAACCGGTTATCGACAGGTTTATCCTCAAACTGCTCAATTTGGGGATATTCACCCCGGCGGATTTTGAATTGGCCAACGGCGGATGCAAAATGAAACTGGCCACCAAAAAGCGTTGGTTCGAGAGGTACGAGGAGTATTTAGAAACGCCCTTCCAGGAATTCCAAGGCATGAGTCCTCGGCAACATATTCGCTTTTGGGTGGAGAAATTCGGTCTGTTTATTTTTGACCGTGGGATTGGGGATGAGTAAAACTGTCCTCCAACAAAATATTTATCCTTCTGAAAATTTCTTCTTGACAGTCCGCTGTTGCATGCTTATAATTGGATTAGATTTGATGGCTAGAAAGTGGGACAACCTCCCGGAGAGCCAAAAAATGCCGCAGGTTGTCCCGTTTTTCAAAATGGCTGTAAAGCCCGAAGGAGTGGGGATTGGTGATTGTCGAACGCTAAAAGGATTTCCCGTAGGTTTAGGGATTTTGCCGGAAACCTGCTAGGTTGTCCGATTTTACGTTTTGAGGCTATGCCCCGCTTGGTTTCGCGGAGCATAGTATTGAGCGCTCCTCTTTACCGCTTGCGGTATTGAAACGCTTTCAAGAATATATGTTGCACAATCATAGAAAGGGTGATTGAGCGCTCCTCTTTACCGCTTGCGGTATTGAAACAGAGCGTGGACATGGTGGTGTCTGGCGTTAGCTGGATTGAGCGCTCCTCTTTACCGCTTGCGGTATTGAAACGCAATACCCTTAAAGCACAAAACGCCAACATCCCAATTGAGCGCTCCTCTTTACCGCTTGCGGTATTGAAACTGGAAGATAGAGACTTTGTTTGTATAGATCTCATACCGATTGAGCGCTCCTCTTTACCGCTTGCGGTATTGAAACTAGCTAGTGAAGCCGACCAGGGTAGGCTTGCCCTTTGCATTGAGCGCTCCTCTTTACCGCTTGCGGTATTGAAACGATTATTATCTCCAGGAATAATACCTTTATTAGATTTAAAATTGAGCGCTCCTCTTTACCGCTTGCGGTATTGAAACCGCCGAAGAGCAAACACGCTCATTCAGAGTAGGCGATTGAGCGCTCCTCTTTACCGCTTGCGGTATTGAAACATTGCTAATAAGAATGGAGGCAGACCATGAGCAAATTATTGAGCGCTCCTCTTTACCGCTTGCGGTATTGAAACCTTCGGTATAACTGATGGCTTTTTCGAGGCTTTTGCAATTGAGCGCTCCTCTTTACCGCTTGCGGTATTGAAACTATCTTATCTTGAAACCAGAGATCATCAACGAACGCAATTGAGCGCTCCTCTTTACCGCTTGCGGTATTGAAACTTACGAATGAGAGGGACGAGACTGACCGCAGACAGCGTACAAATTTATGTGTAAACGCCGATGTAGGTAGTGGATTAGATCTCGGCAATAACAAAAAATCTCCCCCGGTAGCTCCATTACCTGAGCCGCCGAGGGAGGTTTTTTCACTTGCCCAAATATTTTTTGACCTTAACGTAAAAGTCTTTCATCAAATGCCGATAGGCGTCGGCGCATTTATCGTCTGTTTCGGTGGCGGAGTGGGAAACCACTACCTTGCCAGATTTGGCATCCACTAGGTTAAAAGTCCCTTGGACTGTAGCCGTATATTTCCAAAAACCGTGGTGATCCGTAATTTTACTCTCGTACTGGGTGGTGGTCATGGTGTGTTCGTTGCCGTCTTTGTCGTACCATTTGCGTTCCTTGCTGGAAACAACGGCATCATAGGTGGAAGCATGAGGCGGCACCCATTCCCGGTCTAAAGTGTAACGGTTTATGACGCCCTGCACCTCGTACCGGGGCGGCTTGTCATCGGCATCGCCGTAGTTTATGCTGGCTTTGGTGTGCTTTAGCGCGAAGTTTTTCATGGTGAAATATACCGATTTTATCAGGTATTCATCATTGCCTACGTTGCTGGGAACTTGGATGCCCTTGAAGCCAATGCGTACCGGCGAATTTTCCCGGGGTTTTTTCTTGGTTTCTTGATAATCTTTCTGAATATCCCCATAGTCATCCTTAAACTCGTCGATGAGGCTTTCAAACATCTTCCGGCGGTAGGTATTGGCGTTGTATTTGTAGCTGTGTTCGTTGTTTTCGTAGGTGAGGATTTTCTCGCCTTTCTTGTTATACAGGGTGTGTTCTATATCCATGTGATACAGGCAAAGCTCCACCGCCGGGATGGTGTGTTGCACCGTCCATTTTCTTTCGTTGTAGGTGCGGTCGCCGTTGGGGCCGCCGGTTTCCTTGGTGTAGGAGCGCATCTGCACCGTTACCGTGGTGGCCGGGGATTGATGTGGTTCGGTGCGTACCTCTCGCGTAACGGGGGTAAAGTAGTAAGCCTGAATAGCTTCTGCCCTCGCTTGCTCATCGGGGAAAGGTTTCAGAAATTTGTCGTAATCGTCGGTGCGAATCTCTTTCTTTTCGCCTATCTGCGCTCCCAGAGAATTGACGTTTTTAAATTTCAAGCGTCTGGCAAATCGGGTGGCGAGATACTCGTTGGCCTTAAAGGCGTTGGATTTCACATCGCTATGATTCACCCAATAAGAGCCGTCGAGGTCAATGATGGGATAAATGTAGAGTTTCTCGTTTTTTCCCAGTTGTCCGATATGGGCGTTGCGGTCGTACCACAGATGACCGTTGGCTTGGGTCGCTATCGGCAGGGACATGGCCACTAAGGCGGCGGCGATTATTTTTTTTAGCTTCATTGAGTACACCTACACTTCCTTTTTAACCTTGTCGGCAATCTGGGTCAGGGCTTTTTCCAAAGCGTCCGTCCAAGCCTTAGTGGAAATTTTGTCGCCGTCTTTATTGAGATCAACTCCGTGGCTGGCGGCCGTACCTTTCCCGGTGGCCACGAAAACAGCCTTGCCGGTGGCGGATTCCACAATATGCGCCGAGAGGGAAACTTCCACCGAAATGTTGTTGGAGCCAAGGCTTTCCCGATGGGTGACGGTGAAATTGGAAATGTAACCGTACATCAGGTAATCCAATTTTTTATCGGATAGTTGCAATGCCTTAGAAGGATCACCCATTTTCAGCTGAAAAATAATTTCATCGCGACGCGCCATGTTGGCTTGCCGGGACAAATCGATGGTTTCCAGCTCCGTCGTAGCCAGCTCGTCGGTCATAATATCGGTGAAAACGCTCTGGGCAAACTCCATGGGATCCCGTTTGTCTTGCATATCCACATAAGCGGCGATGTTGGTTTTCTCCGCTCCCTGCACGGCGCTTTGTATGCCCACGAGTCCAATGGAATACTTGGCGGTGGCCTCCCCGGGTACAAACAACACCAGCGTCATCACCGCCAGCAAAACTGCTTTACCGAATAAACGCCCCCAAGTAAAAAAATCTATCGCCGGATCAAGGGGATGCCAGCCCCTTGTGGGGGTTGGGGCAAAGCCCCAAGAAAATTTATAAGGCTTTTTTCCCATTCTCGAATACATCCTTTACCAGTTTCTTAGACTGCATATCGAACATGGCGCCCAGCAAGGTCACGGTGGTCATGCCCTTGCCGTACTCTCCAAAGAGGTTTTGAATCCGACCGGTTTTCTCCGTGAGAAGGTGGCTTTCATAGACCATGCCGGTTTTGGCGTTAATCAGGTAGGCGCTGGTTTCCACTTTGATGTGCTTGGCGCGTTCGTTAATATCGGTTTTGGCGTTAAAAATGGAATTGGCCAGTTCCACATCCACTTCCTGCACATTGCAGAACAGGAGGTACTCGGCGCCGTATTTCAACCCTATTTCGCGGGCCGCATCCGTCATGGCTTGACTGATGCGATAAGGCTTTTTGGCGCCGGCGCGTCTGGCGGCCATTTTGTTTTCGTCCCAGAAGTACTGCTCGCCAAAGACATCTTCGGCGTATTTTTCCATTTTGGCGTTGGCATAGGCTTTTTCAAAATTGGGGCCGTAGGCGATGGCATCCATGTGAATATGGGTCAAAAGCGCCCGTTCTGTAGGGTCGCCGCCTCCCGTTAGCCAGTCCGTATTGCCTGTCAGGTGGATTTTGGCTTTCTCGTCTATCTCCTGAATGTTTTCCATGAATTTCGTGCGAAACTCCGTCATAAACTCCGGCTTAATCTCATGCTCGCCATAGCAAGCCACCTCGCCGATAAACACCCCGGCGCCGGTCTGACTTCCCCCAAATGGTTTGGCCAACGCCGTCGCCGTCAGTAACATGAGTACGGCGCTTACCAATAAAAAAATGCAACTTCTCTGCACTTGCTTTCCTCCTGTTTTTAATTGGGGTTTCACCCCAAACCCTACCAAAGGGCTGTGCCCTCTGGACTCCCCGCAGGGGGATAATCCCCCTGCACCCTTTATTAAGGGGTCAAGGGGAAATTATTTCCCCTTGTGGGGTATGGGGCAAAGCCCCATAAACTTATTTTCCCAAGCCGCTACTTGCGACCGCCGCGGAGCATGGTGAGAATGCCTCGCTTGCCGGCTAAAGCATCTTCTACGGCTTCTTCTAAGCCTTTTTTGGCGGAAGAGGCCTCGGCTTTGCCGCGGCCGGCTAGGTCAACGCTGGCCGTTTCCACGTTTACCAAACGCAAGCCCACTCTGGCCTCGTACTTACTGCCCTCGCGGCTGATGTCGGTGACGGAACCCAAGAGCAAATATTCGGCGCCCAGCATCTTGCCGAGTTTGGCGGCGGTGTTTACATCCACTAGGCCGGAACGGTCGAACTGATGTTCGGCGATGAGTTTATCTACGTCAACGCGCTCTAAGGTCTGAAACATACCGGTGTTCTTGAGGTCGATTTCCACAATCTCGCGCATATCCTCCAAAATACCGTCGGAAACGGTAACACTGAGGTCAGCCGACTGATTGGCAAAAGGAATCACCGCAATTCTGGGGTGATCCATCAGCCCAGCCGAACATAGATTCGGCAAACAAAGCGCCACCGCTAGACACAGCAGGGCAAACATACGACGCATTTGCATTTTATAGCGCTCCTTTTATTTTATACCCCATCTCTGACGATTTCCGTAAAATCTGACCAGTCCTCTACCTTAAAAGCGCGAATGTCCCGGACGCTTTTCTTGAACCATGTGATGCCGGAGAGCTTATTCATGGCTTTATAGACGGTGGTGAGGCCGTTTACCGGGCTACGGTCGATATAAACGCTCCCCTGCGTCCACTCAAAGCCGATGCTTTCAAGTTCCTGCCGGATTTCATCGTAGGCCTTGTTGTACGGCTCCCCGTATTCTTTCTTTAAGTCGTCAATCTTAAAATCAAAAGCTATGGCGTACATCAAATCACCACCTTGCTACGACACCATGAGTTTTGCGCTGCTGGCGCTGACGGAATCCACGAAAATCCCCAGCTTTGATTGGCTTTTGAGCATCTGCACGATGGCGCTGGCGGTTTGGCTGGTATCTACATCGATAATGGCGCGACCACTCGCTTGTTCGCGGATAACCACGTTTTGCACCCCGGCAATACGGCGAATATCTTCCGCCAAAGCGGTGATTTTGCCGTAATCTCCAGCCGCTGTAATTTGCACACTACTGTTGCTTCTTGCGCCTATGCGCCGGAATTTTTCTTCCACCTTCGCGGCGGAATCCTCAGCCATGGCCTTTATCGACTCCGTTTCGGCGCGATTGCCCCCAAACTCAAGGCCGCTGGAATCAACGGTAAAAGTTTCCAAAATCGCTCCCGTGTCCAGCCGCACGATTTTTACCGTCATTTCCGAACGACCGCTGTTTAAGGCCGTGGCCTTGTAGCCGCCCTTAAAATCGGGGATAGAAACTTGCTCGGTGGTGGTGCGGCATTTTCCCAACACCGCGAAATCGGCGCCGTAGCTTCCTCCCACGCTCGCTGTGGGCCGGCCGTCGTAGAGACTTTCCAGCATTCGGGCGTCTTGAAGTCCGGCTACGATTTTCGGGTCAACGATGTGGGTGAAGTTTTTGGCGATGAGTTTGTCCATGATGGCCGACTCGATGCGCTCCTCATGTACCCCGGGGGCGCCGTCTTTTAAGACGATAACCGCGATTCTGGGGTCGTTTAGCGTTACTACGGCTTGTACTTGGGCTAGGAGTGACGGATCGGGATTCTGATTGACATCAATGGTGGCGCGAACCTGATAACCTGCGGCCACCGCCCCTTCGCTCAGTACCGTTACTTTGCCCACGAAGCCTTGGGACTTAGTATAGATGCTATCCAGCTGCAACATGGAATTTTCCACCAAGGTGCGCGAATCCACAAAAGTTCCCACCACCTCTTCCACCGCCACGCGCCTAGCATCTCGGAGGGCGCTTTCCCTGTCAAGCCCCACTCCCTCCACCGTGACTTCTTTGGCCAAGACCGTTGAGGAAAGGGTCAACAGAGCCGCAAGGCACAGGCAAAGCCGTTTAAATTTTAGTCGCACGGGTCACTCCTCCTTTGCTTATCGTATCACAAAACTATAATTGCCTTCTACACTTTCCCGTTACTTCGACGCGTTGCCGTTTTTTCCTGCCGTAGGTTTCATTTTGGCGAGGACAGGTGTTTTTTTTTCGCCGAGGTGACGGCGTACTCCTCTGCCGCTTTGCGACTGTCCCCCTACCTCGTTTAGTGAGGGAGATGTAAACCAGATATAAATTTTTCAGCCGGCGCCTAAATTTTCCTTGCACTACGCTGACAACCTGCTATAATCGGTGCTGTGGGTTTTCGCGGCGGTGTGCGCTACGGAAACTTACGGCCGAATTTTTTATCTTTTATGGAAAGGAGAAATCGGTATGGAAATTGCTTTCTGTCGTATCGACGACCGCCTCATTCATGGGCAAGTGGCCACGGTTTGGACGAAGATGACCGGGTGCAACCGCATCATGTGCTGCTCCGACGAAGTGGCGAAAGACGAAATGCGCAAAAAACTCCTCTTGCAGGTAGCCCCTCCCGGCATCAAAGCCTATGTGGTTCCCGTGGATAAGGCGGTAGCGGCCTACAAGGATCCCAAGTACGATTCCTTTAAGACCCTCTTCCTCTTCACCAACCCCACCGACGTACTGCGCGCCGTAAAGGGCGGTATCCCCTTCAAGTCCGTCAATTTGGGGGGCAAGTGCTTTAAGGACGGGGACACCATGATCTCTCAGGCCGTGGCCGTGAACAAAGAGGACGTGGCCTCCCTCCTCGAGCTGCACAACATGGGCATCGAGGTGGAGATTCGGAAACTTTGGAACGAGCCTAAGGGCGACCTCATGGAGGCCTTGAAGGCCAAAGGGTTGGCCTGATTTTATCTCGCCGTTCCTCGCGGAGAGGGAATCGAGCGAGATTCGTAACACCTTTCCGCAACTCCTTTCCGCGACGGGCGGTATAACCTTCTTCCTTAAAAAAGGAGTGTACTCATTCATGACGTCCATGCAATTTATTTTGTTATTCGTCGTCGCCATGATAGCCGGTATGGCTTCCGTGTTGGACGAGGCGCAGTTCCATCGTCCTTTGGTGGCTTGCACCATGGTGGGCATGGTTTTGGGCGACGTTACCACCGGTATTATCTTGGGCGGTACTTTGGAAATGCTGGCCTTGGGCTGGATGAACGTGGGCGCGGCTATGGCGCCGGACGCGGCCTTGGCCTCCGTGGTTTCCGCTATTCTCGTTATCGTAGGACATCAGAGCATCGGCGCCGGTATCGCTTTGGCTGTTCCCTTGGCGGCTGCCGGTCAGGTGCTGACCATCTTCGTGCGTACCATCACCGTTTTCTTCCAGCATTTGGCTGATAAATTCGCCCTGCAAGGCAATGCTTTCGGCATTGAGATGTGCCACTTAGGCGGCCTCCTCCTGCAAGGTATTCGCGTGGCTATCCCGGCCATGTTGGTGGCGGCGGTGGCCGGTACCGATACGGTCAACTCCATGCTTAGCTCCATTCCCGAAGTTATCACTCGTGGGCTTCAGGTCTCCGGCGGTTTCATCGTGGTCGTAGGTTATGCTATGGTTATCAACATGATGAACGCCAAGTCCCTCATGCCTTATTTCTTCTTGGGCTTCCTCTTGGCTGTGTTCACGGACATCAACCTCATCGGTTTCGGCGCCATCGGCCTTATCTGCGCTTTCTTCCACATTAAGGGCTTGGAGCGTGAACTGAGCGCCGCCGCTGCCGGTCATTCCGGTAACCCGGTGGATGACGTTGACGATTCGGATCTCATGTAAGGAGGCAGGCACATGGCTACTAAACAATTAAACAAAGGGGATCTCATCAACATCTTCATTCGTTCCAACTTCCTCTTGGGATCCTTCAACTTCGAGCGTATGCAGGCCATCGGGTTCTGCGTTTCCCTGATTCCGGCTCTCAAGAAGCTCTACAAGGACGACCCGGAGGAGTACAAGCGTTCCTTGAAGCGTCACTTGGAATTCTTCAACACCCAGCCCTTCCTCGCTACCCCCATCATGGGCATCATCGCCGCCATGGAGGAGAAAAAGGCTAACGGCGCCGACATCAGCGAAGGTACCCTCTCCGGCGTGAAGGTAGGTCTTATCGGCCCTCTGGCTGGCGTGGGCGACCCGATTTTCTGGGGAACTTTGCGCCCGGTGCTGGCGGCTTTGGGCGCCGGTATCGCTTTGACCGGTAGCATCATTGGCCCCCTCATTTTCTTCATCGCCTTTAACGTCATTCGCCTCCTCACCAACTGGTACGGCGTCATGTACGGCTACGACAAAGGTACGGAACTGGTGGATGAGATGGGCGGCAACAAGATGCGCTATCTCACCGAAGGTTCTTCCGTCCTTGGTCTCTTGGTTATGGGCGCTTTGGTGGCGAAGTGGACTTCCGTCAATATGCCCTTGGTGCTGTCCGAGTACGACAACAGCGCCGGGGAGCATGTGGTGACCACCCTCCAGAGCATTTTGGACAGCTTAATGCCCAGCATCGTGCCTCTCCTCATGACCTTCGCCTGCATGTACCTCTTAAAGAAGGGCATGAATCCCTTGCTTATCATCATCGGCCTGTTTGCCATCGGTATCGTGGGCTACGCCTGCGGCATTTTCGCCTAATATTTTTCGGTTAAACGAAGTGCGCCCCTGCAAAGCGATAACTTTGCAGGGGTGCACTTCGTTTCATAAAATAGTCACTGTATTTTGGTAAATGCAATCGACCACTTTTGAATTTCCGTGATTTATTATCCCTGCCTACACCAGCTCATAGCCGGCGTCGGCAATCACTCGCGCAAATTCCTCTCGGGGGATGTCGCGCTGGAGGGTAAGGCTCGCCGTTTTTTGCTCTAGGTCAACCGTTACCTTTTCTACGCCCTCCATTTTGGCCAAAGCGTCGTGTACATGCTTCTGGCAGTGGGCGCACATCATGCCTTCGATTTTCAATTCTTTTTCCATGGAAAAAGCCTCCTCAATAAATTTGCTTTCAATAAATTTGTTTTCAGGTACTGAATCCTGAAAAATGATTGGCCTAAAGCGCCGCAAGCGCAGGGCGTTCATTACCACCGACACGCTGGATAAACTCATGGCCGCCGCCGCCAGCATAGGCGAAAGTTTGAGTCCAAAGACAGGATAAAGCACCCCGGCGGCCAAGGGAATACCGATTACATTATAGAAAAACGCCCAAAACAAATTTTCCTTGATGTTGCGGAGGACGGCGCGAGACAGGCGCAAGGCGTTGACGCCATTCATCAGGCTGTTGGTCATTAAAACGCCGTCGGCGCTCTCAATAGCCACATCCGTGCCGGCGCCGATGGCTAGCCCCAAATCCGCTCGCGTAAGCGCCGGCGCATCATTCATCCCGTCGCCGATCATGGCCACCTTTCGCCCCTCGCCTTGCAGTTTTTTGATTTCTTCGTCCTTACGAGTGGGGAGGACTCCCGCCACCACTTCGGCGATACCTACTCGCTTTGCTACGGCTTTCGCCGTTCGCTCGTTGTCGCCGGTGAGCATAACCAGTCGCAGTCCCATGGCCTTAAATTCTCGGATGGCTGCGCGGCTGTCCGCTTTTTCTTGGTCGGCGGCCGCCAAAACTCCCACCGGGCTTGCGCCTCGCGCAAAAAAAAGCGGCGTTTTACCCTCGGCTGCGAGTTGCTCCAGTTGTTCTTGGTACGGGGTGAAATCAATCCCTCGCTTTTCCATCATCCTCTGATTGCCGCCTTGGATAATTTCGCCTTGGAACTTGGCCGTCACCCCTTCCCCAAAAACGGCTTGAAAATCCCCCACCTTCCAGGGGGTAATCCGGCGCTCCTTGGCCAGCTCCGCCACCGCCTGCCCTAAGGGGTGTTCGCTACCCTGTTCCAAACCGGCCGCCAGCGCGATAAGGTCTGTCTCGTTTATGTTGATGGGGATAAGGTCGGTTATTTGGGGCTTGCCTTGGGTCACGGTGCCGGTTTTATCCAGCACCACCGTATCCACCTTAGCTCCCGTTTCCAAGGCTTCGCCGGATTTAATGAGCAGACCGCACTCCGCCCCTTTCCCCGTTCCCACCATGATGGCCACCGGGGTAGCCAGCCCCAAGGCGCAGGGACAGGAGATAACCAAGACCGAGATGGCCGTCGAAAAAGCAAATTCCGCCGAGGCGCCGAGGAGAAGCCAAGCAGCCGCAGTTATAACCGCTATCAACATGACCGCCGGGACAAAGACGCCGGCAATTTTATCCGCCAGCCGCGCAATGGGAGCTTTGCTGGCGCCGGCCTCCTCCAGCAGACGAATGATCTGGCTGATGGTGGTGTCCTCCCCCACTTTTTCCGCCCGAAAGCGAATCATTCCGCCTTGGTTTAGGGTAGCCGCCGTTACCGACGACCCCACGGTTTTGGGGACGGGCATACTTTCTCCCGTTACGGCGGACTCATCCACCGTGGTTTGACCGAAAGTGACCCGGCCATCGGCTGGAATGCTCTCCCCCGGTCGCAGGATTAGCTCGTCTCCCACCTGCAATTTTTCCACGGGGATTTTTATTTCCTGCCCATCTCGCCAAAGGGAGGCTTCCTGCGGCGCCAAAGATTTCAGCTTGGCCAGAGCCTCGCCCGTTCGACCCTTGGCCTTGGCCTCCAAGTATTTCCCCACGGTTATCAGAGTGACGATCATGCCGGCGGATTCAAAATAAAGATTTTCACTGTACTCCCGGACTAAAGCTAAATCCCCATGTCCCAGCCCAAAGCTCAAGCGAAACAGGGCGAACACGCCGTAGAGGACAGAGGCCATGGAGCCTACCCCCACCAAGCTGTCCATGTTGGGCGCTCCCTGCCACAGACTTGTAAACCCACGCTCATAATAGCTACGATTCAGGTACATAATGGGCAAAATCAGCAGGAATTGCGCCAAAGCAAAGGTAACGGCGTTCTCGGGTCCGTGAAACACAGCGCGAAACCATTCCGGCACCGGCACCCCCAGCCATTCCCATAACATGTGGTGCATGGCAATATACATTGTGGGAATGAGGAAGATAACGGAGCCTATGAGCCGCCTTTGCATTTCATGCAATTGTTTTACGTTCCCGGTGTCCTGCTGTTTCGGTTTGGTTGCGCCGGCAGGAGCTTTGCCCTCCAAGGGGCTGGCGCCGTATCCGGCCTTTTCCACCGCCGCCACAATGTCCTCCACGGTCACTTGCCGGTCATCGTAACTGAGCTGCATACTGTTCGTGAGCAAATTCACGCTGACGTCATCCACCCCGGCCAGTTTCGCCACGGTTTTTTCCACTCTGGCGCTGCATGCCGAGCAGGTCATGCCCGTGACGGCAAATTTTTGTTTTGGCAATTTACCGGCCTCCATTATAAAATTTGGGTTGTAACTTTTGTGTTTCCCATATAAATTAACGGTTATCGCCGGAGTTGTCAAGAATAATTCTCATTTATACTCGCGAAAGAAAAACTATTCTTTTTTCGGAAAATTCGTCCGCGGTATATACGGATAACGTAAGACTTTCCTGCGGAAAGCTCTAACGTTATCCAGTATAACGATGAAAGGGACTGTCACACGAAGAATTTTTTCCTTCGTGCGACAGCCCCTATTTTTCACCATTATTTTGCTTTCACCCCACCAGAGACTGTACGCTGTCCGTTAAAGCGGCCAGTTGTTCGGCGGTGGGGAGGTTGGCTATTTTTTGTCCGGGTAGAGCCGGCGTGAGTCCCATGGCGTTTAGTTCGTTCTCGATAAGTCCCACGCTTTGGCCACCCCAACCGTAGGAACCGAAGGCGAAGGCTTTTTGATTTTTGGGGGCGAGTCCCTTTAGGTAGCACAGCAGGGAGGCCACCGTGGGCATCATTTGATTATTTAGGGTGGGAGAACCTACGGCCAAATAACGGGACGTGAAAATTTCCGTTACCACGTCGGATATGTGATTGCTCTTGAGGTCGAAGTAACGAGCCGGGATGCCCTTTTGCCGGAATGCGTCGGCGATGGTTCTCGCCATGATTTCCGTGGAGTGCCACATGCTGTCAAAAACCACCACGGCCTTATCCTCTACTTCATACTTACTCCAACGCTCATAGGCGGCCAAAATATCCGAAATGTGGCTACGCCAAGAGACGCCGTGTCCAGTGGCGATGAGTTCTATGTCAAGCCCTCCCAAGGCTTGCATGGCTTTTTGAGCTTGCTGGCCAAAGAGCATGAGGATATTGGCGTAATATTTTTTGGCCTCCCTCATTACCGTGGGCAAATCGTTTTCGTCGTCAAACCGTTCGGTGGTGGCCAGATGCTGTCCAAAGGCGTCGTTAGAGAAGAGAATTTTCTCCTCTGGGCAATATGTCACCATGCTGTCCGGCCAGTGGAGCATGGGGGTGGTGACAAAACTTAAGTTGCGGCGGCCTAGGTTTAAAGTCTCCCCGGATTTGACCGCTTTATAATTAAGCTCCCCGTAACGCGCCGTCAGTCCCTTTAAGCCTTGGGGAGAGCTGGTAATGATTTCCGCCTTGGGGGAGTGTTGGCGCATGAAGGGTAGTCCCCCGGAGTGATCCGGCTCCACATGGCTGGAAATAATATAGTCAATATCCGCCGGGTTCACCACCGACGAAATTCGGGATAGTAGCTCCTCTTCAAAACCGTGTTTCACCGTGTCGATGAGCGTGATTTTGTCATCGAGAATCAGGTAAGCGTTATAGGTACTGCCCCGGCTGGTTTCGTAGCCGTGAAAATTACGCACCGACCAGTCGATGGCTCCCACCCAATAGATATCTTCCTTAAATTTCACCGCTTGCACAGACATAACCTCCTAATTTTTGTTTTTTCATCAATACCCTAAGGTTTGCGCTTTCTGCTCGTCCGCTTGGGCTTGAGCGAAATTGCCCATTTGGTTGTACAGAATGGCGCGACCGTGGTAGTATTTGCCCACGTTGGGATTGATGGCGATGGCCTTATTAAAACACTCCATTGAGGCCGGCAGATTCTGCAAGTTGTAGTAGGCCACTCCCATATTGCAATAGGCTTCGGAGTTTTTGGGGTCTAGCTGTATCACCTGCGTGAAATCCTTGATGGCGCCTTGGGGATCTCCCATTTGGGACAGGGCAATGCCCCGATTAAAATAAGCCTCGGTATATTGGGGATTAAGCTCGATGGCGCGAGTTATGTCTTGCACCGCCCTGATGCCGTCCTGCAACTGCCAATAGACAAAGCCTCGATTGTAGTAGGCCAAGGCGTGACTCGGCGCCAGCGCCACGGCTTTATTGCAATCTTCCAAAGCCCCTTGTGCGTCTCCCTTGACTTGCATTCTAATGCGACTGCGATTTACATAAGCCGCTTCGATGCTTTGGTCAAGGGCAATGGTCTCGTCGTACAGGCGCAGAGCCTCGGGGAAATTGCCGCTGTATTCGGCTTGCATGGCGGCCTTGAGCTTGTCGAGAGCTTGGAATTTAGCGTCGGCGGCTTTAATTTCCGACTCCACCTGCGCCTCGTTTTGGGGGGCGGCGTTCATTTTTTCCTTCAGGGCTTTGAGTTCGGCGGCTTGGGCGGCGTAATCGGCCTCCAGTTGCCGATATTTTTCGGTGACATCCTGCACGTCGGCGCGATTCAATCCCTGCACCGCCGCATCCGTATCTACGCTGGCGCGAATGTTGACGATGACGGTGACGTTTCCGGCCTCGTCTAAAACATTTTGAAACTCTTTGCTGAGGATTTTTAAAATATTGCTGGCGATGGCCGTCACTTCGTCGGACACCACCTGCATATCCTTGGTTTGGGTGTAGCTTTTGATATAGACACCGGCTTGCTCCACCGCTTGCCGCTCCGCCTCTTTTAAAGCGTGTTGTTGGGCGGCATCAATGGTTTCGTGTTTGCTCATGGTGTATTCGCCCTTGGCGGTCATTTCCTTGACTTCGGCGTGAGCCGTCCCAACGTTCAGAGCGCTCGCCGTCAGGAATGCCACAGTAAGCAAAGCCAAACACTTTTTCTCGATTTTCATGCCTCTTATCTCCTTTCCCGGTGATTTATTATATTTTTCGGGGAATTTTTCGGTTCGATTTTATACTGTTTCTACCGTCTTTGTCAATCATGGCCGAAAAGGGGTTGCAGAATATTGGGGGCGGTGATAGACTAGGGGCGTTTTGCGTGGACTTACCACTAAATTTTACCTACAGAGGAGAAAGAAGGATTCTATGACTTACGGCTGTCATAAACGACATATACCGGGATTGGATTTTTTGAAAACCTTGGCGATACTGGGCGTGACTTTTTTTCATTTGATGCCCGATGTTTTACCCGGCGGCTACTTGGGAGTTTCTTTTTTCTTTGTGCTGACGGGCTATCTCCTAGCCTACCAAGCCGACGGCAGTCAGCACTTCGGTCTTATATCATATTACTTGAAACGGGGACGGCGGATTTATCCTTCTCTTTTTATCGTCCTCCTGACCACTTTAGGCGTGTTTTCCTTGGTGGCGCCGGAAACCATGGGAGGAGTACGACAGGAAGTTTTGTCCATCGTCCTAGGCTACAATAACTGGTGGCAAATTAAGGAGAGCGCCGATTATTTTTCGCGCATGGCCGCCGCTTCGCCCTTTACTCACTTGTGGTTCTTGGGGGTGGAACTGCAATATTATTTGGTGTGGCCGCTGATTTTTGCTTTTTTTGTAGCTCTCAAGGAACTAATGGGAAGGCGCGGCGCCACTGTCTTTTTCGCTCTGCTCTCTTTTGCCACAGCTGCCCTCATGCCCTTTCTTTACACTCCGGCCGCCGATGTGACCCGGCTTTACTACGGCACCGACACCAGACTGTACGCCTTCCTCTTCGGCGCGGTAATGGGCTTTATGGAAAACAGTCGGGAGGCGCTTCAGCCTAACTCCTTAGGAAAAAATGTTTTCTTGGTACTAACGGCCTTTTGTTCCTTAATCCCTCTGGGAGTTGCCTTCCTCTGGCTGGACGGAGCTAACCCCTTGGTCTATCAAGGGGGAATGCTCGTCATTACCTTGGTATTTTGCGCGACCTTGGGGGCTGTCGCCCACTTGCCGGCGGCGCAGGTGTTGGATAAACCCTTGTTCTCGTGGCTGGGGAAACACAGCTACGGCCTTTTTCTCTGGCAGTACCCGGTAATTTTCCTCTTTGAGCATTGGGGCATAACGGGAGGGGTAGCGCTGGCCACGGAAATCGGTATCATCTTGGCTTTAACCCTATGGTCAGATGCCTTGTCGGCCATGCTCCTAAGACCGCGCAGCTTCATGGGCGCCGGGCGCGCAGTTTTTGTAAAAGTGGCGGCGGTTTTTGTAGTCACCGTCTTTGCCAGTTTCATCATGGGCTACGGTTGCTACGGGCTGGCCGCCTCCTCCCCCGATAAAGACGAAGCCCAGACGAAACTGGCCGCGCAGTTAAACCGCGAAGCCGCCAAACTGCAAAACAAGGAAGCGACCTCAAACGCCGTCCCGGCCAAAAAAGACAACGCCCCGGATTTGCGCGGCATAACCTTTATCGGGGATTCGGTGATGCTGGGCGCCGCCAGTGAAATAAACCGGCTGTTCCCGGAGGCCAAAGTGAATGCCGAGGTCAGCCGTTATGTCAACGGCGGCGCGGACGAGCTGGAGAAACTTGTGGCGGAGGGTAGCGTCGGCGATACGGTGGTGGTGCATCTAGGCACCAACGGCCCCATTGCCGGCAGCGAACGTTACGAGGTACATAGCCGGCGCATTTTTGAAATGCTGGGGGCTAAACGGAAAATTTTTTGGCTAAATACCCACGCCCCCCACTTGAAGTGGCAAAACACCAACAACGAATTTTTGCAAGCCGCCGTAAAAACTCATCCCAATCTCACGGTCATAGATTGGCACAGCGAGGCGGCAAAGCATCCCGCATGGCTGACCGCCGACGGCATACATCCCACGGAGGAAGGCATAAAGGCCTATGCCGCTTTAATACGCGACGTTATCGTTAAGAGCGGCGCCGAGTAATACCAAAAAAGATTGGGGCGATGTTCGCTCCAATCTTTTTTGGTGGGCAAAAATTGCAACGTGGCGATTACATGGTCTTTAACTGCCCGTCCGCGATTGCAGTACTTCCAAACACAACAGCATTTGCCCCAGCATGATGCATTCGCTCATTTCCACCTCGGTGACGTGGCGGAATTTGGGGAGGTAAGGGGTGGGAATGTATTCTTGGAGCCTAGCGGCGATTTTTTCCATGTCGGTGGCCATTTCGCTGCGAACGCAGATGAGTTCGGGATCCATCACGGCTATGCCGGCGGTGATTTGAAAGAGAAGCATATCGTAAATGCGTTCCGAATCAGGTTCGGTATGTCGCTCCCATTCATCCTTGGTCAAGACCTTGAAGCAAACGAATTTCGTTTCGCCGGCAACATTATGACAGCCTCGCCACAGTTTACCGTTCAAAATTATCCCTTGGCCGCCCACGGTGTAGCCCCGGGGCTGGGACATAAAGATCATGTTTTGCGCTTCGGTTTGTTGCGCCCAGTAGCCGAGGGCGGCGGCGTTAGCGTTGTTTTCGATGATGATGGGGACGCGATATTTTTGCTCCAAATGCTCGTGGAGGTTAAATTCCGGGTCGATGAAGGTGTGTAAGTCCAGCCGCCCGTCGCGAACGATACCGGGCAAGGCAATGCCTACCGCGTCATATTTCATGCAACGCACAGACACTGTATCCAAAATGTCCTCAATATCGCGCACCACGTTAAAGCGACCCTTGATGACCCTTTCTTCGTGAATAACCTTGCCTCGCTGATAAATGCGGTAGGCGATACGGGTGCGCCGCGCCTCGCCATAGAAGGGCATGAGCGCGATGGAAAGTATCTTGGCATCGGCCTTGAGCGCGTGATCCACCCCTTGCGCCTCCGCATACCCGGTGCTTGCCACCCGTTCTTTCTTCAGTTCGGCTTGCACAAAGGCCACCGCCGCCCCTACGTCGTAAGCGGCGAAAATCTTGGGGGGAATTTTCCGCACAAATTTGTCCGGCAGCATGGCGCAAACTTTTTGATACTGAAAGGCTATCTGGGGCGCCAGTAAAATCACGTCATAGCTAACGCCCTCGGTGTAAAGTTTCGGAAAGGGTACGGCGTTAAAGGTAAAGTCCAAAGAGAGGAGCCTCGCCGCCTCGTTAAGTTTGTCGCCGAAATAGCCGGTGGTAAGACCGCCGGTACAACAGAGCAAAATTTTGAGCTTGTGGTGTTCCTTGATGTCCGCCAAGGTGTCCAGCATTTCTGCCAAAAGTTCCTCGGCATGGGCTAGGTCTTTTAACTCAAAATGGAGATAAAATTTATTCTCGCCGTCGATGAGGCTTTTGACGGACATTTCCACAATGACCGTGGCCAGTCGATAAAAATTGATTTCCCCCTCGGCATGGGCGGCTTTAAGCGATATCTTGTCCTCCGTCGCCGTCATCGCTATATCCGCATTTGCCTTGGCCAAAATTATCTTTTTGAATGTTTCAATCAAGTCGTAAAAGCCCCCTTTGACGGCGTTATCCTCTTTGATTGTGCCGACTCATGCCCATACAGCCGAGTCCTAAACGTTTTATGTCAGTCATGGTTCTTGGCTCCTTTATCAATTACCTTGCACCCACGCCTCGGCCTCTTCATAGACGCGCTTCATATCCTCCGGGCGGTCAATGCCCAACAGGTCATCTGATACCTGCCCCCCGGCTTGGATGCGTGTATAGGCTAAATAGCGGTAGGAATGGCGTAAATTTTTCAGGTCGTCGGGGTTTATGTGCAGGTCTGTCCCCGGTATGGCAGATTCCAACGTTGTCATCCTCGTTGATGGAAATAACGTCAATTTCCGCCGCTTGCGCCGTCGGTGTTATTGCCGGTTGCCCAAAGGCACCGAGGCAAAATACTGCCGCCCATCTGCAAGAAAGTAGATGATGTCCGCTGGCTCCAAGAACGGCATGACTGGCCGGGACTGCGTAGCTTTTTCAGCATTGAACGGGATTGTGACCGCCGGCGGCAAAACAACGAGCGAGACATCTTATTACATTACCAGCGCAGACACTAGTGCGAAGAAGTTACTGGCTTGCGCATTATCCCCATTCCCGAAGACAGCCACGCCTGTTTCGTATAAGCGACCCCACTGTCCATCTAATTTGCAGTTTTTATACGAGGTTCCATTATTCAGCGTTGCTCCTTCTATGATAAATCCACCTTGCGGAGTACCGCTTATATTTCCAATTTCCTTCGGTTGCGAAAATGTCATGGCAAAGCACTGCACTGAAAAGAACAATGTTCCAATGGTCAGCCCTAAAACCCTTCTAAACATCATCTCAATATCCTCTCTCATAGCTTTACCTTGTATAAACAAACTTGGCAAATATTCGAGCTAATTCATAGCGAGTAATACCGTTATTTCCCCGGAAGGTGTTATCCCCATAGCCTAACATTATTTTGTTACTAACTACTGTATTGACGGCACTATACGCCCAGTGATCCGAGGGAACATCCCTAAAAGAATCTTTGTTTGCGGATGCGTTGCCTACGAGTTGCGAAAGCACCATAGCTAATTGAAATCTCGAAATCTCTTCATCACCACGAAATGTACCGTCCGTGTAGCCAGACATAACATCGGCAGAATAGGCTATTGCCTCCTTAGCCGGATGCCCGGTGGGTACATCGGGGAAAGTTTTACTGGTAGGCGTTGCTCCCTTGTTCTTCAGGTAAGTGCCTACCATATAGGACACATCGTATCTGGTAGCCTTCCCTTCACCTCGGAAAGTGTTGTCGCTACTGGGCATGATATAGCCGTCAATGTAGAGCTGTGCCACAGCGTCATAAGCCCAGTGCATGGGCGGTACATCGGTTAGTTTGAGGGATGCGGCAGATGCGATTGGTGTCGTGAGTAAGAGGATGGTGCAGAGGATGGTGGCTACTTTTTTTGATTTAAGCATAATTTTTATTACCTCCTATACAATAAGGTAGCATTTGAAATAAAATGCTGCCGGAGAGAAGTCTGACTGATTAGGAGAAGTTCCATATGTTGTCCTCAAGTCGTTCTCTTCCATGGTCGTAGTGCTTTGATCCACTCGCCAATTCGACATCTCTTCTATGATTCCTGCTTTTTGGAAAAATTTTTCTTAAAAATCTAGCTCAGCCTCTAAATTGGGCGTTAGCCGTAATCGACGGGCATAAGGTAGCAGAGAGACCATCATATGGCCATGATGTAGGACACGATTGGCCTCAGTGGTGACGTGATTGCTGTGGATGGAAAGGCGATAAGAAGCACATCTAAAAATGGCAAGCCTCATTATGCCTTGCAAATCATTACAGCATTTGGAGGGTTTTTGCCAAAAAACTTCCCCTTTTTTTATTTTCCGGCAGGAAAATGCCCCGACGACAACGAATTTGTGCAGAAACATTGGCAAGTCACGCAAGTCGAAGCATGACGAGGAGATGATACACAATGAAGAAAACTGCCTATATATTGTTGCTGGTTTTTACCTTGGTGACCTTCAGCGGCGCAGCTCAGGCCGCCTCCGACGACACCAATGCCGACGCTTGGTTCGCCAGCGATTCTGACAGTTACTCTAAAGACCCCGATGGCTGGCTGAAGCGACAAAAAGAGAGAAGGAATGCCAGCGCCGCCGCTGCTCGTCCTGCCACCGGCAAGCAGGAGGAGAAAAAGCCGAAAGAACGCTTCCAAGTCATTCATCAGGACGACAATTTCCTCTACTTAATGGATACCCAGAACGCCGGTTGGCAAACCTTGCCTTACTCCAAAACCGAGAAAATCATCGACGTGTGGATTAAAATGGTGGAAAAGGCCGGCGAGTACAGCTATCCCCAAAAATACTACATGGAACATTACTACCTGTGGCCAAGCCGCCGCCAGATTCAGTTCCTGTGCGAGCTGGAAGTGACGGGGCAGCCCCAGAACGCCATCAAGGAACGGGAATACGACGGACGCAACTGGGAGAACCTTGTCCCCGGCAGCGTGGAGGATAATATTTACGCCGGGGTGCTGGGTTACATGAAGGACAAGGACAAAAAAGAATTCTTTAAGCACCTGCCCAGTTTCAGCGATGTCATGGACAGCTGGTTTAACGTGGCCATTTAGAAAGGACTGGTGATAGTCATGGCTTATGAGCGCGTATTGGTTTTTGGCGATATTCACGCTTGCTACGCTAAATTTTCAGCTCTCCTCGCGAAGGTCAAGCCGGATCCCACTCGTGATTTCATTATCTTCTTGGGGGATTATGTGGATCGCGGCGAGGACGTGACTGCCACTTTGGATTACATAATGGACTTAAAGGCCAAATCCAACCAAGTGGTGACCTTGATGGGCAATCACGAGTGGATGATGGATCTTTTCTTCGGCAATCTGGACGGCAAGGTCAAGGAACCGACGCAGCATAAAGATTCCTGGATGTACGGGCAAAACGGCGGCCAAGGTACTTATAGTGCCTTGAAAAAACGAGAAGCCAAGGAGCCGGGATATATGGCCAAAGTCTTTGAGTTTGTGGCCAGCCTCCCCTACACCTATGAAATGGACATAGGCGGTCGGGTTTATTTCTTCACCCATGGCGGAGTGGATCCTTCGCGTCCTCTAAACGAGCAGAAGGAAATGGATTTGGTTTGGCACCGGGAGGAATTTTACGACCGTTTGCCGGCGGGTGCTTTTGAGGGGCGGACTTTCGTGGTAGGCCACACCCCCGTCCAGTACCTTAAGTACTTCGTGCTGGACAACGGCGGCGACGAGGGACTTGCGGCCTCTTTGCGCGATGACCCTAAACCGGTACACCTTCCCCAGAGGGACAATATTATTTTCATGGACACCGGTTCATATTTGACGGGTGGGCGCATTTCCTGTCGGGATTTCCTGAGCGGCCAGCTTTGGCAAGCATAAAAACGAGGCTGTGGCGAAAGCAGACGCTTTCGTCGCAGCCTTTATTTATAAAATATTGGGGCTTTGCCCCAAACCCCACAAGGGACTCTGTCCCTTGACTCTGCCAAAGGACTTCGCCCTTTGGAATCCCATAATAGGGGTGCAGGGGGCAATGCTCCCTGCTGGGAGTCCAGAGGGTGAAACCCTTTGGTAGGGTTTGGGGCAAAGCCCCAAGAAAAAATTACAAGTAAATATATCTTAACACGAACACTATTGCCAAGATGTACATGAGGGGGCTAAGTTTGTCGGTTTTTCCGGCGAGGAAGTTCAAAATTGTGTAGGAAATAATGCCGAAGCAGATGCCCTCGGAGATGGAATACATGAAGGGCATGGCGAAAATGGTGATGAAGGAGGGAATGGCCTCGGTGGGACTGCCCATCCAGTCGATTTTACCCACCTGTTGCAACATCAAAAAGCCCACAATGACCAAAGCGGGCGCCGTGGCGAAAGCGGGAATGGCCAGAAAAATCGGGGAGAGGAACAGCGCCAGCAAAAAGAGAACAGCTACGGTGAGCGCCGTGAGTCCCGTCTTGCCCCCTTCGGCGATACCGGAGGAGGATTCCACGAAAGTAGTAACGGTGGAAGTACCGGCCAAAGCCCCGGCGGTGGTGCCTATGGCATCGGCCAGAAGCACTCGTTTTATTTGCGGCAATCTGCCGTCCGCCGTGAGGAGATTAGCGCGCGAGGCGCAACCGATCACCGTTCCCAAGGTGTCGAATAAATCCACGAACAGGAAGGCCAGTAAAACAGTGACAAAATTAAAGGTCATCAGGGAGCTGAAATCCAGCTGTAGCAAAGTGGGAGAGAGGCTGGCCGGCAAGGCAACAATCCCCATGGGAAAAAGGTCAAAGTACCCTTGCGCCGGATTCGGCACATAGATACCCACGAGTTGGCACAACATCCCCAGCATCCAAGTCAGGAGTATGCCCCACAAAATCGCGCCCTTCACTTGTTTTATCACGAGGAAAGCCATAATGAGAATCCCGATAAGCGCTAGGAGCGCCGTGATGCCCTCGGTGGCAAAAGTTCCGGTTTCGAGGGATTTGCGAAAGGAGAAGAGGGTAACGAGGGTGGGGCCATCTACCACTATATGAGCGCTCTGGAGTCCCAAAAAGGCGATGAAAAAACCGATACCCACGGATACGGCTATTTTTAAAGTAGGAGGGATGGCGTTAAAAATGGCCTCCCGGATATTGATGAGGGACAGAAAAATAAAAATGATACCTTCCACGAAGACAGCCGCCAAAGCTTGCTCCCAAGTGTAGCCCATGGTTAAGACCACGGTGTAAGCAAAGTAGGCGTTCAGCCCCATGCCGGCCGACAGAGCCAAGGGCATATTAGCCACGAACGCCATAAAGCAAGTGGCCAGTCCCGAGATGAGAGCGGTGGCCGTAAAGATCGCGCCGCTATCCATGCCGGTAGCGCCGAGGATAATGGGATTTACCGCGAGGATGTAAGCCATGGTCATAAAAGTGGTAATTCCCGCCATGACCTCCGTCCGCACATCGCTCCCACGCTCCCGGAGTTCAAAGAATTTTTCCATGCGTCAATAATTCCTCCTTAACAGTCTGAGGATAAACCTGTGGGCGACCCACGTCGCCCATTATATTTGGTTTTGTAGAAGTTTGCAATATCCGTTTTTGCTGAGCGTATTATTGACGGTATTTACTATGTATGTTAGAATAAACTGGGTGATGATATTGTCACAGGAGATATACCCATCTGATAAGATATGTGTGACGCTAAATAAAATCGAAAATTATTTGCTAAGTGACAGGAGAGTACACTATCCTGAATTTGCAGATATTGGTTATGCTAGTGGCGATGGGCAATTACTTTTCCAAGAGATAGAAAGACAGTTTGACATACAGACTGCACGAGAGTGTTGTCTGTATGCTGACGGTGCGGTGGAGTTTATCAAATATATGTACCTAGGCAGAGTAAAGAAGCGTACTTTTAAAACCGTTTGGAGAATAGATACGATGAGTCCCTTACCTCGTTTTATTACGGCGTACCGAGACAAAGGAGGCGAAAAATATGTTCGACGAACTTGATGAGGTCATAATTAAGGCCAGCGGAAAAATCGGAACCATTGTGGATAAACATTATGTAAACGGGTATGTAGAGTATATCGTGGAAGAACACGAGTGGCAAAATGGCGAATACCCATTGCGCCATTGCACAGACGCAGACCTCGCGGCTATGCTGAGTACAGACAAAGCGGCTTGAGTGGTAACGGGACAATATCCGAAAGGAGCCATTATGTCGGAAAAAGACCATCAGCATCCACATACCCATCCACATAAGCATACCAAGGCCGTCTTGAAGCGTATCAGCACTATCTCCGGGCATCTCCACGGCATAGCCGGCATGATCGAGGAGGGCAGGGATTGCAGTGAGGTACTGGTGCAACTCTCGGCGGTGAGCGCTGCCATAAAAAAACTTAAAGTGGTGATACTGAAAGACCACTTCGAGCATTGTCTGGTGGATGCAGTGGAGACGGGGGATGCTCAAACTTTAGACAAGATGTACAGCGCCATGGACAGACTCTTGGACTAAACCCAGCCGACGCTGGTCAGGCTGTCTATTGTCTCCGCGCCGCTACCCGTCAAAAAACGCAAATCGGACACCAGTACCCGGCGGACATAGCGCTTTTCCAATCTGCCGCTTTGCAACGCGAAATAACTGCTGGCGGCATGAATTACCATGGGAGTACCTTCCTCGTCCTCCCCCAAATACAGCATAACATGACCAGGTTTAAAGATTAAGGCTCCCGGGGGAGCCTTTTTTATTTGGGCATAGCGTTCCGCCGTGGCCAGTTTCGTGAGATTTATTTGCCGGGGCATGGCCAGCTCCTGTTTATCTGCATCCCGGGGGATTTCCAGTCCCATGCTCCGATAGACATTTTGCGTGAAGGCAGAACAATCGACGCTCTCCTCCATTCCGCCCCAGCCGTAGCCGTCCCCTAAAAATTTAAAGGCTTGCCGGATAAAATTATTACGGGTGCAGGGGAGAAAACCGCGGCTGAGATTTTTATTTATTTTTGGCTCGTCGGCCGAAACAAGAGGTAAGATGCTGCCCATTTGAAATAAGAGTTCCTCGGAGCCTAGAGCGAGGGTTATTTTGTTCGCCGTTACCGCTAAAAAATTGCTGGGGCGGCTATACTGCCGGAAAGTCTCGGCATCCGTTATGGTCAAATCCTGCGCCTTTACCCAGCCGGCATAATACTTTGTCACCACAAAATAAAAAGCGTTATCAAAACTTTTGTGGAGAATGAGTACCGCCTCCCAAGGGTCGAGAGCCGTTCCCTGTAAAGCGTCGTAGTGGCGAAAATCCCGATCGTCAAAATAACATTGTGGGGTGGGCAGAAGTCGCAGATTAGTGCGTCGCCGGGTCAGGGCATACTTTGCGAGATTTTTGGCTTTTATGTTGCCAAGGGCGCAATTCCCTTGGGCGGCCTCCCAAGCCGAGGGGAGAATGGGGGTGCCGTCGGTGTCATAATATTCGCCGGGTAAGTTTTCCCGAAAATCTTGCTCTGCCGCGCCGATCATTTCCTGTAAGTCCGCTTGGCTCATTTCCGTCGGCCAAGCCGTTAAATTATTGATGGCGCGGATTTGCTCCCTTAGCCGACGATTGACGGCTCGAATTTCCTCTCCCGTCAGCACAATGGTATCACCCTCGGGTTTAAGCCAGTAAGCGGCGGTAGCGCGCTTATCTTGGGGAAAAGAAGTATTTTTTTTCATGTCACTCGCCCTCCTTATCTATAACATTCAACATTCCTCACTCCTCTCCTTTTTTCCTGCCGTTCGGCTATCCTCGGAAATTTTCTCCCCTTCCCGGTGAAAATGTGATAGACTACCAGCGGAGGAATCTGGCATGAAAAAAATAGTGGGCATTATGCTGGCGGCGTTTATTTGTGGGGTAGCCGCTCTTTTAAGCTACACCGTATCAGTCGAAGAAACGGAGGAGGCTGCCGAGGTCAGGATTATCGCCGTGGGAAACCCGGGGGAAGCGGTTATGGCCGACGTGGAAACGGCCGCGCAAGTTTTCGAGCATTTAATGAAGGAAACCATGGGCATAAAACTTAATGAGTCGGTTGACCTGCATGTGGCGGCGACTTTAACCGATTATGAGGCGGTTTTGGCGCGAGAATTTGAGCTTACGCCGGAGGAAGCCCAAAAAATTGCCGCCGTCTCCGGCGGTTGGTCGGGGGGCTGGCGGCACACTACTGCCATCAACGGCTCCGCCGCCGTGATGAAAAGCCGCGCCGACCGCGTCAGCACCACCGCGCACGAGCTGTTTCATCAAGTCCAATACGAACTGAGCGAAGGTAGCGACACCGACCAAGGTTCCCTGTTTTGGCTGGAGGAAGGTTCCGCCGACTATATCGGCGCGTTGACGGCGGACAAGCTGGGGGTTCGCTCTCTTAGTAAATGGGAAAGAGACACCTTGGCTGAACTTAGAGCCGCCCCCTCGGCGGTGAATCCCGGCGAGCTTTTGCACTGCGACCTTGCTCGTAGGCAGGAGCTGATGCAAAAAAAATACCACGCCTACCAAATATCCGACCAAATGGTTTGGTATCTCCTATCTAGGCAACCGTCCGGAGAGGGACTCAAGCGTCTTACCGCTTATTTTCGTGCCTTGGCCGCAGGACAGGATGGAAAACTAGCATTACAGGAAGTTTTTGGCGTGAGCCAAGAGGAGTTTTTGCGAGAGTTTGACCTTTGGTATCGGGAGGCAATCAATAAACCGGGACAATGGCTCATCGAGTCAAGGGAAGGCGTAGCGAGGGAGGCCGCTCCGGAAATCGACCGCCAGTTTACCGCCACCAAGGAACTTTTGCGTAGGCTGTGGGGAATCGAACTCAAGGGAGAATATCACCTTATCCTAGCCGCCGACGCCGATGACCTTACGGCGAGGCTCACTCAAGAATGTAGCATTCCCCCGGAGCGAGCGAAATCGCTGGCCGTCGGCAGTTTATGGGTGGAGAACGGCAGCACGGTGGTGATAAACGCCGACGAACTGAAAGAGAATCGCCAAATAATATTTTCTGTGGCGGTTATGGAAACGCGGCTCCTTATTTCTCAGCTAACCGGCGCCGCCGAGGATGAGCTGGAGTGGTTCAATCGGGGCATAGCGTACCTCATGGGCATTCGTCGTCTCAGCGAAACGGGTATGGGGACTATGGCGCAATACCGCTACACTTGGGAAACCCATCTGCGAGGGGAGAATCTCCCTACTTTGGCGCAACTTATGAGTACGGAGGATTATTTAGCGACGCAGGGCGATGCGGTAACGGAACTGACGGAACTGGCCACCCTAACGCTGGCCGAAAGGTACGGCTATGAGTCGCTCATCGAGTATTTAGGCGCAGCCAGAAACTTAGGCAGCTACCGCGAAGCCTTTAGGCAGGTTTACGGTTTTACGCCGGAGGCGTATTCGGGGCAGTTTCGGCTGATGAGAGGAAATTGGAAGTGAGTACGAAAAACAGCAAGACCAAAGGGACAGGTACAATATGAAAATAATTTCTTTATTTAGTGGTGCCGGAGGGTTGGATTTAGGATTGGTACAAGCCGGAAATGAGATAGTCTGGGCTAACGACATAGATAAGGATGCTGTAGAAACATACAGACATAACGTAGGAAACAACATAGTTTTAGATGACATTAAGAATGTGGAAATCTCTATAATACCTAATGCTGATGTGGTTGTTGGCGGATTCCCTTGCCAAGGATTTAGTCAAGCCAATCGGTTTAGAATGCTAAATGACGAGAGAAATATGTTATATAGATTTTTTTATGAAACGATAAAACAGAAACAGCCTAATTTTTTTATCGCCGAAAATGTGAAGGGAATTCTAACACTAGGACACGGAGAGGCGATAAAACAAATATTATCCGATTTTGAAAATGCAGGATATAGAGCCACTGTTAATCTCGTGAATATGGCTGATTATGGTGTACCAGAAACCAGACAAAGAGTGATTATTTTAGGGCAACAGCAAGGCTTATCATCAAAAATGCTTTTAACGTTACCACCAAAAACACATTCTAAAACTGGAACTGATGGGCTACATAAGTGGATTTCTATAAAACAGGCCATCTCTCGTTATCCGGATCCTGATATGCCCAACAATGTTCCCAATCATGAATACTCAAAGTACAAAGTTGAATACCGTGACTATACCGCACACAGGCCCACAGATGCGAATAAACCTTCACCTACAATATTGGCAAGGGGCAACGGCGGTGGCGGCGTATGTGCTATACCCCATTATAATGGGCTACGTCGTTTGACCGTACGTGAAAGTGCGTCAATACAAACCTTCCCCGATGACTTTATATTTTATGGAGTTCGAGGTTCATGCTATAGGCAAATAGGCAATGCTGTACCTGTAAGGTTTGCCAAAATACTTGGTCAAGAGCTAAGGCGCATAGAAAAGGAAGGACTGTTATGCAAGTAGTTTCACTGTTTAGCGGTGCCGGCGGACTGGATTTGGGATTTCAAATGGCCGGCCATGAGATAATATGGGCAAATGATTTATATGAAGATGCGGTAGAAACATATCGCCAAAATTTAGGTGAACATATTATATTTGACGATATTCGTAATATCTCGGTTGATAGTATCCCCAATTGTGATGCTGTTATTGGAGGTTTTCCTTGTCAAGGCTTTTCTGTAGCCAATACTAAGCGCCACGCTGAGGATGAACGAAATGAGCTATATAAACAATTGATTCGCGTCATAGGTAGCAAATTGCCTAAATTTTTTCTGGCAGAAAACGTAAAGGGAATTACTAGTTTGGCCAAAGGCGAAGTATTTAAAATGATTTTAGACGATTTTGCTGACATGGGGTACAATGTGCAATACCAAATAATGAATGCAGCTGATTACGGCGTACCACAGAATCGTCTACGGGTCGTAATTGTAGGCGTAAGAAATGATGTCCGTTGGGAATACAATTATCCTAAACCAACACACGATAAAGATGGAGAAAATGGATTACGGAGGTGGGTGAGCGTTTCTGAGGGGCTTGCAAGTATTCCTAATCCTGATGAGCCAAATACTTTACCCAATCATACCTATTCAAAATACAAGTTAAATATCAATGGATATCTTGGGCATCGATTGCTTGACCCACAAAAACCAGCACCAACAGTAACAGCACGTGGAGACAACAAAGGTGGAGTCGTTATTTTACCCCATCCCAACGGCAAACGAAGGATGTCTTGCCGCGAACTAGCTACCATTCAGAGCTTTCCTTTAGATTATGATTTTCAAGGTACAAGATCCTCAGTTTATAGACAGATTGGAAATGCTGTTCCACCACTTCTGGGATATGCTGTTGCAAAGGAATTTAATAGATATTGGGGGAAATAGCCTGTGCTTGCCAAAAACTATATACCCACAAAGCCATTTCCTTCCTTTAAATGGAAATGGGCTTCTCTGCAGTGTACCGAAGGGCTAAACGACCCTGTTGTATTGCTAGGCGTTTTATTTCGGATGAGAAAACTAGAGCCGCTTGGAGTCAAGTACAGTTCTCAAGAATTCGCGAGGGAGTTAATTGAACTCTCGGAGGATATTTCAGATTCCATCGACGTAGATTTAGACCGACGAACAGGTGAACGTAATTTGATCAGAAACAGCGGTCAATATTGGCGTGCAGTCGGATTGATAGCACCCGGCGATACATCGGGAAAGATTCGTTTAACCGATTTTGGACGAAAAGTTGCCGACAGAGAAATTTCGCAAACAGAATTTGCAGCAATTACCATTCAGACTTTTCATTTACCTAATCCTCAAATACAGAGCAAAGAAGAATGTAAAACTTGGCTTGAAAAGGGGCTTACTATACATCCACTTAAGTTGGTTTTGAAAATTATTTGCGAGCTGTCTTCATTAGACGAACAACAAGGTTACATTACACCAGATGAACTGACGAAAATAATTATTCCTTTATCTGGTGTCCACGCAGAGATTCAAGACTATGTGAATTTTATCGTTTGGTATCGTGCCAAGAAACTCTCTCTTATTGGTTGGCCTAATTGTATTGAAGGCGCAAATGATTTTCGTATAGCTAGGGAATACCTCTTGTTTCTATTTAACTATGGGTACTTAGTAAAACCAGAGACAACCCAGAGAAGAACTGAAAAATATTGTGTCAACTTAGAGGTACTATCAGAAATCCATGAAATTATACAGGAAACCCCACCAAATAATTCTTTGTTAAGTGCGCTAGGTCAAATACGTTCAACTGAAGTTATTTCTGAATTTGAACGAAAACGCATACAAACAAAAACTACTCGCCCGAATCAGGCCACGTTTAGACGTGAAGTTCTCAAAGCATGCGAACGATGTGTTATCACCAATGTTATGATGCCAGAAATACTAGAAGCGGCTCACATAAAGCCGTTTAAATATAATGGGGAGGATACCATTGCTAATGGCTTTGCTATGCGTGTAGATATTCATACGCTATTTGATACTGGTCATCTAAGAATTTCCCCCGATGGCGATATCGATTTATCTACACGTGCAAGAATGGATTATGGTTGGAGCATACCACCACGAATAGTCATTCCATCCTTTACAAATAGAGAGTTTTTGCGATGGAGATGGGAAAATTACAATGGAATGTGACAATATAGTATAACTTTTAAAACCATGCATGAATTGGAGGCTACGGAAACCGTGAGTAAAACAATGTCTCAAATATTAAAAACAGGAACGCGCTTGATACTCCGTCGCGGCGAGGAGGCAGACTTAAATTTTATTTTGGGTTTGCAGGCGGCGCCGGATAACTGCGAGTTGGTGTTGCCCTTTGATCGGGAGGAGCATTTGAAGGCTTTGCGCGGCGACGAGGAAGTGATGGACGTTATTGTGGAGGAAAAGGCTACTGGCGAAGCCGTGGGTTATCTACGGGTGGCCGGGCTGAATAATCCCCATAAGGAAATCGAATGGACGCACGTCATAATTGCCAAAAAGGGGCGGGGCTATGGCCACGAGGCCATGAAACTTATTAAGGCGTGGACTTTTGAAACAAAAAAAGCCCATCGGGCTTGGCTGGATTGCAAGGAGTACAACGAGCGAGCCTTGCATCTTTACGAAGCCGAGGGGCTAAAGCGAGAGGGACTTATCCGGGAAACCATTTTTCACTGTGGGCGTTACGAGAATTTGGTGATTTTGGGTATCCTTGACCGAGAATACTTAGCGCGGAAGGAACAGGGATTGGAGCGGCTTTAGTTTTTGGTCGAGGGGATAAGGTAGAGCTTGGCGGGGTCTAACTGCATAGTTACAAAAATGCAAGCGAACCGAAAAGGCCATCCCCCTCCGCAGGGACGGCCTCCTCGTTTGTTGAACCGTGTGCCGCGAGCGACCAACTCCCAGCACTATGCTCAAACAAAACCATTTCGATTTAGATTCTAGCACATTTATTAAGAAAATGCTATAATTTTTTTGACTGTGCGCCTCTCAGTTGGAGGGAGGTGTTCCTTGTGCTCGACAACAACCATTTCGTTCGCGACTTTCTCATGGCCATCGTAGCCGGAGTAGTTGCTAACGCCGTATTCACTCTACTGATGTATATCTTGCGCTAACAGCACAGTCACAATCAGGTACCTCGGGTCTGACCAACCACGGAGGGAGAGAGCCGCTTTCGAGTGGCTCTCGTTTTTTGCGTGCAACGCAATCACTAAGGGCGAGACTTCATCTCCAATGGCAAATCGCCAATTACCACCTGACGACCATTCTCTAGCAAAAGCACCCCTTGCACCGAATAAGGAAGCTGGCGCAGAAATTTTTCTCCTGCCTCTGCTCCCATGACAAAGACTAGGGTAGATAAAAGGTCGGAGCGCATCCCGGCCGTCTCGCCGCTTTGGACTACTATCGTGACGGCCGTTAGGTTGGTTTTGGCCGGGTAGCCGGCGCGAGGGTCGATTATATGATGATACCGCTCCCCATCCGCTGTAAAAAAGCGTTCGTAATCGCCGGAAGTTGAGAGAGCCGCTTCCCGTAAATTCACCACCCCCCAATAATCTTTGGGGTCGTCGCCTTCGGGGCGGCGGAGGCCAATGCGCCACGGACTGCCGTCAGCGCGACTTCCTACGGCGTAAAGAGAACTGGTTCCCAAATTGATTAGGCCTCGCGTTATGCCATGGCGTTCGTAAATTTTCCGCGCCTCGTCGATAGCGAGGCCTTTCATTATTCCTCCCAAATCCAACTTCATGCCCGGTTCTGTAAGCATGGCGCTGTTATCGTCGGAACGCAACAGGAGTTTTGGCCAGCCAACCAAGGCTTTGGCCTGTTCGATTTCTTGGGGCGCAGGTACTCGCGCCTTAGCGGTGCCAATCCCCCAAAGTTCCACGAGGGGGGCGGCGGTTACGTCCCAAGCTCCGTCGCTTTGCCTAGAATATTCTTGGGAAACAGCCAGCAAGGCATAAATTTCCGGGTGCAAGGGGACAAAATCTTTACCGGCTGCCTCGACTAACCGATTTAAGTCGCTGTCCGGTTCCTCGAAACTCACCATAGCTTCCAGCTCTTGGAGGCGATGGATGCTTTCGGTGACGGCGGCTTGGGCTTCTTCTCCTTCCGCCGACAAAGTGGCCACCGTTCCCATTACAACTAGGCTTTTCTCGTAGGTAGGTGGGCCTTGTTTGCAGGCGTTAAGACTTGCCGCCGATAAAATAAGCAGTAACACTAAAAAAAATTTTTTTATCTTCGACTACCTCCTTGAATTTGTTCCTTGTATTATATCCCTTTTGCCCGAGGAGCAGTAAAAAAATGAAAAAAATTCCTCGCATAGCAGGGGATTTTTTTTTTTTGCCGAATAAACACGCTTCAGAGAGACAAAATAGGCGAGAAAGGAGGTTAGCCATGCCCACGTTGAATTTGGCGGGCTTTGGCCCTTACGATATACGAGGGATTTACCCCACGGCGGTGAATGAGGAACTTTTTTATCGCGTCGGTCGCGTTTGCCCGAGCCTGTTCGGCATGAAAAAAGTCGCTCTTGGTCGCGATATTCGCCTTTCCAGCCCCTCTTTGCGCGACGCTTTGGTTCGCGGCTTGACGGAGAGCGGCGCAGAGGTTTGGGACATCGGTCAATGCGGCACGGAGATGATTTATTTCACCACGGTGCATTACGATTTGGACGGGGGCTTCATGGTCACCGCCAGCCACAATCCCAAGGAGTATAACGGCCTCAAAATTGTGCGCCGGGGAGCGCGGCCTTTGTCGGAATCCACCGGGCTGGGGGAGATAAAACAGGCAATCCAAGCGGAAATGTTACCTGCCGCCACGCCGCCGGGCAAGGCGCGATCCTTGGCGGTGCTGTCCGATTATACGCGCCACATACTCTCTTACATAGATGTAACGAAATTGAAACCGTTGAAAGTCGTGGTAAATGTGGGCAACGGCGCCGCCGGCTTTGTGGTTGATTCCTTGGCGGAGCATTTGCCCTTTGATTTAGTCAGAGTACATTGGGAGGCGGACGGCCATTTTCCCAACGGGGTGCCGAATCCTTTGCGTCCCGAAAATCGAGCGGCTACCATTCAAGCGGTGCGCGAGGCCAAGGCCGATGTGGGCGTGGCTTGGGACGGTGATTTTGACCGCTGTTTCCTCTTTGACGAAAAGGGCGGCTTCATCGAAGGTTATTACATGGTGGGTTTTTTGGCGGAGGCTTTTTTGCGGAAGGAACCGGGGGCTACCATCATTCACGACCCCAGACTCACTTGGAATACCATTGAGTTGGTGGAAAAAAACGGGGGCAAACCCGTGGTCTGCCGTAGCGGTCACGCCTTCATCAAAGACAAGATGCGCGAACTGGATGCCGCCTACGGCGGCGAACTCAGCGCTCATCATTACTTTAGAGATTTTTCTTATTGTGACAGCGGCATGATACCGTGGCTACTCATGATGCAACTGATGTCGGCGGAAAGCCGCCCTCTGTCGGAGCTGATGAAGGAACGGCAAGAGCGATACCCGGCCAGCGGCGAGGTCAACAGCCCGGCAGACAATCCGCAGGCCATTTTGGCCAAGGTAGAAAAACTTTACGCTAGGCAAGGCGAAGTTTCTCATATAGACGGTCTGTCGGTAGAGATGCCCACTTGGCGTTTTAATCTGCGCCCCTCCGGCACCGAACCGGAGATAAGGCTCAACGTGGAGTCCAGAGGCGACCGCCGGCTTATGGAAGAAAAAACCAATGAACTGCTGGCGGTGATTCGCAATAAATATAAATAAAAAAGGGGTGCAGGGGGCAATGCTCCCTGCCGGGAGTCCAGAGGGTAGCACCCTTTGGTGGGGTTTGGGGCAAAGCCCCAACAAAAAAAGGAGCGATGGTAAATGAGCTTGCAATTAAAATCCGGCTTCACCTTCGATTATGACAATTTGTTTGGCGAGGGCAAGGTAACGGCGGAGGACATTCAGTCCTATGCCGCAGATTTGAAGAAAGCGCACGCCGCCATGAATGTCATGCGAGAGAGCGGCTTTATTAAGGCGCATCTTTCCAAAGACGGGGCGCCGGAGAAGGTGCTGTTCTCCCAGCTTCCTTATGTGGAAGAGGGGCATCTTAACTCGCCTGCTTCCATGAAGCATTTGGCACAGCTGTCGGAACACGCCAAAAAGGACATTGACGTGGTGGTGTCGCTGGGGATTGGCGGCTCTTTCCTCGGCAATAAGGTACTCTTTGACGTACATTGCGGCGCGTTTTGGAATGAGCTTTCCGACGAGGAGCGAGGCGGCTTCCCCCGGGTGTATTTCAGCGGCAACAACATTGATCCGCGCAGCACCGGGGATTTGATTCATCACCTTGAAAATCTGGCGGCGCTCTATAAATCCCACAAGCAGCGGAATCTCAAGGTATTACTCTTGGTAATTTCCAAATCCGGCGGCACTCTCGACACCATGTCCAACTTCATGGTCATCTACGACGCTTTGCAAAAGAAAGCGAATATCGACACGGAAGTAGTAGCCGTCACCGACCCCAACATGGAGAAAAAGACCCTCCTCAAACAGCTGGCCACCGACAAGGGCTGGGATACTTTCTCCGTACCCGACGGGGTAGGGGGGCGCTTCACCATTTTCTGCGACGTAGGCTTGACGCTGGCGGCTTGCGTGGGTTTTGATATTCAAGCCTTCCTGAACGGCGCCAAGGATATGGACGAGGCTTGCAAGAATGAGGACGTGTGGCAGAATCCCGCCATGCTTAATGCGGCCTTGAAGTTTGCCGCTTCGGAAAAACACGGTCGCCATATCGAAGTCATGATGCCTTACGGGGATTACTTAAAATCAGTCTCCGAGTGGTATATTCAGCTCTTGGCCGAGTCGCTGGGCAAGCAGTTTGACAAGGACGGCAAGGAAGTTTGCTACGGTCGCACGCCTTTGGTGGCGGTGGGAACTACGGATATGCACTCGCAGACCCAGCAACACCAAGAGGGGACTTTGGATAAAGTGGTGCAGTTCGTGAAAATTGCCAAGTGGCAAAATGACCTCGTTATCCCCAATGTTTTCCCCGAAGCCCAGAAGCTGGCGGATATTTCCGGCGTCACCATGGGAGACGCGCTGGAAGTAGCCAGACAGTCCAACGCCGACGCGCTTTCTTCCAACCATCGTTTCAACGCTTGCTTCACTCTGCCGGAACTGAACGCTTATCATTTGGGAGAGCTTCTCTATATGCTGGCCATGTCCGTAGCCTACGAAGGGGAACTCTCTAACGTGGATGCCTTCAACCAGCCGGGAGTGGAAGCCTACAAGCGCATCATGGGACCGAAACTTCAAGCCTTGAAAGCCGGTAAGTAAAATTTTGTGATGACAGCAAGGCCGCAGGAGCCTTGGAGTGTGTAATTAGGGAAAAGGCATATCCCCAAAATGGCTCCGTTGGTTTTTGACCTGCGGAGCCATTTTGTATTGTGAGGCTGATGAAGAGATGCCGCGGCGTTATTGGTTGCCGGTTGGCTTGCTATCGGTAGGGATTGGCTGTTGGTTTGCCTCCTCTCATTTTTCGGCGGCGCAGACGGAGGTCAACATACCGAAGAGGGAATCTCGCCCATCTGCAAACAAGCCGCAAGCCGCCGGTAAAATTGTCGGGCTAGAGAGTGCGCTAAAAAAAGAGCCGCCTCGCGACCCTTTTAATTTTACCCATAACAGACAGCAAGAACCTGCACCCATTCCAGCCCCGGCAAGCACAATCCCTACGCCTGTCTTTGCTCCGCCTCCCCCACCACAGCATCCGACAACGGTAGCGCCGTCGCTCGTCCTAACTGGCATTATGGAAAATGACGAAAATAAACTGGCGCTTATCTCCGACGGGCAAACCACTCATATTGTAGCCGTCGGCGATGTATGCGCCGGACAAAAGGTGCGAGAGATTGGGGGGGCGTATGTGATTTTGGGCGATCAACGATTAAATTTGGCGGAATGAGAGTTTTTCGTGTGGCTTCTCTCTACGGGGAGATTTGGTGAAAAGTGAGTGTTGCTTATGAATGTACGCCTTTTTGAGGAACAGCCCATCCGTACTGCTTGGGACGAGGAAAAGGAAGAGTGGTACTTTTCTATCGTAGATGTGGTGGGCGTTCTCACGGATCAGCCGGACGCTCGTCACGCCAGCACCTACTGGGCGGTTCTAAAGAAACGCCTTAATGATGAAGGTGCAAATCAACTGCTTACAAATTGTAAGCAGTTGAAAATGAAGGCCGCTGACGGTAAACGTCGTCTTACCGATGTCGCTAATACCGAGCAACTTCTGCGCCTTATTCAGTCCATTCCTTCCAAGAAGGCCGAACCCTTCAAGCTGTGGTTGGCTCAGGTGGGACGAGAGCGTATCGATGAAACTCTTGATCCGGAGCTTATCGCAGACCGTTTGGTAACGACTACAAACAAAAAGGCTTCAGAATTAAATCATGTGGTGACACAGATGATTGAGGCCAGCGCATTGGTTATTTCAGACGAGGACATTGGAGACGGAAAGGAGTAGGACTCATCACTGCAAAAAACACAGAAAGGAGCAAAACCGTGGGTTGGCGAAGCTGGTGTCTGCTACTTTGGGGACTAATTTTTTTTTCCGGCCATGCGGCCTTGGCCAGTCCCGTTACCCTGAAAGTGGTTGACGGAGACGTGCGTGGAGTACTGCTTTCCACGGCACGACTGGGGAATTTGAATTTGGTGCTGGATGATTCGGTGCAGGGGACAATCACCATCAATTTAGTGGAAGTGGAACCGATAGATGCGTTGCGGTTGGTGGCGGCGGCGAAGAATCTGGCGCTGGACGAGCGAGAGGGCGCCTTAGTGGTGGCCGACGGCAGGGCGGCCGGCTTAAATCGCTTGCACGTTTTTCCCCTGCGTTACGGCAATCCGAATGTTTTACGCGAAGCCGCGCTACTCGCTTTGCAACCTGCCCTGTCGCGGAACATGGCTACCAATAACGCTGGCGGTACGGGACGCAAAATTTCCACTGCCGCTACCACCGTCACCATCGTTGAAAAAAATGCCGACGCCACCACGCGTTCCACGGATACGGCCTCCACTAAATCCATCTCCCCTTACGAGGGAAACGGACTCGAAAGAGAGGCCGAACGTATTTTTGTGGATCCCAACACCAACTCCCTGTTGCTTTACGGCACGGCGGCGGAGGCGGAGACTTTGGGACAAATGCTCTCCAAGCTGGATGTACCGGCGAAGCAGGTTGCCTTAGAGGCCAAAGTAGTGGCGCTTTCCAAGGATGCCTCCAAAAAATTGGGGGTGGATTGGTCATGGTCAAGTTTGCCGCAATACCCGGAGGTGGATACCACTTACGAAAGCCGTCGTCGCGCCATCACGAACAGCGACGGCACTACCTCTATAGTCACCGAGGACGTACCCAAGCGAGAGGTGCGGCGCAGTTATAATAACGGCAATATCCCCGGCATCATTCAATTCGGTCACGGCCCCGAGGGACAGCCTTTTGAATTTTATTATGAAGCCACCATCAGCGCCATGGTCACCAAAGGGGAGGCTAAAATATTGGCGCGTCCCAATATCACCACCATTCAGGGACAGGAAGCGGTGATTAACATCGGCGGCGAGATTCCCGTGCCGAAAGTCTCCACCACCAATTCTGCCACCACCACTGCCATTGATTACAAAGAAGCCGGTATTATTCTCCGTTGTACCCCCAGAGTAAACGACGAGGGGCAGATTACCTCCCTCATTCACACGGAGGTCAGTTCCCCCGTATATGTGGAGGAGCTGAAGGCTTACCGGTTGCAAAAGCGCGCCGCCGATACCACCGTGCGCCTCCGGGACGGTGAGACTATGGTGATTGGCGGCCTCATTGGCAGCGAAGAATACCGCAGTGTCAGCAAGGTTCCCTTTTTAGGTGATATTCCCATACTGGGCGCATTCTTTAAGAGTGTGAGGAACAGCAAAACGGATTCGGAGGTTATGATTTTTTTGACGGCAAGAGTGATTAAGTAGGAGGTGATAAGAACTAATGCTAGGTTTTGAAGTTAAACTGAAAGAGCTAAAAGAAAAGGCGCTCGCGGCTTGCGCGCCTTATTTTCGACGCGTGGAGGATGTTGCCGAATGCAACACCCTAAAAATTCTCAACGTCATGGGAGAATGTAAAGTCGCGGCCGCTCATTTTAACGTGACTTCCGGCTATGCGTATGACGATATAGGCCGGATGAAACTGGACGAGGTTTATGCCAAAGTTTTCCGAGCCGAACGGGCTTTGGTGCGAAATCAATTTGTCTCCGGCACTCACGCGCTGGCCACGGTGCTTTTTGGCATCTTAAGGCCGGGGGACGAGCTTCTTTCTTTGACGGGCAAGCCCTACGATACCATGCAAACGGTGATTGGCTACGATAATCCCAGTCCCGGCTCCTTGAAAGAATTTGGCGTAGGCTACCTAGAGCTTCCCTTGCGTGAGGGGCGAGTGGATATGGAGGGGCTGGCCGAGGCTATCACTGCGCGCACCAAAATGGTCTTAATCCAACGCTCTCGCGGCTACAGTATGCGTCCCTCTTTGACCATTGAGGACATTCGCCAAATAACGGCGGCGGTAAAGCAAATAAAAGCGGATTGTATTTGTTTTGTCGATAACTGTTACGGCGAGTTCACGGCCACCGAGGAACCTATAGAGGCCGGAGCCGATATTATGGCCGGTTCCCTCATAAAAAATCCCGGAGGCGGCCTCGCGCCCACCGGCGGTTATATCGTGGGACGAGGGGAGCTCGTGGAGCTGGCGGCAACGAGGCTTACGGCGCCGGGCATGGGAGACGAGCTGGGAGCGAGCCTTATCAGCAACCGGCTGTTCTTTCAAGGTCTCTTCCTCGCGCCTCATGTGGTGGCGCAAGCCATTAAGGGAGCAATTTTTGCCGCCGAAATCTTTTCCGCTTTGGGCTACAAAACATTTCCGTTGGCCGCCGATGCGCGTGGTGATATAATTCAAGCCGTGGAACTTGGGTCGCCGGAAAAACTCAAGGCTTTTTGCCGGGGCATTCAACAATTTTCCCCGGTGGATTCCTTCGCTACCCCGGAGCCTTGGGATATGCCCGGATACGCCGATGAGGTTATCATGGCCGCCGGTACTTTCGTGCAAGGTTCCAGTTTGGAACTTAGCGCCGACGGCCCCATGAGGCCGCCTTACCGGGTTTATCTACAGGGAGGGCTTACCTTCGAACACGCAGTTTTGGGCATCATGGGGGCGGCGCAGGCGTTGGTGGAATTTTAATGGGCAAAGCCCCAAGATTAAAAAAAGGAGGCTTTTGATGAAACTGGTTTTGCTTTGTCTTTATTTTGCGGTGCTGATAGGCATTGGCTTGTATTGCCGCAAGCACGTTAAGGACGTGGACGGTTTTGTGTTGGGTGGGAGAGCCGTAGGGCCTTGGCTCACGGCTTTTGCCTACGGCACCTCTTATTTTTCGGCGGTGGTGTTCATCGGTTACGCCGGGCAATTCGGCTGGAAATACGGTATCGCCGCCACTTGGGCGGGTATCGGTAACGCCCTTATCGGTTCCCTCTTGGCTTGGTTTATGTTGGGGCGACGCACGCGCATTATGAGCCGTCATCTGGATTCGGCTACCATGCCCCAATTTTTTGAGAAACGCTTCGGCGCCCCCTCGCTGAAAATCGGCGCCTCCGTCATTATTTTTATCTTTATGATTCCTTACACCGCTTCCCTGTACAACGGCCTGTCGCGGCTTTTCGGCATGGCTTTCAGCATTGATTATTCGGCCTGTATTCTCCTGATGGCGGCTTTAACGGCGGTATATGTTATTGCCGGGGGCTACATGGCCACCGCCATTAACGATTTTTTGCAGGGGATAATCATGCTTATCGGTATCGTAGCGGTTATCGCCGCTGTCCTCGCCTCCAAGGGCGGCTTCATGGCGGCGCTGGACGGCCTGGCTCGCGTGACCGATGAAAGCGTGGCCGCCACTCCCGGTATATTTGCATCCTTCTTCGGGCCGGATCCCGTGAATTTGTTGTTCGTGGTGATATTGACTTCGCTGGGCACTTGGGGACTTCCCCAGATGGTGCAAAAATTTTACGCTATCAAGGACGAACAGGCTATTCAGAAAGGTACAGTTATTTCCACCCTGTTTGCCATCGTGGTGGCGGGGGGCTGTTATTTCTTGGGCGGTTTTGGGCGACTCTTTTCCGACCAAGTGAATGTGGCCGCCGAAGGGTTTGATTCCATCATTCCCACCATGCTCTCGGGACTTTCTGCCGGTATGATTGCTCTCATTGTCATTTTGGTGTTGTCCGCCTCCATGTCCACCCTGTCTTCCCTCGTCATTGTGTCTTCTTCCACTTTGACACTGGATCTTATCCGGGACAATTTCGCCAAGGGCATGAGCGAAAGGCGGCAAATCTTTCTCATGCGCCTCCTCATTGTGGTGTTCGTAGCCATTTCCGCCATTTTGGCCATGGTGCAGTATAAAAGCTCGGTAAACTTCATCGCGCAACTCATGGGGGTATCATGGGGCGCCATGGCCGGAGCATTCCTCGCTCCCTTCCTGTATTCCCTGTACTTTAAAAACGTCACCACCGCCGCCTGCTGGAGTTGTTTCGTTTTTGGCGTGTCCCTGATGACGGCCAATATATTTTTTCGGCCGGAGTTTCCCTCGCTTCTCCAATCTCCCATTAACAGCGGCGTAGTGGCCATGCTGGCCGGACTGGTCATCGTCCCCGTGGTAAGCGCCTTAACGACTAAACCGGCCAAAGATTTGGTCGAATCGGCCTTCTCTTGCTACGAAGAAAAGATTTGGGTGCCGCGACGCACAGCCTTGGAAAATAACGAAGGGTAAGGGCGAAAAAAATTTTTTTCTAAAATCTGGCCGTCGGGGTCTTGACAACTCCGGCGGCGTTATATTAGAATGTGCCACGGTAACGAGATAGGAATCAAGGCTTAAAGTTATAGCAGTATATGCAGTCATAGCGTTATTTTCATCGGTTGACTTAAGATTTTTATGATATTCGCCGATAATACTACTGAGAGCTGAGAAACAGGGATATTAGTTTCGAGGTATCGTGAAGTTCGGGTATGCGCTGGGGATGGCCATGCCATCGATGTTGTAACTTTGCGAGAGTAGTTTGAAGGAGCGATTGTCATGAAAGTTCAAGTTTACTCCCAGTGGATGGAAGATGTGTACATTCCCGTGCGGGTGAAGCAGTTCACGAAGGCTGCGCGGCTGGTTGGTCACAACAGCTTCGTGGAGTACGCCGCCGAGCGCGATGCGGTGGGACTGGCTTTGACCGTTTCCAAGGCTACCGAGCGCGAGGCTATTGTCGAGTGGCTGGATAGCCGGGGGACTGAGGTACTGGCCGAAAAAGTGGCTTGATGAAAATAAGGCAAAGGGTGTCGCTGAATCCCCAGCGGCACCCTTTCTTATATTTTTAAGGAGGACGAGTTTTCATGTACACCCTTATGCAGGATTTTCAGGGGATAAAGCCCCAAATTCACGAGGAGGCCTTTATCGCGCCCCAAGTTTTTCTCTCAGGAGATGTCCGGGTGGGACGGTACTCCAGCTTGTGGCCGGGAGTGGTGGCCAGAGGCGATGTGAACTACATTTCCGTGGGGGAATGTTCTAACGTGCAAGACCTTACCTGCCTCCATGTGGCCGACGATTTTCCTTGCATTATCGGGGATTACGTCACCATCGGTCACGGAGCGGTGATTCACGGTTGCGAAATTGCCGATCATGTTTTGGTGGGCATGAACGCTACGGTACTGACAGGGGCGAAAATCGGTCGCGGCTCCATCATTGCCGCCGGAGCCTTGGTCAGAGAAAACATGGTGGTGCCGGAAAACTCGCTGGTGGTGGGAGTGCCGGGAAAAGTGGTTCGCACCGAGGACAGAATCGACAGCATTCACGCCCAAGCCATTAAATACAAATGCGAGTGGGCCATCGGCTACGGCGTGAAACCGGACATCGGCGGCGAAGTCTATCACGGCGAGCGGATTATATGAGAAGAGGCAGAACAGTGTCGTGTCTTAAATTTTTTGGTCGGGTAGGTGCCGCCATGATGTTAATCTTTTCTACTTTAGGTTGCGCCGGAGAGGCCGCCGTAAATAAAGTACCGGCGAGCTTCCCTTATATACAATACTTTGGCCGCTGGGACGTGAGGGGCGACGTCTATCGCTCGGGACAGGGAGCTACTTACATCAAGGTGGTGTTTGAGGGTACGGAAATTAAGGCCGACATAACGGGAGCCGATATTTGGTGGGCGGTGAGCGTGGATGGGGAGGAGTTTCGCCGGCTTGGCCCCGTCAAGAAAAACGCCAAGCCCCTCGTCCTAGCGAGTAAATTATCCCCCGGCCTTCATCGCCTAACCTTGGTGCGTTCCACCGAAGGACAAGCCGGGGTAGCCGAGTTTAGAGGCTTTATCTTGGATAAGGGGGCGAGATTGCAGGAGCCGGAGCCGGTGAAAAAGAGGCGGCTGGAATTTGTGGGTGATTCTATTACCGCCGGCGCCATAAATTTAGCTCCCTATAACGGCAAGAACTATCACGCCACCGAGGACGGCAACATGGCTTACGGCCCACAATTGGCGCGACTCTTGGATGCGGATTTCAGCGTGGTGGCCAAATCCGGCGGCGGCCTTGTGCATAATTACGCCGAAAGCTGGCCGCCCACGGGAACTCACGCCGTGGATTTATACGGCTGGACTTTTTACTATGAGGATTTTCGGCCTGACAATTTGGTATGGGACGCCAAAAAATTTCCGGTAGATGGGGTCATCATCGCCATTGGCACCAACGATTTCACCGACCCGAACCGCCAGCCCACCCAAGAGGAATTTCAGCGCGGCTATGCCGAACTCATCAAAAGGGTGCGACAAATGAATCCTACGGCCAAAATCATTTGCACGGAGCCTCTCCCTGTTTGGCTACCCTCAGAGGTACGCGGCTGGATAAGGGAAACCGTGGAAGCGGCTAAAGCTAATGGGGAGGGCGAAGTTTATTTTATTCCTCTAAACGAACCAACGCCGCTGCTTGAACCGGGTGACTACATAGAAGGCGATACTCACCCCAGCGTTAAAGGGGATGCCAAAATGGCCGCCTATCTCAAAGACAAGGTGGCGGCTATCATGGAATGGGAGACTTGAAACAATGCGTGAAATCTGGGGCGAGTTAAAAAATGCGCGCGAGGAGGGGCTGCTCGCTTTGGTGCCGCCGCTCCCCAATGCCGTGCGCGTCCTCACCGTGGACAGCACTCGGTATCTTAGACGATTGCGCGAGTCTATGCCCAAGGCCGAAATTTATGCCCTGACTTCTTTTGCGGACGCTGTGGAGCTTCCTTCCGTGGAGGGGCTGGACATTCGGTGGCAGGTGGCGGATTTTCGGCTTCATGCTCCTACAGAATACTACCAGCAAGAATTTTTTGATATTATTATCGCCGACCCTTGTTTGGAATTTGCCTACGAGCCTTACGATACTTTCCTGTCCCTCAACCGACTGCTGAAAATGACGGGCTATGTGGTGAGCCAGTTTCCCAATATCCGTTACCACGAGGTTTTGGAAAATTTGCGGCGAGGCGAGTTCCCGGTGCAGGAGCGACATTTTTTTGCCAAGACCGAGGTAGTGCATTTGCTCAGCGACGCCATGTACCAAGAAATTTCCTTTGCCCCCTTGGCGCGTGACGAGCAGGTGAGTGTTGCGCCTTGGGAAGAATTTGGCTTTGTCAACGACAGCGAGGATCTTTTGACCGAGGTGTGGATGCTGCGCGCCGACCGCTCCACGGCGGCGGTGGCGGCGCTGAAAAGCCTCTACGACAAGGAAACGCGAAAAAATTTAGCGAGGATCCTGCATCGGCTGGAATACGATATTGACACGGATAACCAACTGGCCGCCCTGCAAGAGCTGTGCCGCCGCGAGATGATTTTCCCCGACTACCTGCGCGATTTTATCCACGAGGCTGTTTTCCACGAGGACAAAGTGCTGGGGTTGGTGCAGGAGCTTTTGTAGCTACGACGGCGAGCCTAAGAAGTCTTAGGCTCGTTACGGTACGGATACACAAAATTTTTTCATGTTTGGCAGGAAATTTGGTATAGAGGGCGAATGGATATACTCGATATGTGTTTATGGATTTATGGATAGTCGGCCTAGATATGGATTTTATGTCGCCTGTGTGCGACTTTTCTTTTTTCACGATAACGCCAAAAAGACACGTCCGACGTGGTGTACAGGAGATTATTGCTCAAATTGGGCGTTGATGCAAGCGCGAGAGCTACTGTAAGCAAACATAAGGAGAATTGGCCTATGCTGAACTTCGGAGACACCTTTTTTACTCAGCTTTTTAAGGCTCTGGACAACAATTCAACGCTCATGGCGGTTGACGAAAGCGGAGCATACCGGCCGATTTGGTGTTCCAGAGAATACGCTGAGATGATGGAGGGGGAGCGCGAGGAGTGCCTTCGCTACGAAAGCGCGGAGGGCAACGATACCGTTCACCCCGACGACAGGGAGGAGGTCGCCTTCCTGTTCCATAATCAAAAGACCAAAGACGGGAAAAATTCTTTGACCATCCGCAAATTTACCCTTAAAGGCCATGAGATATGGGTCAATGTCCATTATGCTTTCGTGAAGGAGGGCGGCGTGCGGTACGCCTACTGCAACTACACCGACGTGACCGAACTCAAGCAAAGCGAAGAGCAGACCATGGCCATGTACCGTGAACTTAACAAGGAACTGGAGGCGTTGTCTCGCCAAAGTTTGGCGGCGCTGCGCTCCAATCTCACCAAGGGCGTGGTCGAGAAGGTGCAGGGGACGGATCTCTACGAGGTGGATAAGGTCGGCGCGCCCATCGAGGATTTGCTGAAGGTGCGCATCGACAATATGCCCATTGCCGCCGACCGAGAGACTTACCTGAAAACCTTCGATTTGCAAAAGCTACAGGAAAAATATTATTTGGGCGAAGGGCCGACTTCCCTCGTCATACTCTCGCGTAGGCAATCCGGGCGGCAGTGTTTCATCAAATACTCCGCTTCCATGCGCAAAGACCCCCTCACCGGCGACGTGATTGTGCTGGGCGTAGAGAGCGAATACAATTCCCAAAAGGTCATGGAGGTGCTGAACGACAAGGTACTGGCCAAGCAGTACGACATGGTGTGCTACCTAATAGATGAAACTTACGGCGTTTCCATCGGTGAAGCCGCCGGCGGCCAAAAGGGCAGTATTCTGCCTAAGGAACGGGACGGCATTTATATGGATTATATTCGGGAGCAGCTTCTTCCTCGCGTCGCGGCGGAAGAAAGAGAGAACATCCTGCAAGCGCTGTCCCTGACCACCGTGGTTGAGAAATTGGGCGACGCGGAAACCTACAGCGTCGAGGTGGATTGCCTGATAGAGGGCGAGTGTTTTCACAAGCTGTTTACCTATTACGCCGTGGACAAAACCGCCAAATTCTATATCCTGTTCCAATCGGATATTACCGACGTTATCAAAGAGCAGGGCGAACGGGCGCAAACGCAGGCCGCTTACGACAGTATGCTGGATCAGTTCAATGTGATGGCCGATGAGAGTTTGGCTGTCCAAAGAACCAATCTCACCACCGGCTTGATCGAAGAATCTCGCGGTCGGGATCTGTACGACACGGACTACGCCGGCGGCTCCATTGTCGAAAGCGCGCGCGTGCGGTCGGAAAGTTTCTTGGTGGAGGGCGACCGGGAAAAATATGAAGCCACCTTTGCACTGGATAAACTTTTGGAAAACACTTCCTCCGGGAGAGGCCCGGCCACCTTTGTGGGCTATTGCCGTCGGCAGTCCGGCCACCAGTGTTTCGTGAAATTCTCCGGCTCCGCCAGTCGGAACCCTATCACCGGCGATGTTATCGCCGTCGGCGTGGAAACCGAGTACAACACGGAAATGGTCAATCAGGTGCTGGACGAAAAGGTTTTGGCCGAGCAGTACGATATGATTACCTATATCGTCAGCGGTTATTACGGCGTAGCCATCGGTGACGCCGCCAACATTGCCAAGGGCAGCATTTTCCCCAAGGAAAAAAACGGCCGCTACATGGACTATATTCAAAGTCAGGTCTTGCCCTTTATTGCCGGCAACGACGAGGAACGGGAAAATATGCGCGTCAAGCTGTCCCTCGACACGATAGAGGCAAAACTGGCCACAGAAGAGCCTTATGTGGTGGATGTGGCTTGCCATATTGACGACGGCATTTATCACAAGCGCTTCATGTTTTACTCCGTGGATCGGGAGAAGCATTTCTATATCTTGTTAAAATCCGATATGACGGCGGTAATTGAGGAGCAACGGGAAAGGGAGCGCTCCCAAACCATTCACAACAGCATGGTGAATCAGTTCAACGCCATCGCTGACGAAAGCCTGACGGTGGTACGCTCCAACATGGTCACGGGGCTTATCGAGGACGTGCGCGGCAATGACCTTTATCCTTCGGATTACGCCGGCAACACTGTCGAAGCCTATGCCCAAAGTCGCTTGGACAATTTGCTAATCGCGGAAGATAGGCAACGCTACTTGGCCGCCTTCGAGATGGAAAAACTGGTGGAGCGCACCGAGCGCGGACTGGGGCCTTCCTCCGTCGTCTGCTATACCAGACGCGCCTCCGGTCGGCAGTGTTTTGTAAAATACTCCGGCTCCGCCAGTCGCAATCCCCTGACCGGCAATATTGACGCTTTCGGCATGGAAACCGAATACGACTCGGAGCTAATCAACGAGGTGATGAACAGCAAGGTTTTGGCCGAGCAGTATGACATGATTACCTATCTGGTGAGTGGGTATTATGCAGTGACCATCGGCGATGCGGCCAACATCACCAAGGGCAGCATTTTCCCCCAAGAGCGCAACGGGCTTTACATGGATTATGTCCGTCGGCAGGTGATGCCGGTGGTGACCGGCGAAGAAGCCGACAAGGACGAAACCCTCAAGGCGCTTTCCTTGGAAACCGTCGAGGCCAAATTGCTGGTTAGCGAGCCATACACGGTAGATGTGGCCTGTAAAATCGACGGGGAGATTTTTAACAAGCGGTTTATGTTCTACACCGTTGACCGGGAAAAGCATTTTTATCTGCTGTTAAAATCCGACATGACCGACGTATTGCGCGAGCAACGGGAAAGAAACGAACTTTTGGCGAGCGCCCTGAAAGAAGCGGAACAGGCCAGCGTGGCCAAGACCGCTTTCTTGAGTACCATGAGCCACGAGATACGCACCCCCATGAACGCCATTATCGGACTGGACAGTATCGCCTTGAAAGACCCGGATATTTCGGAGAAAACGCGAGAATACCTGACCAAGATAAGCGGTAGCGCCCAACATTTGCTGAACCTCATCAATGACATTTTGGATATGAGCCGCATTGAGAGTGGACGGCTGAACATTCGCCAAGAGGAATTTTCTTTCCGGGAGATGCTGGAGCAAATCAACACCATGATTAACGGCCAGTGTCAAGACAAGGGGCTGACCTACGATTGCCGCATTACGGGCTTGGTGGATGATTATTACATCGGCGATGCCATGAAGCTCAAGCAGGTCATCATCAATATCTTGGGCAATTCCGTGAAATTCACGCCGAAAGGCGGCACGGTTTCCTTCTTGGTGGAGAAACTGTCCGAGTTTGAGGACAAGGCGACCCTCCGCTTCAGCATGAAAGATACCGGGGTGGGCATGGACAAAGCCTTCCTGCCGAAGATATTTGACGCGTTCTCGCAGGAGGATTCCGGCCAAGCGAACAAGTACGGCAGTACGGGACTGGGCATGGCCATTACCAAAAACATCGTGAAGATGATGCACGGCGATATTGCCGTCGAAAGCGAAAAGGGCGTAGGCTCCACCTTCATCGTAACCGTCACCCTAAAGAAAACCGCGCGCAAGGCCAAAGACAGCGTCGAGGTGAGGCTGCAGGATATGCGCGTGCTGGTGATTGACGACGACCCGGTGGCTTGCGAACACGCTAAATTGGTGTTGGCGGAGATGGGTATTGCCGCCGATACCGGTTTAGGCGGCGAAGAAGCCCTCAAGATGGTCAAACTCAGCCAAGCCAGACAACAAGCCTACAATCTCATCATCGTGGATTGGAAAATGCCGGAGCAGGATGGGATTGAAGTCACGCGGAAGATACGAGAAATCGTGGGGAACGATTCGGCGATTATCATTCTCACGGCCTACAGTTGGGACGAGGTAATAGATGAAGCCTTGGCGGCCGGAGTCGATAGCTTCATGGCGAAACCTTTGTTTGCCACCGGCGTGTTGACGGAATTTAAGACCGCCATGCAAAAGAAAAATATCGAGCGGCCGCAGGAAGTACATCGCGCCGACCTGACCGGCAAGCATATTTTGCTGGCCGAAGATATGTTGATTAACGCCGAGATTATGAAGCAGATACTCAATATGCGCGAGATGGAAGTGGATCACGCCGAAAACGGGCAACTGGTCGTGGATATGTTTGCCGCCAGCGAGGAAAATCATTACGACGCTATTCTGATGGACGTGCGGATGCCGGTTATGGACGGCTTGGCGGCAACGCGAGCCATTCGCGCCCTAACAAGGCCGGACGCCAAAACCGTTCCCATCATCGCCATGACGGCCAACGCCTTTGACGAAGATGTGCAACATTCGTTGCAGGCCGGCATGAACGCCCATCTCTCCAAACCGGTGGAACCGGATCGCCTGTACGAAACCTTGGAAATGCTGATACGGGACGACACAGAGAAACATCCCGACAAATGAAAGCAGCGAAGGTGAGCAGGGGCGAGTCTTACTCCCCCTGCCGCTGAAAGCTCCTCGTCATCTGGGCGAGGGGCTTTTGGGTTTTACACTAAAAAAGACACGCCAGACGGCGTGTACATGAGATTATTGATAAAACTGGGGGTTGACAGGTTTTTTGAAGGGTGTTAGTATGAACGAGCGTTTCGCGCCGTGGTTGGTATTTCATGAAAATAAAATACATGACGGCTAAACATGGTTGATTATGAAGGAAGGAGGTGCAGGTATGCCGACGATAAATCAGTTGGTTCGCAAGAGCAGAAAAAGCATGGAGGATAAGTCCACGGCACCGGCACTTAAAAATTGCCCTCAGAAAAGAGGGGTTTGCACGAGGGTTTACACCACTACGCCTAAGAAGCCGAACTCTGCGTTGCGTAAGGTTGCCCGTGTGCGCCTCACCAACAGCATCGAAGTGACCGCCTACATTCCCGGTATCGGGCATAATCTTCAGGAACACAGCGTCGTGCTTATTCGCGGCGGACGTGTGAAGGATCTGCCGGGCGTTCGTTACCATATCATTCGCGGTTCTTTGGATACCGCCGGTGTCCAGGATAGGGGTCAGGCGCGTTCCAAATACGGAGCCAAGAAGGCCAAGGCCAAGAAAAAATAAGGTGAGGAGGTAACAGGATGCCGAGAAAAGGTGCCGTACCCAAACGGGATGTTCTGCCGGATCCGGTATATCATTCCAAGACGGTAACAAAATTCATCAATAAAGTAATGCTCTCCGGCAAAAAGAGCGTGGCGCAGCGCGTTGTCTATGACGCCTTCGATACCATTCGGGAAAAAACCGGCAAAGACCCTCTGGAGGTCTTCGATACGGCTTTGAAAAACGTCATGCCTGTGCTGGAGGTGCGCGCTCGTCGCGTGGGCGGCGCGAACTATCAGGTTCCGGTGGAGGTTCGCCCCGATCGTCGCATGACTTTGGGAATCCGTTGGCTGGTGACTTATGCCAGACTTCGGGGCGAAAAAACCATGGATCAGCGACTCTCCGGCGAGCTAATGGACGCAGCCAACAGCACCGGGGCGGCCTTCAAAAAGAAGGAGGACACCCATAAAATGGCCGAGGCCAACAAAGCCTTCGCCCATTATCGCTGGTAAGCTCCGTCATAAACAGGTAAGGAGAGAAGAATCACAGTGGCAAGAGAATTTTCCCTGGAAAAGACGCGCAATATCGGTATCATGGCGCACATCGATGCCGGTAAAACCACTACCACCGAGCGCATTCTCTTTTACACGGGAATAAATCATAAAATAGGCGAGGTTCATGACGGCGCGGCCACCATGGACTGGATGGTTCAGGAACAGGAGCGAGGCATCACCATCACTTCGGCGGCTACCACCTGTCACTGGAAAGGTCATCGCATCAATATAATAGACACTCCCGGTCACGTTGACTTCACCGTGGAAGTGGAGCGGTCGCTCCGTGTGCTTGACGGCGCAGTGGCGGTGCTTACCGCTCGCGGCGGCGTGGAGCCGCAGACCGAAACGGTGTGGCGGCAAGCCGAAAAGTACAACGTCCCTCGTATGGCCTACGTCAACAAAATGGACATCACCGGCGCAGACTTCTTCAACGTCATTAAGATGATGAAAGAACGCCTTAACGCCAACCCAGTGGCTATTCAACTTCCCATTGGCGCCGAGGATAACTTCCAAGGCATCGTTGACCTCGTAAAGATGGAAGCCATCATTTACGAGGATGATTTGGGGAAAGTGGCCGACGAAGTGGAAATACCGGCCGATATGCAAGACATGGCCGAGGAATATCGGGAAAAACTCTTGGAGGCTGTCGCCGAGCAGGATGATGACCTCATGGAGAAGTACTTGGGCGGCGAAGAGATTAGCGAGGAGGAGCTGAAGGCGGCTATCCGTCGGGCTACCGTTACTTGCAAGCTCTGCCCCGTGACCTGCGGCACGTCTTACCGCAATCGCGGCGTACAGCCCATGCTGGACGCAGTGGTTGACTACATGCCGGCGCCGACGGACATTCCTCCCATTCAGGGTATAAATCCCGATTCCGGCGAGGAAGATCATCGTCCTTCCAGCGATACGGAGCCTTTCTCCGCGCTGGCGTTCAAGATTATGACTGACCCCTTTGTGGGTAAGTTGGCCTTTTTCAGGGTGTATTCCGGGGTTTTGAAATCCGGCTCTTACGTTTATAACTCCACCAAGGGCAAGAAAGAACGTATCGGACGTATCCTGCAAATGCACGCCAACAACCGCAAGGAAATCGACACGGTATATAGCGGCGATATTGCGGCGGCGGTGGGCTTGAAGGACACCACCACCGGCGACACCCTTTGCGACGAAAATAAACCTATTATCCTTGAGTCTATGGAGTTCCCCGATCCGGTTATTTCCGTAGCGGTGGAACCTTCCACCAAGAACGACCAAGAGAAGATGGGCATCGCATTGCAGAAACTGGCCGAGGAAGACCCCACCTTCAAGGTACACACCGACCCGGAAACCGGACAAACCATTATTTCCGGCATGGGCGAGTTGCACTTGCAGATTATCGTTGATCGTATGCTTCGGGAATTTAAGGTAGATTGCAAGGTGGGCGAGCCGCAGGTGGCTTACCGGGAGACCATCAGGAAGCCGATGGAGGCCGAGGGCAAATTCGTTCGCCAGTCCGGCGGTCACGGCCAATACGGTCACTGCTGGCTCAAAATCGAGCCGCAGGAACCGGGCGCCGGGTTCGCTTTCGAGAACAAAATCGTGGGCGGCGTTATTCCCAAAGAATATATCAAGCCCATCGAGGAAGGTGTCAAGCAAGCCATGGAGGGCGGCGTTCTCGCCGGTTATCCCATGGTTGACATCAAGGCCACCGTCTATGACGGTTCTTTCCACGAGGTTGACTCCTCCGAGGCGGCCTTCAAGATTGCCGGTTCCATGGCCTTTAAGGCCGCAGCCGAAAAGGCAAGACCGGTTCTCTTAGAGCCGTATGTGAAAGTAGAGGTCATTGTCCCCGAGGAGTACATGGGCGACGTTATCGGCGACCTGAACTCACGGCGGGGACGCATCGACGGCATGGAAGCGCGCAACGGCGCCCAGGTCATCAACGGTTTTGTACCGCTTTCCGAGATGTTCGGTTACTCCACGGATTTGCGTTCCAAGACTCAGGGTCGTGGGAATTACTCCATGGAGGTTTCCCATTACGATGAGGTTCCCAAAAATATAGCCGATCAAATTGTTGCCAAGAACAAAGGCGAATAAGGGAGGAATTTTTAATGGCAAAAGAAAAGTTTGAGCGTAATAAGCCCCACGTAAACATCGGCACCATCGGTCACG
>JAFVEM010000009.1 GCA_017476005.1 Selenomonadaceae bacterium | reverse complement strand
GGTATCCAATCCGCGTATAACAGAGTGGCACTGCCGGAAACCGGACTATGGTTCTTTCAATATGCCTTCGGGCAAGGGCGACAGACTGTTAAAAATTTTTTAAATTGGGGCTTGACAAAGGTCACTACATAACAGTAAACGAAAAAAATAATAGTGACATAATACATTCAAACTACCACACTCGTATCGAGAGCAAAATGGAACGTGCATAAAGAGGCCAGCCTTTCGTTGGGAGTCGAAAAACCGCGAAACCATTCGTCGAGAACTGTAGTTTCGTCGCTAATGGTAGCGAAAAAATGGTTATGTGTCTTTTCGCGACGTGTTATTCGCCACACTTGCTCTATCGGATTCAGATCTGGAGAGTAGGGTGGAATATCCAAGAATTTGACTTTTTCTCGGATGTTGGCGTACTCCGGCAACTGGTCTTCCCAAATCAAACGCTTTGCCTTCTTGTGCCACGAAGCGTTGGTCTTCCCTTCCTCCATTGTAGTGATATTTCGCTGGGTCTTCCTGCAAGGCGCAGTCTATCTCCTTATGTTGTTCTGTGGAGAGCCGTGATAGTCGTCCTGGTTTCTTTCGGTCATGCAGAGCTTCAAATCCACGTTCATCTGCTGTCTTCACCCAACGAATGATCGTGTTGGCATGGCATCCCATGTTCCTGCTCAGTTCCGTAGCAGAATGAGCGGACAAAACAAGATTGATCGTTTCCACGCGGCGTTGAAACTTTGCATCATTTCCACCTTGCTTGGCGATGGCACGCCCAACAGCTATAGTAAACGCAATAAATATTGGTGGTTTCATATAAGAGACAACATCTTGAATTTGCTGTTATTGGGATATAATTCAAATCACTAAATTTAATTTCGTTTACTGTTATGTAGTGACCTTTGTCAAGCCCAAATTTTAAAAAAATTTTTAACAGTCTGTCGCCCTTGCCCGAAGGCATATTGAAAGAACCATAGTCCGGTTTCCGGCAGTGCCACTCTGTTATACGCGGATTGGATACCGCAGTGGAATGGTTTCGCCGTCAGCGCCACGATCTATTAACGTGAATCACCAATGTGTCAACATAGTAAACACCGTGGATCGCTAAACCTTCATATGTCCCACAGTTCCTTCAAGATGCCTTGGGGACAAAGGCGTTCTTAAAAGGCAAAATTAAAATTTGACTTCCTTGCTCTCACCAAGATCTTTGTTCAGTTTCTTATAAGGGGCAATCCTCGTCCCCTTAATGGAGGCATCCACCGTCAAGCCTTTTTTCGTTATCTGATAGACCCAAACGCCCTTGGCGGCCATGGTAGCTCCTTCAATGGCAGCGCTGGTTTTGCCGTCGCCCACCGCTGCTTCCGCCGCTGCGCCAAAGTTGGTATTGCCGGCAGTAAAGGATTTCCACGCCTCCTCCGTCTCAATGACGAAAATCAGGTCGTACTCCTTTACCCCCAGTCCCAAACCAATGCCCATTTCACTCATGCGCATATAAACCTTTTCGCCCGTAGTTTTGTTTACCGCCAAGCCTCGGCCGTGAGCATCGCCGATGATTCCCAACTTTGTGCCCGTATTGCTCAAGGTGGCGTAGGCGTAAGCATCTTTAATAACCTGCTGGGAGGAGGGAATTTTCGCGTACAGATTCTCCAGCGCCTTGTCGTGGAGTTCGCCAATCTTCGCCCGCTCCTTGATGATTTTGGCCTTCTCCTTCTCCCATTTGGCCTGCGCTTTCGCTATTTTGGCCTGTTCCTTGGCATCGACGTCGGCATCCGAGGCCGCCCAAGCGACACTCGTCGTCAGGCATACCATCAGCACCGCCATGAGCCATACTATCGTTTTTTTCATGGATTTCCCTCCCTCCTTTTTACTTGCCGTCGTTCAGGGAAGACTTGGTATCCTGCTCCGCGCTTCTGATATCTTCCTTCATATCCTTGGCCAAGTTGATGTCATGGAAATTTTTGTCCTCGTGCAAAACCATGGTGAATTTGTTCGTCTGGTCAAGATAAGCCGTGGCATCCTTTAAAGAAAGCTCCAAAATATGGCCGCCCTTCTTTTTGTCGTCGGAAATGAAGTGGAAGTGCCAACCCACGGAGTTAAGTTCTCCCATGTAGTTGGGGCAATAGAGTCCCACCAAAGTACCTTTTATGTTTTTCTCGGTGAACTCCGTCTGCTTGCCCTTCAAAGCCTCCACCAAGGTGGGATAGGGCTTCTCGCTGCCGTACTCGCTGCGAAACAGAATGGAATCAAATTCCGTGTGAAGTTTCACCATGTAAAAACTGTTGGCGCCGTATTTTTGGACAGCGTAGTTCAGTTCCGCTTCCAAGGCAGCCTTATCTTTGATGGTTAGCAACTGTACAGGAATGTCCTGATCAAAAAAGGTCACGGTGGCATAGGGAATGATGGTTTCATCGGGAGTAACCACCACCCGGCCATCTCCCAAGGCCTGATAAACCGTGCCATCCAGCACGATCATTTCCCCGTTCAAACCCTCGAAAGTGCCGATACCCGTATCTCCCATGGCGCGAAGTTCTCCGGCGGTAATGGTGCCGCCGAAATAGCCTTGCGCCAAGGATTGCAACAGGGCGATCTGGGCAATGGTCTCCCGATCCGCCGGGGGCGCAGACACCTCCGCCGAGGCTAGACCCGAGCCGCAAGTGATAATTCCGGCCAAGGAGGCCGCCAGGAGCTTTCTTTTGAGCTTCAAATTCATTTTGTCATCCTCTTTCCTTTTTTACTGCGAAATATCTTCAAGTGACATATTAGGATCAAGTTCCACCGACCCGATGCCAAAGTAATAACAAATATGTTCCCGGGTCATGCCCGTATCAAAATCATCGTAGGCAATATGGCGCAGAATGCGGAGTTGTTCGGGAATGGCGCTGGGCGGCACGGTGACCACCACCTTTCCGGCGGCAGCCTCCTTGGCAATGTAAGCCACCCGAATAGCATCCTCCTGCCAAATGCTGTGGAGTACCGTTAAGGTCGCCACAATAATGAAGCCCGTCAACAACACGCCCCCTCGCCGCCAAATTCTACCTCCGGGACTTTGAATCAGCGCAGCCCAAACAGCGTCAATGCGTAAAATAGCCACCGCGCCGATAATGAACATGATGGAAGAGCTGAACAACGCCCGACCGGGGAAAGAAGGGGCACCCATTACCATGGAATTGTTCACAAAGGCCAGCCCCATGAGAAACAAACCGTATTGCAGTTGGGGGAACTTAGCGAGCAAATCCCGAAAACCTATCCGGGGAAGGGTTTTTATTCTGGCTTTGTGGAGAGCCAATCGATTCACGCTAAGGAGGTAAATCAGGCTGACCCCCAAGATATAAATCAACGCTTCTTCAAAACCGGCCATGGTGTTGGCAAAATGATCCAAGGTATTGCTGTCCCCAAACCCCAAGGGAATCAGCAAGCCGCCGACGATTAAATTTTCCAGAGCCTTGGCGAAAAATCCCGTGGTGCAAAAGGACAGGAGGGTCACCAGTAAAAATCCCCACATTACATAATGGCGATTGGGCGCGGACTCTGCCGGCGGCAGGGAGATTCCCTGTCGCTTCGCCGCCTGCAAACGCAAGATACGATGAGCCAGAACCAACGTAAGCAACAGGGGAAACATGTACATGACCATTTCCAAATTGCTGGGAATTTGATTAAGCACATGGAAAATCATGCCCGCGTCTTCATCCACTATAATGCGCACGAAATTCCCCGGCGCGAAAATGCAGACGAGGCTGCCCACCGCCGAACCAACAGCCCCGGTAATCATCCAAGGAGCCATGATCCGGCGGCGATAAGCCACCCAAGAGATACCTAGGGCAAGCAAGGTCGTGGTAACGGTCAAATTCTCCACGGAGCAAGCCGCCACCGCCCCCAAGGGCAACATGAAGAACGCCAAAAGAGCCGAGGAACTGCGGAAATTTCCGGCCAAGGCCGCGTTATAGGGCAGGAGGAAAATTCCCGTAAAGAGTCCCGTCCAAAGATAAACGCAGGAGCCGCACAGCCAAATAGCAATCTCGCCAAAATGGGAAATTCCCAGCCAAGCGAACGCCCCCAGCAAAATCAAAGCCAGCGGCTCCTTGTTCCAACCAAAATCACGGCGACAGTGCATCAGCATGACGGGGAGCAATAGGGCAAAGACCAAGGCGTTGGCGATGTTAAAATAGAATTTGCCCCACAGCATAAAGGTAAATTGGATGAAAAAACTCACCAGCCGTCCACCGTGTATTTCGTAATATCGCTCCAAGGAATAGAGAACATCCCCCATATCCTGCAAGTGATCCCCGGTGCGCCAAATGACCGCCGCCAAATAATCGTCGCGATAGAGGGGCATCCAAGCGTTGGCTAAGTACATGATGAGAAACCAGCCAAACAGGACGGCGAGACTTAAATATGTATTTCTAGCCAAATCTTCCCCCTACCTCTTTATTCTGCGGTCGCTTTTTTACCCGAAAGTTTGAGGGCAACCCAGACGACTATGACGTAGAGAACCGGGATTAGGAAGATACCGAGGCAGGTGGCGAAGAGCATACCGCCGACGACGGCAGTACCCATGCTGTTTCGGGCGGCGGCTCCGGCACCGTGCGCCATAGCGAGGGGCAAACAGCCGATGATGAAGGCCAGCGATGTCATGATGATGGGGCGCAGACGCAATCCTGCCGCTTCAATGGCAGCTTTCACCGGCTCCATGCCGTGATCAACACGGACTTTGGCAAATTCCACGATGAGGATGGCGTTTTTCGCCGCCAGTCCCATAATCATGATAACGCCGATTTGCATATAGACGCTGTTTTGCAAACCCGGATTGAAATGCCCCAAACTTATCTCCAGCATAAACAGGGCGAGCTGAGAGAAAAACGCGCCGAAAAGTCCCGTGGGTATCGTCAGCAGAACGGCGAAAGGCACGCTCCAGCTTTCATACAAGGCCGCAAGGCACAGGAACACAAAGACCAAAGACAAGGCCATAATCTGCCCGGTGGAGCCGGAGGACTTCTTTTCTTCCCGGCTTTGTCCCGACCATTCCACATTAAAGCCCGCCGGAGCCGTTTGCCGCACCACTTCTTCCATGGCGGCGATGGCTTGGCCGGAACTGTAACCGTCGGCCACGCCTCCTTGAATACTGATGCTGCGGGTGCCGTTGAAACGGGAAATTATGGAAGCGGAGGTGGAAAGTTTCGGAGTTAAAAGGCTGTCCAAAGGCACCATATTGCCTTCGGCATTTCTGACATAATTAAACTTCAAGGCTTCTTTTTCACTGCGATACTGGGCATCGGATTGCATAACCACTTTGTAGCTACGTCCGAACTGCACAAAATCATTTACCTGCGCGCCGCCGTAATTGACCTGCAAGGTGGTGAACAGGTCGGAGAGATTTACCCCGAGCTGTTTGACTTTTTCCCGGTTTACGTCGAATTTGCAAATGGGCGAATCGATGGAATAAGTGGTATAAACTCCCATGAGTTCGGGACGCTGATTGGCCGCCGCCAAAAGTTCTTTGGTGATGGTATCAAGTTCCTTGTCGGTGTGTCCCGTCATGTCTAAGAGTTCCATGCTCCAGCCGCCCACCATGCCAAGTCCCGGCAAGGCAGGAGTGGTAAAGGCCATAACGGTAGCCTCCGGGTGATTTAGCCCCAGCATATTGGCCTTGGTGACAATGGAGGTAATGGAGAGATCATCATCCGTGCGCTCGTCCCAAGCATCAAGACTGACGAAAAAAGTACCGCTGTTGGATTTAGAGCCGGAGGACAAAACGTCGTAACCGGCAATTTTCATGACGTTTCTTACGCCGGGGATTGCACTGATTTCTTTACCCACCGCGTCCATGGTTTCGTAAGTACGATTAAGGGAAGTGCCGTCGGGCATCGTCACCGAAGCCACGAAATACCCTAAATCCTCGTCGGGGACAAAGGTGGAGGGAAGGAGTTTGAAACAGGTTCCGGCCAAAGCGCAAATGACCAGCAGGGAGGCCACGCTGACTTTGGCGTGACGGATAAACCAAGCCACCCCTCCCGTGTAACGGTTTTGGGTGCGCTCAAACCAATCGTTGAAAGCGTCAAAGAAACGATCCAAAATATTTTTCTTCTTGTTGGGATCGTGGGGTTTCATGAGCAGGGCGCACAGCGCCGGGGTTAAAGTCAAAGCGATAAAGGCGGATAACGCCATAGACACCGCGATAGTTAAAGCAAACTGCCGATAAAGTACGCCGGTGGTACCGCCCAAAAAGGCGCAGGGAATGAACACTGCCGACAGCACAAAGGCAATGGCCACAACCGGGCCTTGCACCTCGTCCATGGCTTTTTCCGTGGCTTCCACCGGCCCTAAGCCGTCTTTTTTCATGTGGGATTCCACGTTCTCAATAACCACGATGGCATCGTCCACCACCAGACCGATAGCCAACACCATGGCAAAGAGCGTCAAAGTGTTGATAGTGAACCCCAAGGCCACGAAACTGGCGAAGGTTCCCACGAGGGACACGGGGATGGCCAGCACCGGGATTAAGGTGGCTCGCCAGCTTTGCAGGAACAGGAACACGATGACGATAACCAGCATCAAGGCTTCTTTGAAGGTGTTGATAACTTCGCCGATGGATTCGTTGATGTACTCCGTGTTGTCGATAACGGGTCTATACACCAAATCGTCCGGGAAACTTTTCGCGGACTCCTCCAAGACTTTTTTGACCTCGGCCACGGTTTCCATGGCGTTGGCATCGTCGGTAAGCTTTATACCGAAGCCTGCGCCGGATGCGCCGTTGGCATCGGTAATCATGGCGGTGGTTTTAGCCCCCGTTTCCACCCGACCCACATCTTTGATACGCACATAAGAGCCGTCCGCCTTGGCTTTCAGGATGACGTTCTCAAATTCTTGGGGCGTAGCGAGGCGACCTTCCACGCTGCCTGTGTATTGCTTTTCTTGATTGGCCGGGGTGGGCAGTTGGCCGATGGTTCCGGCGGGCGCTTGCACATTCTGCTCTCTGATGGCGTTTTCCACGTCTCCCACGGTTAAGCCCAAATCCGACAGTCGCGCCGGGTTCAGCCAAACTCGCATGGCGTAATCCGATCCAAAGGGGCTGACATCGCCTACGCCCTTAATGCGTTTCAAAGCGTCGATGATATATATATTGGCGTAGTTCATAATGAAGGTACGCTTGAAGGTGCCATTGGGAGAATACAGGGCAAACATATAGGCCATGTCGCTGGAGGCTTTTTTGGTGGTAACGCCCACCGCTTGCACCGCCGATGGCAAACTGGCATTGGCGATGGAAACATTGTTTTGCACCAAAACCGCGTCCATGTCGCTGTTGGTACCCAGCTCGAATTTGACGCTGAGTTCGTAAGCTCCTGTATCGTCTGAATTGGAACTCATGGAATCCATGCCTTGGGTGCCGTTGACCTGCTGCTCAATGACCTGCGCCACCGTTTGATTGATAACGCCGGCGTTCGCTCCCGTGTAGTTGGTGCTGACGGTGACGGTTGGTTGGGTTATCTGGGGATATTGGGCGATGGGCAAACTAAGCCCGGAAATTATACCCAAAATAAGAATGATAATGGAAATAACAATGGCGAAAATGGGACGATGAATAAAAAAACGCGCCACTACTCATCGCCTCCTTAGGATTTATCCACGATTTCCGAGGTTTCACTGACAGAAAAGCCCATCTCCTCTGCCGTCACCGTGGTAACATCAATCTCGGCGCCGCTTTGGAGACTCGTGAGTCCTTCCACGATAACCATGTCGCTATCGGTAAGACCGCTTTCCACAATGTAGTAGCTCCCCACTTTTTCGCCGAGTTTCACCTTTTTGGAAACGGATTTGCCGCCTTCGTCCACTACCAAGACGAAAGTTTCATCCAAAAGTTGCTGCACGGCGCGCTGGGGAACAAGGAGGGCGTTTTCCGCTACGATACCCACAAAATGCACCTGAGTAAACATTCCGGGGAGCAAAATCCCTTGGGGATTAGGCATGAGGGCTTTAATGGTCAGCGAGCCGGAGTTTTCCGAGAGAGCGCGGTCAGAGGTGACGATTTCTCCCTCATAGGGATATTTCTTGCCATTGGTGAGGGTGATTTTTATTTTGGGAAGCTGATACTCCCCTTCCTCCGGCAAACGTCCCGTTTCCATAGCCTCCGCCAACAGATTGAGATATTCCGTTTCGCTGATGCTAAATTGAACGTAGATGGGATCCATGGCTCCCACGGTCACTAAATTGGTGGAACCAGCCGTGGCAAAAGTTCCTATGGCCACATCATCCACGGAAGCTCGTCCGTCCATGGGAGCGTAAACCACCGTATCGTCCAAATTTTCTTGGGCTTTTCTGACCGCCGCCTGTTCCGATTCCACCGTGGCCAGATACCCGGCTACATCGGCGCGGCTGTTGGTGAGAGTCTGTTCGGAAATGGCCTTGTCCTGCCAAAGTTGCTCGTTTCTGGACAAGTTTTCCTGTGCGTTTCTGAGGGTCGATTCGGCGCGGTGAAGTCCCGCTTGCGCTTCGATAACCGCCGTCTCGTACTGACGGGAATCAATACGATACAGGGGCTGTCCGGCGCGCACCATATCGCCGCCATGGAAATATTTTTCCATGATGCTCCCGGAGACGCGGGAATGTACCTGCACTTCGTCTAGCCCTTGCAGGTGTCCCGGAAATCCGTAAGATATGGGCGTATTCTGCCGCAAGACGTGCATCGCCTTGACAGGCGTTTTGACGGCAGTCTCCTGTTCCTCACCGCCGCATCCGGTCAAGATTAAGCTGGCCGTCAACGCCGTAGCGGCCAACAAACTACTTGCCTTTTTCCATGAATGCATACTTTATTTTTCCTCCTCTCGGTTCTCCATACCAATCAACGCTTCGCGATAAGGCGCGACATCTAATTCTACCATAATTCCCATAGCCGTGTCCAAATCGGCTTTGCTTAACTGTAAAGCAACGAAAAAATACCACGTTGGAGTATATAAAAAATCTCCCTCTATGGTAAGAGGGAGTTCCAGAGCGTCACCCCATCAAGGAAAAGTCACACTCTTTCATTCAAAATAGATCCGAGTGGGAGCCGGTGCCGCACATTAAGCATCGTGCCTCAGTTCCTCAAAAAGTTTGGCTCTCCGTATATACTACGAACGGTCGTTGCCTGTTTGCATATTTCATTACTCGCGAGTATAGACTAACACAGATCAAATAAAAAGGTTGTGTCAATAGTTTTGTGTAAACTATGCAGAAACCGCTTAAACGCCTTTATTTCGGGGCTGATTTTTCATTTGCCTACAATTTGCTTACAGAATTTCATTTTTTGCGTTTCGTGGCTCGACTAAAGGCACTTAACGTCTCTTTTTGCATTTTATCGGTCGTATGCGTGTATAGATTCTCCGTCAGGTTGGTGTTGCTATGTCCTAATCTGTCGGCTAATCCCTTGGCTGGAGCGCCATTTTCGGCACATAGCGTTGCATGGGTATGCCGGAATGAATGAGAATTAAGGCCGTTTAACCGCAAACACCGCATGACGGTATCACGGCGCACTACCCTGCCGCACTTGTTGGTACACACCATCTGTCGTAGGGTCATTTCCTCCGTTACAGGCTGGTTCTTGGGAAACTGCCATATGCGCGAGGTAGCATCTTCGTAGCAGTATGAATACGACTCGCCATACGTCTGCTCATTCTCAGTCTGCCGCTCTTGCCAGCGTCGCAATATCTCCACCAGTTCATCGTCAATCGGAATGGTGCGGATGCTCGTTTTTGTTTTGGGCACGGAGAATACAAGTCCACGCCGACGGGTGGGAACCACCTGTCTGATTACCGAAATTGTAGCCTCATCGAGATTCACTGCATCCCACGCCAGTCCAATCACTTCACCTAACCGCATCCCCGTGTGATAGGCTATGACCATTGGCATGTGGTAAGGATTGCCAAAAGGATATTTGGCCAGCAGTTCGTCGAGTTGTTCCTGTCGGATAAGATGACGCTCCACCTTCTTCTCCGGCATATCGGCTCGTTTCGGTGTATTGATGTATTGAGCCGGATTATCCCGGATGAGTTGCCCCGGATAGACGGCGTAGGCAAGTGCCGTTTTGAGCGTCGTCAACATCATGGACAGCGTTTGCTTGGCATAGCCTTGTTTGGCCAATTCCTTTACGGTGGAGTCAATATCGAGAGGATGGAGTTTTTGCAGAATTTTGTCGCCCAATATATCCGACACACGCTTTAGCTCCACGCGATAACTTTGCAAAGTCGTAGGACGGACACTGCCCGATTTCATTTCCAGCCACTGTTCCAGAAAATCCCTCAGCGTGATTTTGTCGCTGGTCAGCGATATGTCCCCGTTCAAATAGCGAGCATATGCCTTTAGTCCGGCCTCGTGAGCTTCCTTCTTACTGTCGAAGCTCCCCTTTTCGATGCGCTTGCGCGTTCCCTTGGCCGTCAGTCCGGCATCAAAGGAATAATACCACTTGCTACCACGCTTACGAGTCGATACAGTTGCCATGATTTCTGCCTCCTGTCAATTCTCGTAGGCAAACCGCAGG
>JAFVEM010000008.1 GCA_017476005.1 Selenomonadaceae bacterium | reverse complement strand
TTTTATGGTAGCGGCGTCACAGTGACCCCTGCATTATAACAAACGCCCTAATAGAGGTCAACGGTGCAGAAAACTTAATCACCTTTTCTTCGCGTTTGCAAAGTGGCCAATTTAACTTTGCCTATACCATTTTGCTAACGTTGGCAAAATGGTTTACAGCCGTATTGTCGACGTTCTCGCAGGATTCCTTGGCTTTTTCGATAGTCTCTGAAAATCTTCTCCACTGCTTATACCCCAAAACTCCCTGCAACTCGCGAGCCGTCCAGTATTCCTGCCCGTACTCGTTGACGTGCTTAATGGACTCAAACAAAGTTTCGTTGATGGTTTCCAATTCGTTCGTGTGCATTCTCATTCCTAGCCGCCCTACTTGGGCGGCTTTTTGCTATACCCTCTTCAACGCTAGCATTTCCAGCGGCACACCTTTAGTCGCACCCAGTATTTCTAGGCCGCAATCGGCGTATTCCTTTAGGTAATAGTCATTCAGGAGCAGTTCCACGGCGAAGGTGTTGGCCTTGCGCTCTACGATGTCGGCGTTGACGCTCATGGTATAGCTACGTAGCCATGTTGTATTGGCGGTGGGAGTGCAGACGGCGTGGCCTAGTTCATGGGCGGCTACATAGGTAAGCAGTCCCGGAGGGGTGGTGTTTGTGTCGAGGAAAATGAATTTTTCGCGCTTATAGCGCATGTAGTTGCCGTAGCGCACGCCACCAAGGTCGCCATATATAACGTGGATGCCTAGCGCATCCGCTAGCCGTAATGGATCATCTGTATGGTAGCGGCGTATCAGCCGCAATACTTTTTGTTTCACATCCATGGCGGCCTTAATCCCTCCGGTATTTTTTGGGGGTATATTTTTTCTTGGCCATACGCTTGGCCTGTATCATAGCAGAGCGCAAGGTAGCCTTGAATGCCTCCACGTCCTCCTCTTCGTTCTGGCTGTTGTAGGCCGCGCTAGCCATGGAGTGCATCATGTCCTCTAAGTCGCTCTCTATTTCACGTTCGTCTTTTTTAGTAAGTTCCGGCAGTTTATCCGGCGTAGCCCCTTGGTTGTCACGTCCTAGGAGGTAGTCGGTGGTGACGTTTAGTTTGTCAGCTATTTTAACAAGTTCGTCGTCACGCACCTGACGGGTTCCGTTCTCGATACGGCTTAAAACGCTGACGTTCATGCCGATAGCGTCGGCCATCTCCTGCTGTAGTATGTCCCTGTCCTCACGTACGTTCTTAATGCGCTCGCCGGTCTTCATAATCGACACTCCTTTCTATTTTAGCAATGTTATTATAGGTCAATTTCTGTTTTAGGGAGATTTTCTTTCCAAAACAGAAAAATAATTCTTGACTTTCCAAAGCAGAAAGTATATAGTCTAGGCAGTTAGGTTGCTGAAACAGAAAGTTAGGAGGTGCAAAGCATGGAAAGGTTGGATCTAGGATATATCGCGGCTAGACGTAAGGAACTGCGCCTTTCCGTGGATGAAGCGGCTTCGGCGTTGGGGCTAGCCAACGGCTCTTCATACTGGAAGTACGAACACGGGATTTACAAGTTTAACGCAGAGGTTTTGCCGCTGTTGGCGAAAACCTTAAAATGCAAAATCGAAAATTTTTTTACACCCAAACTTGCTAAAACAGAAAGTAAGGTAACTACTTTCCGTCACCCGTGACACTCGCTACACCGTCCCCCGTCTCCTAGCGGAGACTTAGGCTAGCCCCATGGTATCACGGAGCGGTAGGGGGATTCCTGCGCCAATGAATGGGAATTTTAGGAGGGATATATGTGGGAAGAACGGTCGGCAGTGCCGACAACGTATTTTATCAGGCTCGCATGAAGGCGGCGGCGCGTGACACGGATTTTGAGAGCCGCGCCAGCACCGAGATTATTGTGGGGATTAGCTCCACCCGGCTTTACCAAATCGAGCGCGGCATTCGTCAGCCTCATCGGGACGAACTGCTCATTATGGCCAAAGAATACGACGCGCCGGAGCTACTGGAAACCTACTGTCGGGAAATGTGTCCGGTGGGGTGCAAGGCAAAGGAGGTGGGGGCATGAAACTCGCGGAGCTGGATGCCTTGCTGGAAAAAGGGGAAAAGCTCAAGCGGCTACTGGAAGGCAACCCGGAAATCGCGGCCTTTGCGTCGGCCTTACGGGAATGCCGCGACCCGGTACTGGTTATAGAGCAAGATAGGCTGGTACGAGCCGGGGAAGCGGCCAAAATCTTGGGCTGCAACCAAAACACCGTCAATGGTTATGTGTGTATGGGGAAGCTGACTGCATGGTACACGCCGGGCAGTACCCAGCGCAAGTACAAACTGAGTGAAGTTTGGGCATTGGCAAGAAAGGCATAGAGGGGATATTAGCAGGGTTGGGGTTCGATTATGGATTTGGTGAAAAAGCTGGCCGCACAAATCGAGAGAAAAGAAAAAGAACTGGCAAAACTAAAATTATCACTTGCGCTCGCTATGATGCACGTCTCGCCGAATAATGTTCCTTCAGCCGGAGAATGCCGGGTAAGGCAAGCAACGCCGGAGGAACTGGCGGCGATAGAAAAGCCGTCAAAGGGGTCGTAGGGTACAAAAACAGAGCGGAGGGCGAGGATGAAAATTTACGAGGATAAGCGAGGCTGGCGGTACAAAGTCATGCCAGATTTGGCTGGGAGGTTTCGTACCCGTTACCACAAGCCGGATAAAAAGGCAGATGCCGGATGGAAGTCCTGCAACAATTTTAAGCCCCACAAAACCGAAGCCGAAGCGCAAGCTGACCTTGACACATGGGCGAAGGTCAAAGGGTTGAAGGAGGTGTTCATATGAGCAAATGCGACTGGGAAATCAGCAAGGCCAAGCGGCGCATGGCTGACCGCCGAGCGGCATGGAAACTGAACATTTTCTCCCGGTTGGGAGTAGGACTGGCGGTTATCGCTGTGGCAGCGGTTTCGTTAGGGTAAAGAAAAAGCCGCTCGGAAGAGTTAATTCCGGGCGGCAGATAAAGACCATACGCAAGCCTTATCTTGCTATGGTAACACATCTTGAGGTGAGTTGCAACATGAAAATTTTGAATTTGACCTTGGAAAACTTCCGGGCAATTAAATCCCTGACCATCGACTTCGGTGGCAAGGACACTGACATCTACGGGGCGAACGGCCTCGGCAAGACCACCATAGCCAACGCTATCTGCTGGCTCTTGATTGACCGCCCGGCCACAGAGGAGGCTGGGTTTGACCCCAAAACCACCGGGGCGCATGGCCTCCATCACCGGGCAGAT
>JAFVEM010000007.1 GCA_017476005.1 Selenomonadaceae bacterium | reverse complement strand
GGTAAGGAGGATAGGCATTTATTTACTGCGGCGATAGCGGCGTAAGGAGCAACTGAATAAATTTATTTTTGCGACAATTTAGCCGCTTTATTTAGTGTACTCATTTTTAAGCAAAAGAGTGGATTATTAATTCGGAATATTGTCTAAATGATGAATGGAGCTGTCACACGAAGAATTTTTTCTTCGTGCGACAGCCCCGTTTCGACTTAAATTTTACTTGCCCTTGGCCTCGATAATTTTCTGCGCCAGTCTGTCCGGCATTACCTCGTAGTGGTCGAATTTTAACGAATAGGAGCCGCGACCTTGGGTTTGGGAACGAAGTTGAGTGGCGTAACGGTACAGCTCCGCTTCCGGGATGTGGGCTTTTATTTCGCTCATGTCCTTGCCCTTGCCGTGACTGCCGAGAATTTTGGCGCGCTTGGCGCTCAGTTGCCCCATGACATCACCCATATAATACTCCGGCGCCGTTACCGTGATTTCGTCGATGGGTTCCAAAAGAACGGGACTGGCCGCCATAACCCCTTTGCGTAGCGCGATGGCCGTGGCGGTTTTAAAGGCCGCCTCCGAGGAATCTACGGAGTGATAAGAGCCGTCGTAGAGATTTACCGCCACATCTACCACCGGGTAGCCGGCGAGAATACCCTCCGCCAAAGTTTCCGTCGTTCCTTTTTCCACTGCCGGAATGTATTGCCGGGGGACGCTGCCGCCGAAAATCGTTTCCTTGAAGGAATTGCCTTCTCCCGGCGCTTGCGGGCTGATTTCCAGCCACACATGACCGTATTGTCCGTGACCGCCGCTTTGCTTTTTGTGCTTGCCCTCCGCCTTGACGCTCTTACGAATGGTTTCTCGGTAAGCCACTTTGGGTTCGGTTAAGGCCATTTCCACCCCGAATTTGCGCTTGAGTTTCTCTGCCAAAATCTCCAAATGTACTTCCCCGATGCCGCGAATAATCGTTTCCCGGGTTTCCTTGTTCTTGTCGATAATGAGGGTGGGATCCTCCTCCCGTTGCTTGGCGAGCGCCCCGAAAACTTTATCTTCGTCGCCTTTTTTCTTGGCGCTCACCGCCATAGCCAGCATGGCCTCGGGATAGGTTATGGCTTCGTAGCGAATGGGATCGTTTTTGTCGCACAGGGTATCCCCGGTTTTGGTGTCTTGGAGCTTCGGCGCCACCACAATGTCCCCCGCGTGGGCGATGTTTAGATTTATTTGTTGCTTGCCCAGCATGGTATAGATGCCGCCGATGCGCTCTGTTGCCTTGCGATTGGCGTTGTAATAATTGCCGTCTCCTCTCATATCCCCGGAAAGGATTCTGAGGAAGGACAGGCGACCCACAAAGGGATCCACAATGGTCTTAAAGACCTGCGCCGAGAAAGAATCTTCCGTCTTGCGTTCCAACAGGTCTTCGGTGTCGGGATGCACCCCCAAAGAAACTTTGAAGTAGGGGGATGGCAGGTACTCCACCATGCCGCTCATGAGTTTTTTGATACCGGCGTTTTTCAAAGCGGATCCGCAGAACACGGGGAAAATTTTTCCGGCTTGGATGCCTTCGATTAAGGCCGCCGCCACTTCCGTTTCGGTGATTTCCGCGCCTTCGATGTACTTTTCCAAAAGCTCCCCGTTAAATTCCGCCACGGCTTCGATAAGCTCCTGTCGCGCCGCTTCTACCTCAGGTTTTACATATTCCGGGATTTCGTCCTCCTCGTGGCGCACGATTTTCATGCGCAAGGATAAGAGGTCGGCTACCCCTTGGAAGGCGGCTTCTTTGCCAATGGGGACTTGCACCGGCACTACTCCTTGGCCGAAACGTACTCTGAGTTCTTCCACCACGCCGGAAAAATCCGCGTGTTCCCTGTCCATTTTGTTGACGAAGAAAGCCCGGGGGAGGGTCATTTCCTCCGCCATGGCCCACATTTTTTCCGTTTCCACCTCGATGCCGGCTTGCGCCGCTATCACAATGAGGGCGCTGTCCGCCGCCGTCATGGCGCCGCGCACGTCCCCTACAAAATCGGGATAGCCCGGGGTGTCAAGTAAATTAAGTTTAAAATCCTGCCACTCCACCGCCGCCAAAGAATCGGTGATGGTCATGCGGCGTTTTTCTTCCTCCGGCTCGTAGTCCATCAGCCCCGTGCCGTCATCTACCTTCCCCAGACGTTTCACCGCGCCGGAATTAAACGCGCAGGCTTCCAGTAAGCTGGTCTTGCCGGTCTTGCCGTGTCCTACCACCGCCACATTGCGGATATTGGCGCTCTTGTACTCCTTCACGCCTGTCCCTCCTTTTTATTTTTTTGGGGCTTTGCCCCTTTATTTACGGTTTTATTTCTCTGAATAGTGGCCTTATTCCTGCTTGTGAACCGGAGAAAGCAAAAAAATTTTTCGGGTTTTTGACTTTTTGTTGATTTGACCTATTGACTTTTTGCTTTTTTGGAGTATTATAGAGGGTGTCAAGGGGAACAGGAAAGAAAAAGAAAAAGTTCCCGGCGACCTCACGAAAACCAATTTCTACACTTAACATAAAAGGAGCGGATTATCATGTTTGGATTAGTACCTTTTGGTGGCAGAAGAAATTTGCCGGCGCGGAATGAGCATGGTTTTGGCGGCCTGTTTGACATCTTCAACGAGCCTTTCTTCAACGATTTTATGACCCCGGCCAACTGGGGCAGCGGTAGCTTCAAGGTCGATGTGAAGGAGAAGAACGGGGGCTACGAGCTGATGGCCGATCTCCCCGGCATGAAGAAGGAGGACATCTCCCTCAGCTACGAAAACGGCTATCTCACCATTGCCGCCCAGAAAAACGAGTCCCAAGACGAAAAGGATGACAAAGGCAACTACATTCGCCGGGAGCGTCATTACGGCACCATGAGCCGGTCTTTCTACATCGACGGCCTCGACGAGAGCAAAGTCAAAGCGGAGTTTAAAGACGGGGTGTTGAAAGTGGATTTGCCCAAGGCGGCGGTGGAAGTCCAGCAAGCCAAACAAATTCCCATCAGCTGATGATGAAACCTCTTTTCGGACGCATCGCGAGGGGCGACTCTTTACGAGTCGCCTCTTTTTTTGCGCGCCGGCAGCAGGACAAAATTTTTTCGCGTTGAATGTGAACAGAATTAGGGTGCCACCGGGTGGCTACCCTCCGCAAAGGAAAGGAGACGGATCCATGGAAAGAATGACACTCATCGGCAATATGCGAGAACAATTGGCAAGGCTCGCCGAGGGCTACGCCGAACTTTTTGCCGAGGACATGCCGGAATCACTGACAGACCTTACCGCCCGTATTACCGCCGAAGAGGAAAGATTAAAGAACAATATCCTAAGGCAAGCGGCGGACGCTTTTTTAAGATTGACGGCTAAAGACGAGGAACTAATACCCCTCCTGCAAGAAAAACAGACCGAGCTGACGGCCATTCTGGAGCGAGCCGACAGCCATAACGAAGAGGAACTGCTCAGGCATTACGCGGATTTTATCGACGCCATCGACGAAAAAGACGTGGTAAAAAAAGTAGAGTATGTACAAAGTCTGGCTCCCTATTTTGGGAGCATTTTGGTGGCGCACGGAGTCATCGCCCATCGCTTGGAGGCGCCCGGTGTGACCGCCGCCCCTAAGAGCAAGAAGGAAAAACGCAAAGAGAAAAAACTGAAGGAAGCCGGGATAAAGAAAGATGAAACCAAACCCAAAAACAAAACAGCTAAATCTAAAACTACCGACAGCGAGATAGGGCAAGAGGAAGTCAAAGCGCCGGCGAAAAAGGAAGCGCCGACCTTGAGCGAAGAAGAAATCAAGGCGCGCATCGCCCAAGTAGCCGCTCTCCTCACGGAAAATAACTTCCGTCTGCAAGCAGATGAGGATTATGGAGAATTTATCTATGAACACAGTCCGCAAGAAGAGAAAGAATTTAAGCCCAGTAAATTTGACAATGAAATTTTGCGCCCCGCTCCCCAACGGGAGAAGCGTCTCATCCTGCGGCAAGCCTCGCGGCTGGGTAGCGTTTCCTATGACCTCTTGAAATCCTTTGCCAAAGGGGCAGAAGAGCTGGTGCAAGTGGCTTTGGACTTCCTGCTGAAACGCGGCTATTTGCGTCTGTATGAGTTTAAGGATTTAGGTCGCATCTATGGCACCTCCCCCCGTTTCGGTCAGATGATGGCTTCCCAAGACATCACGGGAAAATTGGGACTGCAACGGCGCAAAAAACCGTCGGCCGAAAGTTGGCTGGAGCCGCGCAGTATTTATGCCGCGCCCAGACTGGCTTACATCAAAGTACTCACCCACATGCTGGCCACGCAAAAGCAACGCCTAGAGGCCAAAAAAACGCCCCACAGTCATCCCTTGACGGGGGACGAGCAGAAAAAATGTATGCGTCCCGACGCCTTCTACTCTTACTGCCATGAGAAGGATTATCTTGATCTGGCGGATTTGCTCATCGGTTGTTTTTGGGTCTCTCCCGATAATGCCGATGACTTCCTCGAAATTTTGACGCAAGACCTGCCGGGGATGGATCCCATTGCGCGCCTGGTTATCTGCGCCGCTACTAAGGAGCAAGCCTTGGCGGCCTACGAGGTTTTAACGGCGAAACTGCCCAAGCTCAAGGATATTACGCCTCTCTATACCTATGCCCTCTTGACGGATAAATTTTATGCCGGGGAGACGGAGATGACCCCGGAAGAAATTTGGCCGCTGCCGGAAGAAAAGGAGACGCCGCCGGCGGAAATTCCCTCGGACGCCGCGCCTGTCGTCGAAAAGGCAAGCGACGGGACGGAAGATAAAGCTCCGGTTCCTCTCCAAGCTACGACCTGTCCCAAAGCCAAGGCCAAGGCGAAAGCGCCGGAGCAGGAAGCTCCTCCGGCGGCGCTCACCACGGCCTTGGTCACTACGGTGGAATACACCCCGGCCTTGGAAGAACAAGCCGTCACTGCCGCTTGCGAGATGATCATCGACCATAAGCCCTACTGCGCCACGGCTTATTTGAAATTCTGCGCCTTAAGTTGCCCGGAAATGGAACCCAGTTATCTCAGGCTGGCCTATGCGGTCAATGACCCGGTGGCGCAGTGTCACTACAATTCCAACAAGATTTACGAGCTGTATGGAGGCGCGACTGCCGGCTACGACGAATATCTTATGGTGGCGGCCTCCCTTCGGACTTTCTGGCTGGACTACGCCGGGTTTGACTACGGCATGGAAACCTTGCACGATTCCCTGAAAGATACCGCCCCCGTGGCACAGCTTACGCCGCTGTCCGACCTTTTGTACCTGCTGATGGATTTCAAGCAACAGACCCATAAGGGAGTGGATCACTACGCCGATTATCGCGCCAAGACCAAGAAGCAGCTGGAGGCGCAAATGGATGCGGTGCGCCGGGAAGCCGACGACACTTATCGGCAACTGGCGGAAAACCCCATCAAGGAAAAGGCTAACCAGCGTCGTTTCATCGAAACGAAAAAAATCCTCTTTAATCGGAAAAACGATTTGGCCACCTATCTGGAAGCGGCCAAAAACGACGACCGGGATTATCTGACCCTAGTGTCGGAATATCTGCGGGAAAAATTCTTGCGCGAGAGCAGCACCTTAGAAAACGCCCTCATTGACACTGAGAAGCTGAACCGGCTGATTGACGAGGCGTGGCACGAGGCCGGAGATCGGGTGCTTCATGTGAAGAAGAACATGGATCTTATGGGGAGCCTCCGCAGCAACGTCTGCAATAACGTGAAAAAGATCGTGGATATTCTCTGTGAGTGGACGGTGTGCGCCGAAGCCCTTTCGGAAGAGGGAGACGACAGCGGCAGTCTGCGTTACAAAAAAATCAGCGCAAAACTCCGGGAAAATACGGAGTCGGCCATGGACAGTTTGCGGCAGAAACTTGAATCCACCGCAAACGAAGTCGGCGATAAGGCCGGCATCCTCATCCTCCTGTACACCTTGGGAGAATTTGCCCTGCGGATTAACGGCAATTACGCCCCGGAGCGGCGCAATTATTTCTACATCGATTTCCTCCGCAGTCCCCATGTCCTGCTGACGGACGATTACGTTCCCGACTTCCGGCGCACCTTTGACCCGGACAATCCCGCCTTTTTCCCGGAACGTATCGAGGCGCACATGCGCAGCGACTTGCTAGGGTTTGAAGAGGCGATTCGCTACGACTTCGAGGGGGGCGGCGACAATTTCCGCAGCGCTCGCATGATGGACGAATGTCTGAAGGAACGCCAAGGAAAATCGGTTATCGAGGCCGAAGGTTACGACCACGAGAGCGAAGAGTACGCAAGGAACGATATTGCCAAAATAAGGGATGATTTCATCGGCCATTTGGAGCTGGCGCAAAGCTATGGGCAAATCGACAACATTCGGGAAAACAAGAAAGAAAAAATCCTGCAAATCCTAGGCGAGTGGTATGAATACGCCCTAGACTCCAAGGATTTCGGGGTCTTCCGGCAGGTGACGGAGTACTGGAAGACGAAAATCAGCGAAGACGCCCGGGTACGAGAGACCGCCCTTAGCCGGGAGATTGACTTCTACCTGAAAAAATCCGGCCATACGGAGGCGGCGGTAAGTCGCGTGGAAAATATTCGCCGCATGATCGCCCAACAGAATTACACCGTGGCCGAAGATATGCTCCATCGCTTAACTCGCGACGAGCCTGACATGGCCGAGGGCAGCGGTTACACCTTTGAAGATGATTATCTGGCGGATTTTCTCGCCAATTACGGTTTCTATCACAACAAGGTCAACCAAAGCGCCTACGCGCTCTCCCGTCTTTTAAAGCAAAATCAGCGGAACAAAGACACCAAGGGCGGCGCTCGCTTGGTGGAAAACTGGATCATCAGCGGCGGACGCACGGGGCCGGAGAAAATTACCAATCTCCTCAAAACCTTGGGTTTTGCCGTGGCGAAACTTGAGGCTCAGCCTCCGGTGGGCAACGGGAAAATCGAAAACTATCAGGTGACGCTCGTGAGTCCCGGTAACGGACAGAAATCAAACTACAAACATCCCATCGCCGTCTTTGGCTCCATGGCCGAGGGCAAAACCGGGTTCCGGGTGGCTTGCCTATTAGGCAAATACGATGCCGACGGCCTGATTGAACGTTATAAGGAAATCGGCAATACCAAGAATACCATCGTTCTTTTGGACTACGCCCTCTCCATTCCCGAACGGCGGCGACTGGCGCGAAAAGTTCGGCTGGAGCTTTTCGACAAGGTTTTTGCCCTAATCGACAGGGTGCTTTTAGCCTATCTCAGCGAGCATTACAGCGAGACTCGCGTCAGCCAGATGCTCATGGCGCTGATGATGCCTTTCGCCTACTATCAGCCCTATGTGTGGGAATCCAGCAAGGTCATGCCCCCGGAAATTTTCATGGGGCGCAAAGAGGAACTGGCCAAGATAGAATCTCCCCAAGGGGTGAATATCGTTTACGGTGGGCGGCAGCTGGGTAAATCCGCCATGCTGAAGATGGCCAAAAGCGACATCGACCGCAACGAAAACAACGACCGCGCCATTTTGGTGGATATTAAAGACCTGCCTTACGGGAGAGCCGCGCGCAAGGTCAGCCAAGCCCTCAGCGACGAGGAATTTTTCACCGAGGGGCTGGAAACCGAGGATTGGGACGAGCTGGCGCGCGCGATTCGTCTGCGGCTCCAAAGCAAAACCGCCCCCTACATTCCCTATTTCCTGCTCTTAATGGACGAGGCGGATGTCTTTATCGCCAGTTGCGCCGAGGATAATTACCACGCCTTTGACGCTATGAAGGACATTCAAAGCGTGGGAGTGGGGCGCTTTAAATTTGTCATCGCCGGCCTCCATAACATCATTCGCTTTAATCGCCAAGCGGCCTTGAGCAACAATACCGTCTTAACCCATTTGAGTTCTCTCACGGTGAAACCCTTCCAGATGAACGAGGCTCGGGAACTTTTGGAGGTACCCTTACAATATTTGGGCTTGCGGTTCCCGGCGGAAAAGGAGTCTTTAATCTCTCTCATCCTAGCCAGTACCAATTACTTCCCGGGGCTGATACAGCTATACTGCGCCAAACTTTTGGAGGCTATGACCAAAAGCGATTACGCCGATTATGATCAGCTGGAAACCCCCATTTACGAGATACGAGAGGATCATATTAAAAAAGTGCTGGCTGACCCCGGTTTTATGGAGCAAATCAAGGAGAAATTTGAAATCACCCTGAAATTAGGGGAGGATCAGACCTACTATGTCTTGGCGCTAATCCTAGCCTACCTTTACCATGAGCACGGTTATTCCGCCGGTTATACCAGCGAAGATATTCTGTCCGTGGCCGAGTCCTATGAGATGAAAAAACTCTTGCGCTTGCCGCCGGAAAATATCGCGGCGCTCTTGGAGGAACTTCGGGAGCTGAACATTTTACGGGAGACGGCGGAGGGCAAATATCTCTTTACCCGTTACACCTTCTTCCAAATGATGGGCAGTCAAGGGGACGTGGAGGATAAATTGGTAGAGGTCATGGAGGCAGTAGGATGATGGAGCATGTTTGGTGGATGCAGATTACCAATGCCCACCGTTTTATCGAAAAAATTATCGAGGCGCTCTTGGAGGAAAAGAGCCTGATTTTAAGCGCCGCCCGTCATCTGCCGTGGCGCGAGACGGTGAAACATCTGGTGGAGGAAGGCGCCGGCGCCGCCAACTGCAACCGCGCTTTTCGCTTTGTAGCGGCAGAGGAAGTCCCCAAGGGGGATTTGGGGGAATACCTACTTAGGCGTTTTTGCAAACCGGAACTCCAAGCCAAATTTCGCCCGGGGCGAGGGGGCTACGCCAAATTCCTCGCCGACGTGGAGGGCTGTACTTTGGCGGATGCCTATGTGTGGCTGAGTCCCTCTACTCCCCAGCAGGTAAAACAGTGGGTGGATTTTATCGGGGATTATCACAGCGCCTTGGGGAAACGCCTGGGCGGCGTGTTTATCCTCGATGTCCCCGATGGAGTTGAAGCCGTAGGAAAAAAAGGCATCAGGAGCCTTTCATACGAGGCGGAGGTTGGCACCTACGACTGTTTTGTCTTCAATATGCTTCTCGCCAGCGAACAAAAAGGGGATCCCTACAGCCAACAATACTTGGCGGAGCTGGTTTCCCACATCGTAGAGGACGATATCGAACTCAGCGCCGAGTGTGTCAAAAGGGGAGAGGCTTTTGTAAGCGACCCCTATAATGTTTATGTAGCCGAAGCCGAAGCCCTAGGCGTGAAACCGAAATCCGCTTACGAGGTGGAGCAGTGCGTTTGGGTGACCCAGATAAAGCTGGTGTTCCCCCTAATCGAAGAGTATCGCCGCCGCTTTGTGCGGAAACGGGAGAATTACATCAAGGGCAGTCTCCCGGTGGAAAGCAACGGCTACTGGATAAAAGACCCCAAGGAAGCGGAGATAGGCGTTCTCCATTACCTAGCCTCCAAAGATCAGTGGCTCCTCACCCCGAAAGAGTGGGAGGATCTGCAAAGCTACCACTCCGCCAGAAACTCGTTGGCGCACATGCACGTCCTGAGCGTGGAGCAGCTAAAGAAAATATTCCAAAACGCCTAAGGGAAAATTTCCTTTTGTGCTTACAGTTATAAAATTCAACGGCTCCTGTCACTGTAATAAAAGCAGTGGCAGGAGCCGCTTTTCTCTCAAAAGAACGCTTCGATTCCCTGTGACAGAAAAACCTCTCGAAACTCTCGCAAATCCTCAGGATGCAGTGCCTTGACATTCGTGAAAGCGTATTCCTTGCCCAGTAAGCGGTATTTGTTTTCGCCGAATTGGTGGAAAGGCAGGAGCTGGACACGCTTTGCCCCGACTTCCTGCAAACGACGGACAAACCCGGCGGCATCGTCCAAACTGTCATTGTAGCCGGGAATGACGGGGAGACGGGGCAGAACTTCCTTGCCATGACTGATGGCGTATTTCATGTTTTGCAAGATGGGATGATTGGAGACATTGGTAGCCTCCTTGTGTTTTTCTTCGTCCCAGTGCTTGATGTCAAAAAGCAGCAAATCCACATGGGCGGTAATGCGCTCGAATACGGCTGGCGAAGCAAAACCCGTCGTTTCGATGGCCGTATGTACGCCCCGTTCCTGCAGGGCTTTCAAGAGTGCCACGGCAAATTCGGGCTGCATCATGGCCTCGCCGCCGGACAATGTTACGCCGCCCCCACTCTCCTCATAAAACGGCTCGTCCTGCATGACAATCCGCACAATTTCCTCGACGCTTTTTCGTTCCCCCTCGGCCTTCAGGGCATGAGCGGGGCATTTTTCTATGCAGATTCCGCGTTCGGAGCAAACTCCGCTGCCGGAGCAACGGCGATGGTCGATGACAATGCCCGTTCCCGTATCCTTTACGGCCAGCGACGGGCAACTCTTGACGCAGGTATGGCAACCGATACACTTTTGCCTGTCCCAAAGCACCTGAAAGCAAGGCTCTTGGCTTTCGGGATTGGCGCACCACGCGCATTTGAGCGGACAGCCCTTGAAAAAAACCACCGTCCGTATTCCCGGGCCGTCGTTGATGCTGAACTTTTGGATGTTAAAAATCATGCCGTATGTCGAATCTGGCTTCATGCTAATCGCTCTCCTATCGGATTTTGTAAATGTCTTGACTGTTGAGGCTAGTATAGCACATTTAAACAGATTCGCAAGCACTAAAGTTACGAAAAAAAATATTTTTTTTTGTAATGAAATGCATTGACTTATTTTTGAATGTATAGTATTCTGAGTCTGCAAGCGAAACCGACAGGCGACTTGCGCGAAAGACTTTTGCAAAAATCATACTAAGCGATTATAGTAAACGTCAGAATAAATTATAAAGAGGTGCAGGGGCGAAAGTCCCTGCTAGGAGTCCAGAGGGCAAAGCCCTTTGGTGGGGTTTGGGGCAAAGCCCCAATTTATAAGACCTCTATAAAATACCATTAAGGGGTGGGTGCAATGAAGGTATTGGCCGTTGACATTGACGGGACGTACATCCGCTACGCCTGCATGGAGGACACCACGTCCATCAGACAGCGGGGAAAGATTTTTACGCCCAAGGAAGGACGGGATGTCTCCTGCCCTTTCCATGTACCGCCGGCGGAAGTCGTTACCGCCAAGTTCCGCCACGACGCTAATTTGATTGGGGCGTTGCAATGCTATTTGGCGGATCCTTCCTAACGCCTTGCTGTTTCAAACAAAATTTTTTAACTTATTTTCGCAAGAAACTCTTGACAGGTTGTAGCTAATGATATATCATTTACCTACATTTGAAAGAGAAATAATAACTAATGAAACGAAAGGATGGTTGTAATGGAAAATAAGGAGCATTTCGGCGCCTTGACCGAACGCATGGCGGCGTTCCGCGAGGAAGTTTTGGACGAGAAGCCGCATATCGACGCTGAGCGCGCTGTTCTCGTTACCGAGGCTTACAAGGCGAATCAGCATCAGCCGCCTGTTATGAAACGCGCATTGGGACTCAAAAATATCCTCGCCAACATGACGATTTATATTGAGGACAAAACCCTCATCGTCGGCAATCAAGCTACCAAAAATTGCAACGCGCCCATTTTCCCCGAATACACCATGGGTTTTGTCATTGACGAACTGGACAAGTTCGAAAAGCGCGACGGCGATGTGTTCTACATTACCGAAGAAACTAAGCGGCAACTGCGCGAGATTGCGCCCTTCTGGAAAAATAACTGTCTGCATGACCGCGGTATGGCGCTGCTCCCCGAAGAAGTTTTGGACGTGCTGCCGTCTCTCGGTATGGAAGGCAAACTCAACGCCGGCGATGCGCACCTCGCCGTAAATTACGAAAAAGTTATCAACGAAGGACTGCTCGGCTATGAAAATCGTGTTCGCACGCTGAAAGAAAATCTTGACCTCACCGACCCGGAAAGCATTGACAAAAATATTTTCTACAAAGCGGTTTTAATCGTTTTGGAGGCCGTGCGTAACTTTGCGTTGCGTTATGCGAAACTGGCGGCCGAACTGGCGGCTAAAGAAGCGGATGCCAAACGCCGCGCCGAACTGGAGGAAATGGCTCGCATCTGCGAAAAAGTTCCCTATTATCCGGCTGACTCCTTCCGCGAGGCGGTGCAAGCCGTTTGGTTTATTCACGTCATACTCCAAATTGAAAGCAACGGACATTCTCTCAGCTACGGCAGAATGGATCAGTATCTGTATCCCCTTTACAAAAAAGACATGGAGGCGGGCAAAATCACTCGCGACGAGGCGATTGAGCTTTTGACCTGCCTGTGGATTAAAAGTTTGACCGTGCAAAAGATTCGTTCCCAGTCCCACACGCTGAGTTCGGCAGGTTCCCCCATGTATCAGAACGTCACGGTGGGCGGACAAACCGTCGATAAAAAGGATGCGGTAAACGAGCTGTCCTTTGCCATCTTGCAGTCTATCGCCCAAACTCGTTTGACCCAGCCCAATTTCACCGTTCGCTATCATGCCAACATCGACAAGAAATTCATGGAGGAATGTATCGAGGTTATGAAACTCGGCTTCGGGATGCCGGCGTTGAACAACGACGAGATTATCATTCCTTCCTTTATCAACTGGGGCGTTAAAGAGGAGGATGCCTACAACTACAGCGCCATCGGTTGTGTCGAAACCGCCGTTCCCGGCAAGTGGGGCTATCGTTGCACGGGCATGAGTTACATAAACTTCCCACGCGTCCTCCTCTGCGCCATGAACAACGGCGTAGATATGACCAGCGGCAAGCGTTTCACGAAAGGTTACGGCTATTTCAAGGACATGACCAGCTATGAACAGCTCATGGATATTTGGGATAAGACCGTGCGTGAAATGACCAAATACAGCGCGATTGTGGAAAACGCCATTGATAAAGCCTCCGAACGGGACGTGCCGGATATTCTCTGCTCGGCACTCACCGATGACTGTATCGGGCGCGGCAAAACCATCAAGGAAGGCGGCGCGGTTTACGATTTCATCAGCGGCTTGCAGGTGGGAATTGCCGACATGGCAGATTCCTTGGCGGCCATCAAAAAACTGGTCTTTGAGGAGAAAAAAATTACCCCCACGCAAATTTGGGATGCCATTTTGGACAATTTCACCTCCCCCGAAAACCAGCGTATTCAAGAAATGCTGATAAACGACGCGCCCAAGTACGGCAACGACATTGATTATGTTGATGAATTGATTGTGGAGGCTTATGATTCTTATCTTGACGAGGTAAAAAAATATCCCAATACCCGTTACCAAAGAGGCCCCATCGGCGGTATTCGTTACGCCGGCACTTCCTCCATCAGCGCCAACGTCGGGCAGGGTATGGGGACAATGGCCACGCCCAACGGTCGCAAAGCCAAAGAGCCGCTGGCCGAAGGTTGCTCCCCTGCTCACAATGCCGACAAGAACGGCCCCACCGCCGTTTTCAAATCCGTGGCCAAACTTCGCACCGAAAAGATTACCGGCGGCGTTCTGCTCAATCAGAAAATGACTCCGCAAATTCTCGCGAAAGAAGAGAACAAGCAAAAAATTATCATGCTGATTCGGACTTTCTTCAACCGTTTGCACGGCTATCATGTGCAGTACAACATTGTCTCGCGGGACACTTTGATCGACGCACAACTGCACCCGGAAAAGCATAAGGATTTAATCGTGCGGGTGGCGGGCTACAGCGCCTTTTTCAACGCCCTTTCCAAGGCGACTCAGGACGACATCATCGGTCGGACGGAACAGTGCCTGTAAAATTTATTGATACATTTAGGAGGAAAATGCCATGAAACTCATTATCGACGATGCCCATATCGACCAGATTAAGGAAATCTACGAGTTCTATCCCGTGGACGGCGTGACCACGAACCCCACCATTCTCGCCAAGAGCGGTCGGAAGCCCTATGATGTGCTGAAGGAGATTCGCGCCTTCATCGGCAAGGAGGCGGAACTTCATGTGCAGGTTGTAGCCAAGGATGCCGCCGGCATGGTGGAGGATGCGCACCGCATCTTGGAGGAACTTGGTAAGAACACCTATGTCAAAATTCCCTCGGTTCCCGAAGGGTTCAAGGCTATGAAAATGCTGAGCAAGGAAGGCGTGAATCTCACGGCCACCGCCATCTACACGCCTATGCAAGCATTTTTGGCGGCCAAAGCGGGCGCAAGCTACGCGGCTCCCTATATCAACCGCATTGACAACATGGGATATGACGGTGTTGCTATCGCGCAACACATTCACGACATTTTCCGCAAGAACAATCTCAATGCGGAGGTTTTGGCCGCGAGTTTCAAAAACTCGCAACAGATGCTCGACCTTGCCGAATACGGTGTCGGCGCGGCGACGGCTTCGCCCGATGTCATTTTCGCCTTGGTCAAAAACGAGGCGATTACTTCGGCCATCAACGTCTTTATCAGCGACTTTGAAAAACTCGTCGGCGTAGGCAAGACCATGAAGGATTGCTAAGAAACCGCTGCATCAATGAGCGGCTGCCATTGTCGAGGGCTTTTTTCGTCAGGCGATGTAGAAGAAGAGACGACATCGACTCATGAGGTGAGAAACATGAACAACACATTCACTCCATTGGTACTCGGTTTTATCGGGAACGGTAAAAGCACCAACCGCTATCATGTGCCTTTCGTGCTGTCCCGTAAGGACAAAATCAAGGTGAAGTCCATCTACCAAAGGAAACTGGGGCAGTCCGCCTGGGCCAGTGTGCCGGGCGTTGTCTATACGGACGATTTGGAACAGGTCTTGCAGGATCCGGAGATCCATGCGGTCGTGGTCTGTACTCCGACGAACGCGCATTACTCCATGGCGAGGCAAGTCCTTTTAGCGGGCAAAAACTGCGTTGTGGAGAAACCCTTCGCCACAACGACGGAAGAGGCGGCCGAGCTGTTTCGCCTGGCAAATGAAAAAGGCGTCACCGTACAGTGCTACCAAAACCGCCGTTTTGACAGCGATTTCCTGACGACACAGCAGGTTATCTCATCGGGTAGGCTGGGCAAACTGTTTGAGGTCAATATGCACTATGATTATTATCGTGCCTATGTGCCGGAACAGGAAACGGAATATCGCCGCGATAATGCGTTCCTTTACACACATGCCTGCCATACCGTCGATCAGGTCCTGTCCTTTTTCGGCAAGCCGCAGGAAGTGCGACCGGATGTGCGCCAGCTTTTGGGCAGGGGGCGCATGAACGATTATTTCGATTTGGATTTTCTGTACGACGGCTGGAAGGTTTCGGTAAAGTCCAGCTATTTCCGCGCCAAATCTCGGCCCAGTTTCGAAGTGTACGGGCAGCGCGGTATGTTTGTCAAGGCAGAACAGGATCGGCAGGAAGCCGATCTCAAGAAGTTCTATCTGCCGGATCATGATGACTTCGGCATGGATCTGCCCGAACATTACGGAACCTTGATTTATTACGATGAAGCAGGAAAGTACCATGAAGAAAAAGTTCCCAGTGTGCGCGGAGACTATGCACGCTACTACGATGCGCTGTACGAAACGATTCTTCATGGTGCGCCGCCGCTTGTTACGCAAGAGCAGACCATGGAACAGATGAGGATTTTGTCCGAAGCAGGAAAAGACTTGGCATAGCAGGAGCGGGTCAAACGGGCGTTTTCGCCGCCCAGGATTTTGATCAAGGCTGACCATTGTTTGGCTAGACTAAAGCCGTCACGGATTTTCGTGGCGGCTTTTTGAACGTATATTAAAACGCTCTCTGCCAAGATGCGGAGAGCTTTCCTGTATATAGAATGGACAAGATGGTTTCAAACGAAAAATACCCGATTTTGTTTTGCCTTGCTTTATGTTATAATGCAAGAGAAATAAAAGCAAAGGATGGATGGCCATGAATACACGTCAGACAAAGATTTTGGACATCATGAGCAATAAGAAGCGTGTCACGGTGACGGAACTGGCCGAGGCTTTGGGGGTTTCCGAGGTGACGACGCGCAAAGACCTGTCGCAACTGGAAGCCAAGGGACTACTAAAACGAGAACACGGCTATGCATCGCTTATGGGAAGCGACGATGTTGGCAACAGGCTTTCCATCAACTACGACATCAAGCGGCGCATCGCCCAAAAGGCGATGGAATCCGTAAGTGACGGGGAAACAGTCATGATTGAGTCCGGCTCTTGTTGCGCCCTGCTGGCGGAGGCACTTCTCACCCATCGACGCGACATCACCATTGTCACCAATTCCGTATTCATCGCCTCATATGTTAGGCAACAACCCAATGCGCGTATCATATTGCTAGGTGGAGAAATGCAGAACGAGGCGCAGGTCATGGTCGGCCCTTTGGTGAGGAAGTGCGTGGCCTCTTTCTACGTGAACAAATTGTTTGTCGGAACGGACGGCTTCAATGAATTTGGCTCCATGTCTAGAGACCTCATGCGGGCAGAGGCGGTGCGAGATATGGCTGTCAACGCCAAGCAAGCCATCATTCTCACCGAATCCGCCAAATTCTACCAGACGGGAGTGGTGCCGCTGTTTCCCTATCACGATATTGACGCCATCTACACGGACAACAGCGTCACCGATGATATTGTTGCCAACATTCGGCAACATGGCATAAAAATTTATACGTTATCGGCAGAGACAACAGCAAAATAGCTAAGGGGGTGCAAACACATAGGCATGATTAGGATAAAAGATGTGGCTAAGGCGGCCGGTGTTGCTGCCAGTACGGTTTCTTTGGTTATGAACAAAAAGGGGTACGTCTCCGACGCTACGCGGAAAAAAGTGGAAGCGGCAATGGAAAAATTAAATTACATACCTAGCGAAGTGGCGCGTAATTTGGCGCTGAATCGCACCAATACCATCGGCGTGATTATGCCTTCCGTTTCTCATCCCTTTTTTGGCGAAGTCATAGAAGAGATTGAGACTGCCCTATATAATTACAATTACAAAATGATGCTGTGTTGCACGCAACATAAGCGCAACGGAGAACCTACCTTCGTGGATATGCTCAAACGGCGAACCATGGATGGCATCATCATGGGTGCCCATTCGATAGACGTTTCCCTGTATGCGAATCTCACTCAACCGGTCATTGCCTTTGACCGCTACATCAACGATCAGATTCCCATTGTTCACTGCGACCATAGCCTCGGTGGGAAAATGGCGGCAGAAGTTTTTTTGCAACACGGCTGTCAGCATGTCGTGGAAATTGTCGGCTATCAGGGCATTCGGACGCCGGCGCACGAATTTCATGCAACGGCGGCGGAACAGTTAAGGAACAGCGGCGTCCGGGTGGACGTGGCAGAACTTCCTTGGAATGCCTTTAACTACCAAATTTATTCCGCAGTCGCTCAAAAGTTGTTCGCGCAATATTCCCATGTTGACGGCATTTTGGGCGCCGATTTATCCATAGCGGCCTGTATGCACGTTGCGGCGGCCACAGGGATACGCGTACCCGAAGAGCTAAAACTTTTGGCCTACGACGGCACCGCCGTCACACGCATGGGGTCGCAACCCATCACGGCCGTGCGACAACCTATTGCAGAATTGGCGGAGCTAGCGGTTAGCAAAATCGTCAAAATGGTCAACGGCGAACAGGATAACCGCCCCTGGACGATTGCGCCCAAGATGCTTCCGGGAGCGACGGTTTGACCGTGTTTCCTACCGAAATGTATTATTTTTTATTTTTTTTTCGTAAAAACTCTTGACAGCCGTGATGCAATGCTGTATCATTCACATAGTCGAACCGGTTTGATACCGATTCGACTTAATCAGAGAAAATTATCGAACCGGTTTGATGTGGGTTCGATAATTTTAGCCGCTTATATCGAACCGGTTTGATAAGCCGGACTGTTGTGGGAGGGCTTGGCATGAAGGAAGTATTGCCGGTAATCAATCAGCGGTATCGTTTGGGATACCATTTGATGACTCCGGGCGGTTGGATGAACGACCCCAACGGTTTTTCGTGGTTTAAGGGGTACTATCACATCTTTTACCAGTATTATCCCTACGCCGCAGAGTGGGGGCCTATGCACTGGGGACATGCGCGCAGCCAAGACCTCGTGCATTGGGAGACGCTTCCGGTTGCTTTGGCGCCGGATGAGCATGAGGACGGTTGCTTTTCCGGCAGCGCGGTGGTGTACGACGATAAGTTGTGGCTGATTTACACCGGACACCACCTGACGAATCCGGCGGACAGCGAACAGTTTTATCAAGACCAAAATATCGCTTGGTCGGAAGACGGGATTCACTTCACCAAGTACGAAAAAAATCCGGTATTATCCACTCCCGCAGGCAACACGAAACATTTCCGCGACCCGAAGGTGTGGCAAGAGCCGGAGGGATTTTATATGATACTCGGCAGTCAGGGGAGCGACGGTCTTGGACGCGCCTTGCTCTATCGCTCGAATGACCTCAAGACGTGGGCAGAAGTCGGTGTACTGGCAAAATCGACCAATGTGGACACCGAAGGCTATATGTGGGAGTGTCCGGATTTCTTCTCTTTGGAGGGAAAGGATATCCTGCTGATGTCGCCCCAAGGTCTTGTCCCCCAAGGTGATATGTACAAAAATTTGAATCAGACCGGTTATCTCATGGGGACACTCGATGCCGCCAAAGTCTTGAAGCACGGTGCTTTTCAGGAAATAGATCACGGCCATGACTTTTATGCGACGCAGACGATGCTGACACCGGACGGTCGCAGAGTCATGTTGGCGTGGATGAACGCTTGGGATTCGCCCATGTATGAAAAAGAGGACGGTTGGGCGGGGGCTTTGACCATACCAAGGGAACTTTCCATTGCAGACGGTCGCCTTTATCAGCGTCCCGTTCGCGAATTGGCTTCTATCCGGGAGAAAAAAATAGCGGAGGGGCAAATTCCGGCGCAGGCAAGGGTTTCCCTACCGCGCACGGCGGAGTTGCAATTAGAAATTACAGGCTTCCCCACCGGAAACACTCGGCTTTTGACCATAAGCGACGGCGACCAAAGCCTAAGTCTCAGCGCAGATACCGCCGGGAAACGCTATGTGCTGGAAAGAACCACCAAGGACGGGGAGCGAGCCGCCAAGGTTTTGCAAACGGAAACCCTTCATTTGCAGGCTTTTATCGACCAGAGTTCGGCGGAACTTTTCCTCAATGATGGAGAAATCACTTTTACGGAGCGAATGTACTGGCGGAAGAATTTGTATTTGCATCTGCCATACGGTGCCGAAAACGCCGCGATATACTCTTTGGCCGCGCAGACCAATCGTTACTGAAGACTCCCGGGGAGGGGCGCATCATGAAAATATTTCAGGCATTCCGGAATCCGTTTTATCGCATGGGTTCGTTGCAAATCATGTTGTTTTTTGGCGGTTGGGGCATTTGGTGGTCTTTCTTCCAAATTTGGCTTACGACCAAACAGGGCTTTTCCGGGGCGCAAGTGGGAACCATCTTTTCCTTCGGTTCCGCCGCCGCTTTGGTGCTGATGTTTATTTACGGCTCCATACAGGACAAACTGGGCATGAAAAAGCACCTGCTTCTGGCCTTAATCGGTTGTCAGATTTTCTTGGCGCCGTTTTTTACTTGGGTGTATGTGCCAATGTTGGAGGCAAACTTCTATGCCGGAGCGGTTGTCGGCGCCATCTATTTGGCCGTGTCGTATTTGGCGGCTTGTCCCGTATTTGAAGCCGTTACCGAACGCATGAGCCGACGTTATCACTTTGAGTACGGTCAAGCCAGAGCATGGGGTTCCTTCGGATATGCCATTTCGGCGCTGGCTGCCGGGTTCTTGTTCACCATCAATCCTTACCTTGTGTTTTGGACCGGTTCTGCCGTCTCCACCATATTGTTTTTGCTGTTGCTCTTCGTCAAACCGGAAAACAACGCGGAAAATTTGGCTCGCTATGAGGATAAGGGCGAAAGTCTCAAGGGCGGAAACACGCCGTCCATGAAGGAGATTTTCGGTGTGTTCAAGATTTTTGACGTATGGAAAATCATCTTGTTTGTCATCATGAGTTGGACTTTCTATACGGTCTTTGATCAACAAATGTTTCCGGAATTTTTCACGCGCTTCTTTGATACGCCGGAACAAGGACAGCAAGCCTACGGCGTGTTGAACTCCATCGAGGTGTTCTTGGAATTTCTGATGATGGGCGTAGTGCCTGCTTTTATGCGCAAGATCGGAATACGCAAGGCCATACTGCTCAGTTGCGCCATTATGATTGTACGCATCGGGGGTTGCGGACTGGTCACGAATCCTTTGGGCGTCGGTATCATCAAACTGTTGCACGCTCCCGAAACGGCACTGTTCGTTTTGGCCATCTTCCGCTATTTCACCCTGCATTTCGATACACGCATTTCGGCAACCCTTTACATGGTAGGTTTCCAAATCGCCGCGCAAGTGGGACAAATTATTTTTTCGACCCCGCTGGGCGCTTTGCATGACAATATAGGCTATCAGCAAACCTTCTTAGTCATATCCGGCATTGTCTGCGCGGCAGCCGCTTACGCCTTCTTCATCCTGCGCAAAGATGATCAACACGTAGATGGACAACCCTTGGAATCCGCAATAGCTTGAAAATAAATCCCTTTGGCGATGCACTAAAGTGAACCCCTCTGTCAAGACATAAGTTTCTTACTTCACGCCGGGGAATTTCTGCTTCAGAAAGTCCATCATCTCGGCTTGGTTATATTTCTTGCCGCTCTCGTCGGTATAAACGTTTTCCTTGCCACCGGATTGTTTGGAACCTGGGTTAAAGGTGGCGGTGAAACCAAGCTCCTTTAAAGCCTCGGCAGTGCCGCCGAAATCCACGGTGCCGCTGGCGTTCAAGGTTCCTTCAAAACCGGCCTTTTTCAGGAATTTGGCCACGTCCCAGCTGTCAAAATAAGTACCGCCGCTGACGTTGTCCAACTGCTCCATGTCAAGGCTCTGACCCATTTTCTCTTTATCCATGCTAAATCGTCCTTTCTTTTTTACCCCGTTTAATTTTGGTTTGGCTGTCTTGCTTTCTGTCCTTTATACGTTGCAATAAAAAAAGCGTCACACCAAATTATCCGGTATATTTACTGGCAAAATCGCAAATCTAGGCCAGCGCTCAATGCGTTCGTGGCTTTCGACGTAACAATCCTTGAATGCGGCCCTGGCTTTCTTCCTCACTTAAAAAGCTGGGAAAATTTTTCGATGGTTTCCGCTTTGTGGGCGAGAACTTCGGCGTAGTCTATCTTGATGCCTTGGTTCATGGCTTCGTCGGGGGTGGGGAGATCATACTGATTGGGGATGGTTACGTCTCGACGCACGGGAACGGTGCCGGATTCGGCCACTTTCTGTTGCGCCTCTTGGGTCATGACGTAATCCACAAACAATTTAGCGGCTTCCATTTGGGTACTGCCTTTAAAAATGGCGATGGGACTGGGTACCATGAGCAGTTCTCGGGGATAGACCATAACCAGAGGCGCGCCTTTGTCGATGCGGCTGGCGGTAATGTAGTCAACCCCCAAACAGGCGCTTAGGTCGCCGGCGGCGGTGAGATCCACCACTTGCCCGGAACCTTTGCTCTTAACGGCGCCGTTAGCCTGCAATCTTTCAATGTAGCTCCACCCAAATTCCTTTTCGAGGAGGGCGATGCTCATAAAAGAGGTGCCCGAAAGAGCCGGATCGGCGATGCCGAAGGAGTTCTTATAGGCTTCTTGGGTGGCGATATCATCCCAAGAAATAGGCGGCGTTTTTACTTTGTCCATATTGATGACAATGCCAAGCGTCCCCAGTCGCGCCGCCGTGAAGGAGCCGTCGTAATCCTCGAAAGGATTTACCAGTTCGTCAAAATTACTGGGACGGAAAGGCTCTAAGAGACCCTCTTCCTTCATCTGGTAAAAATCCGGCACCTCGCTAGTCCAAATAACGTCGGCTAAGATGCGGCCGCTTTGCCGTTCGGCGGCTATTTTTTCCATGAGCTTGCCGGCGCCGGCCGATTGGTAATCCACCGCGATATTGGGATATTTTTGCTGAAAACCGGCCACAATACCGCCGATAAGGGATTCCTTCATCGAGGTATAAATGGTAAGCCGCTTATCCGCCTCTTTCGCCGGCGAGGCGGTTTTCTCGCCGCAACCGGCGCTCATTACGGCCATAAGTCCCAAGAACGCGGCCAGCGCCAGGGTGAAAAATTTTTTCATGAGTGTCCCTCCATTATCTTTTGTGTGTAAAAAATTCGCATCTGCCGAGAGAGTTCTACTCAAAACAGCGAAAATCCTGCTTTTTCCAGCGGCAACTCTCCGCTAAAAAAATATTTGACATAAAATACCTGGCAGTATATAATCCCCCATAATCGCTATAACATAGTTATTTTATATATATTGTCGGAAAAGAGGAATAAACCATGAGCAAATACAAATTTGAAACCTTGCAACTCCACGTTGGCCAAGAAGCGCCGGATCCGGCCACGGATGCCAGAGCGGTACCCATTTACCAAACCACCTCTTACGTTTTCAAGAACAGTCAACATGCGGCGGATCGCTTTGGCTTGCGCGATGCCGGCAATATTTACGGACGGCTCACCAATTCCACCCAAGAGGTCTTAGAGAAGCGGCTGGCGGCTTTGGAAGGCGGTAGCGCGGCGCTGGCGGTAGCATCCGGGGCGGCGGCCGTGACTTACACCCTTCAGGCATTGGCCGCCGGCGGCGGACACATTGTAGCCCAAAAAACCATCTACGGCGGTTCTTACAATCTCTTAGCGCATACCTTGCCCCTGTACGGCATTACCGCCACCTTTGTGGATGCGCACGATTTGGCGGAGGTGGAGGGCGCCATTAAAGAAGATACTCGCGCCGTCTATCTCGAAACTTTGGGGAACCCCAACAGCGATATTCCCGATATTGACGCTATCGCCGCCATCGCCCATAAGCACGGATTGCCCCTAGTTATCGACAACACCTTCGGCACCCCTTATCTCATTCGCCCCATTGAACACGGCGCAGACATCGTGGTGCATTCGGCCACCAAGTTCATTGGCGGCCACGGCACTACCTTGGGGGGCATAATTGTGGAAAGCGGCAAGTACGACTGGAAAAAGAGCGGCCATTATCCGCAAATCGCCGACCCGAACCCCAGCTACCATGGCATTTCTTTCTATGACGCAGTGGGAGCGGCCGCCTTTGTCACCTACATTCGCGCCATACTCCTGAGAGATACCGGCGCTACCATATCGCCCTTTAACGCCTTCCTCCTGTTGCAAGGAGTGGAGACTTTGTCCTTGCGGCTGGAGCGACACGCCGCCAACACGCAAAAGGTTGTAGCGTTCCTCCACAATCATCCCTTGGTGGAAAAAGTAAATCACCCCTCCCTGCCGGAGCATCCCGACCATGCCCTTTATAAAAAATATTTCCCTCAAGGGGGCGCCTCCATCTTTACTTTTGAAATTAAAGGCGGTGAGGCGGCGGCTTGGAAATTTATCGACCGGCTGGAAATTTTCTCCCTGCTGGCCAACGTGGCGGATGTGAAGAGCCTAGTGATTCACCCGGCCTCCACCACCCATTCTCAGCTCACGACGGAAGAGCTTTTGGATCAAGGCATCACCCCCGGCACCATTCGTCTTTCCATCGGCACGGAACACATCGATGACATCATCGCCGACCTCGAAAATGGTTTTGACGCCCTTAAGTGATTAAAGCGATTCCCACGCTTAAACGCAGACTACATAGCGTCGCACTGGTAGCCCTAGCGAGATTTTCGCTAGGGCTTTTTTCAATAACTTTTCTCGTGGTTACTCTCCACACATTTTTACAAGCTCCGCCTCGTCGATAACGGTAATGCCTAGCTCCCGCGCCTTAGCAAGTTTACTGCCGGCGGCCTCCCCTGCTACCACATAATCGGTTTTTTTCGATACGCTGCCCGTTACCTTACCGCCGTTTTTTTCAATAAGGGCGGTGGCGGCTTTTCTGTCTAGGGTACTTAAAGTACCGGTTAAAACGAAGGTTTTGCCAAGCAGTGCGGCGGCGCTCTCGGCAGCTACGCGAGATTCCATATTGACGCCAGCCGCCTTCAGCCGTCGCAAAAGTTTTTGACTGTCCTCGCCGGCAAAGTAGGCGGTTAAATTCTTAGCCGATATTTCCCCCATGTCGGGAACGGCTAAAATTTCTTCCTCCTTGGCCTGAGCGAGAGCGTCGATAGTTCCGAAAGCGCGTATTAAATCTCTGGCCGCTGCCCGGCCTATCCCAGGGATTCCCAGCCCCGTCAAGAGCTGTTCCGGCTCGTTTCCCTTGCTGTCCTCAATGGCTTTTAGCAGGTTGTCCGTATTCTTTTCTTTGCCCAAAAGTCCTTTGGCAATGAGTTCCTCTCGGTACTCCTTGAGATGGTACAGGTCGGCAATGTCTTTAATATAGCCTTGGGCGGTGAGTTCTTTGACGTAGGAGGCGCCGAAGCCCTTGATGTCCATGGCGTTGCGACTGACGAAATTTAAAAGGTGATTTTCCAGCTGCGCCGGGCAGTTCGGATTTTGGCATTTGATGTCCGCCGTGTTTTCTTCGCGAGTGGCCGGATAGCCGCACACCGGGCAGACAGTACCTATTTTGTAGGGCAAAGTATTCGGCGGCCTCTTGGCGAGTATTACTTCCTTTACTTTGGGAATGATTTCCCCGGATTTAAAGACGGTGATGGTGTCGCCAAGGCGCACGTCCAGCTCGTCAATAAAATCCTGATTGTGGAGGGTGGCTCTCTCCACCTTGGTGCCGCAGAGGCGAATGGGGTCGAAAACCGCCGTAGGGGTAATGCGCCCCGTGCGTCCCACGGAAAGTTCGATACTCCTGAGAATGGTTTCTTTCTCCTCCGGCGGATACTTGTAGGCGATTGCCCAACGGGGTACTTTGGAAGTGGCGCCGATTTTTTCCCGGTCGGCCAAATTATTTAGTTTTACCACCGCGCCGTCGATGTCGTAAGGCAAATTCCCCCGGCGCTCGCCGATGGCTTCAATGGCTTCCCAAACTTCGGCGGCATTATGGCAAACCCGATAAGCGTGAATGACCTTGATGCCCTGTTCTTTCATAAACTCGTAGGCTTCCGTATGGGTAGTAAATTCTTTGCCCCGAACCGCCTGTAAATTAAACACGAACAGGGAAAGGCGACGTTCCGCCGTGACGCGGCTGTTAAGCTGCCTAAGGGTACCGGCGGCGCAGTTGCGAGGGTTGGCGAAGGGTTTTAAGCCCAGCATTTCCTGCCGCTCGTTGACGGCGGCAAAGGCCTCCTTCTCCATATAGACCTCGCCTCGCACCTCCAAATAGGGCAAGGCTATCTTCAGTTTGGGTCGCACGTCTTCGATAACCAAGGCGCTGGCTGTCACGTCCTCGCCCTGCAAAACTCCGTCGCCGCGGGTTACGGCCATGGTAAGTTCCCCGTTTTCGTAACGCAGAGCCAAGGAGAGGCCGTCGATTTTTTCTTCCACCACCAGTTCCGGCTCTGTCAGTTCCTCCTGCATACGGGCGACAAATTCCTCCACCTCGCCGCGCGAAAAAACATCTTGCAAAGACAGCATGGGAACGTCGTGCTTTACCAAGACACCGGCCTCTCGTCTGGCGTGTCCTCCTACCTTCTGGGTGGGAGAGGTTTTCGTGATAAGCTCCGGGTATTTTCCTTCCAGCTCTTTTAATCTCAGCATTAAGCGGTCGTATTCATAGTCGCTGATTTCGGGATTATCCTCGTCGTAATAGCGTTTGTTATGGTGGCGAATCTCCTTGCGCAGGGAGGCCAGTTCTTTTTTGACAACGCTTATATCTTGCTTTGCTTCCATGGCTCACACCTTTTCCAAAGGAGCGTATTTTTGCATCAGTTCCTTTACGCCGTTATTGGGAAACGCCACGCTCAAATAAGTATCGTCGCTCTTTTTTTTCACCGCCACGACGGTGCCTACGCCCCATTTGGCGTGTTTGGCCTTATCCCCCACCTGCCAAACTAGAGCGGTATCGGGGCGAGTGGGCGACGCAGTACCGGCTGTCACCGTTTGAGTCGCTTTCTTGGCCGGTTCGCGCCGCGTATTTTCCCAAGCGGTATAGCCTGACTGAACGGAGGCCGTAAAACCGCCGCCGGTTCCTCGCATAGGCTCTGCTTTAGGAGTTTGTGGGCGTTTGGCCTCAAACGGGCTTGCTTCCTCCAAGCATTCATCCGGAATTTCCCCTAAAAATTCCGAAGGGGGATTAGAGCTATCCCGGCCATAAATGGTACGCCCCATGGCGTAGGTCATAAAGAGCTTGCGCCTAGCTCTGGTAATGCCCACATAACAAGCGCGGCGTTCCTCTTCCATGGCGCTTTCGCTGTCCATGGAGCGAGCGTGGGGAAAAATCCCGTCCTCCATGCCGGCCATAAACACCACCGGGAACTCCAAGCCCTTGGCCGAATGCAGGGTCATCAGCGTCACCCGGTCTTCTCCCAAATCGGCGCTATCTATATCCGACACCAAGGCCACGTTGCTGAGAAAATTTTCCAGCGTCGGTTCCGCTTCGGTACGCTGAAAATCTTGCGCCGCCGTAATCAGCTCTTTAATATTTTCCAGCCGGGTTTCGTTTTCCGGCTTTTTTTCCGCTTCCAGTTCCTTGACGTAGCCGGATTCATTCAGCACCCATTCGATGAAAGTATCCAACGGGGTACTCGTGACTTTGTTCATGCCCTCCAAGATAAAAACCGCCAAATTTTCCAAGGGATTCCGCGCTCTGGCAGAAACGCCGGGGATGGCCTTCAAGGTGTCTATGTCGGCGATGATGTCAAAGAGGGCGCTGCCGGTTGCGGCGGCGTATTCGTTCAGCTTGGCAATGGTGGCGGCGCCAATGCCGCGGCGAGGGACGTTGATGATGCGCAGAAGACTCACGCTGTCCATGGGGTTATAAATCACCCGTAAATAGGCCAGTATGTCCTTAATTTCCTTGCGGTCGTAAAATTTCAAACCGCCCACCATGACGTAAGGAACGCCGTAGCGCATTAAACCTTCTTCAATGGCGCGCGATTGGGCGTTGGTGCGATAGAGTACCGCCGCATCGCTGTAGGGCGAGCCCTGCTTGTTCCTATCCATGACAGTGGAGGCGATGTAGTCCGCCTCGTCTCGTTCGGACAGAGCGTTATAGAGGGTAATTTTTTCCCCCACTTGGTTATCCGTCCATAAATTTTTCGGCTTTCGTTCCTTATTGTGAGCGATAACCGCGTTAGCCGCCTGCAAAATCACCTTGGTGGAACGGTAATTTTGCTCCAGCATAATGGACTTTGCCTCGGGGTAATCCTTTTCAAAGTTCAAGATATTGCGCATATCGGCGCCGCGCCAGCCGTAAATGGACTGATCCCCGTCCCCCACCACGCAGAGATTGCGGTATTTGGCGGCGAGGAGTTTGGTGAGTTTGTATTGCGCCACGTTGGTATCTTGATACTCATCTACCATGATGTAACGAAACCGCTCCTGATATTTTTCGCGCACAGCCTCGTTGTTCGTCAGCAAATCCACCGCCACGAGGAGCAGGTCGTCAAAATCCATGGCGTTATTCTCCAAGAGTTCTTTGGCGTAAAGCTCGTAAATTTTCGCCACATTCCCGTCAAAAGAGCCGGGACTGGCGGCGGCCAAACAGTCATCGGGAGATTCTAGGGCGTTTTTGGCCTTGGAGATACGACCGAGGACGACGCCGGGGGCGTACTGTTTGCTGTCTAGGTTCAGGGCTTTCAGGCAATTTTTTATCACCGTCTGGGCATCGGCGGTGTCGTAGATGACAAAATTTTGTCCGTATTTGCCGGTAGCCTCCGCTTCACGGCGCAGGATGCGAGCGCAAAATGAATGAAAGGTGCTGAGAATTACGCCTTGGGCGGCGCTCCCAATAAGTTTATCCACCCGTTCTTTCATTTCCGTGGCCGCCTTGTTGGTAAAAGTAATGGCCAGAATCCTATATGGTGACACGCCCTCCTCCAAAAGATGCGCTATTCTATAGGTCAACACCCTAGTTTTACCGGACCCGGCGCCGGCCATAATGAGCAAAGGCCCGTCCGTATGTTTCACCGCCGCCAGCTGCGCCGGATTTAAACCGCTGTATATGTCCATGTTACCTCCTTGGTTGGGGGTTCACCCCACCCCCCACAAGGGGCGCTGCCCCTTGACTCCGGCAGGGGAAATAATTTCCCCTGCACCCCTTGAGAGATTTTACAAGAAAAGAAAGCCTTGGGACTAAAATAGTTAGCCCCAAGGCGGCTGACAAAAACAAAAGAAAAATTTTACTATGGGGTGCAGGGGCGTAAGTCCCTGCTGGGAGTCCAGAGGGCAAAGCCCTTTGGCGGGGTTTGGGGCTACGCCCCAACAAAACTCACTGGGTGGGCAAACGCTTTACCGCCTCGGAAAGGGGTGGGATAATCTGCTTCTTGCGCGACATTACTCCCGGCAGATAAACGTGGGTACCGCTGGCATCTTGCTTGAAGGCTTCGCCGATGAGGGTCTTGGGGGAACCGGCGTAGAGCAGGTAGGTGCCTTCTTCGATGATGTCCGTCACCATAACGAGGCTCATATCGTAGCCGTTCTTCTCGCAGACGGCTCCCATGGCTTTGATGAGGTCATCTTCTATGTCCAGCACTTCCTTGGGATCCATGACGGAAATTTGGCTGACGGTGATGCGATAATCACCGATATTAAACTCCTTCATGTCGTTTTTGACGATTTCCGCCGGGGTCATGTCGCCAATGCCGGAACCGGCCTTCAGCATGGCGAGACCGTATTCGTTGATGTCCACTCCGGCAATATCCGCCAATTTCTGGGCGGTTTTTTTGTCGTACTCCGTGCAAGTGGGGGATTTGAAGAGTACCGTGTCGGAGAGAATGGCCGACAGGAGAAGTCCGGCAATGGCGGTGGGAATATCCACGTCCCGATGCCAATGCATATTGGCCACGATGGTGGCGGTGCAACCCACCGGTTCTTGATGGGTATAAATAGGCTCGCTGGTCTGAATGCCGCCTAAGCGATGATGGTCGATAATCTCCAAGATTTTCGCTTCTTCGATACCTTCCACTGCTTGACCGCGTTCGTTGTGGTCAACCAGAATAACGCGCTCGCGTTCCGGGAGCATTAAAGCGTCGCGACTGACCAGCCCCATGAGGCGGCCGTTTTCCACCACCGGGTAATTCCGATAGTTGGTAGAATCCATGGTACCCTTGATGTCGCTCAGTAAATCCAAGGGCTTGAAGCAAACGGGATTTTCGTGCATGATGCGGCGAATGGGGACGCACTGATTGATAAGCCGAGCGGCGGTGTAAGTGTCATAAGGGGTGCTGAGGACGAACATGTGCCGCCTCTCCGCTTCTTCGATGATGTCCGCCGGGATGCGGCCGTTACCCGTCACCACTAGGCAAGCGATGCCCTGATTTAAGCAATCTATAAAGGCTTCGTCGTGACGGTCGCCGATAAGGACGATGTCGTTTTCCTTAATGACCTCCTGAATGGTTTTCAGACTGCCGGCGGCAATGCGAATATTTCCCTTGATGGTGTCTCCCTCGTCGCCGGACACCAAGACCTTACTGTCGGTGGCGCGAATAATATCCCGATACCGCACGCGCATATCCGCCAAATTCTGCATCCCCAGTTCCTGAAAATAGCGTTTGGCCAGATCGCTGACGGTGACAATGCCCACTAAATTGCCTTGGCTGTCCGTCACCGGCACGGATTTTAAATCGTTGCCGCGCATGACTTCGCCCAGATGCCGCAGAGTATCATGCTGTCGCACCACCAGCTTGCAGTTCAGGGTGATATCCTTGACCCTAGGGTAAAGGTCGGTGATTAAAAGGGGCTGCTCCACTTTGAAGTATTCCAAAGCGTATTTGGTTTCGGCGTTCACCTTCCCGGCGCGAGCCGCCACCACATTTTCCCCCAGCGCCTGTTTCAAATGGGCGTAACCAATGGCCGAACAAATGGAATCCGTGTCCGGATTACGATGGCCGATGGCGTAAATGGGTTTGGTCTCCTTCATGCTACGATTCCTCCCATATAAGTATTAGGGCAATAAATAATTATTTAATTTGTCTTTTACTATACAATGGTTTACTGCCCCTGACAAGGGGCAATGCGCCGCAAAATTTCTCAGTTTTGCACCCAGCGTTTTTGATATTTTTCCATTTCGGAAAGAACGTGTTGAAATAAATTCTCTTTCACATCCGGCTCCGCGCGGAGAACGGAGAGCATGGCCTCCAGCGGTAAAAACACGATGGTGGCTTCCTCCGACAATACCTCGGCGGAAAGATGAGAGGTGGATTCATGGAGCAACGCCGTTTCATTCAGCCACTGATTTTTGCCCACCAAATCCAGCATATTGTACCAACCGTCCCCGGCATCCATGCTGCGCACCAGCGAACCCTCGGCCACAAAGAGGAGGTTGCCCACCATTTCCTCCTTCGCCAAGCGATCCCCCTCAAAATATGTTTTCAGGGAGGCAATTCGCATCAGTTGTTGCAATGTACCTAAGGTGGCTCCCTGCAAAAAAGCGAGCTTTGACAGTACATCCTGCAAAATATTGCGCGGCTGGGCCACGGTAGCTTGCTCCAGCGCCCTTTGCGCCTCTAGGCGTTCCGTCAATCTCTCCAAGAAAGCGGCGGAGGGCAGATTCCAGTCGGTGAGCATTTGTTGTAAGGTGAGCAAATAACGCTTAGCCAGCCGAGGAATCCCCTCCTTGGCAAACTGTCCTTCATCGTAGAGGAAGGTCGCGGATACCGTCTCGTCATCGTCTCTAAAATAAATCCCCAGCCCCATGCCCTGCGCATCCCAAGCGGTATGTTCCACCAGCTGACCCTCGGGAGTGGCTCTGCATCTGGCGTAGCTCGTTCCTTCGGTCAGAAAATCGTAGAAGCTCAGGAAATGGTTAAAAAGGGATTCTCGTTTGTCCGTTAGTTCCGACAAGCCCGACCAATCAAAGCCGGCGTAAGGTCTGGCCACAATGAATTGTTGAAACGCGCCATGCACCAGTTGTTCGCAGGTTTCCTCCCCCGGCAAATCTAAACGAGAGGGGATAAGATTAAAGGCGCCGCTTCCCTCTTTCCCCGGCAACTGCCGCTCCGGCACCAAAAGGCAAAGGGCGATTCCAGACTCGGGGCTAAACTGTTTCAGTACCAGTCCCCAAGCCGTTTCGAGGATAGCGAGGAGCATCAGCCGATTGGATTTCGCCTCGCGCCTCAGTTCCGACATTAAATCCGCCGGCAATGCTAAGCGAAAAGATTTCTGCCGGTAAGCGCCATGGTTGGCTTCTTGCGCGTAAGGAATGGTCGTGGGCGAGGGAAAATCCGTCAGGACGCGTCGCCAGTATTCCCGTATCGGAGCGGCCAGCGAACCGATATTTTTAGCCCTGTCAAGCTTCGTTTGGGGCGCATAGGACACCCCCTCCATGGCCGCGCGAAGCAGAGCGGCCACGTCAAAAGAATCGGCGATGAGTCGCGCCGCCGTTACCAACACGGCGTATTCATTCTCCCCGGTATGGAGGACGGCAAACCGCACCAAATTGCCCTTAGCGAGATCGAAAGTCTCTCGCATATCCGCCTCCCGCAGTTTTTTGAGGCTGGCTTCTTGCTCCTCCCCATCCTCATGCTCCAAATTCCGATAAAGGGGCAAGGGCAGATCCTCGCGCTCCGCAAAAACGACGCACAGGGCATGGCCTTCTACCGTAAGATAATTGGCGCGCAGCGCATCCGTTTGCGCCACCATTTTACCGATGGCCATATTCAGCTTGTTGGGCAAGAGTTTCCCTTGCACCTTGTACAAAGTCTGCTCAAAAAAATAGGGTGACACGGAGCGCCGTCCGAAAAATTGGCTCTCCTCCCCGGTGAGTTCCCGGGCGTACAGGAAACTTCGTTTGCCCGACACCACGTCGCCCATGGTGACAATTCCGTAATTGGTTTTCAACGCCGCCTGTTCCACCGGCGGCAACTCACGGAAGGTATAGCGTTGCATTTCCACGCGCCTAAGCTCCTTTTTTATGTTTTTTGGGGTTTGGGGCAAAGCCCCAAGCATTTATAATTCATCCAAAGAACTCACAATGGAAATGATCATATCCATACGCGATTCTTTGAGAACGGTGGCCACCATGCCCTGCGCCGCTACTAAGGCGAAGCCTTTGCCCTCCTTCTTGGCGCGTTTGGCAAGGCGCAGTAAAATTCTCAGTCCCGCGCTGGAAAGATATTCCACCCCGGCCATGTCTATGGCCAGCCGCGAGCTGTCCGTCAGGAGTTTGCCTCCCTTTTCTTCGGCAGCGTTCGCCGTGGTCATATCGATGCTCCCCTTTATCTCCCAGACAGTCCAGCCATTTTTTTCGTGGGTTTCATAAGTAATCCCTTCGCGTGCCATTGCGTTTCCTCCTTACTGCGGTAACTTACCTCGGTATTCGATGCTGAGCATGGTCATATCGTCGGACTGCTCCGCCGCGCCGACATGAGCGCGAACAGCTTTGGTTATCGCCGCTATGACTTCCTCCGGCGAAGAGGTTGGCGGCGTTTTTTGCAAAGTTTCGGCCAGAGCCTCTGCGCCAAAAATTTGCCCTTCCTCGTTCATGGCCTCGGTTACGCCGTCGGTGTAGAGCAAGACAGCCGCGCCGGAGGAGAGGAGCAGCCGCTCTTCCTGAAAGGGAACATCCTCCATAATCCCCAGCATACAACTGCCGGCAGGAGGCATATAGGCAAAACCTTCTCCCTCGCCTTGTTTAATAAGGGGAGGGTTGTGTCCCCCGTTGGCGTAGGTAAACTCGCCCGTATCGGTGTCCAGCATTCCCAGAAAGACCGTAACGAACATATCATTCTCATTGCCTTGACACAGCTGATTGTTGGCAGCGGCGAGGACGGCGGCCATATCGTATTCTCTGCGCCTCAGGGTGGCGAAATTTTTCAGAATCGTCATGGCGCGAGACATAAAAATGGCCGCCCCTACCCCTTTACCCGATACATCGGCAATGGTGAATACCAAATGCTTATCGTCCAGCAGGTAAAAATCGTAGAAGTCGCCGCCTACGTCGCGCGCCGGGTGCATGGTGGCGTAAATAGCAAAATCCAAGCGGCCGGGAAAAGGAGGGAAGGTTTGGGGGAGGAGTCCCCCTTGAATGGCGGCGGCGATGTTGAGTTCCGCCTCGGCGCGTTCCCTTTCCGCCGTCGCGCGCGTCAGGTTCTCCATGTAAATTTTCAGCTCGTCCGTCATGGCGTTAAAGCAGACAGCCAAGTGTTCCAGTTCGTCGCCGGTGCGAATGTCCAGTTTTTGATCGAGATTCCCCCCGGCGATTTCCCTTACCCCGTCGGAGAGTGTCTTGATCGGCCGGGAAAAACGACGCGCCGCCTTTTCGCTCAAGAAGAAGATAATGACCAGCAGAAGAATAAGCGCGAGGATAACTGCGGCCAGCATATCATAAAAACGGTGACGCATTTCCTTAATAAACCGCCCGGATTGGGCTAAAATCACCTCGCGACTCTCTTGCGCCGCGTCCTGAATTTCGCGACAGTCGATGAGGGTGCCGAAACTCCAACCGATGGTGGGCATAGGGGCAAAGGCCAGATAATACTCTTCGCCATCCACGTTCACCGCCATGATTCCCGTCTCTCCCCCGGTCATTTTTCGGGCGGCCTCAGCTAAAGTGGCTTCCGGGGAAGTTCGCAAATCATAATCACGGGAGGGAGTAAGTTCTCCCGTGCCCCGGGGAGAATATACCACTCGACCTTGGCTGTCAAGCGCCATACTGAAGCCGTTACTGCCTACGGCGGTGGCCGTGGTCAAATCGGAAAAAAATTCTGCGCCGGCCTCCACCCCTACGACGCCGGCAAAACCATTCGCATCGTAATAAGGAGCTACTGCCGTAACGCTGGCAAAGCCCTCCACGCCCACAAAGGCCTCGCTGAAGGTGTAAGTCTCTCCGGCGGTGGGACGAATATACCAAGGTCGCTCTCTGGGGTCAAAGCCTTGCATTTGGGTATCGAAGCCCTCGATTATTTCATTGTCGGGGTCGAAATCCACGCCTATAAAGTAACCTCGCTCGGAGCCAAGAAAGTAAGCGGTGCGCTCGTGGTTGCCGTCAGCCATAGGTATCAGCAAGCTGGCCACATTGGCCACCAGCCCGATTTCACGCCGCGCCTCCGGCGTAAGCGACTCCTCCAAACCGGGAGCATACCAAACGTAAGGCTGACCCGAGTGAATTTTTTCTCGGCGAGGGTCGGCGAGGGAGCGAGGCAAAAATCTGTCCGGGTGCGTCAAGATCTCGGTGACACCCCAAGCGATCAGCGTAGCATCTTCGGCTCTGTCCGCCAATTCATGATCAAGTTGTTCGGCTCTGGCTTTAGCTACGTTGGAAAGGCTGGTCGTGCTGAGTTCTTCCACTACCCCTCTGGTGTATTGGGCGGAAATATCCCCCGTCACCACTCCCTGCTCGGCGATATTTTTTTTCGTGTAATACATGCCGTACAGCCCTATGGCGCTCATAACGAGGAAGGTGAAGATACTGGAGGCCAGCACCATAATAAGCACACGCCTACGGATATTGAGTTTCGGCCAGCTCCAATTCATGATTCGACCTCCGTTCCGCTTTAGCTCTTTCGATTTGATATTTCGACGAAAGCGGCGGTTTTTCCTGCTTGAAAATGAGTTAATGGCTAACACCAGGACTGACTTTTTGCGTGCCAAAGGCAATCATGTATTACTGTATACATAACAAAAATGCTTGAAATCATCTCGTACTATAACTATAATTCATACTGTTTGACAACGAATCACCAAAAATCATCCGAAGGGGGCGGAAAATGGCGACTACATTCGATTTTACCAAAACGGCGCTATCGTTGCGGCAAAGAGAATTTTATGAGCAGCTCCAAGCTCGCTTGCCCTTTGTAGCGGATATTGCTCGCGCCGGACTTGTGGCCTTGGCGCCGGCGAAGGAAAAAGATTTTTTCTTGACGGTGGTTTCCGTTTCACCCGGTACCGTGGCCAACGCTTCCCCTCCGACGGTGCAAGAAACCTATACGGTAGCCGAAATCCCCGAGGCGGCGGCGGCTTTTCACAGCGGCCGCGTGGTCAGTGTCATATCCGAGACGGGACTGGCCGAAAAATTTTATCCTTTGCGCGATGGCAGAGGAGATTGCATTGGGGTGGTGAAGCTCGTTTTTCCCCTCATGCCCGATGGCGACCACGAGCATCTTCTTTGGGGGGCGCAACAAGTTCTCGCCTACGGTCACAGCGCCAAAATTCCCCCGGCGGCTTATCGCCGTCTCACCATGGATGACGGCGTAATCGTAGCCGACCCTTACGGACGCATCCTCTTTGCCGACGAGATAGCGCGGCACATTTATCGCCGCTTGGGTCACGGCAGTCTCATCGGCCGCTCGCTTTTCGACGAACATTTGCGGCAAAGCGTGGAGCGCGAAACCGTGGCCAAAGATTCGCCCGGAGAACTGGAACTTTCGGCCATGGGACGCATTTTCCGCGAACGCAAATTGTGCCTGATGACCGGCGGCGAGACCAAAGCGCATATTTGCCTCATCACCGACATTACCGCCGAACGCAAACAAGCCGAAGAAGCCAAAATCCAAGCTGCCCTAAGCCAACGCATCGAAGCCTTGGAAAAAGAAATTTCCGGTCTGCGAGATTCCTTGGAAACGCGCAAATTATTAGACCGCGCCAAGGGGATTCTCATGGAAACCCATCATTACACCGAAATGGAAAGCTACTGCCGCATCCAACGCTACGCCATGATGAAACGCCTCACCATGAAAGAAGTGGCGGAGGCGATCATCAAGGCTGCCAAAAAATAACAGCACTAATAGAGGAGGCGCATCGCCATGATGGCGTTAAATTTTCGCGAGGAGAAACACAAAAAAATGCTCATCGCTCGCACCAAGCGTTGCACCGTGCGCTTGGGCGACGTGAGCGACAAATTCCCGGAAAGCTCCGTGGTGTGGATCACCACCGGGGAACGCGGCGAACAGAAGCAAAAACTCTACACCGCTTACCTGGACAAGGTGCGCGTCAAGACCATGGGAACCCTTACCTCCAAAGACCTTGACAGCCAAAACCCGGAGATAAACACCCGGGAAGAACTTATCGCCGACTTCGAGCGCATCTACAAACGCCGCATCCTCATGGAGGACACCGTTACCGTTATTTATTTTACCGAGGTTATTGGGTTGTAAGGAGGCAAAAAACATGTGCAGAATAGGCTCGATAAAGAGCAAGGTGCCGATTCAGCCCAGTGTGGCGTTGCGGCTGATGCTTCCTCAGCAGGAGGGGCATGATAATTCCGGTTTTGCCATGGTGATGCAGGATTTATACGGTATTTTTTCCGGCTACAAGGATAAACCGTTAATGTCCATGGCTTGCACCCAACGGGGGGCGCAACTGGTGGAAGACTACATGGACGCCCACAACTTCGTGCAACTGGCGGAGTGGATTCCCATTCCCGACAAACGGCCGGGACTGACCATTCAAGCCATGCCTTATTATATATTCAGAAATTACGATTACCCCGAAGACGCGGAAAAAATGACGGATAGGGAACGGGAAGATTTGCTTTTAGATACCCGACTGGCTCTGCGGAAAATTTTGGCGGACAGTGGGCAGGGATTTATTTATTCTTTTTGGCCGGACGTGCTGACCCTAAAGGAAATCGGCGACCCTAGCGACATTGCCACTTATTTTCACCTGTGGGACGACAACGGGTGTCTGGCCGCCAAATCCATTGTGGCGCAGTGTCGGCAGAACACCAATTACGCCATTGTGCGCTACGCCGCCCATCCATTCTTCCTTCAGGGCTATACCCTTTGCGCCAACGGGGAAAACACCTTTTACACCAAGAACAAGGAATTTCAAAAATCCTTGCATCGAGGTTACATCGGTTTTGAATCCGACTCCCAATGTTTCTTGAACACCCTGCACTACGTTCACCATGAACTACAGTGGCCGCTCACCTATTACAAGCACGTCATTACCCCTCTGCCCTTCGAGGAAATCGCCGAGCGCGAGGACAAGGATATATTGACGGGGCTTAGGCAGTCTTTGGCTAATTTGGAAATCAACGGCCCCAACACCGTCATCGGGGTACTTCCCGACGGTGATATGATAACCTGTTGCGACTCGAAAAAACTCCGCCCGGTGGTGGTGGGACGAGACGAAAACATGGTGGCCGTTTCTTCCGAAGTGTGCGGCCTCAACGAGATAATGCCCCACCGCAATCGGAAGGCGGATATTTATCCCAACGAACGGGAAATAGTGGCGATAGACGGCGATTTGGAGGTGACGAGATGGAAGCAGTAAAGACGCAGGACGTGGGCGTGAACGACTTGCCTTGGCAAATAGATTACCACGCCGAACGTTGTACCATGTGCGGCAGTTGCGTGGCCGGTTGCTCCTTCCGCGCCATCGAAGTCGTAACGCAGCGCCAGTCTCTCACGGTGTCCGAAGGCACCGTGCCAAAACCTATACACACCCACATGGCGCGTCCCATCATCAAGCAGAGAGCCAGTCTCACGGATTTTTGTCGCGGTTGCGGTATATGCCAAAAGGTTTGCCCCAATAACGCCATCGCCCCGGTACGCAATCCCGACAGCCGCAAGACCTTGCTCTCTCGCGACGCAGGCCCCATTAAGCGCGGCGGTCGCACCAATCTCAACGCGCAGCGAACCTTAGACAGCATCATCGTGGGACGCATTTCCCAAATGACCGACCCTTCCCTCGATTCCGCGCGGCACACCTTCGATATTCGTTCCCCTTTCGGTAGGGTGCTGTCCGCCAAAGAACTGCCCTTCAAGGTAGTAGATGGGAAACTCATAAAGCAAGGTCACACGCCCCCGGTTAATTGGATTTATCCTTTGATTTTTTCCGATATGTCCATCGGCGCCCTTTCCACCAGAGCTTGGGAGGCGGTGGCGCTCGCCGTGGGCTACCTCAACGAAAAATGCGGCCTCCCCGTCAGAATGAGTTCCGGCGAAGGCGGGATGCCGGGTAATCTTTTGAAATCGGAATACTTGAAATACTTCATTATACAGATTGCCTCCGGTCATTTTGGGTGGAACCGCATCATTAAGGCCATTCCTCACATGGTAACAGACCCGGCCGGAATTTTGATAAAAATAGGCCAAGGGGCGAAACCCGGCGACGGAGGGCTTCTGCCCAGCGCCAAAGTGGCGGAACACATTCAGGCCATTCGCGGCGTACCGAAAGCCACTCTTTCCTCGCCGCCCAATCATCAAGGACTGTACTCCATCGAAGAAAGCGTGCAGAAAATGCATCTTTCCATGAACGCGGCTTTCGGTTTCCGTGTCCCCGTGGCCATAAAATGCGCCGCTTCCGCTACTTCCGTTTCCGTTTATAACAACCTCCTGCGCGACCCTTACAAAATCTGCGGCGGTTTCTTCATCGACGGTATTCAAGGCGGCACCGGCGCGGCCAACGAAGTTTCCCTCGACCATACGGGGCATCCCGTGGTGTCCAAAATTCGCGATTGCTATCTCGCGGCGGTAGATCAAGGCTTGCAGGGGCAGATTCCCCTGTACGGCGGCGGCGGTATCGGCATGACGGGTAACGCGGCGGCGGACGCTTTCAAAATGATGTGCCTTGGCGCCAACGGCGTTTTCGTGGGCAAAATCCTCATTCAACTTTTGGGCTGCGTGGGGAATGAGCGCGGTCGCTGCAATGCCTGCAACACCGGCAAATGCCCCATGGGCATCTGCACCCAAGACCCTCGCCTCGTAAAACGCCTCGACATCGACCGGGGCGCGCAAAAAATCGTGGATTACGTTCTCGCCTTCGACGCGGAACTAAGAAAACTCATGGCGCCCATCGGCAACAGCTCCCTCCCCATCGGCCGCAGCGACGCGCTGGTTTCTACCGACAAGGCTGTGGCTGATAAGTTGGGGATTCAGTATGTTTGTTAGTGACGGGAGGTCAGAGGGCTTTGCCCTCCGACACCTCCTACCAGAGGGCACAGCCCTCTGGACTCCCGGTCGAATATTTTTTTGAGTTTCACTCCCTCACACATTTTTTCACTTCACTAACATCTTTTCGTCCCACTAATTTTTATTGAGGGGGTTTGGGGGATAAGCAGACTCTGGGGAATTTATTCCCCTAGAGGTCGCTTATCCCCCAAGAAAAAATAAAAAAAGAAAGAAAAAAATCCTCCGAAGGAGGGAAAAATAAATGCTAAAAATAGATACCATGCGTGGGCATGAGCGTATGTCAACGCAGGACTTGTTGCTCGCCATAGAAAAGGCGGTACGGGGCGGCGAGACGGATTTTGAGATTGCCGCCAGCGGACAGCACGATATAGGCGGCCCTCTGTGGCACCCTGAGGGAAAAACCTTGCATTTTCATGTGACCAACGCCGGGCAAAGGGTCGGTTCCATGTGTTTGCCGGGAACGGAGATTGTGGTAGATGAATCGACTTCGGCGGACGTTGGTTGGCTTAACGCCGGGGGAATCATCACGGTCAAAGGCGACGCCGGGGATACGGCGGGGCATTGTTCTTCGGGGGGCAAAATTTTCATTGGAGGGCGCGCCGGTACGCGTACCGGTTCCCTGATGAAACACGACCCCCTGTATGAAGAGCCGGAGCTGTGGGTGCTGAAAAATGTGGGTTCCTTCTCCTTTGAATTTATGGGGGGAGGTCGCGCCGTGGTCTGCGGCTACGACGCGGCGGAATTTGCTTCCGTGCTTGGTGAGAGGGCTTGCGTGGGCATGGTGGGCGGCCTTGTCTATGTAAGGGGGGCTATCTCCACCTACCCTCAAGATATTCGTTGCTTGCCTTTGGAGTCCGATGATATTGACTTTTTGTCCGGCGGTATGGGGGAATTTTTGGCGAAGATTGGCCGCGAGGAACTCACCGAGGAACTTTCCCACTGGGAGGAATGGCGTAAATTGCGCCCCCTGACCTTCGAGGAAAAGCAAGCGAAGACGGCGCCGGATTTAAGCGGTTTTCGCCGTAGCGAGTGGGTGAAGGGCGGCATTTTTGCCGACGTGGCCAAGGATGATTTTGCGGTACATAATACCGTGGTCACCGGGCTGTATCGGCTGCGCGTTCCCACTTGGGAAAACGGCAAATACGCCGCTCCCTGCGAATTTCACTGCCCCACGGGGATTCCCACTCAACGACGTTACGATTTAATTCGCTTGGGACGGGAGGAGGAGGCTTTTAAGTTAGAACTGGAATACACCCCCTTCCCCGGTTCCGTGTGCGGCTCCGTTTGCCCCAATCCCTGCATGGACGGCTGTACGCGCGGCACCATCGACGAAGCGATTCAGATAGGCGGCCTAGGCTATAAGAGCGCCTTCCTCCCGGCAGAGCCGCCTAAGGAAAAAACGGGAGCAAAAATCGCCGTGATTGGAGGTGGGGTAGGCGGTTTGTCGGCGGCTTGGCAACTGGCTAGGCAGGGACACGCTGTTACCGTTTATGACGAAGCGGAGCATATCGGCGGCAAACTGGAGCAGGTCATTCCGCGCGGCAGACTCCCCCACGAACTTTTGACGGCGGAATTAAAGCGCATCGAGAGTATGGGCGTAAAATTTGTGACCGGGTGCCGAGTAGATAAGGAAAAATTTGCCGCCTTGCGTAGGGAAAACAAGGCCGTTGTCGTGGCCACCGGCGGCACCAAATCGCGCTTCTTTCCTTGGGAGGGCAAAGAACTGCTCACCATGGGACTGGAATACTTGAAGGCCATCAATCGCGGCGAGAGGCCGCCCACTGGCAAAAAAGTAGTGGTCATCGGCGCGGGCAACAGCGGCATGGACACCTGTCGCGGCGCTTACGAAATGGGTGCCGAGTCCGTCATCGCCGTAGATGTGCAAAAACCGGCGGCCTTTCCCAAGGAGATAAAATACATCGAGGACTTGGGGGGCAAAATTGTTTGGCCCTTCTTCACCCAAAAGATAACCGCCGAGGGGATTTACTCTAGCGACGGCCGCTTTATTCCGGCGGATCAAGTCATCGTTTCCATCGGCGAGGAGCCGGAACTGGAATTTTTGCCGGAAGATGAAGGGATAGAAAAATTCCGGGGCAGTTGGCTCGTGCCGCAAAAGGACAAGAGCATTTTGCCGGGAGTCTTTGCGGTGGGGGACGTGATAAAACCAGGTCGCCTCACCGACGCTATCGGGGACGGCCGCAGGACTGCTTGGTATGTCAATCGCTATGTGCGCGACGAAGATTTCCTGCCCTTCCCTCAAAAAGAAAAAATAGCCGCCGAGCGTCTTTCCAAAGCCTATTTTGACAAGTGCCATCACTGCGAATTAGGCGACCCGGTAGATGACCACGCTCGTTGCGTCAGTTGCGGCACCTGTCGCGATTGTAAAATGTGCTTGGAATCCTGCCCGGAGAAGGCCATTACGCGGCTCGAAAAACCTGACGGCTCTTGGGAATACCTTTCCGACGAGAATCGTTGCATCGGTTGCGGCATCTGCGCCGGCGTGTGTCCCTGCGGCGTGTGGAATTTAAGCGACAATCCCGAAAAAATCGAGATGTACAGTACCGGGGCGTAAAGCAATAAAAATAGTGGCTGTTGCACGAAGGAAAAAATTCTTCGTGTGACAGCCACTTTCATCGTTTAGATAATATTCTGAACCGGCAATCCACTCCGCTACTTAAAAAGGAGTACACTAAATAAAGCGGCTAAATTGCCGCAAAAATATATTTATTCAGTTGCTCCTTACGCCGCTATCGCCGCAGTAAATAAATGCCTATCCTCTTTGCCTGACTGTATCTTGAACCCTAGACAGCTTGGTCATGCCGGAGGACGAGCGACTGGAGGAGGACGAAGCCTTATTATCAACACTAAAGAAGTTCATTGCCGTCCTTGAATCGGACAATATGGAGGCCAAGCGTACTATTGTGCAAAGACTAATTAGAAAAATCGTTGTCATGCCCACTAAGGGCGAATTGGAAATACATTGGAACTTTTGATATAAAAATGCCCCCGGCTCGGTAAATTTGAGCCGGGGGTTTACACTACACAGGAGAACCCCCATTGAAATAGCGTAGTAGACGGACGGGGGGTGCGACAGCCCCTCTGTTCATGTCCCAAAATTAGGCTCGGTTACGGTCAAACGAGTAACTAACTATCACTTTCATTTTTATCCGACTCCTCTATATAGTTTTTGGCTAGTGTTATGGCTTTCATCTTGATTTCGGCCAAATTACCCTTCTTAATCTGTGCTCCGGCCACGTTCTGATGTCCGCCGCCGCCGAAGGCCTCCATGATGACCTGCACGTTTAAGTCCCCGGTGGAACGCGCGCTGATGCCTACCACATCGGCGCTTAACTGGAAACAGACGATGCTCATGCGCACATTTTCTATACGAAGGAGGGAATCGGCCACCTGCGCCGCGATAATCTGCCCGTTGGGTTTGACCTCGGCCAAGGCGGCAACGATGAGTCCTCCCTTGAAATATTCCGAAGAGGCTTTGGCCTTGGCCAAGGCCACCATTGTGTCATAATCCGTGCGGAAGAGTTGACGTACCATCACCGGGTCGGCGCCGCTCCTTCTGAGATAAGCCGCCGCCTCGAAGGTTCTCACTCCCGTCTGCACGGCAAAATTCTTGGTGTCCACCACGATACCGGCGTAAAGCGCCGTGGAATCCAGCCGCGAAAGTACCAAATCATCGCTGAAATACATAAGTAGTTCCGTCACGAGTTCGCTGGTGGAGCTGGAAGCCGGCTCGATATAGACCAGTAAGGTATTCTTGATGAAACTTTCGCTGCGTCGATGATGATCGATGACCACTACCTGATGTAGGCGCTCCAACAAAATCGGCGCCGCCACCAGATGGGGAATATGCACATCCACCACAAAAAGCACCGCATTGATGGAAGTGATGGTAGATAAATCCTCGGCTCTGATGAATACCCCTTCATATTCCTCTTTCCCGAGGAGCAAATCGGCAAATTTATCTATGCCTTCGTTCATATTGCTGAGTACAATGTGATAAGGCTTATTGAGTTGCCGCGCCATTTTGGCCACACCCATGGCGGCGCCGAAGCAATCGAAATCCTCGTTGTGGTGTCCCATGATGTAAATTTCTTCGGCGCCTTCGATGATTTCCCGGACGGCGTGCGCCACCACCCTAGCTTTCACCCGGGTGTGTTTTTCTACTGCTTTGGCGCGGCCGCCGAAAAATTGCGTCTTGCCGTTGAGTTGCACCGCCACTTGGTCGCCGCCTCTGCCCAAGGCGAGATCTAAACCGGCTTGGGCTTGCATCCCCAGTTCGTCCATAGTCTGCGTATCGGCCACCGCTACTCCCATGGAAAGCGTTACGGGGAGACGGTTGCTGTTCTGTATTTGGCGTACCTTGTCCAAGATGTCAAAACGTTCGGCAATGGCCTTGTCCAAAGCCTCTCGCGCCAAAATAACCACGAACAAATCTTTGGCCACCCGCCGCATAAAACCTTGCAGGGAACGCATCCATTCGTCTATTTGCTGATTCACGGCGAGTAAGAGCGTAGTTCGTTCCGTTTCGCTCAGGCGTTGCACCACTTCATCATAGTTATCAATCTGCACATAAATAATCACCGTGCGACTCATAAGATATTCATGTCGCAGATGCTCTAGGGCGGATATATCCTGCACATAGAGCGCCATCAGCTGGGGCTGATGTACCGCCAGTTTAATGGGGACGTGCCGCACCTTATAGTACTTGTCCTCGTGGGCAAAAACGTACTCGCCCTCCGTATTCCAGACGGGGGAGATAATGACGCTGGGCCAAATATCCTTGATGTCGGTGTTCTGTTCCGGTTTTACTCCCACATATTCCACTAGGCGGTCGTTGCACCATTGAATACGCCCCTCTTCGCTGACGATTAAAATCGCTTGGGGAAGCCTTTCGATAGCGTAATCCATCATTTCGCTGATGTTGCTGACCACGTTGCGGCAGTAACGTTCAAAGCGCCGATTGCGATCGGTGGTGCGTTCCCACGCAAAAAATACCAAGCAAAGCCACAATACAAAGGCGGCTCCGGCGATGGATTGATTGTATTGATACAACACGCCGATAATCACCAGCATTATGACCAGATGAATCATTAAATCTACCCATGCCGACAGATTGCGAGGCATTGTCTTCACCTCATTTCAGCGTCCGCCGCCGAAGCGACGGCGATAATCGAAAATCATGTCCAACAGCCCCGTAAAAGCCAGCATTTGGGCAAAAAAACCGTTGAGCAAAATGAAAATAATGATGAAAGTACGCCACATTCGCGATAATTGGAAGCGGTCGGCGGCGTAAAATACCAGCGACATCCCTTGCACAATCCCGGCCATCATGGCCAGCACATTGATATTTAAGGAAATTTCATAGAGCCTAGGGATTTCGTGGACGCTCCCCCAATACATTCCTATCAAGGCAAAGCCCAAGAGGTAGGGACACACCGCCGGAAGGCGCCATTCCTTAAAGGGAGGGAACGTAGGACTTTGAACGCCCAAGCGACCCAAAACTTTACCGCCTGCCCAATAGGTAACTGCCCCATCGAGGAAAGCCACCAAGAAGAAAATGCAGGGGGTAAGGAGTCCCACCAGTTTCATGGATTCGTCGATACTGGCGCGAGCCTCCTCCAAAGAAGCCTCATCCATGCCCATCTCTTCATAGAGCTTGAAGGTACTGTCAAAAGCCTCGGTGAAGCCCTCCAGTTGAATTTCCATGGGATTTACTTGCATTAAGATAAGCATCCCAAAGAGCAGAATTTTTCCCACGAGAGAGCCTAAGACCGTAGCCGTAAAGAGCTTGACCGCCGGCCAACCGCGTCTAAACCCAAAGCCCAAGGCCAGTGCCAAGAAACCGTAGGAGGCCATCATCTTCAGCGACATTATCGGGGTAACAAAAAGTGACAGCATCACCCCCACCACCGTTAGCGCCAGCAAGGCATAGCGCATCCCGTGCCTCACGCAAAGTACCACTATGGGAATCATCCAAAAAAAAGCCGCCACTATCCCAATAATGGGTAAATAAACGGCCATTACCCCCAAGATGGTCGTAATGGCCGCCAGCATTGCCCCTTCGGTAAGTGGCGTGAGTCCTCCCTTGCTATAGCCGTTATAACTCACTGTTGATTCAATCCTTTCCAAAGACCATGGGGGGTATTATAACCTAGTTCTGCGTCTTTGGCAAATTTAGTTGTGAATTTCCGAGGTGGCGAAAAATATTTAGAGATAAAAAAGCCGCCACAAGGGCGGCTGGGCATGAACGCGCTAAGAAATTATACTTGTTTTTCCATATCTACCATAATCCCCGCCATACGCAATAAATACTGGGCGTTGGTGGTATGACAGCGGCCTTCTTTTAGCTTGAAGTCAAAATAAATCTTGTTGTCCCGGTAATATTCCTCGAAATGGCCGTTTTTCACCGGATTCCCGGCAGGGGTGGTGATTTCGCAGAGTTCAAAGTCGTGGGTGGTAACGAGGAGAATTATCCAAGGAGCGGTCAGCCGGAGAATTGCCTCCTTGGCGCCAATGATGCGGTCGGCGGAGTTTGTCCCCTTGAAAATCTCGTCAATGCAAATCAGCATGGGTTCTTTTTGGCGGCTATATTCCACCATTTCTTTGATGCGCAGTAGCTCCGCGTAGAAAGTAGATAGCCCCTCGCCCAAATCATCGTTGACTCGCATGGAGGTGAAGAGCGCGAACCGCGTCAAGGCGAGGGATTTAGCGCACACCGGCGCTCCGGCATAGGCTAAAATAACGTTGGTAGCGATGGTGCGCAGCCAAGTGGTTTTGCCGGACATATTGGAGCCGGTAATGATGTTCGTTTCCGGCCTCAGGTGTACATCGTTCGGCACGGCCTTAGCCGCAGGAATCAGGAGGGACGTTAGCTCTTGCCCGTTGATGCGCGGCGTGGAAGACTCCAAAATTTCCGGGAAACAGCTGGCGCGAGTTTCGCCCACCGTAGCCAAAGAAAGCAACGCCTCGACCTCTGACCAAGTATTGAGCCATGTTCTTAAATGGCGGGCGGTGTCGTATTGCCAACGCACAAAGTAGGCGGCGCAATGAAAATCCCACAACAGCAGGGCATTCCCTAGGAGAAAAAAAGACAGGTTACGCCGCATATTGGCGCAGGTGGCGAGGTAGGCCAGACGCTTCAGGGAACCAGCTGCCGGTGGGTCGGTGTGCAAATTGTTTTGTAGCGAGCGGAGATGGGAGCCGGTAAAACTCGCTTCCTCCAAACGGCTGAAAATATGGCCGTAAAGGCGCAATTCCTGTTGCATACGATCAAGCGGCGACAGGATTTCATTATTGCGACTGTTAAAAAGTATCGCCAGCGTCAATTGCAACAACGGCAAGAAAAGCACCGCCGTCCAAGCTACCAAGTCTGCCGCCGCGAGACCGACGGCGGCAATGGTAATCAGCGGCAGTAGCCACGCCACCGCCGCCAGCAAGCGGCTGGGCGCGACCTGCCCCTCTTCCACGGATTGAACCAAAGGGGCGGTATCGTGACCGTCGGGCAACAGCCGCCCCAGCGCTTCCAAATCGAGACATAAACGAGGATGCGCCAAAAGCTCCTTCACCGCTTTTTGGCGTTGGCGGATGATCTGCACCGGCGGCGGCTGGGGCGTGAGGCACTCGGCCAAATAATCTCTGCCGCCCTTGGTACGAGCGCGGCAAAGATATTGGTAGAGGGAACTTACGCCAAAAATATTTAAATCCGTGTCTTGAGGGCGCTTTCTTTTCAGGTACAAACTGCCGTCTTGACTGAAATCCTTCCATTCCGTGCCAAAACGCGCCAGACAATCCTCTAAAACCTCCAATCGACTGGAAAGGAGCATGGCTTGACGTTTGCCTAATTCGTGAAAACGCACCAACGCAACAAAAGCCGCTCCCAGACACAGCGCCGCCCATAGGAGGTAGCCGTGACCATCATATACCGCCGCCAACGACAAAACCAGCAGGACAAAAACCACGGTTCGCCCCAAGACAAAACGATTGTTGTAGCGAGTAGCTCGCGCCAGCGACTGCCGCACCACGGCGATTTCGTTTTCATAAAATGATTTGTCCATGTTATAAAGTCTTGTTCATGACGGTACTCTTGAGATAAAGAGCGAGGCAAACAAAGGCAAAGACAATCCCCACGGGATAAGTAATGCCGGTGGCCAGTTGAAACCCTTCGGGGGCTTGCAAAATGTAAGTGGAAGTCACCGCCGCCATAAAGGTAGCCGGTATCATGGGAATAAGATAGGCTTTGCTGCCCACTTTGGTGCGATAGAGATAAACCGCTCCCGTCCACAAAACAATCATGGCCAAGGTCTGGTTAGTCCAAGAGAAATAACGCCAAATGATGTTAAAGTCCATCTGGGATAAAATGCCGCCGATAGCGAGAAGCGGCACCGCGAACACAAGACGCTTGGTGGCCTTGCCTTGCTCAACCCCAAACCAATCGGCGAGAGTAAGCCTAGCCGAACGGAAAGCAGTATCCCCGGAGGTAATGGGACAAGCTATAACCCCCAGCATGGCCAAAGTGGCGCCGATGTAACCGCCAACGCCGCTACCGCCAAGGAAGCCCACGCAAATATCATAGACCACCGTTCCGGCGCCGCCGGCTTTCATTGCCGCCGCCAGCCCCCCGGTGCTGTCGTAGAAAGTAACCCCGGCCGCTGCCCAAATGAGGGCGATAATTCCTTCCGCCACCATAGCGCCGTAAAATACGGGACGTCCCAAGTGTTCGTCTTTTAAGCAACGAGACATGATGGGGGACTGGGTGGAATGGAACCCGGAAATGGCGCCGCAAGCCACGGTAATAAACATCAGCGGCCAAATGGGCATCTTATCTCCTTGAGGATGCAAATTCGCCAGCTGCATTTCCGGCATGGTGTGGCCGCCTACGCCTAAAAGCATACCGCCCATGATGCCCAGCGCCATAATAATAAGGCAGGCGCCAAAGAGAGGATAGAAACGTGCGATAATGGTATCAACAGGCAAAAGAGTAGCGAGGAAATAATACAGCAAAACGCAGGGCAAAACGTAGGTAACCGCCACCCCGGTGAGTTTAGCCAGAAGTCCCGCCGGTCCCGTCATAAACACGGTTCCCACCAGTACCAAGAGTACCACGGAGAAAATTCGCATGATGAAGAGCATGGTAGATCCCATGTACTTACCCACTACTTCCGAGATGCTCTTGCCGTCCTCCCTGAGAGAAATCATGCCGGACAAATAGTCGTGAACACCGCCGGCGAAGATTGTGCCGAGGACAATCCACAAATACACGCTCGGCCCCCACAGAGCGCCGCCCAAAGCGCCGAAAATCGGGCCAAGTCCTGCAATATTTAAAAGTTGAATCATAAAGACTTTCCAAGTAGGCAGGGGAATGTAATCTACGCCGTCATTGTAACGCAAGGCAGGGGTCGGTCGGTTCGTCGGGCCGAACACCGTATCCACAATTTTGCCGTAGATGAGGAATCCTAAGATCAGGGCGCACAACGCCACCAAAAAAGTAACCATTTTCACTCACCTCTGTTTATAACAATCCGTGTTGCTGTAGTGCCGTCCTGAGGACGGCCTCATTTTTTGCTTCCATGGGAGACAAGGGCATTCGGAGATTGCCCACCTTGTAGCCCATAAGTCCCATGGCGGTTTTCACCGGGATAGGATTTACTTCGCAGAAAAGGGCGTCGATTAAGTCCGCATAAGCTATTTGGAGTTTCGCCGCCTCGCTGACTTTTCCGTCGAAATAAAGCTGGCAAATATCGTGGGTTGCTTTAGGCGCCACGTTAGACAGTACCGAAATCACGCCTTGCCCTCCGAGGGAAAGAATCGGCACAATCTGATCGTCGTTGCCGGAATATACCGCCAGCTCATCGCCGCAAGCATGACGCAAACGCAGAATAGCGGACAAATCACCGCTGGCTTCCTTCACGGCTACAATGCGCGGATGCCTCGCCAGTTTAGCGTAGGTCTCGGTTTTAATGCTCACCCCGGTACGGGAAGGGACAGCGTAAAGAATCAGGGGAATGTTTACGCTGTCGGCGATGGATGTATAATGCGCCACCAACCCATTTTGCGTACATTTGTTGTAATAAGGCGTCACCACAAGCAGCGCGTTCGCTCCCACCTGTTCGGCGTACCGGGACAGCTCCTTGGCGTAAGAAGTTTCATTGGAGCCGGTGCCGGCTATGACCGGGATGCGTCCCTTGACTTGCTCCACGGCAAATTTTATGGCGGCGCGGTGTTCCGCATCGGACATGGTGGCGGATTCGCCGGTGGTGCCGGTGATAATAATGGCGTCGGTCCCCCCGGCTATCTGATCTTCGATAATGCGTCCCAGCTCCGCAAAATTGATGCCGCCTTCGTCAAAAGGCGTGATAATAGCCACGCCAGCGCCGCGAAAAACTAGATCCTTCATATACCTGCCCCCTATTTTAATCGTTGACATTTTCCATGACCGTGAAGCAGTCGGCGTTTTCCTTGATTTTTTCTTCGTTGCCAAAGACACAGAGATAATCTGCTCGCATACAAGCCTCTACCAAGTCGGCCAGCTTTCTTACATCGCCTTGTCTGGCCGACAGGATTTCGTCGCGGGCTTTTTGTCGATCTTCGTAGGTAACTCCCTGCAAATAGCATTTGGCGGCGACCTCGCCTTTCATTTTCGGCGTCAGAGGTACATCTAGGTGGCTCATGGTACCAATGATGAATTTGTCCATTTCTCGGTCGGAAACGTCAAATTCGCGCAGGAATTTTGCCACTCCGTCAAAAACAGCGATGGTTTCCTTGAGGTTGGGGTCGCGGTAAGAGCCGAAAAATACGTTGCCGTTGCGGTGGAAATTGGCAAACGCCCCGTAAGCGCCGCCCTGCACGCGGATTTTCGTCCAGAAATAATCGTAGCGGAGTACCGTTTCCACAATACGCATGACGCCGCTAAATTCGTAGCCCAAGGTGATATAGTTGGCGCCTTTACCCACATACTGCACCTGCCCCGCGGACATGAGACCTGCCTTTTCTTTCTGTAATGACCATGCATATTCCTGCCGGGAAAAATTTTTGTCGGGCAAAGATTTTACAAAAGAGGCAAATTCGCGAGCAAAAACGTCGTAATCGGCTCCGGCCAGCGTCACACTCACTAGGAGATTGTCGCGCCGGAACAACCGAGGCAAAATTTCTGCGAAAACTTCCTGCATCCGAGCCAGCTCTTCAGTGAAATTTGCCAAGAAATTTTTCACAAAGCGGTAGAAGCTGAGCATCCCCTCGTCGCTGTAGCGTCCGGCGCGAGTTAAGGTTCCGGCTAGGCGCGAGGCCACCATGTTGTGCGCCGACCGTTGCATCCCTAGGGCGATATCCATCTCCGTCTCTTCTAAAAGTTCTCTTAGCCGCTTAGGGTCGGTGTATAGACCGGTTTGCAAAATTTCTTGGAGCAGGGCAAAAAGTTCCGGCAACTTTTCCGTCAGGGCTTTGCTATGTACCTCGAATTTAGGCAAAAAGGAATCAGGCTCCCCCTGCTTAGCATAAGCGCGCAAATCAAAGGCTATATCCCCGGTGTAGAGATCCTTTAAGACCCCCAGCTCGCTGTAACTGTGGCTTTCCGTATCCACTGCGCCCAAAAGCTCGCTCAGAAGATACACATAGGGCAAATACTCCTGCGCCACGCAGTCGGCGGCAAAGTACATACTTACATAAGCGATACCGTGCGTTTCGATGTCGCTGAAAAGGATTTTCACCCCGTCGATATTCCTTTCTTCCAAGGGCAGGGCATAGGCTTCCCGGCGCAGATCCGAAAGTTTCAACAGGGGAATGGTGGCAAGGGCTTCGGGACTTTCCGGACTTTGTTGGCGCTCCTTTAGCTTGCGAGTGGTAGCGATGATGTTTTCGATGTCGCCCGGCGACATGGCGCTTTTTTTCTTGGCCAACGCAGCGACCAGTTGCTTTCTTTCGGCGGCGGCCATTTCTCTGTCCGGTTGCAGCGTCAGAAGCGTGCAGTGCGTATTGTCTAGCAAATATTTTTTTATAAGCCCTTCAAAATAACCCTGCTCGATGCCTTCCTTCAGGCGCCGCAAGCTATCCTCGTAGCGCAGGTACAGGGTAGGATCACCGTCGTACAGCCAACTTCTCAGGCTGTGGATGCCGTATATAAGTCCCTTGGGCGCAGTGCCGAAATCCGATTCGCGCAGACGGAACTCTAGCAAGTTCACCGTACTTTGCAACAAAGGTTTGTCAATACCTTCGGTCGCAAGACGCTTGAGTTCTTGCACAGTCAGGGCATAGAACTCCTCGCTACGGTTCACCTCAGAGCCGTTGATAATTATGCTAAAGAACGGTTGAAGCATTTCGGTCTCGAAATTAGAGTCCACGTCCTTGCCTAAATTTGCCTCTAACAATGCCTTGCGTAGCGGCGCCGCTTGAGCGCGCAAAAGCGCTTGCTCCAGTATCTCCAAACCCAACATCGTTTCGGCATCTAAAACATCCCCCACCATCCAGTTTAGGCTCAGGAAGGTTTTTTGCCCGGTTTCCTCTTCGGCGCCAATGGGATAACTTTCCGTTAACCGTTTCATAGCGGTAAAATTTTTCTGTCGCTCGATGCCGGAGGAAACGGGAATCTTCTCAAAAGCGGACAAATATTCCCTATCCAAATAGGCCAGCCGTTCTTCTATGTCCAAGTCACCGTACAGGTAGATATAGCTGTTACTGGGATGGTAGTATTTTTGGTGAAAACCCAAAAAATTAGCTGCCGTCAAGGTCGGAATAGCCTTAGGATCGCCGCCGGACTCGTAGCCGTAAGCGTTATCGGGATAAAGGGAGCGCATAATGTGACTGGCAAGCAAATCATCCGGCGAGGAAAGCGCCCCCTTCATTTCGTTGTAAACCACGCCGCTATAGGTCAGCGGTGCAGCGGCATCTTCGATTTCGTAGTGCCACCCCTCCTGCATAAGTATCTCCGGGGTAGTATGGATAGCCGGATAAAAAACGGCATCCAAGTACACGTCCATGAGATTCTTAAAATCCTGCTCGTTGCGACTGGCCACGGGGTAAATGGTTTTGTCGGGATAGGTCATGGCGTTCAAGAAGGTGTTGAGAGAGCCTTTGGCCAGTTCCACAAAGGGTTCCTTCAAGGGATACTTACGGGAGCCGCAGAGAACCGAGTGTTCTATGATGTGCGCCACGCCGGTATCGTCCGTGGGTGGGGTACGAAAACCGATGGAAAAGACTTTGTTGTCATCCTTGTTTTGCAAATATAAAAGTTTGGCGCCGCTTTTTTCATGCAAAAATTCAAAGCTCTTTGATTCGACTTCGGGAACATCTTGCATCTTCAACAAACGGAACCCATGCATAGTATCGCCTATCTGCATAAACTCGCCTCCTGTTAGGCAAGGGCGAAGAACCTGTCGCCGGTATCACCAAGTCCTTCGCCGATAAATTTATTGTTTATTCGTCGTCTATTTCGTAATTGCCGTAAACGTTCTGCACATCATCGTTTTCTTCGAGGGCATCCACTAAATTTTGCAGTTTCACTGCGTCCTCTCCCGTAACTTTTACCGTATTATCGGGTACCATGGTAATTTCGGCCGAGGCCATTTCGATACCCTTTTCTCCCAAGGCGGCTTCCACCGCATTAAAATCCTCCGGGGCGGCGGTTATTTCAAAGACATCATCATCGGCCTTCATGTCCTCGGCTCCTGCCTCCAAAACGATGTCCATCAAGGCATCCTCGTCGTCAAAGACCTCTTTTTCTACAATAAACACTGCCTTTTGCTTAAACATCCAACCGACGCAACCCGTCTCGCCCATATTGCCGCCATGACGGGAAAAAAGGTGACGCACATCGGCGGCAGTGCGATTGCGATTATCCGTCAAAATATCCAACATAATCGCCGAACCACCGGGGCCGTAACCTTCATAGGTAATTTCCTCATAATTGCTCCCCTCGGACGCGCCTAAGCCTTTTTGAATAGCGCGGTTAATGTTATCCTTGGGGATATTGTTGGCCTTGGCCTTGGTGAGAGCAAGTTTCAGCCGCATGTTCCCCGTGGGGTCGCTCCCCCCCATGCGTACCGCTATGGTAATTTCCCGTCCGATTTTGGTGGTAATCTTGCCACGAATAGCATCGTTGGCGCCTTTTTTACGCTTAATATTGGCCCATTTGGAATGTCCCGACATATTTTGGTTACCTCCGTTTATAAGAATTCACGGTACCTTAAACACCTGTGCCACCATTTTATAACAATAGCCATTGAATTTATACGGATTGGTGAGACTACAGGTTACAATGGATTCTTTATTTACATCATATGTACCCTCCGGACAACCGGCATAGTATTGGCGAACATTTAAGTCACTAACGCTAATACGCTTATAAAGCTCATCGTTATATGATATATCCAGATAAAATTTCTTTTGCTTTTTTCTCCCGATTTCCACACGAACGCTCAACACTTTTACGCGCAACAATAACAAGGATTCATGAGCTTGTTGAGGCATATCTCGCGGATGAACTTTACGGTCGTTGTTATAGAAAATAAAATCTCTATCGGTGTAGCCATATTGTTCCAGCACTTGAGCTATAGTGTATCTTCCGAGTCGTTGCCACCGATAACCAGCATCGTAAAAAAAGTTTTCTGGCTGAATAAAATTTTTCCTTTGTTTTGTCGCTAATTTTATGCGCACCACATCTAGCGGTTGCACCTCACTGCCATAATCATATTTAATATCACTTTGCAAGACAGCTCCTTTACTGCCCCTATCTAGGGAAACAGGACGCACCCATTCTCCGGTAGCTATGTCGATTCCGGCCATACAATAGTTGCGCAATTTATGGCTTTTAGCTAGGATGACCAAGTCTCTGTACATATAATGTTCCTCACATCAAAGATGCACAATCTCCGGTTGATAAACTTTAGCAAACAACTCAGCCGCCAAGCGACGATGGCATTTATCCGGCAATGGCTCGCTACACAACAAGCACAGTCCATCCACCGTCGGATATTCATGCTTAATATGCTTAAAAATATCTCGCTTCTCCATGAGACGGTTAAACTCTGTTTCGTACTGCGTCCAATCAATTTCTTTTTTTTTATAACGCTGTAAAATATCAGCGGTGGGAGCAAATTCGGCATCATGATAGTACGTTATGCCCAAAATTTTCTCTAGGAAAAAAGCAATATCCGGGAATTTGCTAAAAGCGGCCAGTTGGGAAGTGTTATTCAGCCTAACATCTACCAATTTAGTGACTTTGTGTTCATCCAGCAAGGAAAAAAATTCTTGCGCTGTTTTTTTTGTAAAACCAATGGTATATATTTTTTTCAAACTACGCCTCCTACACCGCTTGACTCTAAATGATAACCTATCTCGCGATTCATCTTATCATAACTCTGCACCACCATATCATCCCAAGACACATCGCCAAACAGAGAAAGCTGGTCACGGTCGGGAAAATATTTATCAACCAGTATCGCCTCAATTTCTTTTTGATCGGCATAATTTCCATCAGCGAGAATATTTTTTATGTCATAGCCTTGTGTATGGAAAAATCGCGCCACCATAATATTTCTATGGCAAGTCTCAGGCCGCTTTTCGGCGCACATCAACGCAATTCTATACCCCTGTTGCAGACCGTTATTAACACGCTCTACCCCATGCTTAAATTGCTGCCCCACTACGAATTTATTAAAATCCAAAATGCCATCGCTAAAATAACGTGGGTCATTTTGCTTTGCTCCAAATTCCTGCGGAAAATTAAGATAAAGGATGCGTTCCAACTTCAATCTGTGTTTGATAAACTCTCTATTGTAATCAACATAATACTCCGAATGAGGTTCACTGCGCACATCTAACACGCAGTTAACCCCATAATTTTTGAGTACACGCACAAATTCATCCACCGCAAAACCGGAATAACCAATGGTAAAAATTTCCCCCACCATGACACCCCCTTTTTGCTATTTGCTCAAAAATATCTCACACTGTCAACTTATAATACTTCTTCTTACCCTTCTTAACCATAGCTGCGCCCTGCGGAAAATCGCTTTCTTGCAATACATAATCCACATCGGTTATTTTGGCATCGTTCAACGTAATACCGTTTTGTTGAATGAGTCGGCGACCTTCGCCTTTAGATGATACCACGCCGTTAGCGGTCAGGACATCCAGCAACTTTTTCCCTATTCCTTCGCCCTCTAACGCTATAGTAGGCATATCCTCAGCACTGCCACCACCGCCAAAGACAGCTTTAGCCGCTTTTTGTGCCTTATCGGCCTCTTCCTCACCATGTACAATCTTAGTGACTTCGTAGGCCAACACCGCTTTGGCTTCGTTAATCGCTTGGTCTTTTAGCTGACCGAGACGGCGAACCTCTTCCATCGGCAAGAAGGTGAGGAGCGACAAGCATTTTTCCACGTCGGCATCATCCACGTTACGCCAATATTGATAAAAATCGTAAGGACTGGTCTTGTTTTCATCAAGCCAAAGCGCGCCGCCGGCGGTCTTGCCCATTTTTTGTCCGTCGCTCTTGGTAAGCAGTTTATTGGTCAGCCCATATACCGCAGGTCTTTGCTGCCGACGGCACAGCTCTACCCCAGCGATAATGTTCGACCACTGATCATCGCCGCCCATTTGCAGACGGCAACCGTAACGACGATTCAATTCCAAGAAATCATAGGCTTGCATAATCATGTAGTTAAACTCAAGGAAGGTCAAGCCCTTCTCCCACCGCTGTTTGTAGCACTCTGCCGCTAGCATCCGATTAACGGTAAAAGAGGCTCCGACCTCTCGCAGGAGATCAATATAATTCAGCTTCCGGAGCCAATCGCCATTGTTGACCATAATGGCCTTATCATCACTGAAATCAATAAAACGAGCAATCTGTTTCTTAAAGCATTCGCAGTTATGCGCGATAATTTCGTCCGTCATCATCTGCCGCATATCGGTGCGCCCAGAAGGATCTCCCACGGTGCCGGTGCCGCCTCCCACCAGACAGATAGGCCGATGCCCGGCGCGTTGCATGTGAGCCATGGCCATAAGGGCGATAAAATGACCGGCGTGTAAACTGTCCGCCGTGGGGTCAAACCCAATGTAAAAAGTAACTCGCTCGTTATCAAAGAGCTTACGCAAATCCTCTTCAGCAGTGCATTGCGCTATAAAACCGCGCTCCTGTAGAGTATCGAAAACATTTGCCAACCAAATCGCTCCTTTACTAGCGTATATCGCGATAGAAAAAAATTTTTGCCATGTATCTATTTTGATTCATCAATCGGCCTACTGTAACAATAATTTCCATCATTACACAGGTAACTATGAATGTAGCTACAATTTCAAATAATAGTCCGTGCTCGTGCAAAAAATTACTACCATATATTGTGGTGATCTTTCTGTATATAGGGCCGGCTGTCATTTCCAAAATAATTATATTCAACAGATATATGTCCAAAGTGTACTGGCCTCGTTGGGCTGCCAAACATTCCAAAAAAGTCCTCTTAAACTTAGATAGACATTTATAAATAGCGATGAATACCAAGTAGCATCCAGATAAAGACATAACCGTTTTTAGTATGTCAACGACCAGTATCTCATCAAGAGTATGTTTAGTCATGCTAAGCGTAAAAGAAGCTGGCGGATAAGGCATTAGATCAAACGCTACGAAAGCTAAAACATATATGACCACTGCAAGTTTACAATGTCCGATAAGCCAAAGGCTAACATTGGAAATATTAACGCTTTTAAGCGAGTTGGTAGTTTTGACGCAGATATTTATTTCTGCCCATTTTAACGCCGGACTTGGCAAAAAAATAGCCGCATATCCCCATAAACAACGGCATATGAAAAGTATAAATCGCTCTATATACATAATCAACTTGTGGATTCTGCAACATACAGGTCTGCTGAACTATATGCCCCCACAGTACACAGAAAATAGCCACATATTTCACTATATCCATATAGCTATTGCGTT
>JAFVEM010000006.1 GCA_017476005.1 Selenomonadaceae bacterium | reverse complement strand
GTCGCTCGTGTAGTCCTTGATGATGCCGTTAAGTTTGATTTTCATTGATTTTGCCTTCCTTTCCGTCCAAACGGCAGGAAAGCAAAAAGCCCGTGGTCGCAGATGACCACGGGCATCGTTGTCCGAAAAAGGGCGCACGCTACCACGGTGGGAGCATCTTCCTGTCGGAAACGGCAGGTGTAGCCGTTCGATGGACTTGTATGCTTCCCGCCGTCCTTAAGCGCTATTCGGACATTGAGATTGATTGTCTACGGAGTAAATATCTGCATTTGCAGAATTTTACAAGATAAATACATAAAAATTTTTACAGAAAGTGTAGTAATTCACACCGCAGTGTGATATAATGTTGCAAGTTCCTCCTTTCGTTGGTCAGCTGGTACTGACCCGTGTTATTGTTTGGAATGTGTCCGTCGTTCTTTTCGACACCCTAATAATAGCAAACGGAGGCGGTAGATATGGGTACGCCACGGTAGGCTTCGGTAGCCTACGGTAGAAAGGAAGCTACCATGAAATTCAGCGAATTTGCTCAAAAGCTTCGCACAGTCATTGGCAACGGAGCAAATACCCATGAATTTGCCCGCACAATACTCGATGCCATTATCAACGAAGATGGCACGGAAATCTTGGATGGAAAATCGGCAAGCTCATATAAAGCTTACTATAACGGCAAATCGGAAATTACTGCGTTGGCTAAGGAAATATCCATATATGTAGAGCCAACAGAATTTGAAGAATATCTGAAACAATTTCCAGACCAATCTATTCAGAAACTATGCGATATTTTTGGCGAACATATTGAAGGGATTTCTCCGCATAACGCCCTTGAGGAGATTGCCGAGTTCTTTGCCAATATAATTTATGATGCCGCTGGAGAGAAAAGAAAGACACAAGGCAGTAAAACCACAGATTATGCCGAGAAAACAACGCAGGAATGTCAGAAGGAGTCATTGACGCTCGTCCAACAGCAAAACAATGTAATCATGAACGGCGAAAATAATCTCAATTTGACAAATCACGGAACGATGAACTTTAACTTTGGTGGAGATTGAAGATGGACAAATCTTTAGCGACGGTTTCGCCAATGCATCACGTAGGCTCAAATAATATGACGGGCAAAAATAACTTTAACGTCAATAACCAAGATGGCGGCGTAGTGAATTTCAACTACTTTTATGGAAACGATTCGACCGACAATACAGAGAAGATGATTGCCGTTCAATCTTTCAGCAAGGAATACTATCAGCTTATCGTTACCCTCGATGACGCCATTTTTAAGAACAATGTTGTTAATGTGAGTAAAAATAGAGCGTTGCTCCCCGGTAAAGTTCCTCCTGAAATTTATGAACGATGTTCGTCATTACGCGATGAAGGGAAAGAAATTTTAAAGACAATTCCCGCCATAGTTTGTATGGAAAACACAGAGAAAAACGGCGTAACCGATTTGAAACAATGGGCGATTTATTGCTACATCAAGCTAATCAAGGATGTTGGGAGAGATATAAAGATTGCTTTTTGTCCGCTTGCGCCAATCCCCCAGCATAAAATGTGCGATGAAAAATCTTCCATCTATTTTGACCTAAATATGGATTGCGCCATTACCGATCTCAATACAAGCGAATGGACGGTACACAAAGTAAATCTTTTCGAGGCTTTTAAGGTTGCGGAAATAGAAAATGTTCCCATTCCTCTATGAGAAAGGGGTATGAATGTGTCAACGCTTATGAATCCGCAGGAGTTGGTACGCAGATTCAATAACTATCGAGCCTCTCATGGCGAAATTTATCATAACCACACTCCGATATACGGAAACGATGCTCCTATATATGACAGCATAGAATCGGAGCTTACATATGTACTTGATTTGTCCCCCGAAACATATGAAAGAATTCAAAATTATATTTGTAACGCAAAATACACTGCGGCAGGAATGGCAGGAAAGAGTGCTTGGGAGGAAATTAAGGAATATTGCCCGGAAAATTGTCGAGAATATGTAGAAGCTATCGGTTCTTTCCTTTTTGATGTGTTGGCTCCTTGAACGTATTTATATTTAGAGTTTGGAGGTAACAATGTCTGAAAAACTTTCCTGCGAGATAACGGAAATTGAGCTTAATCCAGTCGTCTTTATGGCTGACAACAAACCCGTCTATCCTACATATGTGAATTTTTTCTTCGGAAATAACGGCACCGGCAAAACCACTATCGCCAGAGCAATAAAAAAGGGCATAGGAATATCCTATGCCGCAGGGAAAACAAAAGACGATTATTTGCCATTGGTGTTCGATCAAGATTATATAAACGCCAATATACAAAGCTATCACAGCTTGCCCGGCGTGTTCACCATAAACGAGGTTAATGCCAATATTCAGAAACAAATTGACGGGAAAATAGCCGAGCAAAATGACGCTCGAAAGCGTATTGCCGTTGCTGTCAAAGAACAGGAAAAGCGGGAAAAAGAAAAAAGCCACGCAGACAATGACTTCTACGCAGCCTGTTGGAACAAAACCGAAAAAGATCGCTACCGATTTAACCATACCCAATCGGGACTAAAAAGTTCCAAGAAAAAATTCGCCGAAACTTTACGCAGTTACTCTCCTGTAGCGCACGATGCAGATAAACTAAAACGCACCTATGATTCGCTGTATTCTAGCGATTCAAAGGCTTACCCTCCGTTTAATGTGATAGATGATGTTTCCGCATTGGATAACCTATCCGATATGGAATTGCTATCGCTTGCCATTGTAAATACCGCAAATACACCTTTTGCCCAATTTATGAAGGATATTGGTTCAATAGAATGGGTGCAGGAAGGACACTCCGAGTATCATGCCAAAACCGACGGTAAATGCCCGTATTGTTCTCAACCTCTCCCAAAGGATTTTGAGGAATTTTTCGCCGCAAGTTTCGACAAGCAGTATCAGATAAATATGCAAAAGCTGAGTAGTTTCCAAAAATCCTATCGAGCCAAAGCCGATGAAATTTTATCATTACTCTCCATTCCCACAGAAGTGTATCCGGCTATTGATGTCAAACTATACAACGATAAAGTTGCCGCCACCAAAGGAATTATAGCGGAGAACATAGGTAAAATTAGTGAAAAAATATCCAAGCCGTCAGACATCATGTCACTTGCACCGATTGCTCCCACTCTGCAAGAGTTAGCCGACATCATAAAAGAATTCAACGAACTGATAACTGCCAACAACGCACTCGTAAAGGAAAAGGATGCCAAAAAAGCTGAGTGTAAAAAGCAAGTGTTTGAGTATTTGGCGTTCATTGTGCAGGATACGGCAAAGGCTCATGAAAAACAATCGGCAAGCATTATCAAGGAAATAAACAAACAAAAAGCACTCATCGATAAGGATAAGAAACTGATAAAAAACTTGAAGGATGAACTTCGCTCTCTGAACAGCCAAACCGTCGAAACCGAGTCTGCGATGAATAACATCAATGCATTACTGAAAGATTCGGGATTCCAAGGGTTCGAGATTCGCCCCAAGCGTGAGGAAGTGGTTCGTCCCGATGGCGTAACGGAAACCTTTTTGCCTACTCTGGCAAGGAATTATGAGGTTATACGCCCAGACACGGGTGAAGTTGCAGAAAATCTTAGCGAAGGAGAGAAAAATTTTCTTGCTTTCCTATACTTCCAGCAGACGGTGTTTGGCAGTAAAAGCGAAGAAGCCGATATGCGCGAGAAAATCGTGGTTATTGATGACCCCGTGTCCAGTATGGACAGCGGTACGCTTTTTATGGTGGGTACGCAAGTCAGAAAAATGATTGAGGTTTGCCGAAACAATGCCAATAACCGTAATCCTGAAGTCACGGGAAATTTTATCAAGCAAATTTTTATTCTCACACATAATGCATATTTTCACAGGGAAATATCATATTCCTATGTGAACAATTACGAATTTGTATCATTTTATTTGGTGAAAAAACGGGACAAAAAGTCATCCGTCGACTTGTGTGAGGCTCAGAATCCCAAAAGCCCCAGCGACATGATGAATGTAAATCCCGTGAAAAACTCCTACGCCGCTTTATGGGACGAGTATAAGGAAGTTGACAGCGGCACACCATTGATGAATGTCGCTCGTCGCATCTTGGAATATTATTTTCTGCAGCTGTGCGGTTACGAAGGCAAAGACCTGCGGCAGAGGATATTGGAGAAGAACAAGGACGCTTTCACTCATAACGAAAACGGAGAGGAAGATTATACAAAATTTGACTTAGCATCCGCTATGCTGTCCTACATGACTGTTAATTCCACCGTTGTCAATGATGGCTTGCATTATGTCGATGGATGTATCGATTCTGCTCAATGCCGCGCTACCTTCCAGATGATATTCAAATACATGGAGCAAGAGCAGCACTACAACATGATGATGGGCATAAATTGAGGGGGCGGTCAAATGCGGATAAGTTACAACAAACTGTGGAAGTTGCTCATAGATAAAGGCATGACGAAAATGCAGCTGAAAGATGCTGCTGGAATTAGTGCGACATCAATCGCCAAACTTGGCAGGGGAGCAAATATCACAACTGATGTCCTACTGAAAATTTGCGCAGTCCTTGAGTGCAAGATTGAAGATATTTTAGAAACTGTGGAGGATTAGGTGAATTTTGCATGATTCGATTTAGAAATCCGGGAACGCAGTATTCAACGCAGATTCAGGTAATAAAGCAATTATATAATGCCCTGTCTGAGCAAGCATATTTTACTCTCGAAGATATGGCGGTGGTACTTGCTCAAAGCAAAATGATGACTGCGTATGGATATGCTGGTGAAGATGCCCTTCGCTTAAGCAATACCGAGCAGGAAAGCATGAACTCCGCTAAAATGAACGCCAAGATGTATGCCGAAGTCTTTCGTATGCTTGGTTGGGTAACACCATATGATGAGAATTCATCTTATCCGTTAGTTTTTACCTACATAGGCATCCATGTTGCCTTGGCTGAAGGGGATTGCTCAAGGCTGTATGAGCAATGTGTGCTTGGCATAAATACACCTACTCAATTAACGGATAATCTACATTATGATGAAAAAGTACGCTTTTTTAAATGTGCGCTTCGTTCCTTCATCGAACTGGACGGAGTGATGTATAAGCATGAATTGTGCTTAGGACCTATGAGTGTTAACGATGAAGATGAATCCGAATTTGCTAAAATGATAAAAGGTATATGTTCTTTAAGGGGTGACTACAAAAGATTAAAAAAGGCTTTTGAGAAATTGGCTGATAATCTCGACATGAAAACAACTCCCGTCGATAATTGTACAAGGCTTCCTATTGCGTTTATGAAAAATTGTAACTGGGTAGAATCTGTACAAAACAAGTCCTTATATGGAAAAACTATGTCATGCCTCAGAATTACAGACCACGGAATTGAAATCTACGAAAGCATAAAAAATATGTACGATTTGCGACTAGATCAGTACATGAATTTGGATGATAATACTAAATATGCGATGATTCGCCTTGGAACATATTCAATGCTGATGAGAGCAGGCTATGATATGTCACCAGTATCTGATTTGATAGCAACAGATAGGAAACAATGCAAAAATGTAATTGGTGATAAAGAATTATTATTTTCTCCCGCTCAAACTATCAGACGCAATCAAGTTGAATATGCCCTTGGATATAGAATGGGGAAAGGGACAGCATCACAATACTGCATTGATACATTTAATAGCGTTGTTAGTGAGCGCGATGCACTATCCAATACACAAATTTGGACGTTAAATCTTCCAAGCGAGGTTGCTACATCGCTACTAAATGGCAAGGAGGATGCGGATTTCTTGCAAGTGGTTCATGAAATGTCGTTATCTGGGAAAAATAGCACTCAGATTGTAGATGCTCTTTTTGATAATTATGAAAATGCGACGCAAACCACTTTTTACCCTTTGATAGCCACTTTGTTTAAAATTATGGGATTTAATTGCAAATTTTCTAGGCCAGGTGATAACGGTGCGAGATGGGACGCAATCATTGATGATCATAACAGAAGCATTCCAATCGAAATAAAATCACCCACAGAGGAGCAACATCTATCGATAAAAGCTATCCGACAAGCCTTGGAAAACAAAATAATTCTTTTGTCGCGGAAAACCCATACAACTTCACCAGAAGTATCAACCTTGGCAGTAGGTTACTATATGCCAAATGACAGAGCTGAAGTAACCAGACTCATATCAGATTTTAAGGAAACCTACGGTTACAGAATTGGGGTAATTGACTTAAAATCCTTGCTCTCTATTTCTGTGAGTATATTAATTGATAAAAAAGGGTTTGAAAAAGAGAAACTTTACAAATTGGAGGGATTGGTAAGTGCGAATATTTAAGGAATCTGTCGATAGAAAAAGACTTTCTATAATCAATGATATGCCAATCTCTATTGATATAAGGCAAAGTTCGCCCGGAAGAGTGCGTTTCAAAAATGGTTCAACATCGCAGATAGGTTGTCTCGGTTGCATAAATCCAAGATGTATGAGTTTTTCCGAACAAGAAATCGAATGTGATTATGTTTCGTCATTTCCCTGCGATAAGTCGATTGGTGTCTGCCCTGTGGACGCACTTTCGTGGGATATTGTTATTGATGCACCTACAATAGATATTTGTAAGTGTATTAGTTGCGGTATTTGCGTCAGCCGTTGCCCTATTGGAGCTATGTATTTTTCCGAACAAGGCGAAGTACATATCAATTCGAATACCGGTTATACAGAGAAAAACAAAATTCCTGATAGTTCCGTAAAGGATATTCATCTCAGTCAAATTAAGCAACTGATTAAAATACCACACACGGGTATTTTGCTAAATGCCTCCGACACCCTATTTGAGCGTGTTTACAAAAAGCCTTTAGGCATTGATAGCAAATATCATAATTTTATTGGACGAAACCTTTTAATAGCATTAGGTTGTAAATGCTCTATGAGAAGAATAGGCGATGTATATACTCGGATGGATGCCATATATCTGTCATCTACGGGAACTTTTGGTGCTATTGAAATTGAGTTTGGAAGAGATACATTAGAAGCAGTACGTGGGATTTTAGATGATATCGCTGTACTACACACGAGATATGGTATTCATAGAAATAACAATAAAGCGATGGTTATCTGCCTACAATTACCAAACGAACGACAGGGTTATTGGCAAGTAGTCAAGGACATAAAATCTGTCGAGAAAATCAAAATTGGCACTGTTACTGTGGGTGGGCTTATGTTTCTTTTGTGGAATGGATGTACATTAAAGCCTGAGAACGACCTCTACTACCTTGATTACGATAATATGGACTTAAGGAACATATTGTCCAAAGAAACTGGCGTTGCAGAAATCGGCTTGAGTAAACGAAAACTGGGGATAATGGAGCCTATGAAATAAAAATGTTGAAGCCTATGAAATAAAAATGTTGAATAGTCTTGACAAGTGTTGACGATTATGCTATCATGAATGATGGTTATTTTTGCATGGAAAGGTGGAAATCATATGCCCGAAAGCATAGTAGGCACTAAACAAGCTGCTGAGTTACTTGGTGTTAGTGTCTCTACCATATATAGGATGGTTGACCAAGGAATACTGCAACCATCTAAGACACCTGGTGGGCAGAGGCGATTCCCCGTTAAGCAGTTAGAAGAATATAGGGAAAATAGCCACGATATTGTAGCACCACAAAATCCCTACCAGAAGAGGTTTAATGCGTTTTCAGGCGAAAAAGAAGATGCTTCTAAAATAGTAAACCCCACACAGGAAAATGCATCTGACGGAGACATATCTCCCAGCTTTGATGATAAACCGGTTGATAAGCGTAACACATTGAATGATTTGAATGGTTCGCAATGGCTTCCTGAGACAAAAAGCTTCTTCTATCAAAAAGGGCTTGGTGCCAAACATCCTCATGCCCAAATTGAGCGTCAGCACCCTGCGCCATTTTCTTTTCAAGACATTTCGCATCTCATTACTTTCTTCACCAAGCATGGTATGAATGTATTAGACCCTTTTGGCGGAGTTGGCTCTACCGCAAAAGCCTGTGAAATTGAAGGGCGTATCTGTACGAGCATTGAACTACAAGAGCGATGGCATAAATTGGCTATAGAGCGGCTCGAAGTAGAAATCGGTGTAGGTACTTCAAGCAAGCATACCTTCATCCTCGGTGATACTCGTGACGAACTCAAAAAGATGCAAGATTGTTATTTTGATTTCATGGTCACAAGCCCGCCCTACTGGTCAATACTCAATAAGAAAGCAGACCATAAGGTAAAAAAAGAACGATTAGCTAACAACTTGGCTACTAATTATTCAGACCATGATGATAACGACCTCGCCAACATAAACAAATATGAGGATTTCCTGCACATTCTTGTTGATGACGTATTTCTTGAATGCGGAAGGCTTTTACGTCCCAAGAAGTATATGTGCCTAGTTGTTTCTGATTTCAGGAATAAGTCCGAGTTTATCAGTTTTCACAGCGATTTAATACAACATCTAAACCACAAAGTTACCACCGATGGATATGTGATTACACTACAGGGCGTAAAGGTGCTTTTGCAAAACCATAAAAGCCTGTTACCTTATGGGTATCCATTTGCCTATGTAGAAAACATTCATCACCAGTATGTATTGGTTTTTAGGAAGGATGGGAAATGATAAACGCATACCAAGGGATTATTTGTGGAGACTCTGATGAAATACTTGCGCGTATGCTCAACGAAGGCGAAAGTGTAGACCTAGTGCTTACAGACCCTCCGTACAATCTAAATAAGGACTTTGGAAATAACAGTGATAAATTACCGTTAAGTGAATTCCTGTCCGTTTCAAAAAGGCGCATTGAATTATGCCGTGATTTGCTTAAGTTCGATGGAAGTATAATTTGGTTTGGCATTCATCACTATATTGGATTTATACAGTCCATAATGTATGAGGTAGGATTAAACTACCGAAGGATGAATATATGGTATTATGAAAACGGATTCAGTCGGCTAACCACAGCACCTTTGACACAGTATGAACCTTTCCTTTGGTTCTCAAAGTCGCCAAAAAAATGGACATATAATGTAAATGATGTAAGAATTCCTTACAAAAGCAAAGAACGGTTAAAAAATCCCGTATACTACAGAAAGACTAATGGTGAAATCGCGCAATGGCAACCCAATCCACTCGGAGCAATGCGTGGTGATGTGTGGGCGTTCCCCACATTGGCCGGCAAGTTATATAAAAATGAAAAAACACCGCACCCCACTCAAAAACCAGAGGCTCTGATTACCGAGATAATAAAGGCATTTTGCCCTAAAAATGCAGATGGTTTTTACGAGGGTGTGATTTTAGATCCTTTCCACGGTTCTGGTACTTTGGGTGTGTGTTGTGAAAAATTGAATGAGCAGGGGCATAAAATCAAATGGATTGGAATTGAACTCGAACAACGATGGTGTGATGTTGCTGCTCAACGGATTAACAATATAAAATGACTTTTGTCAAAACAAAAGCCTCAATACATAGGATTCTCAAAGTATCAAAGGGAAACCATCTACCAAATTTCTCAGGAGTAACAAATGGATAGATGGTTTCCTTTTTGCATAGTATTTCACGTATATATTAAGTTTCTTGTTCGGCCTTAAACCTCTCCACCATACGCTCATAATGAAGCGTAGCCGCCCAAGAAACAAGCGGATGTAGTATCGGATTGATTTCCATGTTGATAAGGTTCAGTAAACGATTTGCTCCGGCCTGTCGTAAGGTTTCCTCTGTAATTTTCTCATCATTTAATTTTAATGCCGCGTAGGCTTGTCGCTTCATATAACGGCTGTTGTTCCCGTAGTCCAGCCAAAAGATATGTTCCTCATCGATAGTGGTTTTTTCGCCCACTGAAGGTTGCTTTGTTTGCTCATCATCTGCAAGTTTTTTCTCGTAATCATTCACTATAATATTGGCAATATCGAAAGTAAGCCGATGGTCGGCATCCATGACTCTGATTACAGTTTTTTCTTTTTCTGTCAGTTTGCTCCATCTTTCTGAGAAAGCGTAATTCCTATAGGGTGAGCGTTTGTGTTCCGTATATCCATGCAAGAATATCCCTCTCTGTTCTTCCTTGCTTAACGGCATATAAGGAACACTCCGCAATATTTCGTCGCTAACATCAATCCCTGCATCAGAAATAATTTTCTTACGAGTTTGCCAATCATCAGTATCCATCAGCTTATCAATGACAGCATCTGATGAATACGGCTCTCCGCTTAGAAATGCATTAACATACTCATTGGTAGTGGACGGAACGAGTTGGAATAAAATCCCTCTTTTTCGACGCTCATTGTTTATCAGAATAAATTGCTCAAGCAACTCAATTTGCTCCTCGGTTGCGTCTTTGTAAATCAGTTTCTCCGGCGCATAATAGTCGAGCATCTTCGTTTCCACCGGACCGGTTTTCATGCAATTTAGTCCAATGTCATCACATTTTTTCTTAGCATCTTCAATGCCGTCTCTGGCAGCCAAAATAACGAAATTCGTCCACTCGTCCTTTTTCCCTCTATTAAACAGTAATGCCGTTAAATTCTCATAAGCTGTATCATACCCATCTGTGTAAGCGCATAAATACCAATATTCAGCTTTGTCGAAGTTCATAGGTAAAATGACACCAATTTGATAAAATATGCCTAATGCGTTCTCTCCGACTCCCCTGCCTTCAAAAGCTGCGTTTATGATAGATTTCGCTTTTGGAATGCGCCGTAACAGCTTATCTTTCTCCTTTCCTTCAGTTCTTTCTTCATACACCGATTCTTGAAGATACTCCATTATCTCTGCCAATGCCTTGATATCGCCATCGGAAAGTTGATCTGCATTAAGCATATCGCTAAGTGCAGCCACTTTTTCTTGTCTATCGGGAAAAAGCTCGTTCGTCATGGCGTTTATTTTGTCGAGCAATTTTTGCCGCTCATCATCAGGGACAATCACATTATCCATTAGATAGGCTTTGCGATAATATTTTAATGCGCGTTTTTTATCACATATTTTATTTTCCAATATATCAGCAATCAGCAAGCAAGTGCTGTATTCGTGTACTATTACCCCGTAAAGTGATTTATCATACCAGTACACCGCTTCCTCATGGTATATCGGAATGCCTTTGGCATCATCTCCGTTTTCATATGCATCGGCTAGTTCAATCTGTTCTAGTCCTATTCCTTGTGCGGCATCCTTAATCATTTCATCGAGAGTTCGATTTTCTTTTTTCTTTTGCTCGGCCATAGCATCCTTTACCTGGTCAATATAGCGAGATGCTTCTTCCCACCCATCATTCTGAGCTTTTTGCAACCAGAAAAGTGCCTGTTTATCACTTCTCATATGAATTGCCATTTCGATATCATCATCGTTTAAATCATCGGCTGTCATTCCATACCCACGATGATAGGACAGCCCCAATTTTCCTTCACCTTCAGGAAACCCAAGCAACGCTGATTTTTGATACCAGTAATTCGCATATTGAACATCGCCTTTGTTGTCGTATAATTCGCCGAGCAAGCAGTAAAATGGCGCATTTTCAAAGGCATAACCTGATGTAAATTCTGCCGTATCTTTGTTATCTGCCAAAGCGACCTCATAGTCCATAATCTTTTTATTCATACCGTGACGAGTTTCTTTGGAAATATTCACCGTCCAATTTTCCCGGAAATATGCAATTGCCTTCTTGACAACTTCCATATCAAACTGCTTATATGCCATAGAAATCAGATTGACCACATCTTGTTCGCTGGCGTACTTCCCGTCTATTGTCCACCCAGTTTCCGGTGCATAATGAGTGAGTGCCCACTTCATGGTAAGTGCCAGTTTACTGTTCTCGCGAATTTCCAATTTATACATCTCCTCCATCATCGTAATAATAGTACGAGCAGTAGACATCTTTTTCGACTTCTCCAAAATTAATCGAAAAAGTTAGCTTGACATCGTTGTCAAAGCGAAAAGACGTAACAGGCTGTCCATAGTGTGTAGTACCTTTGATTACCGAGTTATGGTTAAATGCTACATTACAGATTTTATGGTCGATAATTCGAGAAAAAAATTTGGATACATCTACGATTTTCTTATCTATGGGCGTCGTATCCACCCAATAAGACGCATATTTTGTGCAAATTAAATAACCACCATCAAAAAGCATATAGAGGTTATGATAGAAACAATTTTTATGCATGGATGTAGGCAAGTCTACCGATGTAAATATGGAATTTATACTATCTCCAACAGCCATAACACGGATTATCTTTTTTCCTATAGCTGCTTCAAAACTTTCTATACCAGAGTAGGATTTGCCATTTTCCAAAGCGACATATATTTGATATACAGCCTCGTAGATATTACCAAGGTAGTGATTTCCCTCTCCCGTGTCTTGGAAACTACCTTCTGTACCAATTGCACTCATAGGAGTTTCATCTGGCTCGTTATCCTCGATGGGAACATTACGTGCGCCAGCATCCAATAGCATTTTCGTTGCGCCGATGAGTTCTTTTTCAAAGGGTGAATACGTCAAGGCACTTAAACACTGTGCTCCATGCCTTCCTTCATTTCGTGATACATCAAAGCCGTGGTCAAGAAAGAAGCTGATAATCTTAGCGATTGATATATTTCCCGTGGGATTAGAATGATATCCGTACAATATCTCAGAAAGTACATTTTCACTTTTGTCATCGCCCTGACCATTCACATCTGCCCCTTGTTGAATTAATTTCTCCGCTGTTGAAAAATCGGGGTTGTCTGACACAAACAAGTCTATAAGTGCGTAGCTGAGAGGATTATATCCGTATGTTGCGCCCATGTAGTCCCACCTCGCTCTCCTAAATGCGATGAAACAAATCCCAACCGAATATACTATTCTCCATAACCGCCGTAATTCCTGCCTTACCCTACAATTTGAAACCATACAAACGGGAAAGCCGTACCCTACAAACGGGAAATTTCAAATTTGCGACCACCAAGAAACCTATTGGCGATAATTCATCTCAATTAGATGACAGGCACACTTTTACGCTGTCGCTCCATAATTTCGCAAATCCTCGCAAGCCCATATTCTAAGGTACTGCGAGGATTTTTCTTTGCCGTTTGCTTGTATCAAATACGCTTGTCTTTTGTCAAGGAAAGTAAGAGAAGCTAATTTTTCATGGAACGCCTCTAGGCGTTTCTTTTTAGCCTTGAGGGGAGTGGTTTCTTTTATTTCCTCCCATTCCTTTTTTAGGTCGTCTAAAAAGAGTGGGTCGATGACCTTGTGAATATTTTCGATGGAAGTGTAGTGCATCCCTCCGGCGCGACGGGTGACAGGATTTAGCGTTGATTCAAAAAGTGCACCGAAAATCGTGGGAGAAATGCCGCTCCAATCAAAATTATCGCCGGCATGATGCAGAAGGAGTTGCAAAAAGTCGTCGGTGAAGTGCGGAATAGCGATATACTCATCCTCAAACAGACCACCATCAACATAAGGAAATTCGGCGAGGTAATCGTCAAGATACTCGTCGCGTTTTTCCGGCGGCGTAGCAAGGACTTGAAAGAGAAATACTAACATTTGTCGCGTGTATTTATGCGGTATTGCTCGCAAATAATCGGCGAACATCCCACGCCTACCGAAAACCCCGGCATCATTGGCGTACAGACAGAAAACCAGTCGGACGCATAATTTGTTGAGGCTTTTCAGGGCTTCCTGGTCGGTAGGGCTATGGTATTCGGCAAGAAGCGCAGTATATATCTTGCCCACGATTTCGCCGGCCGCCAAGGAAAGCTCCATTTCCTTCTTAGCATCCCGGCTCTTAGACGCCTTTTTTTGTTCCGATTCTTTCATGGTGGCGCCTCCTTGGTTCTGATTGGTTTTGGTGGAGGTATTCGACGCAGGGGGGAGAGTTCCTGCCGGGATTTTTATGGGAACGTATCAGAATTATCGAGGTTTTCTTGCAGGAATTGGCAGGGCGATGTCGAACAACAACATGTCTGTGTTATCAAAAATAGGAGAGTGAGCCAAATGAAAGTTATGATGGTAAACGGGTCTCCCCACGCGAAGGGCAATACCTTCGTGGCGCTGGATGAAATGAGAAAGGTTTTTGACGAGAATGGCATTGACGTGGAAATGATACACATCGGCAATAAGCCCATTCGCGGTTGCATCGCTTGCCAGAAATGTTCTGAGACGGGAAAATGCGTTTTTGATGATGTGGTGAACGAAACTCGCCAGCTCTTCGCCGAGTGCGATGGACTGGTGGTCGGCACCCCCGTTTACTATGCCTCCGCCAATGCCACCACCATTGCCTACCTTGACCGTCTGTTCTACAGCAGCCATTTTGACAAGACCATGAAGGTGGGAGCCAGTGTAGTGATTGCCCGTCGTGGTGGGCTTTCGGCCACTTTTGACGAACTCAACAAATATTTCACCATCAGCAATATGCCCATCGCGTCCAGCCAATACTGGAACAGCGTCCACGGCTTAACGCCCGGAGAAGCCGCGAAGGATGCCGAAGGTCTCCAAACCATGCGCACCTTGGCTCGCAATATGAGCTTTTTAATGAAGAGCATCGCCTTGGGGAAGGAAAAGTACGGATTGCCGGAAAAAGAAGCATGGACGCCGACCCATTTCATTCGGTAAGCTAATTCCGGGCTTAGCGGAATATGTAGGATTTTTAGCAAAATTCTGGTTAAACTAGGGTGAAGCGAAAGGCTCTGGCTGTCTCATCTGAGCCTTTCGCTTCGCTATATTATTACACAAGGAGGCAGTATGTCGTGAATGCATTGCAACAGGAAGCTGTGGTAATTATAAACAAGTTGAGTGATGATGATTTAGGCAGTTTTATGCCGCTATTACGTAACCTAGATAAAAAGCGTCGCGATAAAGTTCGCGAAGAATTTAGCCAAGGGCTTGACAAAGCTCAAGCTTGGGCGGCGTCCGTTGGCTACAAGGAAAGCGATATTACTGAAGCTATACGGGCAGTAAGGAGCAGAAAAAAGCATGAGAGTTGTACTGGATACTAATGTAGTAATATCGGGAACCTTTTTTGGTGGCTTGCCCAGAAAAATTTTAGATGCCGCCATGGACGCCCGTTTTTCTGTTTGTGGAAACCAATATATCGTCGCAGAATACAAAGATACTGCCGATGAAATGATTAGGCGAAAGAAAGGACACATAAATACACAGCTTTTGCAGTCTTTTCTAAATGAAATATACATGGCCGAACCAGTATCAACAGTAAGGATTTGCCGTGATCCCGATGATGATAAATTTATAAACTGCGCTATTGACGCTAACGCTATTTATATAGTAAGCGGGGATAATGATTTATTGACCATAGGACAATATGCAGGCATAGATATAATAACTGTGCGAGACTTCTTTGATCGATTCCTAGCTACCCATTCTTTACGCCAACCCTTGCAATAATTCCTCATACTGTCCCTTAGCGCGGCTAAGTTCCTGATAGCCTCTGGCGTTGACCCAGATGAACATACTTTTCGCTAGGACATGATGGCGGAAGAAGGTTTTTTGCGTCCACAACACCGGGAGGGTTTCGCCACCGGGGAGCGCCAACGTCAGTTCCTTTTTGGCTTGATTCAGTTTCACCCCATAGGCCACGTTTAAAAAGCCTAGGGTGGGATCCTTCGGTACTCGCGGCTTGCACACCTTCCACGGCATCAGTACCACCCCCGGCGAAAAGGCCAGTATCCCTCCTTGCTCCAGCCTTGTATGCTTCGCGCTCTGCTCCCTAAGCACTTCCAAATTCTTCCCATAGGCGGCGGCCAGCCGTTTTAGCACCGCCCTTACCGTCAGGCGCACTCTTTGCTCGGGGCATTTTTTCGTGAATACCCGGGTAAGCGCGCCTCCCTCGTCATACCCCGGCACTATGGCCGTCACCTCATCCAAACACCGAATCTCTTCCCGTTTCTTCATGGACTTCTCCCCTTCTTCCATTATATATTATTGGTTATATTTACTTGGGGCTTTGCCCCAAACCCCACAAGGGGCTAGCAGCCCCTTGACCCGGCAATAGAGTGCAGGGGGATTTAAGCAGACTCTAGGAGCTTTAGCTCCGTAGAGGTCGCTTATGCTTTAGCTATCCTCCTGCTTGGGCTTGGGATGAAACCCCAAAAATAAACACTATATAAATTTTAACCTCTTCAATCTGAGTTTAGCGGTATAAGGAGCCACGTTGGCTATAGATGCTAGTTTACGGGCGAGAAAATCTGCCCGGGCTAGGGATGGCAGTTTTTGATAATCCGCCGTGGCCGTTTCGCGGCGAACAAAACGATACATAGCCGCTCGCGGCAGGAGTACGGCGGCGCTCATGGCATCCGCTTGCCATTCCAGCCAGTCAATATCTTGCCAGTCTCTTTGCGTTTGGTAGCTACTTATACCTTGATTTTGACACAGAGGATTACGCCGAACACCGGTAAAATAAGGACGATGGAGGAGGGCATGCCCTACCGCCTCATGCCCCAGGGTAAAGCGAAAGGGATGGGCGCGGCGGGGAACCAAAAGAGTGCTGTCCAAAATGACGGTGCCGCCCTTGACCTTCAGATAATCGGCGGCATTCTTATCCGGATTATAAATAATGATCTTGTCAGTATCCGTAAATACCGTCATACCTAAGTATTTGCCGCAACAGGAAAGAAATTGGAAATCCAGCTGTAACCCCAAATAAAATTCTGTAATGGCCTCTATATCCACCTCTCCCGGTTCGGTCAAACGCTCCGGGGAAAAGTCGGCGATGATGGCCTCGCCCAGAGCGTCCATTTGGGTAAGGCTCAAAATGGGGACGCCGGTCTTAGTGCGGCGGATATGCCGCGTGAGATTCATCATCCCCGCCTCCGTTTTAGCTCCGCGATCATTTTCTCCCATTCGTCCTCTCCCACCTGCATATCCCGGCAAGTACGCAGAGCCGCGCTGACATAATCATTATCCTTAATGTAATCCTGAATATCCGGCGCCACCTCCTGCCGCTTTTTACCGGCCAGATCATACATGAGATCCCTGTCCTCATCGCTTAGCTTAAGTATCGCCGTCAGTTTTTGCAACCGCTCCATGTCAAAGGGATTCCGCCTATCCTTTTCCACGTCGCTGACAAACACCGGGGTGCAACTAAGTGCCGCCGCCAGCTGGCGCAACGTGATTTTTCGCGCCAGCCGCTTGCTGCACAGAAAATCCCCAAAATTTTGGTAGTTCATCTCTCTCATCCCTTTGTAAGGACTAATTGGGCGCTGCCCAAACCTGCAAGGGGCTTTGCCCCTTGACCCCAGCAGGGAGAAAAGCCCCCTGCACCCCATTGTGATTATTTATTCTTTGATTTAATCTTCCATCGGCTTACAAATTTCACTCACTTAGCTTATAAGCTGTTTAGCTTACAAGCTAAGTCTAGCAAAAATTTATTTCCCCTGTCAAGGGGTTTTTTTGTCTTCTCCTTACTTTTTATCCTTGCCCACAGCCGTACCCCGAAAGGGACGAGAAAGCTCCGGTCGGCTTTTTGGTTTTCCTCCCCTTTCCCCTATTATAGCCTCAGCGCTAATAAATCGGGAGACCGGTCTCTCACCTAAGGGTGAGAAAATCATGCTGGCAAAGGACGAGGAACTGAAATTGTTAAAGGATGCTCAGGGAGGAGATAAAGAAGCCATGACCCGGCTCGTCGCGCAGTACGAACCTTTGATAGGCAAGGCGACGTCGCAAGCGCACTTGCGCGTTGTCCGAGAGGATGCTCTTTCGGTGGCGCATCTCGCTTTTCTGGAGGCGGTAGCCTCCTTTGAGGCTGACCGGGAGGTCATGTTTGCCGCCTATGCGCGGAAAAAAGTCTATGGCGACCTGCATACCTTTTTCCGGCAAGAATGTCGCCGGTGGCAACGGGAGTTTAGCCCCACGGAGAGTTGCGACGAGGAGCTTAGTTTCTGGGATACCATCCCCGACGAAAGGGATGGGACGGCGGAATGTCTGGCTGAGGAAGCAATAAAAAAAGCCATCGCTTCCCTTACCACCGGGGAGCGACAGCTACTGGATTTACTTTTGGCCAAGACGGGGCAAAAGGACATAGCCCGGATTCTAGGAGTCAGCCAACAGACCGTCAGTTACCGTCGAGGATTACTCAGGAAAAAATTCAAAAGCCTTCTGCGCGGTTAATCCCCACCAATTCATCGAAGGTTTCCTGCGGCGGCAGGGTCATAAGACCCATAATAGCCAAGACCTGTTCAATGGCCACATTCAGACGGCCGGTGTTTTTCACCACATGGGTGGTGTTTTTCCAATTGTCAAATTCCTTGTTGGTCTCGGCGTATTCTAGGTGATACTTGATTTCATCATTCCTGAGGCCTAGGCGTAACATCCTATCCACCAAGACCACATAGTCCGTCATGATGTAGATGGTTTCCACGTTTTTCTTGATGAATTTGGTTAGCTGTTTCACCCCGTTGTAGTCCAAAATGAGGACGCTGACGGGGTGATTCGCCGTAGCCTCGGTAATGTCATCTTTTTTGACGCCGTAGTAATTGCCCTTGTAGGACACCTTCACCATAAAGCCCTTTTCCTTGACAAAATCCTCTCGACTGACGGTGTTATAGGTGTTCTCCTTATGTTCCTTGCGGTTATAAATTTTCGTGGTGTAAATCGGGACAAAGTGGATCCCCATGGAGCGGAGCTGGGACACGATGGTATTTTTTCCCGCCGCATAGGGGCCGATGAATACGAAGAGTTTATTGGCCATAATTATCTCCTCACCTTGATTATTCGCAGATGTCTTGTCCTACCAATTCGACGCGGAGACAAAAATTCCTGCCGGGCAAGGAAAATATTTCGGAAAATATTTCTTCCTTTATGTATTTTTCCCATATATTTTTCTCCCCTTAGGCAGGAAAATCCCCCCGAAGGGCGAATATTCCCAAGCGAGGTTAGCGACTAAAGGAGGCTTTTTTATGTTTCACAGTATTCCCTTTAATATCCGTGGCAACGCGGATAAGGGACGGGAGCTACTCGACCGGCTCTTTGAGTTTGCCATGGAGCAACCCTTAAATCCCGTAGGGCGTGTGAAGGGCGCCCTTTCTTCCTTCCGGGTGGATGTGACGGACACGGAAAGCGCCTATGAGCTGGTGGCGGAACTTCCCGGGTTTACCAAAGAAGAAATAAAGGTAGGCTACGACGAGGAGCGGCACCATCTTACCATCAGCGCCGAGCGACCGGAGACGGAGACAGAGGGGCTGAAATTTCTCTGTCGGGAACGGCGCACAGGCAAATTCCAGCGCGTGTTTTATGTGGACGAAATCGCCGAGGACGAGGCAAAAGTTTCCTATGAGCAAGGTCTCTTGAAGATAGTTCTGCCCAAGGCTTTCGGTGGCAAGAATCAAAAGATTTTTGATATTGAGTAGGGTACTGCGTAAATTCCCCAAACAGACCACCTTCGAAGGGAAGGTGGTCTGTTTGGCGTAGCCTTCTCATTTTTCTTTATCAATCACCATTTTCTGGTAATCAAAACACTCTTTGGCAATATCGTTGCTGAGCCACAGAAGGCAGATAAGATTGGGTATCGCCATCAGACCGTTCATGGTATCGGAGAAATTCCACACCACATCTAGGGCAGTGGTAGCTCCCACGAAGGTAATGAGGGAGAAAAGAACCCGGTAACCCATAATTATCGGACGCTTGTTTACAAGGTACTCTAAGGATTTTTCCCCGTAATACTCCCAGCCCAGAATGGTGGAGAAGGCAAAGAGGCACAGGGAGACGGAGACAATCAGCCGACCATAAGAGCCAAAAACCGTGGAAAAAGCCGCAATGGTGAGATTCGCTCCCGTAAGGAGCTGGCCGGTTGTGGGATCCGTGGCGCCCAGCATACCCGAGGAGGCGATGACCAACCCCGTGAGGGCGCAGATAATCATGGTGTCAAAAAAAGTGCCGGTCATATTGACGTAACCTTGCCGCGAGGCGTAATCGGTTCTGGCGGCGGCGGCGGCGATGGGCGCAGAGCCTAAGCCGGCTTCATTAGAGAAAACCCCGCGCGCCACGCCCCAACGCATGGCCGACAACATGGAGGCCACAATGGAACCGCCCACTCCGCCGGCCACGGCATCCCAAGCAAAAGCCATGCGGAACATTTCCATGATACCGGCCGGAAGGGAGTCAATATTCACCAAGATAACCACCAAGGCGGCGGCAAAATAAAAGAGAGCCATAGCCGGAACAATGATGCTGGACACTAAACCAATGCTGCGAATCCCACGCACCAAGACATATAATGCCAAAACGGTCAAAACGCCGCCGGTAACATAGGTGGGAACACCGTAACCGGTTAAGAGCGCCGCGGAAATGGAATTGGCTTGGGTCAGATTGCCAATGCCAAAAGACGCGCTGACGGCAAAGAAGGCAAAGAGGGCGGCCAAAATTCTCCCCACTAATTTATTACTGATACCATTTTTCATGGCGTACATAGGGCCGCCGGACATTTCCCCCACGCTGTTAGTTTCCCGATATTTCACGGCGAGAACAGATTCGCCGTATTTGGTAGCGATACCGAAGGCGGCGCTAATCCACATCCAGACGAGGGCGCCGGGGCCGCCCAAGACCATGGCGGTAGCCACCCCCACGATGTTGCCGGTACCTACGGTAGCCGACAGCGCCGTCATCAGGGATTGAAAGGGGGAAATATCCCCTTCTTTGTCCTTATGATGGTGGAATATCAGGCGAATGGCATAAAAAAGATTAATCCAAGGCAAAAACCTAAGTCGCACCGTGAGGAAAATCCCCGTCCCCACCAAGAGAGCCAACATAATAGGCCCCCAGACGAAATCGTTAATATCCGACAAAAGCGTCGCAACGTCCAAAATACCCACTTCCTTACTAGGCGAAAGCCTCTTCTTTTACTGAAATCTGCACAGAACCTGCCCTACTATAACAGATTTTTCCGCTAAATACAAGAAAAGCTCTCCCCGGCGGAGAGAGCCTATCTTTAGGCCGGAATGAACAAATCATCCTTCCGATGGTCATCAAAGACCGAATGAATATCTCTTTTTAAGGACACGAGATTATCGACTCGCTGGCGGCTTTCCTTTTTGAAACCAACCAACTCCTTATGAACAGCGGCAATATCTTGCTTTAGCTCGGCGCGAGTATCATCGACTTTCTTGTCAACGGCGGCAATATCCTGCTTCAGCTCCGCGCGAGTATCATCGACCTTTTTATCAACGGCGGCAATATCCTGCTTCAACTCCTCGCGAGTATCATCGACCTTTTTATCAACAGCGGCAATATCCTGCTTCAGCTCCGCGCGAGTATCGGCAAGCTCCTGCTTGAACTCCGCACGCATGTCGGACATCTCCTGCTTGAACTCCGCGCGCATGTCGGACATTTCCTGCTTCAGTTCTTTTTCTACGTTATCGATATGCTCCTGCATCTTATCAAACTGTGGTTGCATATACTTGTTGCAAAACTTTTGCAACAGCGTATCAGCGACCGCATTGACCAGCTCCAAAACTTCTTTTTTGTCCTCAATTGTCATCCCGTTTTCTCCCCTTTCTGCTTACATCATCAAACTTCCATTTTATTGTAGCAAAATGTCCCAACCAACGCAAGCAAAATGTTCTTGCAGGATTTTAAATTTATATGGCGAATGAAAAAGGGGGTGTTACCAATCAAATATCTAGGAGGATGAATACCAATGGCCACAAAACTAACGGAGCTTCTGGGCATAAAGTACCCCATTTTGCAGGGAGCCATGGCGTGGATATCCGACGCTACCTTGGCGGCGGCAGTGGCAAACGCCGGGGGCGGCGGCATTATCTCCACCGGGGGACGTACCACGGAATATGTGAGGGAGGAAATTCGGCGTTGTCGCACCCTTACCACTAAGCCCTTTGGCGTTAATGTCATGCTGATGGCGCCCAACAAAGAGGAGATAGTGGAGGTCATTTGCGAGAAAAAGGCGGCTTTTGTCACCTTGGGAGCCGGAAATCCCGTTCCTTACTTTGAAAAATTCCACGTTGCCGGCGTGAAAGTGATCCCGGTGGTGCCTAATCTGAAATTGGCCAGACGAGTAGAGGACAAGGGAGCCGACGCCATGGTAATCGAAGGCATGGAGGCCGGGGGGCATATCGGAGTTCTCACTACCATGGCGCTTATGACTCAAATCCTGCCGGAGGTGAAAATTCCCACGGTGGCGGCTGGCGGTTTTGCCGACGGTCGGGGGCTGGCGGCGGCGCTAATCATGGGCGCGGCCGGGGTGCAAATGGGGACGCGCTTCCTCGTAGCGGAGGAATGCCCCGTACACCCCAACATGAAGGAGAAACTCATCGAGGCCATTGACACCGACACCATCGTCACCGGCCTCACCATTGGAGGCGCTGTACGGGGACTCAAGAATAAATTCTCTCAAGAATTTGTGAAACTGGAGTACGCCGGTAAAACCGATAAGGAAACTCTGCTGAACATGGCCACCGGCACCAACAAGCTGGCGGCAGTAGATGGCGATGTGGAAAACGGCATGATGCAAGCCGGCCAAAGCCTAACGCCGCTGAAAAAAAGCGAGCCGGCAATCGATATAATAGAAAACATCATGGCCGAAGCGCGAGAAACCTTAAAGCAAGGATCGCAAATCAACATCTGAACAGAACCGAGGTTTAAATGCAATACAAAAATTTTTTAAAGTTACTAGCTCTCACGTTATTGGTTAGCGGCGCCATGTTGCTGGGAGGATGCGGCGACACCGCCGACAAGAATAACCAAAAAATATCTATTGTCACCTCATTCTATCCCATGTATCTTGATGTTATCAACATAACCCAAGGGATAGAGGGAGTAGAGGTGAAAAATCTCACCCAGCCTCAAACGGGATGTCTCCATGATTATCAGCTGACCACGGAGGATATGAAAACCCTGTCGGAGGCAGATATTTTGGTAGTCAACGGCGCCGGGATGGAAAATTTCCTGGAGAAAGTAGCTAAGGAAAACAAGAACCTACAGATAATAGAGGCCGCCGCTACCGACAAAATAACCTTTATCGAAGATGAACATGGCGAAATCAACCCCCATGTATGGATGAGCGTGACCTACGCCAAGTGGCAGGTGGAAGCCATTACCTTCAAACTCTGCGAGCTTGATCCCACTCACGACAAGGAGTACCGTAAAAACGCGCTGGACTATGTAAACAAGCTGGATGCCTTGCGAGAGGAAATGCACTCTAAGCTGGATAACCTACCCCATAAAGATATAGTGACCTTCCATGAGGCTTTCCCCTATTTTGCCAAGGAATTTAAATTAAATATTGTAGGGGTAATCGAAGGAGAACCGGGGACAGAACCTACCCCCAAGGAGCTGGAGGACATCATCGCCAAGGTACGCGCTCACCCGACCTGCGCTCTCTTCACGGAACCCCAGTATTCCCCCAAAGCCGCCGAAGCCATAGCTCGCGAAACCGGCGCCGCCATTTACTCCCTAGACCCTGTAGTCACCGGCGAGTCCCTCCCGGAAAACCGGGACGCCTACCTAAAAACCATGGAGCAAAACGCGGAGGTTTTGGTAAAGGCTTTACAATAGTTTTATTATTTCTTGGGGCTTTGCCCCAAACCCTACAAGGGGAAATAATTTCCCCTTGACCCCTTAATTAAAGGGTGCAGGGGGATTTAAGCAGACTCTAGGAGCTTTAGCTCCTTAGAGGTCGCTTATGCTTTAGCTATCCCCCTGCTGGGGTTTGGGGTGAAACCCCAAAAATAAATTTTTTTACTATATTTATTAAAGGAAGTATATACTATGAAAAAAACAATGCTCGTTAAAACCATAGGAACCGTGCTACTTTCTGCCGGGGTCTGGGCAGGAGCCTACGATTTGCCGGAGGCGACCCCCTTGCCCCTGAACACGGTCATGGCCGCCAGAAGCCTAAATGCTGCCGATAGCCAAGGTTTTGTGAATCTGGCCGAGGCGGTGCCGGAGGTTATTTTAGAGGTACGATACTATTCCACTTATAATTTTGTGGGCGACCGCATTGACGGTTACAAAGAGCCTTGTTTGCTTCTGACTAGGGAAGCCGCCGCCGCTCTGAAGGAAGTGGCCGCTGACCTAATGGGGCAAGGCTACCGCCTGAAAATCTACGATGCCTACCGTCCCCAGATGGCGGTGGATAACTTTGTACGCTGGGCCAAAGACCTGGATGACACGCGCATGAAGGCCCATTTTTACCCGGCGGAACCCAAGGACACCCTGTTCGACAAGGGGTATATCGCCCTGCATTCCGGCCACAGTCGAGGGAGTACCCTAGATTTAACCCTCTTTGACATGAAGACCGAAAAAGAAGTGGATATGGGAGGTACTTTCGACCATTTTGGGGTGGAAAGTCATCCCGATTGGTGTGGGAACCCGGATACCGGCGAATACACCGGCGATTATCCGGGGAGTGCCGAACCTAAAGACGGCCAAATTAACGAAACCCAGTTCAAAAACCGTCAAATTCTGCGAGAAGCCATGCTCCGCCACGGCTTTAAGCCCCTAGACACGGAATGGTGGCATTTCACCCTAAAAGACGAGCCTTACCCCGACACCTACTTCACCTTCCCCAGCCAACGCCTGAACTAACGCCATGCAGCAAGAAATCGAACGCAAATTCCTCGTGCGCGAGGACAGATGGATACCGCCCGAGAGGGGAGAGCGCATCCTCCAAGGCTATCTTTCCCGGGAAGTAACCGCGGTGGTACGAGTACGCCTCAAGGGAAACAGAGCCTATCTTACCATCAAGGGAAAAAACGAAGGCATAAGTCGGCCGGAGTACGAATACCCCATACCTCCCCAAGACGCGGTCGAAATACTGAAAATGGCCAAGGCGCCGGTAGTGGAAAAGACCCGTTATACAGTCCCCTACGGCGAGCATAACTGGGAGGTAGATGTTTTCGCCGGGGAAAACGCCGGGCTGGTACTTGCCGAAATTGAGCTAAGCTCCCCCACAGAAAAGTTTCTGCCGCCCCCTTGGCTGGGGGAGGAAGTATCGACAGACCCACGCTATTACAACGTGAATCTCCTAGCGCACCCTTTTAAAAGCTGGGCTATATCCACAACCTCTGGGGAAAACTTTGGCGGCTAAACCACAAGATATAGTTTTTCAGATTGTTTTCAGGTGTATATATGGAGTTATCCACGATTTTATCCACATTATCCACAGCTTTATTCCCATTTCTCGTAAACATCATCAACAAGGAATAAATTCTTATGGAATAGGGAACCAGAAAAAAATCCACCAAAATTATCCACAGCTGTGGATTACTATGTGGAAAACTTTATGGACTGTAGCGAACTCACCCCTGCTACTTCGCGGCCTCCCCTCTCTAAGAGAGGGGCTTTTTCTTTGCAGGGGAAATAATTTACAGGGCATAAGCGACCTCTAAGGAGCTAAAGTTCCTAGAGTCTGCTTATCCCCTACACCCTTTAATAGATTTAGAACAGGTTTTCACAAGCAGTTTGATGAAGTCAGTATTATGAACAGGCATATATAACTAACATAAAATATTTTTTAGTGATTCAATTATACTTTGTTGTTTTACTACATTAAAAAATTAGCATATTATTTATTTTTCTATTTATAATTTGTGGAATAAATTGACCGTTGAAATTTTAGGTTAGAATTGACAGCATTAGAATTTGCGTGGGAGCTAGGTGAATGATGACAAAGCATAAAGTTTCCTGTTAGCTGGTAAGGATCTTGGTTCATTGCTACCGCGAACCTCGCATAGCGTAAGTTAAGGAAAATAACTGGCGAAGTCAACACGAGGTGTATGGAAATCGTAAACATCCAGTAAATATTCATAGATTAGTGGATAATCTACAATCATGACCTCAAAAATGTGTAGCTGCGTTATAATTCTGTCATTTTTCATCCTCCACTTTATATCCGGCAGGATTATTTTGATTTATTAGAAATTTGTCGTAGATTTGGAGTACTTCTTTTATATCGCCACTTACCGCCTTTATGGGGAAAACAGCTATATCATGTGTAGAAAAATATTTTTTGTTATGACCGAAAATTTTCCATAAAATATTAACCAAAATATTATACAATATGCTATAATGTTACCGAAGCAAACCCGGCAAAACAATATACGAGGTGAATTATCCATGGAAGACGTTATGAACCCGAAGGAAAGCCTCTTAATCCACAGTGAGGACGTGGATCCTCAGCGTCGCCCGAAACTCTACGACATGCTCTCGATTGTGGAGGGGTACGCCTATCTCCTTTCCTCAGAAGGGCTTTCCAACAACCCGGAGGACACGCGGCTGCTGATTTTCATTATGAGTCCCGGTACCTGCGGCCTGATAGAGGACAGTCCGGCCTCCGTCGAAGGCGGTAGCGACGAGTATTACCACGCCATTGTCCTAGACGATGTGAGCCTTATCTCGCTGCGTACCCTCATTTCTCCCCCCCAACGCATCCGCAAGGAATCTACCGGCAGACCGCCCAAATATAGTTTGGCAAAAGAGGGACAGGAGATATTTAAGCAATACACGGAGGAGGGTATCCCCATCAAAAGGATAGCCAAGGAGCGCCGGATGAGTCCCACCACGGTGCAAAAGCTCTTAAATCTCACTCGCTTGCAAGCGGTAGAGGAAATAGTTGCCGGCGCCGCGCCCCCCACCGAGGAAAACCTGAAACTGCTCCGCTGGGCAGCGGAACACGGCGATGAGGACAGGCAAGAGGTTTATCGGGAGCTTTTAAATAAGCTGGATAAGTTGCAAAAACAGTGAAAGGAGCGCTACTCATGCCCAGTGACAACATAAGCACCGGACTTGGTTTTATTATTTACCACGGCTTAGTGGAGGCGGCGCTCGCGAAAGGAATTTTCACCTCTCGCGATCTTGCGAATAAAAGGGTACTCGTCGTAGGCGGCTTAGGCATACACGGCAATATGTCGCTGGATGAACCTACCCTGCCCATGGCGAAAGATTATTTTAACAGCCAAGGCGTCAGCGCCCTTGACGTACTCCCGGAATATTTTCAGGAACCTGAGGGTGGTGATTCCCTTACCGAATTTCTGCAAGGCCGAGAACCTTACCACCATATAATATTTATTGAAGGGTTGGAGAAAGCTCCCCAGCCCTTAAAGGCCATACTGCACCTGCAAGAACTCCTGCCTGTAGGTGGCAAGATTCTCCTATTAGCTCGCAGTCCGAAGGCGGAAAGCGGTAGGCTCATGGCGCGCGCCGCCTACGACTTGTGGCGTTTCACCGCCGAGGATATTGCCGCTGTATTCTCTCCACCTCGGTTCCATCATCTGCTGGGCATATGCGATAACGATGGCTGTGTGACGGCTCATATCTTTCAGCGTATGTTGCCGGGAAATGAGATTCCGGCGGACACAAAACTATTCAGCGCCCCACATAATGCCTACCTTACCCCGACTGAGGCTGCTTCTCTGACCCACGATTACTTTGGCGATTACCGAGAGCTGGACAAAATCGGCTGCGCGGAGCATACCGACAAATGCAGTCTGTCTCACAACTACCTCCGTAAATACGAATTTTTCTTGCAAAAATTCAAATACGACACTTTTAATTTATTGGAACTAGGTATATTCAACGGCAGCAGTTTAAGGATGTGGCGACGCTATTTCCCCAAGGCCTTTATATACGGGGTGGATATCGAGCCGCGTTGTGGGGCCTACGGCAAAGACGGGATAACTGTTCTCATTAGGGATTTAAGCAAAGAGGAAAACCTAAAAGAGCTGGCCGCCCTGAAAGCCACCGTGATTATCGACGATGCCTCTCATATTTGGAGCCATCAGCTAAAGGCTCTGTCTATTCTCTTCCCCACCCTCCCCAGCGGCGGCGTGTATATCTTGGAGGATTTAGAAACCTCCCTAGACCCTACTTTCTACCGTCAATATGGCGACATTCCCCTAGGAGCCTACGATTTCTGCGCTCGGATAATGAAAGTGGCCGCCAGCAAGTTGCCTGAAGAAACCTTAGACGAGTACTCGGATACGATTTGGCAAATAGGACAGCAGGTGGAACTGGCCGCCGTAATGCAAGACAGCGTAGTGTTTATCAAAAAATGAATGCTAAATAGTCCACACTGCCCACAAAAAGCTGTTGATAACTTTGGAGGAATTTGTTATCATGGTGGAGGTTTATTAACGGCTTATCCCCCGTAAAAAACCTACTTATCCACAGAAAAACCCTGTTTTCCACAGGGTTATCCACATTTTGTTTAGTCCCTGCCTCCTTTGCCATGGCGGCTGAGACCTGTTTTTATCTTTTTCGATTTCCCTCATGCCCCTCTTTTCGGTGTGGAATTTAATAGACACTTATCCACAACGGTGGATAAGTGTGTGGATAAGTTGTTGGCAAAAAAATTTGAAAGGACTTTAGGCCATGAAACAAACGGAGCTTTCGATTGTGTGGAAGCAAACACTGGGTAAAGTCCAAGAATCCCTCAATAAGGATGCTTGTAAAAAATGGCTTAAACCCTGCCAGCCCATTTCTTTAGATGACAACACCTTTACCTTGGGTACGCCCAACGACTTCTTCAAGGAGTGGATTAAGGGGCGCTATGTGCCGCTTATCGAGGCGGCTCTCACCGACATCACCGGTAGTCGCCGCGCCCTTCAGCTCCAGACCATCGACATTCCCTTGGCGGAGCCGGTACGCGAGGACACGCCCCACATGGAAAAACCCATTCAGGACACCCTCATTAAAGAGGACACCCCCTCCATGGGTACCTCCTCCGGGGAGTCTCTCTACGGAACCTCGGAAATCGCACCGGGGGATGCCTCCACTCTTAATCCACGCTATACCTTTGAGAATTTCGTCATGGGCAAATCCAATCAAATGGCTCATGCCGCCGCCATGGGGGTGGCGGAATCCCCGGGACTGCGCTATAACCCCTTCTTCCTCCTAGGAGGCGTGGGGCTGGGGAAAACTCACCTCATGCACGCCATAGGCAATCGCATTTTAGCGTCCTTCCCCGATAGGCGGGTACTGTACGTTTCCAGCGAGGATTTTACCAATCAGCTGATACTGGCCATCCGGGGAGGCACCCAAGAGGTATTTCGCCAACGTTACCGCACCATCGACGTACTCTTAATCGACGACATCCAATTTCTGGCCGGGAAAGAAGGAACCCAAGAGGAATTTTTCCATACTTTCAACACCCTGTTTAACGCCCAGAAACAGATCATCATCTCCTCGGACAGACCGCCCAAGGAGCTTGGCGAGTTGCAGGAACGGCTCATATCCCGTTTTACTTCGGGGCTGACCGCCGATATTCAGGCGCCGGATTTGGAGACGCGAGTGGCGATTTTAAAGAAAAAGGCGCAACTGGATAGGTTGCAGGTGCCGGACGACGTGATGGTATATATCGCCAGCCGCATTGACAGCAACATAAGAGAACTGGAAGGGGCGCTGACCCGGGCGGTGGCTTTCTCCTCCCTAACAAAACAGACGATTACAGTTGATGTAGCGGCGGAGGCTCTCAAAAATATTTTTCCGGGAGGAAATGATAAGCCGCTCACCATAGAACTTATACAGGAAGTTGTGGCCGGGTTTTATAAGGTAAAAATGGAGGATTTAAGCGCCAAGAAACGCACGCGGCAGATAGCGTTCCCCCGACAGATAGCCATGTACCTGTGCCGGGAGCTGATGGATGCCAGCCTCCCCCAGATAGGGCAAGCTTTCGGCGGTCGCGACCACAGCACCGTCATTCACGCCTGTGAAAAAATCGCCAAGGAGCAGGAAAAAGACCGAGGGCTGCAGGCTGATATAAGCAAGATAAAGGAAAGGCTGGAGCGTGCATAACCTTGTTGAAAAGGGTGTTAAACGGTTGTTGAACATATGTGCATAACCAGAAGGAGAGGTTCTCGCTGTGGAAAATGGGGATAACCTCTCCTTTGTTATCAACTTGTTATCCACGGGGAAAGGGAGCCGAAGAAAAGAGGCGAGGCGCCTTATCCACATATCCCCAGCCCCTACTACGACGACTACTATTTTTTTATAAATTCGCGTATAAGTAAAAACATAAAGGGAGGGCGATGAAACGTGAAATTCACCTGCACTCGCAAAGAAATCTTAGAAGCATTGCAAATCGTGGGCAAAGCCGTGGCCTATAAGCCCCAAAACCCCATCCTGAGCGGCATTTACCTGAAAGCCGACAATGAAATGCTGGATATGCAAGCCACCGATTATGAACTGGGACTAACCGCTAAAATCCCCGTGGCCGTGGAAGAACCGGGCGAAGCGCTCCTGATGGGACGCTACCTGCAAGAGGTAGTACGGCGCTTACCGGGGGAACAAGTCGTATTTACGCTAAATAAAGAAGAGAAAATTCTGCATATAACTTCCGATAAAGCCAAATTCACGTTACTCAGCATGGATCCCAAAGAATTTCCCACCATCCAACATTTTGACGGCACGTTAGAGTTTACCATCAAAAACATAGCCTTTGCCAATACCATCAAGAAAACGGTATTTTCTTGTTCAACCGATGAAACTCGCCCGGTGTTTACCGGCTGTTATCTGGAAGTGGCAGAAGACAATCTCATTATGGCGGCCACCAATACTCATCGTCTGGCGGTAAAAACGGATTTTCTCGATAAAGACTGCGGCAGTATAAAAATCATCATCCCCAGTAAAGCTCTCAACGAAATTCTCCATATCATTTCCACCGACAAACCGGGAGATGTCAGGGTTATATGCTCCGCCAATAAACTCAGTATCTTCTTTGAAAATATTTATCTTACCACCAGACTAATCGAAGGCTCCTATCCCGATTACAACAAGGTAGTTCCCGCCAGTTTTGCCACCACGGTTACGCTGAACATCGAAGAACTCACCCAAGCGGTGGATCGAGTTTCCCTGATTTCCCGAGTCAGCGAGTACAATGTCATTCGTCTGTCGTTCACGGAAGGGAATCTCCACATTTCCTCCAACAACCCGGAGATAGGCAACGCTGAAGAGGACGTGACGGCTCGCCTAGAAGGGCCTGAAGTGAATATTGCTTTCAATGCCAAGTACATCACCGACGTGCTGAAGGTCATGGATGCCGAAGAATGCACCATCTCCCTAAACCAGAGCCTAAACCCCATTGCCATCCGCGACGGCGACGACAAGACCTTCATCTATGTGGTAACGCCGGTACGCACCACCCATTGAGATGCTTAGCGAGGAAAAAAACATGAAGGCTACCATGCAAACCCCAATAACGGTGCAAAACAAAGTCATCCGTCGCATACCACGGCCTAAAGCCAGAGACGAAATGACCGACGAGGAGTTTTATACTTTGATTGAGGAAGCCATGGAAGATGTGCGGCAGGGAAGAACCATTCCGGCTAAAGAATGTTTTGCGTCAATTAGAAGGGAATTGGGATGGGGTGAACTATAAAGTAGAAATTCCTCTGCGAGTTCATGAGCAAATGCTAAGGATTGCTTCTTATATCCAAGAGGAACTAATGGCTCCCCAAGCCGCGAAAAATGTTTTGGCTAATTTGGAAGGAGCCATACTTTCCTTAGACCTATTTCCCGAAAGAGTGCCATTGTCTCGCGATGAAAATATGCGTTCTCGTGGCATTCGCTGTATGGCGGTACAAAACTTCCTTATTTATTTCTGGATAGACGAGGAAAATATGCAGGTCAATATAATCAATGTCATCTATGGCCGACGCAGTGATGAAATAAAACTGGCTGGTGTTTGGCAAGATATACAATAATTATTGTTTCACATGAAACGGTGTCACCATGTTCGTTAAATCATTAACTTTAACTAACTATCGGAACTACGAGCGACAAAAAATAAATTTTAGCGAGGGGCTGAACGTCTTTTGGGGCGATAACGCCCAAGGCAAAACCAATATTGTCGAAGCTATCTATTGCGCCTCCTTAGGCCATTCCCATCGTACCAGACAGGATACTGAACTTATCAAATGGGAGAAAGAGGCCGGGCGCATTGCTCTCGATTATGCGCGCAGTGGGGTGGCCGGGAAGGTAGAGCTTACTTTTGCCCAAAACAAGCGGCGGCAAATAAGCCTCAACAGCCACCCCATCAGCTTGAAAGATTTAATCGGCAATCTTAACACCGTTCTTTTTTCCCCGGAGGATCTTTTTCTCATAAAAGGAGCGCCGGGGGAAAGACGGCGTTTTTTAGACCGAGAAATCTCCCAAGCCAGCCCCGTGTATTATCACGAACTCATTAAGTACAATCGCCTCATTAAAGAACGCAACGCCCTCTTAAAAGGCATCCGCGAACGGAATACCAGACCTCAAATGCTGGACGTGTGGGATCCCCAAGTAGCCAGTAGCGCCGCCGCCATTGTCCAAAAAAGACAGGCGACTATCACTCAGCTCAATAGGTTAGCCGCTAAAATCGGTAAGATAATTTCCGGGGACATGGAGAATTTGCGGTTGGAGTATGAAATAACGGGGCTATCGGAAAAAATGACATTAGAGCCGGAAAAGTGGTATAATGAAAAGCTGGCTCAAGGTCGGGAAACAGATATAATAAGAGCTACCACCGGAATAGGCCCTCACCGAGACGACCTTATTATCAAGGTCAATGAAGTTAATCTCAAGACCTACGGTTCTCAAGGGCAACAACGCACCGGGGCATTGGCGCTGAAACTGGCCGAACTGGAATTTTTACATGAGGCTACGGGGGAATACCCAATTTTACTCTTGGATGACGTTATGAGCGAACTTGACCGGGACAGGCGGCGAGAACTCATGAGTTTCATCGAGAAAGAAAATATCCAGACCATGATTACCGCCACGGATGCGGCTTATTTTCCCGAAGGGCTGAAGGCTAGGTTCTTTAAAGTGAAGCAGGGAGCGGTAGAAGAAAAACCAGCAGAATAGATGTTTCACATGAAACGGTGAAAATTATGGAACGACGATCTCCCGGAATGGAACAGGTGGAAAAAATAATCCCCAAAACCTTTAAACGCATGGGCGCTAAGGTGGAGAAGCAATATAAGCGCTACTTTGTCTTGAGCCGTTGGCCGGATATTGTGGGGGAAATAGCGGCGCGCCATGTTCACCCACAAGGTATCGAATTTGCGAAACTCATTTTGTACGCGCCGGATGCCACTTGGCGGCAGGAAGTACAAATGATGAGCGGCGTTGTCCTGCAAAGAATCAATAATCTCGCCGGGGAACGACTGGTCAAGGAAATTTTCTTCACCGGCTACGGTAAGGAACGACCCCTAAAAGAGGCCGAACAGGCTGATAACCAAAACAAGGCGAAACCGGCCAAACCTGATTTCGTCGTCGATGGTAACGCCAAAAAAGAAAATCTCACCGGGGAGGAAATGAGCTTTATTAAGGAACAATGCCAAAAGCTGGAGGATGAAGGTCTGCAAAAACAATTCCAGAGAATCCTGATGAGCCACCGAAAGTTCAATCACTTAAAAGAGCGATATAACTGGCATAAATGCGCCGATTGCGGCGCTCTATGTCCCCCGGAAAAAGAGCGGTGCAGTATTTGCAGCGCCAAAGCCCAAGAAGCGACGAGAGAACAAATCCGGGCTTTTTTACGAGAAAGCCCTTGGGCGAGATACCAAGAGATTAAAGAGACTATCTCCTGTACTCCCGATATGGTAACACGCGAACGTACCATCATGGTGCAATCCTTAGCCAGAAAACTGGAGCTGAAGGACTTTGCCAAGCTGGAGGCTAAAACCCTCACCATGCTTTACCGCTCTATGCCGCCGGAATATCTCACCGACGAGATTGTCCTTACTACCATGTACACCTTAAGAGACAACTTGGCCAAACCCCTTGAATTTAAGCCCATTAAGCGTTACGATTACATAAGAAACGGAAAACAACAGCTGGCGGCCATGCGAGAAAAGGAAAAGAGAAATGTACTTACACTTAGGAGATGAAATTTCGGTACGGCGTCGCGATATAGTGGCGATTTGCGATTATTCCTCTAAGCCAATCAGGGAGGATACGCCCTCCTTGATAATCACTCCCACCGCCAAAGAAAAAAAGCCCAAAGCGGTGGTCTTTACGGACAAAGGAGTGTATTTGTCGGCGTTGTCGCCGCTGACTTTGCGAGGGAGAGGGTGAAAAATTTTCATTGACATTTTTTAGCGGCGGCATTGTAACATGAAAAAAATAAGCAATGTTGGTATATACGGAGGAAAATTACTTATATGCTTAACGAAAACGATAACGAACAGGAAAACATCGACGGTCGGGAAGTGGCGGAAGAACTTCTGGCCGAGGAAAAAGTCGATACGGAAGGGGTCACCATTCACACCGACGAGGATGCCGCCGATGTTACGGCGGTGGAAGGGGATTACGGCGCCGAGCAGATTCAGATATTGGAAGGACTGGAGGCTGTCAGAAAACGCCCCGGTATGTATATCGGCTCCACTTCCGAACGAGGACTCCATCATCTCGTCTATGAGGTGGTAGATAATTCCATTGATGAGGCGCTGGCCGGATATTGCAATTACATCGGTGTCACCATTCACGCCGACAACAGCATCACCGTGGTGGATAACGGGCGCGGCATCCCCGTGGATATGCACGAGAGCGGTATGCCGGCGGTGGAAGTGGTGCTGACCGTCCTCCACGCCGGAGGAAAATTCGGCGGCGACGGCTACAAGGTTTCCGGCGGTCTGCACGGCGTGGGCGTGTCTTGCGTCAATGCTCTTTCTTCCTTGATGGAAGTGAAGGTCAAAAGAGACGGCAAGATTCACGAGATAGATTTTTCCCGGGGCGCCACCACCCATCCCTTGACGGTGCTGGGAGACTGCGAGGACACCGGTACCACGGTGCATTTTGTGCCGGATCCGGAAATTTTCACTGTGCTGACCTATAATTATGATACCTTGAAACATCGGCTCCGGGAGTTGGCCTTCTTAAACCACGGTATTACCATTGAGTTGAAAGACGAACGCGAGGAGCCGCGACAGGATAAATTTCACTTTGAGGGAGGCATCAGCTCCTTTGTGGAACATCTGAACCGCAAAAAAGAGAAGCTGAACCCTACCCCCATTTATTTTAACGGCACCAAGGACGACACCGTGGTGGAAATCGCCCTCCAGTACAACGACAGCTACCAAGAAAATATCTATAGCTTCGTCAATAACATTAACACCGAAGAAGGCGGCACCCATTTGGCCGGTTTTAAGATTGCCCTTACTCGCGCCGCCAACGATTTCGCCAAGAAACAGAATATCCTCAAAGCCTCCGACGGCAATTTATCCGGCGAGGACGTGCGCGAGGGGCTGACCTGTGTCATCAGTCTCAAGATTCGGGAGCCGCAATTTGAAGGTCAGACCAAGACCAAGCTGGGCAATTCCGAAGTCCGGGGAATTGTTGATTCCATTGTTACCGAGGGTCTGTCGGAGTATTTCGAGGAGAACCCGGCGGAGACCAAAAAGATAATCGACAAGGCCATCATGGCCGCTCGCGCCAGAGAGGCCGCCAGAAAGGCCAGAGAACTCACCCGTCGCAAGAACGCCTTGGAGGTGTCCAGTCTCCCGGGGAAACTGGCGGATTGCTCGGTGAAAGACCCGGAACAGGCGGAGATTTACATTGTGGAGGGTGACAGTGCCGGCGGTTCCGCCAAGCAGGGACGGGACAGACGCTTTCAAGCCATTCTCCCCTTGCGCGGTAAAATCCTTAACGTGGAAAAAGCCCGTCTCGACAAAATTTTCGCCAACGCAGAGATTCGCACCATGATAACGGCTTTCGGCACGGGTATCAGCGACGAGTTTGACTTGGCTAAGCGTCGCTATGGGAAAATTATTATCATGACCGATGCGGACGTGGACGGGGCGCACATTAGGACGCTCCTCCTCACCTTCTTCTATCGCTACATGAAGCCCCTCATTGAACATGGTCACGTCTTTATTGCCCAACCGCCGCTGTACCAAATTCGCAAGGGCAAAAAGCACTGGTACACCTACAGCGACGACGAGCTTAATAAAAAACTCAACGAAGTAGGTCGGGACGGTATCACGGTACAGCGCTACAAGGGCTTAGGCGAGATGAACCCGGAACAACTTTGGGAAACAACCATGGATCCTGCCGGACGCACCATGCTCCGCGTAGAAATGGAGGATGCGGCGGAGGCCGACGAACTCTTTACCATTCTCATGGGAGACAAGGTGGAGCCTAGGCGCCAGTTTATCGAGGAGAATGCAAGGCTAGTAAAGAATTTGGATATATAAGGAAAAAGGGAGTACGAGGGAGTGCCTTGTCCTCCCTTTTTTGTCAAACAAAAAGGAGTAAAACAATGGTCAATATACGAAAACTGGAGTCCGAGCTATGGGAGTCGGCCGACCTCTTGCGAGCCGGCTCGAAACTCACCTCCAATCAATACTGTATGCCTGTTCTAGGGCTTATCTTCTTGCGTTATGCCTACAGCCGTTACAAGAAAGTCGAGGCGGAAATTCTCAAAAACCGCCCTACGCGTAACGGCAAGATGCTCCCCGTGGAGGCCAGCGATTTCCGCGCCAAAAGTGCCCTGTTCCTGCCGAGGGAAGCTCAATATGATTATTTGGTGAATCTGCCGGAGAATATTGCCGAGGCCGGTATCATGGGAAAAGATGGCAAACCCATAGGCAGCATCGGCGAGGCGGTCAACAATGCCATGAGTCTTATCGAAGACCAAAGCGAGCAGCTTGTCGGCGTTCTGCCCAAAAGTTACAACGAATTTACCCCTGAACTACTTAATGAACTCTTGCGGATTTTCAACAACAGCGCCCTAGACGACATCGGCGGCGATATCATCGGTCGCATTTACGAATACTTCCTGTCCAAATTCGCCCCGGTGGTGGCTTCTGATGACGGCGTATTCTTCACCCCCAAATCTTTGGTAAAAATGATTGTGAATGTGCTGGAGCCAAAGACCGGGATTCTCTTGGATTGCGCTTGCGGCAGCGGCGGTATGTTCGTAGCCAGCGGCGATTTTGTCAATAACTTCGGGATGAACGCCAATAGCGCCATGACCTTCTACGGGCAGGAAAAGGTCGATTACAACGCCAAGCTCGCCCAAATGAACATGGCCGTACACGGTCTGTCCGGTCAAATAAAGTCCGGCGACGCTGCCAACACCTTCTACCATGACGCTTATAACCTAGCCGGTAAATGCGATTATGTAATGGCCAATCCCCCCTTCAACGTGGACAAGGTAAAAGCCGAAAGTTGCACAAAGGCCGGACGCCTCCCCTTCGGCCTCCCTGCCGTCAACAAGAAAAGCAAGGAAGTGGGCAATGCCAACTATCTTTGGATTTCCTATTTCTACGCCTATCTAAACGCGATAGGTCGCGCCGGCTTTGTTATGGCCTCCTCCGCCACCGACAGCCAAGGCAGGGACAAGGACATTCGCGAGTCCCTCGTCCAAACCGGCCATGTAGATGTGATTATCAGCGTAGGCAACAATTTCTTTTACACCAAATCCCTCCCTTGCTCCCTGTGGTTTTACGACAAGGCCAAAAAGAAGGAGCTGAGGGACAAAATTCTCTTCATTGATGCCAGAAATTATTATACCGTGGTGGATCGCACCCTGAACGAATGGAGCCGGTGGCAACTCAAAAATCTCACGGCCATCGTTTGGCTTTATCGTGGGGAAACGGAAAAATACCAAAAACTTATCGCTGAATACCATGAGGTCTTGGGGGAGGGGGATTTTGCAGGCATCATTCAGGCACTGGAAAGCAAAATAGCCAAGCTCCGCCAAGAGGCCAAAGAAGCCGTAGAGAAAGCCGCCAAGCGAGAAAAGAAAAAAACTCAAGGCGAGTGGGACGAGAAAATTACCGCGCAGGAGGCGTTACTGACCATTGCCAAAGATGCTCTATGGCTTTATGAGAAATTTGGCGACGGAAAGTACGCCGATGTTCTCGGTCTGTGTAAGGTAGCAAACCTTTCCGAGATTGCCGAGAAAAACTACTCCCTCACCCCGGGAGCCTATGTAGGGGTTGCCCCGGCCGAGGACGACGGCGTGGATTTTACGAGCCGGATGCAGGAAATTCATCGCGAGCTGACGAAATTACAGGGGGAGTCTAATGAGCTTATGGCCACTATTGAGGCTAATTTTAAGGAGATGGGGCTATGATGAAAATTTAATTTGTAATTCAGCTAAGCACAAATGTCATGCTAAAAGTGAGGTAATACAATATGGATAACAAGAGAATGACTTGGGCGGAAATCGTTACCAAGTACCCCGATAAATGGGTAGGTTTGAGTCAAATTGACTGGGAGAATGAGGCGAATGTTCGCTCGGCGGTTGTAATAGGTGCCAGTGATAACAGCCGGGATTTCCTCAAGCGTCAATTTGCCGGAGAGGATGTCTTCACTCGTTATACTCTGCCTAACAATTTGTATTGAGGTAGGTGTTTTATGAAGCAATTTACTCTTGAACTCAGCAAAGAGGCGCAGCGTCCTATTGTTATATTGAATAAGCCTTTCCGTTTGGATGCTATGCTTGATACGGGGGCGACATTTCCTATTTGGACGGCAGATGAGGATATGATCGAGGAAGTTGGCGGCAAGCTGACAACCCCTGATGTTCCCTTTGGCGGTTTTGGCGGTATGACAACGGGGAATCTCTATAAGATACCGAATTTCTGTGTAGGGGATTTGATTTTTCCGTCATTGCCTGTCATAGCGTCACCGCGAAAGCTACCGTGCCAGTTACTCCTTAGTGCCACGATGTTCAGTCGGCTCATCTATGAAATTGATGACCAACATCATCATTTTAACGTCACAATCCCAGAGCGAGAATCTACTGTGAGAAATTTAGCGGTCAAGGAAGAGAACGGTCGATTGCATATTTTCTGCAATGAGTAGGGGAGATGGGGTTATGAGCGATTATCATATTCAAATGACTTGGGACAAAGAGGCGGCTGTTTGGATTGCCACTAGCGATGATGTGCCGGGACTGGCACTGGAATCCGGCTCCTTCGATGCTTTGGTGGAACGAGTAAAATATGCCGTGCCGGAACTGATGGCACTCAATCATCGGGCGAAAGCCGCCTATAACCTTAAATTCGCCTCTAACCGTAGCGATGTGGTGTCGGCTTATGGCTGAGTATGAGAAGAAGGTCAGGGAAATTCTGAAAAAAAACGGCTGTACTTTCGTTAGACATGGCAAGGGCGACCATGATATTTGGTACAGCCCCATTGTAAACGGTAATGTGACGGTGGATGGGAAAATAAAGTCCCATCATATGGCTAATGCGATAATGAAGGAAAGCGGCATTGGTTTTAGGTTTTGAGGGAGATGGAGCTGTGGAGTGGGAAACGGTAAGGCTTGGAGATGTGGCTCAAAATATACAGACGGGGCCTTTCGGCTCACAGCTCCATCAAGCAGATTATTCCGATGAAGGAATCCCAGTTGTAATGCCGAAGGACTTGGTTGGCGGTCATATTTCTGAAACTTCCATAGCTCGCGTCCCCGAGGAACACGTCAACCGATTGTCACGTCATAAAATAGAGAATGGCGACATCATCTATTCTCGCAGAGGTGACGTTGGACGCTGTGCCTTTTCTACCAAGCGAGAGGCAGGTTGGCTTTGTGGTACAGGCTGTTTGCGAGTAACCATTGAACCGAGCAAGGCATCGCCTAAGTTTATTTTTTATCAGCTACAAAAGCCTGATACCGTTGGTTGGGTAGAAAACCACGCTGTCGGCTCGACTATGCTGAACTTAAATACCTCTATTCTTGGCAATATCCCGGTTGCCCTCCCCCCTCTCTCCACCCAAAACCGCATCGCCTCCATCCTCTCCGCCTACGACAACCTCATCGAAAACAACAAAAAACAAATAAAACTCTTGGAAGAAGCGGCACAACGGCTCTATAAGGAGTGGTTCGTGGATTTTCGTTTTCCGGGGCATGAGGGGGTAAAGTTTGTGGATGGGGTGCCGGAGGGGTGGGAGAGGGTTGGACTAGGTGAAATTACTCCTATATTGACCGGAAAAAAAGATGCAAATTTTGGAACGCCCAATGGACATTATCCGTTTTTTACTTGTGCACAGGAACCAATAAGAGCTGCCTCCCATTCATTCGATTGTGATGCGGTTATACTTGCTGGTAATGGAGAGTTTAATGTGAAAATATATAGAGGTAAATTTGAAGCATACCAGAGAACGTATGTGTTCAGTCCATATAAAAAAGAGCATCTTTACCTTTTATATCATGCTGTACGAGACAATATGCGTCAGTTATTCCAAGGAGCAAGTGGCTCAACAATAAAGTTTCTGACGAAACATATGCTTGAAGATATATTGGTGTATGTGCCAGCACCTGATTTGATGAAAAAATACAATCAACAATCTGAAGCCATTCAGAGAAAAATGGAGTGTATAAAGCAATTAAATAATGATGCTCAAGAAGCTCGCGACCGCTTGTTACCCAAGCTGATGAGTGGTGAAATAGGGGTATAGGGGGGAACGTATGATGATGCCACAGGTCACGGAGAAATTGCTGGAAAGCTACACACAAAATTTGTGTGACTTATATGGGAGGCATTTAGTTTCGGTGATACTGTACGGCTCCTATGCTAGAGGCGATTACACGCCGGAATCGGATATTGACGTTATGATTTTGGTTGACTTAGATGATAAGGCCATAAAGCAAGAGGGCAAAAGCCTCTCTTATATGACGTATGATTATAATTTTGACCACGAACTGACAATCATGCCTTATGTAGTCAATATTGACCATTTTAATAAATGGCTTGGGGCTTATCCGTTTTATAACAATGTGAAAAAAGAGGGAAAAGAAATTTATGTCAGTTGCCCCAAGTTGATGAGTGGTGAAATAGGGGTATAGGAAATGTTTCACGTGAAATGTTCTAGTTGGAAAGAAAGTAGCGAGGTGATACCATGAGCTACGATTATTCGGAAAATATTTTGGTGCAGGAAAGTGCCGGCGACCTCCTGCGTGATGAATTGGGTTGGGAGGTGATCTTGGCCTACAATGAGGAAAAATTGGGAGAGGACGGCACCTTGGGGCGAGTGTCCTATAAGGAAATTCTCTTGAAGCGTTATTTTCGCGCCGCGCTGAAAAGGCTTAACGACTGGATAACCCCTGCCCAAATCAGCGAGGCGGAAACGAAACTCACCGACCGGTTGGCTACTTCTTCTGCCCTCCAAATCAACGAGGAAAAATACCGGCTTATCCGCGACGGCATTGGCGTTACCGCCGTGAGTACCGGCGGTAGGAAGACTACGCGCACGGCTAAGGTGATTGATTTTACCGACCCCGACAACAATCATTTTCTGGCCGTAAAAGAACTGAAAATCCACGGCAATCTATATCGTCGCCGGACGGATATTGTGGGCTTTGTGAACGGCATCCCCCTGCTTTTTGTGGAGCTGAAGAAAAACACCGTGGAGGTGGAGGACGCTTACACGGATAATTATACCGACTATCAGGACACTATACCTCACCTTTTTTGGTACAACGCCTTTTTGATTTTGAGTAACGGCGTGGAGGCCAAGGTGGGGACGCTGGGGAGTAAGTTCGAGTTTTTCCACGAATGGAAACGGCTGTCGGAAAAAGAGACCGGTAGCGTTGCGCTTGCTACCATGCTTCGGGGGATTTGTCGCAAGGAGAATTTTCTTGATTTATTGGAAAATTTTATTCTTTACGACCACAGCGGCGGCCAAACCGTCAAAATCCTCGCTCGCAACCATCAGTACCTCGGGGTCAATGAAGCCGTCAAAGCCTATGAGAAGCGGCAGTTGAACCATGGCAAACTGGGGGTTTTTTGGCATACCCAAGGTTCCGGCAAAAGCTACTCCATGGTATTCCTCGCTAAGAAAATCCGCCGTAAATTTGTCGGCTCTCCCACCATTATCATTCTCACCGACAGGGACGAGCTGAACAAACAAATAAGCGATACTTTTGAAAATTGCGGCGTACTTGGGGCATCCCCTGCCTCGGAATTTATTGCCACCGGTGGGGAGGACTTATGGCGCAAACTTCGGGGGAACAAGAGCTTTATCTTTACTTTGATACAAAAATTTAATAGGTCGGATTTACCGGCCATTCTCCCCGACCATGATATTCTCATCATGTCCGACGAGGCGCATCGCAGCCAGTACGGAATTTTTGCCGACAATATGATGAAACTCTTGCCCACCGCCTCCCGTATCGGTTTCACCGGCACGCCGCTCCTGTCTAGCGACAACATCACCGAGCGTACTTTTGGCGGCTATGTATCCGTTTATGACTTCAAGCGCGCCGTGGAGGACGGAGCCACTGTCCCCCTCTACTATGAAAATCGCGGCGAGAAAATCTTGGATCTCCGCAATCCGGAAATCACCCAGCGCATTTTGGAGGCCATTGATAAGGCCGATATGGACGTAATGCAGCAGGATAAACTGGAAGCGGAATTTGCCAAAGAAATTCATCTTCTCACCGCCGAGCCGCGCCTGAAATCCATCGCCCGTGATTTTGTCAGCCATTACGCCGACCTTTGGACAAGCGGCAAGGCCATGTTCGTCTGCCTGAATAAGGTAGCTTGCGTTCGTATGTATGACTCCGCGCGAGGATATTGGGGAGAGGCGATAGAGAGGCTCGCAGGGCAAATAAAAAAAGCCGGCCAGCAAGAGGCGCAGGAACTCTCTCGCAAGCTGGACTGGATGAAGGAAACGGAAATGGCGGTGGTGATAAGTCAGGAGCAGAACGAAATCAAGACCTTTCAAAAGTGGAACCTAGACATTAAGACCCACCGGGAGAAAATGGAGAAGCGCGAACTGGATAAGGAATTTAAGGACAGGGATAATCCCCTGCGCATCGTTTTTGTCTGCGCCATGTGGCTCACGGGCTTTGATGTGAAATGCCTTTCCTGCCTGTATCTCGATAAACCCCTCAAGGCTCATACCCTCATGCAGACCATCGCTCGCGCCAACCGTGTCGCCGAGGGAAAATCAAACGGAATCATCGTTGACTATATCGGCATCGTGAAGGCTCTCCGTAAGGCGTTGGCCGATTATACGGTAAGTTCCGGCGGCGGTGGCTTAGATCCCACCATTGACAAAGAAGAGCTTATAGCGCGTATTCTTGCCATTATAGCGATGGCCAAGGCTTTTCTCCAAGGTCTTGGTTTTGACTTGGCCGCACTGACCACGGCGACGGGCTTTCAAAAGTTGGAACTTTTGCAACTGGCGGCCAATGCTGTCTGCGGTCGTATTGAGGACAAAAAGACCTTTACCACCTATGCCACCGAATTGAATAAGTTAATGAAATATTTGGATAGAACTGATGCGGCGGAGGCTACGCGGCAAGAATATGCCGCCATTGCCGCCATCCACTCTGCCTTGCAGAAAAAACGCCGACACATTGATACCACGGATTTAATGGTGGAAATAAACGAAATTCTCAGCGACTATGTGGAAATAGAACCGATGGCGGAGGGGCTTGTCCCTTCTCGTCGCTTCGATATTAGCGCCATTGACTTTGAACTTTTGGGGCGAGAATTTGCCAGGTCTAAGACGAAAAATCTGGTCTTTCGGGACTTGCAGGAAGTAATTCAGCAAAAGCTGGACAGAATGCTTTTCGCCAATCCGGGGCGTGTGGATTATTACGAACGCTACCAAAAAATCATCACAGCCTACAACAAGGAGCAAGATCAAGCCGCCATTGAGAAAACCTTCATGGATTTGATGAACCTGGCCAGTAACCTAGACCAAGAGGAAGAACGCTACGTCCGGGAAGGCTTTAAGAGCGACGAGGAGCTGTCCCTCTACGATATGCTTTTCCGTAGCGACCTCTCAAAAAACGACATAAAGAGAGTTAAGGCCGTAGCCGCCGAGCTGCTTGCGAAAATCAAGGAAAAAATAGCCGAGCTGAACAACTGGACAGCCAAGCAAGAAACCAGAGATACCGTTGGCAACCTCATTCGCGATATTCTCTGGAAAGAGCTACCGGAAAGCTACGACGAGGCCGGCATTGACTTGTACCGGGGAAAAATCTACGAGTATGTCTGTAGTAGATATGGTGAGGCGGCGTAGGGGATAATACCTTCTTTCCTCTCACTGCAATTTCGCCATAATCATTTGCACCGTGCAACCGATGACGATGATGTGTACCGCCAGATCCGTGTAATAGACGAATTTTTTTTCTTGGCTGGCTATGCGTTGCTGGCGGCGCAAACCTTGGTAGGCGGCTAAAACCGAGGTGAGCCGGTCTAGGCGCTCTTCCATGGAGTCTTCAGCTACCGGGTGTTCTCTGGCTACGGCATCAAAGACGGTGTTGTAAAGTCTGCTTTCGGAGAGAATATTGCGCTGGAAAAGATAGAAGATAGCCATGAGATTGACGATAAGCGCGGTGAAATACCAGTCCTCCCACAGACCTTGGGTGTAGCGGTAGAATGAAGTGACCAATATAAAGGCCGTAATGAGTTTCAAATCGTGGAAGGCCTCGCTTAGGATGGTTAAAATAGGGATGTCTCGCTCCCCGGCGACAATGACGAATCGGCGCATAACATACCAACTTTCAAAAAAATTATATCAACGATTACGAAGTTTACCATAAAGCGAAGAGGAGCCGCAGCGCTAAGCATGCGACCCCCCCTGCAATACCCGGCAACAACTCCGGTGATAAGGACATCCTATCCCTAAGCCTACTCTACTATGAGCCGCGGATAAGATACGCCTATTATGACACAGCGCGCGGCGGCTGTCAAACTTTTTTTTGGCCGGGAGCGTGTCAACTGTTTAAGGTTCTTAGGTCAAATCCTTCAACCTTCGTTACCTGGCATCCACATCCATACCTAGAGCCAATTTCAAGGCTGCCTTGTGATTGTACATGGCAGCGTCGGCTAATTTGGCCACTTCGGCGTAGTCCATGCCCGGTTGGTACTCGCCCAAACCTCTGGCCACCGATACCACATGGTCTTTGCCATCGGCGCTGAAGCGTTCGGCGGCCGCTTGCTCATCGAAACGGGACAAAAGTTCCTTGCGGTTGTCGTAGTCTTGCCCGATGAGAATAGCGGCAAATTCATCGCCGCCGATGCGATATACGGGGCTGTGGGCAAAGACGCGGCATATTACCCTAGCGGCGTGACGAATGAGTTGGTTACCGGCTTGATGACCGTATTCGTCGTTGATTTTCTTCAGGAAGTTGGCATCGAAGATAACCACCCCGTACTCTAGGTCGGGGTCGCTTTCGCGAATCATGTCCAGCTCTTTTCCCTTGCTGAAGTAGGATGCGGCGTTCCTAAGTCCCGTCAGTTTATCCCGATAAACATAGACCTCCAGTTTGGCCGCCATATCCCGGATGCTTTGCACGAGGAGTCCCAGTTCGTTGCCGGATTCGTAGGACAGTTTCACGTTGAGATCCCCGGAGGCAATGAGTTTGGCCGCTTCCGTCATGCCCATCAAGGGCTTTATGGCCTTAGAGGCTAAAGTGATACTGCCCAAGGCGACCAACATGGCCACCACCATTACCGCCGTCAGTTGGTGCATAAGGAGGCGGTTCCGTTCGTCGTTCACCCTTTCCAAGGGAATGGCCACCCCCAGCCACATACCGTTGGTGAGGTATATTTCCATTTCCTTGTAATTCGGATTCGGACGGAAAATTGTCCCTTGCGCCTGTTCGCTGTGGTACAGCACCATGCCGTTACGGTTCATGATATAAACATAGCCGTAATTGTAAATGGACATACGTCGCAGTTCTTGGATAATGAAGTTGAAATCAATGTCCATGCCGATAACGCCCACGTTATGACCATCCACTCGCAACGGAGCCACATAGGAAATCACATAGTCTTTAATGGTGGGATCCACATAAGGCTCAATCCAAGTCGCGTGTTTGCTGTTGAGAGCCACATAATACCACCCTACGTTTTTGGCATCCTCGGAAAAGAAATTGGTGAGGTCGATGGGATCCCGTTTTACAAAGGGAGGCAAAGCGCCCTCCCAACGCACGTCCAGTCTGCCCATGGAAAAACCGCCCTTGCCGCCGGCTATTTCCGGCGCCAAGCGGAGATAAAAGGCGTTGCTGCCGTCGGTACTGGTGGCAATATCGTTAAAGGCATTCTCCATTAGGGCTAAGTAGTTGTTGCGGTAGGTTTCGTCATTGCGCAAGCGGTCATAGCTTTCTATATTGACCAAGGCTTGACGTTCCATACCGTTCACGGCTTGGCGCACGCAGAAAAAGGTACGCTCCAGTCTTTCGCGGCAGATAACGCTCATGGCGTGCAGGTTGTCATCGGCTCGCGCCGTCACTATTCCGTCTATGGACAAAGAACTGCTCCATCCCAATACCGCCGCCGACAATACCACCGTCATGGCCACGAGAAACACGATCTGCATCATGATGGAGCGTCGGTAATGAAGGAGCAAATGGAGCATTAGAATCAAAGACAAATCCATGAGGGACAAACACTCGGCCATGAATTGCATCCAAGTAGGCAAACGTTCCATGCCATAAATGGCAGATACATCCAAATGAATTGAGGTTAAAGCGGCGATGGCGTAGAAAACCAAAGCACCTACCCAGACACCTTTCATTTCAATTTGGGTGATGGTGGCAGCCGCTTTGTTGCCCGGCGGACATTGGGTGCCATAGAAGCTAAAGTCTTGGCTGATGAGGAAAAAGAACCAAACCACGTCGAAGAACAGCGCCATGAGGAAATCGCTGACGAAGGCCGCCAAGATAAAACCGGGCAGTCGCGCCGTCTTCCAGTGTCCCAGCCATCCTCCCATGTCTTTTAATTCCTCGGGAGTAGCCATAAAGCCGCGAAAGACAGAGGTGCAGGCGTAGGTGACGAGAAGGATAACCAAAATTTTGCTGAGGCTGATACCGCTGAGGGGAAAGGTAGGCTCACCCGGCTTTACGCGCCACCGATGCCAAATGACAATCGGTAGCAACCCGGCGATTATCACCCAAATATTTCGGAGCATTAACCACTGAAAGCCGATGGTATCCGTCGCTGTTTTGAGTTCCGGCAAAGAAAGGATGCTACCCACATACAGCCCGGCCACGGCCACCGGCCCCCACATGAGTCCTAAAATGGGCGGCAGGAAACTGGGGAACACGATAACTTCGTCGGGAATGACCAAAACCGTGGTGCCAAAGAAAGCGATTAACCAGTAGAGCAAGGCGGATACAGCGAAATGGAAGATTCGTTCTTTCAACCGTCTCCCACCTCCCACAAGGAGTCTTTGGGCATATCAATGAGGAAAGCGTCGCAGGCTTCTTTGCCATACTTGGCTTTAAGTTCCTCCCGGAGGGGAGCCACCTTTTCCTTAAAGACTAAAAGCTCCTCAGGAGTCAGATCGATGATCTCCAGTCCCTTGGCGGCAAACTTTTGGCGGATTACCTTTTCTTCGTTCTCCAAATAATCCCGGCTCCACTCGCAAGCCTCTCGCATTTTGTTTCGCAACATTTCTCTAGTCTTAGGTTGCAGTTGATCGAAAGTCTTGCGGTTGGCTACGAAAAGGTAATTCTCGTAGAGGTAGTTCCATACGGTCATATACTTTTGAATTTCGTTGAGACGACCGGAATTCATGAGGAAGAAACCGTTTTCTTGCCCTTCGATGACCCCTTGCCTGATAGCGATGTTTAGCTCGCTCCAACCGAGGGGAATCGGGTCTGCGCCCAAAGCCGCAAAGAACAGGCGATATACCTCGCCGCCAAGGACGCGAATCCGCATATCCTTGAGGTCTTCAGGTTTTCGCATGGGATTGCGATTGCTGGTAAGTTGGCGCATGGCGTTGTGGGTGGAGCCTAAATAGACCAAGCCGTATTCGGCGAGAATTTTTTCGTAGTAAGCGCCGCCGCTTTTGTCTATGACTTTCCGCGCCTCTTGGTAACTGGAAAAAGACCAAGGGATGGTGGCCACTTCCAATCGTGGGTCGAGCATGGACATGGTGCCGGTGACATAGGAGGCCAAGTCCACCGCTCCCTCCGTCACCGAACGCACCGCCTCGTTGGTGTTGCCCCCGGAAAGTTCGTCGTTGGGATAGAACTCGATGTGGACGTTGCCGCCGGATTCCTTTTCCACCAGCTCAATGAATCGCTTAGCCGTCAGGCTTTCAATGCCGATGTTGGTGCCGTTGGCGTTCATGACGAGGCGCACCTTTTCGTAGCTGCCGTCACCCTCGGGCGGTTCGGTATTTCCCGTCAGGCAACCGGCGGTCAGCAAGGTGGCGACGGTAAGCGTTGCCAGTAAAAAAACTTTTATGACCTGCGGATAAAAAATTTTCTTTTTGAGGTCAGACTTACGATAATACACACTTTACTACCCCCTCCGAGCTGGGCAATGATTTATATTCATTCCTCATGGTTCTATGCAATCGGGAAAAATCCTGCCACGAAAGCAGAAAAAATATGTTTCACATGGAACGCGAGGGGGGTTAAGGTTATGAATTTTAATTCCGATATAAGGGGTGAGAAGACTGAAAAGGAGGAGTGACATTATGTCGCTGAAAATTAACGGCAGTAATGGCAGAGCGGAAGGTCTTGCCTATGACTATGAAAAAAAGGAGCAGGATAAGGATTTTCAGGAGATGTACGCTGCGTTGGTGGAGAAAAAGCGAGCTACCTTGAAGGAGACCTTGGAGGAAATGAACGCACGTCGGCAGGAGCTAAAGGAAATCGAGCAAATGAGCAAGTTCACGGAGGTAGTGCGCCGCATCATGCCCGACGGCAGCATTTTAGTCACCGAGTATCGGGACGGAGAGATGGTGGATAGGTATCGCAAAAAGCCCAAGCTAAAGGAAGTCCCGGATGAAAACACACCGCCTCCCAAAGCTCCGGACGGCACCACCCTCACCGCCCAGCAGGAGATGAAACAGGTGCCGCGGCTTAATATTTTTGACAATATGCTGTGAGGGGTGAAGAAAATCTTTTCTTGTCAGCGAGCGGCTAAGCTGATATAATAGGCCGCGATGAGATGACGAGAGGAGGGGAAGAAATGCCTACGGACGAGCAAAAAAAGATGCTGGACTTTTTGGATGGAGCTTTGCAGAGATTTGCCAACAATTACATGATACCCTCACTGAACGCCATGCAGGGCTACATCGACGAGCAAAACGGTAAGCTCAAGAACGAGCTGGTACAGAAGATCGAGGAAGTCCATGACGAGCTGGATAAGAAGATCGAGGGAGTCCGTGACGAACTGAATCAGAAGATCGAGGAAGTCCATGACGAGCTGGATAAGAAGATCGAGGGAGTCCGTGACGAACTGAATCAGAAAATCGAGGGAGTCCGTGACGGGTTGGAGCAGAAGATTGAGGGAGTCCATGAGGAGCTAGGGCAGAGAATTGACAGTGTCAATGGGGAGTTACAGGAAACTCGCGAAGAGGTAAAAGGGTTACGCGCCGAATTGCAGGAGACTCGCGCCGAGGTAAAAGGGTTACGCGCCGAATTGCAGGAGACTCGCGCCGAGGTAAAAGAGGTACGCGCCGAGCTACGCGAAACTCGCGCGGAACTGAAGCAAGAGATTCGCGATTCTAACCGCAAGTATGAGGAATTAGAGCAAAAAGTAGATGACCTAATGTCGCTCAAAAGAGACGTTACCACCGTTTTTGTGACCCATAGTGACAAAAAGCTGGCCGCCAGCGCATAATAAAGCCCCCCTCCAAATCGGAGAGGGGTTTTCTTATGCCTTCTGCCACAGTTTCATTTCCCGTTGAATCTCTTGGCGAATGACGGCGATGGAAGCCTTGGTTTCTAGGGTGGAACCTTCGGTAATTTTTTCCAGTTCGTTTTTATAGACGGGGTAAACCTCTTGGAGGACGGCGGCAATGTTTTTCTTGGTGTTTTTGGCCTCGCCGGAGGTATTTTGGGCAAGCAAGAGATAAGTGTTTAAGAGGGAAATGACCTCTTCGTTCCAATAGCTCACTATTTTCCGCACCGGCAATATCTTCTTGGGGTCGTCGGTGGCGGCGATAACGTGGGTTATTTCCATGAGAATGGCGATTATATCCTCGAGGCCGGTCTTTACCTCTCTGTCTGCCACCTTGCCTCTTTCGTCCTTGAGATGATTCAGTTGTTTGTTTAGCTGTTCTTTTATTTCGGCGCAGTAATCTTCCTCAGGTTCAGGTTCTGCCGCAGCCGGCGGCTTCTTATCATAATCCAACAGGCGCAAATCAAGGGTTTCCGGCTCTTTGGCGAAAGCATAGCAACCTCGCCGCCACGCGAGGAAAAGGGGGAGGCTTTCCCGGTGCCTTTGTCGTATAAGCGGCCAGTCCGCCATGGCCGCCTGATAAAAGGCTTCGCGTTGGGGAGCGTCCTTTAAGTCATTTCTCTTAAGCCACTGTTCCAGAATTTTCCGGGGTATTTCCGCGCCGTAGGATTTACTGAAAAATTTGTGAACATTAAAGACCAGTAGCAGGAAAATAATAAACAGCAGGTTGTCGTGAAAAAAATACTGGTAAACCGGAGAGTGGATAACCAGCCAATAGACGATTCCCCATATGACAAAATTAGACAGCATATGCGGCCATTCCGAGGAGAAAAAGCGACGCGGCAGGGGCTGTAGCAGGGCGGCGGCTCGCTTTCTGGCACGGTCGTTCCATTGTACCACGGCTACACCCGGCGTGGATACCATCAGCTCTTTATAGCTCGCGTACAGTAGTGGGTCTTTAATAAGAAAACGATAGCTGTAGCCTCGGAGATTTTTTACTTCCTCCATGGTCATGACGATAAAGCCGTCGTTCACCTCGTTCTTAAACAGGGCAATGTCCGCCCCGGTGACAATATCGTAGGGGTAGAGGAATAAATTATTGTTGGCGCACCACTGCCGTAGGGAGTCGCCGTCCCTAGCCATGACAAATTTGTTTTCCTTATTAAGATTCATAATCTTCATTCCCTACCGGCAAAAACTTTGCCGAGGTCGATAAAACAGCCGGGCAGGATGTTTACTTTGGCAATGTCCTCCTTGCCGTAGTCCTCGACCAAAGTCAACTGCCCATTTTCGCTACGCAAAAAAACCTGTGCCCACTCGCCCAGCGGATCAACTATCCAGTATTCTCGCACTCCGGCCAGCTGATAAAGTTGGAATTTAGTCATTCGGTCATAGCGTCTGCTGGAGGGGGAAATGACCTCAATCGTCATATCAGGGGCGCCGATAAGCCCCTCGGAGGTTATTTTGTTTTTGTCGCACACCACTGAAATATCAGGCTCCACCACCGTATCCACCTCGCGAGGGGTGTCTTTTTTTTGGGCAAAAAGGCGAACGGCCAAAGGGGCGAGAAAGACGCGGCATTTTTTTCCTTCGAGGAAATTGGCCAGTTGCCGATAAAGCTCGCCGCAGATTTCTTGGTGTCTGAGTGAAGGGGAGGACATGAGATATATCTCTCCATTGACGATCTCGGCTCTAGTGTCTTCAGGGAAGTTTAGATAGTCCTCATAAGTGTAAGCCTCTTCGGGTTGAGACAGGGGCATGGTATTCGCCTCCTAATGCTCATCGTAAATAGTCGCGCTCGGCGTAGCATATAGCCTTATCAACAAAAGGAAGGGCTAACATAACGTCGTTTTCGTCTTTATCGGCGTTGGTATCCTCCGCTACCAATGCTAAAAAATCCATGTTGCCAAATTTCTTGGCGTATTCGTACTGATAAAGAGGTAATTTTTTACCCCCCAATAATCCGAATTTTCGTCCCTAATTTCTATGTAAACGGTGGAAGGTGATTTTCTGGTTCCATAAATCTTATGTTGGCACAAGCTCTTTTCCTCCCTGCATTTTGAAAAAATTTTCTCTAAGTATAACACATAAAGTTAGTAGCTGTAAAGTTACGGTTTTGACCAAAAAAATTTTGCCCCGTATTTGGTAAATGGGGTAGGTGGCTGCAAGTAGTAGAGTGAGAGGGGCAAAAAAACCCTCGGGAAAAAACTTTCAGCTGAAGAAAGGAGAATGCTTTATGGCAGTACGTCGTAACGCCGCCAGCCGCCTGACCTTGAAGGTTATCACCGCCGTTGACGAGGGGGGCGCGGCCACCTTGGCCTCCCGTAGCGTCGCCCACCTGAACCCCACCCTCACCGACGAGGAAGTCCGCCTCTTGGGCGTTGACATCGCCGGTCTCCAGCAGTACGAGCTGGACAGCGTCAGCCGCACCGATTCGGCAGAACTGGCGGCGGAATAAGCCTAGTGTCCCCCGGGAGCCTCTTGGCTCCTGTGGGGACTTGGCAGAAGAAAAGTTTTTTGTGAATAGAGAGAGGAGAATGCACCATGCGCACCTTGAAGATGGTTTTCACCCTTGATAACGACAAGACCTCTACCTTTAGCCTTTCCACCCCCAAGACCGGGCTGACCTTGGCGGAGGTCATGGAAGTCAGCGAGGCCATGCTGGCCAAAGAGGCCATCGTGGTGGGCGGCAGCCCCATCGCCGAACTCAAGGACTGCTACATTCAGGAGGTAAACCGCATCGAGCTGGCCTAAGCCTCCCATAACCAGAGGCCGGTATTCCCTGTCCAACCGTAACCGGCCTCTGGGGCGGACGAAAATAATATCCTCCAAGACACAAAAAGGACTCGCGGCAGGCGAGTCCTTTTTGCTGTGTATTATATTTTAGGAGAGCTAATTTGGAGAGCTGTGATGTAGTATAATGAGTTTGAGAATCATTGTCAAGAGGTGAATAAAAAATTTTTTTGGCCGGCGGCAATTTTTTGGCCAAATCCCCTTGTAATTTTTTGGCTTATGCTTTATAATGCCTGTGTTGGCAAGAAGAAGACCGGTGGGGGTAGCGCCGGACTCCCCTTTTTCACCAACAAAGTTTGAGGAAGTACCCAGCGTTCGCCAATGTCGGGTGATTTCCTTATTTCAGGATCTCAACGATGAGAGTTGCGATGGCTATCGCAAGCGACAGCTTCTCGTAAGTACTCAAGGCGTTTCCCCCTTTCATACGGGGAACCCGGCTCCGTCGGTCAGGTTCATTGTACCACGG
>JAFVEM010000076.1 GCA_017476005.1 Selenomonadaceae bacterium | reverse complement strand
TTTTCTCTCTTCATAGGTGCTTATTCTATATTGTGAGAGAAAAGTGTCAAGAAAAAGTGTACTACTTCACGCAATCTTCATAGCATCTCGCTTGTCGGTTTTAATTTCAGTTTTCCGGTAGAGCGGCATGGAAGTAGGGGCAAGGATGACACAGAGGATGTTGTGTCGGCTGAGCTGTTCATAGAGCGTGAAGCCGAGGAATCCGGCCTCATAACCGCAAAGAAAATCACACGATTCCCCAAAGTTCTGCTTCACTTTCTCCAGATATTTCAAGATGTTCTTGTAATCCGGTTCTACTTGGATGGTAGCGAAGTTCGTATCGTTTTCGAGGGAATAACACGAAAGGGTGCAATTGGTGCTATGGACATCCATTCCAACATAGATTATACTCTTCATAAGTGACCTCTCCTTTGTATGCGGTAATTCCTGTCTGGGTTGTGTTACACCTCCTATTTTACAGGTAAATCCACGTTTTGCAACCGAGGGGTCACTACATATTATCTATGATTTATGGGAAGCGTTTCCCCTCAAAGGAGCTTGGCAAATATGAAAGTTTCTGCTAAAGGCCGCTACGCTCTGGCCGCGCTAGTGTATATTGCCCGGAACTACGACTCCGGCAACTTAGTTACCACCTTGACCATAGCGGAGGAGCTTAACATCTCCAAAATTTATTTGGAGCAGGTTTTTTCCTTACTGAAGGGTGCCGGCCTAGTTACTTCGGTGAAAGGATCTCGCGGCGGCTATCAGCTGGCCAAATCGCCGAAAAACATCACGGCTTACCACGTTTTATCGGTTATTGAAAACAGTTTTAGCGAAGAGGTAATGCCTGCCACCTCCGGTAAAATGCCGGAAATCGACAACGCCATCGCCGCTCAGGTTTATAGGCCGCTGGATGAAAAGTTGCGCGATTTCCTCTCCGGCGTGTCCTTAGCGGATATTCTGGCCGCTGTCGAGCGAGATGCGGCCAGCCCCATGTATTACATTTAATTCTAATTCCGCCGTCTGTTTCATTTGAAAATTTTCCTCTCACCAAAAATCCTCGTCAGCCCTTGCGAACCCGGGCGGCGAGGATTTTTGCGTAGCGAAATATTTGCAGGGCAGCAGGAAAAAATCCTTTTGCGCCGAATCTCCAAGTGGAATACTTTGATATATGGGAGGCGAGGCGCATGGGTTGGTTGGTCTTTAAAATTTTGGCGATGCTTTGGAGTCTCACCTTTTTGTTCCTGCCTACGGCTGAGGCCGAAGGGGCTTATGACGACGCGCTGAAAATCGGGTGCGTTACCGAAGTGGGCGATGAACGCGAGAATTTAATCTATCGCCATTATTACCGTAGTTTCATTGAAGAAATAGCCAAATACACCGACCGAATATATGAGGTGACGGAACTGACTCCCACTGAAGCGGCGGATGCCTTAGCCACCGGTCGGGTTGATATTCTGTTCCCGGCGGAAAAAGATTTTGACGAAAACTTATGTTACAGCCGCCCCATGGGGTTAAATATCGTGGCACTCTTTTCTAGGGACACGGAAACCCGTTTCAGTGTCAGAGATATGGGTACGCTGGTCGGGGCGACGGTGGGACTTTTGCCCATTCAAGAAACGGATAAAATCCTCGCTTCTTTTCTGCAAGAAAAGGGGTTGGCGCTTAATTTGCGTTATTTTTTCCGCCATGATGAATTGACGGCGGCGCTGGCAAGCGGCGAGGTGGATTTGATTCTCGACACCGTCACGCGCGCCGTGAAGCCCGCCAAGCATTTTTTGTCCGTCGGCCAATGTCCGGCTTACGCCGTGGGCCATCAAGCCAAGCAAGATGACATCAAGGGACTGGATGAAGCCTACAAACGCCTGTGGCAAAACGACCCCGATTATGTGAGTATGCGTCGCGCCGCTTTTCAGCATTCGGAGCAAAAAAAATTCGCTCACTTTACCTCGGAGGCGGCGGAAACCATCAAAAATCTGCCGCCGCTGAAAATTGCCGTATATGGCGAGGAGGCTCCCTTCTTTTTATTTGGCGAGGATGGCACTCCCACGGGGATTTTCCCGGACATTATGACGGAGTTAGAAAAAATATCCGGTTTAGAGTTCACCTATGTACGCGCTTACACCTACGAAGATGCCAAACATCGGTTGCGTATGGGGGAGGCGGATCTCCTGCTGGACATTTATAACAACGATCCGGCAGCGGCCGACCTCGGTTACACCGCTCCCCTGTTCGTGCAAGAATGGCGACTCATCGGCGACAAATACCAACAGGATGCCATAGAAACCAGCTATCGTTTGGTACTGCCTACCATGTCCGCCTCCTTAAAACTCTTTATGGCAAAAACTTTCCCCAAGTGGGAAATTGTGCTTCGTCCCACCGCCGGCACGGCTTTGGATGCGGTGATGAACAATGAGGCGGATTTGGCCGTTTTAGAAGGCATCGTTTTGCAGACCCAAAGACCTTTGATACTTTACCCGGAACTCCACACCGTCCCCGGGGACAGTATTCGCCTCCCCATCAGTTTGGCCATTTCTCCTAGGCAACCCCCTATCTTGCAAGAAGTGCTAAACTCCGCCATCCGGCAACTTTCCCCCGAAGCGCGCGAGGAAATCGCCACCCGGAACATCATGGGACACCGGCCGCCCCTCAGCGTCAATACGCTGCTACACCACTATCCCATGCAAACGGGACTTGTTCTGGGGCTGATTCTGCTAGTCATAGCCTCCACGGGTTTTCTCTATCATCACAGCAAAGCGGCCAAAGCGCAGCGTAACGCTCTCCGGGAGCGTAATATGCACCTGGAGGATGCGCTGGAATCCATCATCGAGGCCAACAAAGCCCGGGACAGTTACAAGCAAATGGCGGAAACCTGTCCTTTAACCGGCATCTTAAATCGCGCCGCCATTCAACGCGCCGGGGAAAAATTGTTCCAAAACGATCCCTTCCCGGGGCATGTACACGCTCTCTTGATTGCCGATTTGGATCATTTTAAAGAGGCCAACGATATTTGCGGTCATCAGTTTGGCGACAAAGTCTTGAAAGAATTTGCCATGGTGCTAAGGCAAGTGGTACGCAGCGAAGATTTGGTGGGACGCTTTGGGGGCGACGAATTCATCGTTATCCTGCGAGACATTCACGCCGAAGATGCGGCGCAGGTGGCCGAGCGCATCAACGAAGCCGCCCGGCACATCAAGTCCAAGGTGGAAAGCCAGCCCCAAATCACCGCCAGCATCGGCATAGCCCTCTGCCCCATCCATGGCGGCACCTACGAAGAACTGTTCCGCGCCGCCGACCGCGCCTTATACGAAGTCAAGGAGCATGGCCGCGACGGCTATGTGGTCAATCACACCAAGATTTAAATTTTTTGGGGGCTGGGCAAAGCCCCTAATTTTATGACAACAGTAAGGAGACACTATGAAAAAATTTTTGCTGGCAGGGGGATTGCTCCTGACAACTTGCCTCACCGCCGGTTGCGGCGAAACGCCGCAGGAGGCCACTCTCCCCCCGGTGGTAAAAATCGTCGAGGCTGTCGATCGTGGGGCGGTAGCCTTCGATACCTATCCCGGGGTGGTGAAGGGGCGCCATGAAGCGAATCTTTCCTTTCAAACGGGGGGACGCATTGCCTTTCGCAACGTGGAGCAAGGAAGTATCGTGAACGCCGGGGACGTTTTGATGGTCATCGACCCTCGGGATGCCATTCAGTCCGCCGGAGCCGGGGAAGCGCAGGTGGCGGCGGCTAAAACCCAAATGGAGCTGGCGCGAGTGAATTTGGCGCGCTATCAAGAACTCTATAAATCCGACGCCATCCCGGCCGCCACTTTGGATCAATATCAGGCCAGCTTCGATGCGGCGGAGGCCAATTATCACACTGCCCTAGCGAATGCCAATCAGAGCCGCAATTCCTTGGAATATACTCAACTGGTGGCGCCCGCTCCGGGAGTAATTACCGCCGTGAACGCCGAGGCCGGGCAAGTGGTGGCCGTGGGGCAGACGGTTATGACCTTGGTGAGCCTAGACGAAATGGAAATCGAGTTTAGTGTGCCGGAAAATAAACTCATGGGCGCGCTAATCGGAACGCCGGCGGAAATCACCTTTTGGGCAAACAGTCAAAAAAACTACGGCACTGTGCGCGAGCTTACCCCCATGGCCGACGCTACCACCAGAACTTTTCGGGGGCGCATCGCCCTAGAGGAGCCGGTGCCGGGGCTGGGTCTTGGCATGACCGCCAGCGTGCGGCTGGTGGCTATCCCTAACGCTTCCGCCGGCAGTTACCTCTTGCCCCTTTCCGCCATTTACCAAACGGGCGACACGGCGCAGGTCTGGGTGGTGGCGCCGGATAACACGGTTTCCCTAAAAAATGTCACGGTGGAGAGTTTCAGCGGCAATGAGGTCATCGTGCGAGGACTTACCGCCGGAGATTGGGTGGTAACGGCCGGAGTGCAGAAACTGCGGGAGGGACAAACCGTGCGCCGGGCGGAGGATACGCCATGAGGAATTTAACGGAGCTGTCCCTCAATAATCGAGTGCTGGTGTGGTATTTCATTATCATGACGGTCATCGGCGGCGTTTACGCCTATTTTAATTTGGGACGTATGGAAGACCCGGCTTTTACCATCCGGCAAATGGTGGTGTCGGCGGCTTGGCCGGGAGCTACCGCCGAGGAGATGCAAAATCAAGTCACGGACAAATTGGAAAAGAAAATCCAAGACGTTCCCTACCTAAAAGATCTGAAGAGCGAAACCAGAGCCGGCACCACCGTTATTTATGTGGAACTGGATGATAATATTGCCAAAAGCGACATTCGCCCCACTTGGCGCGACGTGCGGAATTTTTGCGAGGACGTGAAACGGGATTTGCCCTCCGGGGTTTATGGGCCTTACTACAACGACCGCTTTGACGATGTGTATGGTTCGGTATATGCCCTGACGGGGGAAGGCTTCTCCTACGAGGAACTCAGACAAAAAGCCGAGGAGATTCGGCAAGCCTTCCTCGCGGTTCCCGACGTGCAAAAAGTCATTCTCCTCGGCGAACAAGAGGAAAAAGTCTATGTGGAGATTGACAGCAGTAAACTGGCTCAGCTTGGGGTAAGCCCCCAAGCCATCACCAATGCCCTTTCGCAGCAAAACCAAATGACGGCGGCCTCTTCCCTCGAGACCACTTCCGACACGGTGTATCTCCGGGTCACGGGGCGTTTTGCCGACGTGGCGGCCATTAAAAGCCTCCCCATCAGCGAGGGCGGCAGAACCTTTCGCTTGGGGGATATAGCCAAGGTGGAACGGCGCAGCGCCGAGCCGGCGGCTCCTAAAATGTTTTTTGACGGCAAGGAGGCCGTGGGGTTAGCCGTTTCCATGACTCCCGGAGGCAATATCCTAGAACTGGGGGAAAACTTAAGCCGGACGCTGAAGCAAGCGCAAGCCGGTCTCCCCTTGGGACTGGACATTCATCAAGTCTCCGACCAGCCTCAAGTGGTGGATGAATCCATCCGCGAATTTGTCAAAACCCTGATGGAAGCCATTGTGATAGTCTTAGCCGTAAGTTTTCTCTCTCTAGGTTTCCGTACCGGGTTGGTGGTGGCCGGGTGTATTCCGCTTGTGCTGGCTGGGGTTTTTGTGTGCATGTACGTTTTGGGCATTGATTTGCACAAAGTATCTTTAGGCTCTCTCATTATCGCCTTGGGACTCTTGGTGGATGATGCCATTATCGCCGTGGAAATGATGAGCGTGCAATTGGAGCGCGGCCTAAAGCGTTTTGATGCCGCTTGCTACGCCTTTCAAGCTACGGCAAAACCCATGCTCACGGGGACACTCATCACCTGCGCCGGCTTTATCCCCGTGGCTTTTTCTAAGGGGCTGGCCAGCGAATTTTGCAGCGCTCTCTTTCCGGTCATCGCCATGGCCTTGGTGTTGTCTTGGATAGTGTCGGTGATGGTGGCGCCTCTCTACGGCTACCACATCATTCGCGTCAAGGTCAAAACCGACGCGGACGGGCATATAGACCCTTACCAAAATAAATTTTACGGCTGGTTTCGGAAAATTTTAGAATGGTTCCTCCTGCATCGCAAAACGGTGCTGACCGCCACGGTACTGATTTTTGCCCTGTCGGGTTGGGCTATGCAACACGTCAAAAAAGAATTTTTCCCCCCTTCCATCAGGCCGGAGATTATCGTAGATTTACACCTGCCCAACGGCTCGTCCCTCTCCGCTACGGAAGCGGAGGCTAGGCGACTGGCGGCTTTTTTGCAAAAGCACCGCGAGGATATAGAGAATTACTCTTACTATGTGGGACGTTGCGCGCCGCGTTTTGTGCTAACTCTGAATCCCATTGCCGATACCGACAGCTACGGCCAGTTTGTCATTGTGGCCAAGGATGCCGACATCCGAGAGAAACTGGCCGTTGCTATCCAAGAGGAGCTTAATAGTTCCTTCCCCTTGGTGCAAAGTAACCTGCGTTTCATTCAGACCGGCCCCCCGGCGGATTATCCCATTATGCTCAGGGTGTCGGCCTCCACCGTAAAACAGGTAAAGGAACTGGCCGGGAAAGTGGCGGAGGTCATCTCTGCCGATGCCAACGCTTACGATATTAACTTAGATTGGTCGGAGGAAAGCAAGGTCATGCGCCTGACGTTGGATCAAGACAAAATTCACGCCATGGGACTCTCCAGTCAAATGGTGGCGCAGACTCTCTACATGGAAATTACCGGCGCCACGGCGGCAGAATTTTACAGCGGCGATCGCACCATAGATATTGACCTGCGTCTCGCGGCGGAGAGTCGCCGGGATCTTTCCCGTTTGCAGGAAATGCCCCTTTATCTGGGTTCGGCCGGTTACGTCCCCCTGTCCCAAGTGGCGAAAATTTCCTTTGCCGCCGAAGACGGGCTGATTAAACGACGGGATCTCAAACCCACCATCACGGTACAAGCCAACATAAAATCCGGCACCGCCAACGACGCCACCCAAAAAGCCTATCAGGCCACCGCCAAACTGCGAGAGAATTTACCGTTGGGAGCCAGCATTGCCGTGGATGGCGCCTTGGAAAAAAGTCAGGACTCGCTGGGTTATCTCGTGAAACCCGTGCCGGCCATGGTTTTCATCATCATGACTCTCCTCATGTTCCAACTGAGAAGTGGGAGAGAGATGCTTCTAACGCTCCTCACCGCGCCTTTAGGGATTATCGGAGTGGCGTGGGGGATGCTCCTCACCGATTCGGCGCTGGGGTTTGTGGCTTACCTCGGCATTTTGGCGCTCTCCGGCATGATAATCAGAAACTCCGTCATTCTTATCGACCAGATTCAAAAACATTTGGCCGAGGGGGAAACCCCTTGGAATGCGGTGATAGATTCGGCAATACTGCGTTTCCGCCCCATTATGCTGACGGCGGCGGCAGCGATTTTAGGCATGATCCCCCTTATGGCCAGTAACTTCTGGGGGCCAATGGCAGTAGCCATCGCCAGCGGTTTGCTAGTCGCCACGGTTTTAACTCTCTTGGTGCTGCCGGCCATGTATGCGGCTGTTTACAACGTGCAGAAGGATTATGACGGATTGGGAAAGGAGCAGTCATGAGCAAGATATTGATAGTGGATGACGAGCCGGTGATGCTGATGCTGGCTAAACGAATGCTGGCGCCCCATTACGAGGTGGTCGCAGTTTCGTCGGGAATGGAGGCCATACAGGCCTTTACTCGCGAGAAGCCGGACTTGGTGTTGAGCGACCTCTTAATGCCCCACATGGACGGCTACGAACTCCATCGCGTCTTGCAGGACATCAGCGCCGAGCCGGTACCCATTATTTTTATGACGGCGGATGAACGGGATGAAAGCGAGAGCAAAGGATTTGCCATCGGCGCCTCCGACTACATCCGAAAACCCTTGAAGCAGGAAATTCTCCTGCAACGGGTGGCCAATATCCTCAAAAACAACGACAAAATGTTGGGGCTAAAAGTGGATGCCACCCAAGACAACATGACGGGACTCTTAAACAAGGCCACCGCCGAAAAGGAAATCGGCATCATGGCGGCCTTGGAACCGGGAGCCTTCCTGCTGGTTGACTTGGACAGCTTTAAGCTGGTAAACGACATCTACGGGCATCACATGGGGGATCGCATTCTGATTCGTTTCGCCCAGCTACTAAAGGGCATGATCCGCAGTACCGACTTAGCCGGTCGCATAGGCGGCGACGAGTTTGTGGTTTACCTCAAAGGGGAGCCGTCCCCGGCTGTTTTGCAGCAGCGTTGTCAGTATTTGAATCGGGAGCTGTTGCAATCTGCTAAGGAATACATGGGAGATGATATGGAAATTCCCTTGGGGGCGTCCATCGGGGTAGCCTATGCTCCGACAGCAGGGAAGGATTTTGTCACCCTGTCAAAAAAAGCGGACGAAGCCCTCTACCGCGTGAAACAACACGGCAAACATGACGTGGCCGTGTACGACAGCTCGCAGACTCCGGCCGATAACGTCGTAAAGAACGGCGAGCCAAATAGCGCCTCCACCCTGCAAATGATTTTGGGCGAACGCAATCAGCGTCCCGGGGCTTATGTGGTGGATTTTCCGCTGTTTCGCGGTATTTATCGCCTACTGCTACGCCTAGCGATTCACTGCCGGCAAGAGATGCAATGTCTGCAATTTAACCTGCAAGCGCTTTCCCCCGGCAATGAGGAAATACTAACGGCGACTTTTCAGGAATTTGCGGCGAGCAAATTGCGGCCTAGCGATTGCCTCACGCAAAACGGCACAACGCGCTTACTGGTACTCATGCCCCTCACGACCCAAAACGAAGCGAGCCGCCTGTGCGAGGATATATTAAGCCAGTGGCAAGAGCAACCTGCCGCGCCGGAACTGAAAATCGAAAGCAAATGGGAGGCCATGGGCTAGTCAAATAACATGACATTCGCTATAGTGTGGCTCCCTGCAAATTTTCCGGTTGAATATGAAAATCAGCCGTGGTATAATGCTCGATGTTGTTATAAAGGGGGCAAGACTTGATGAAGCATGTGCTGTCAGTCCTCGTGGAGAATCAGACCGGCGTTTTGGTGCGCGTGGCCAGTATGTTCTCCAGGCGAGAGTTCAATATCGACAGTTTAGCGGTGGGCGTCACCCAATCCCCGGAGTTCTCCCGTATTACCGTGGTGGTACACGGCGATGAGAACTTGGTAGAGCAAATGATAAAGCAACTCCAGAAAATGCCGGTGGTGAAAGCTGTGCAACGCTTGGATGCATCCTGCGCCGCCTTGCGAGGCATGACCCTCATAAAGGTGACCTCCGACGACACCAATCGTCTGGATGTTCTCAAGATGGCCGAGTTGTTCCGGGCGCACGTCATTGACGTACAGCCTACCACTCTCATTTTTGAAATCACCGGCGACGATGAAAAGGTGACGGCTTTCACCAGACTCTTGGCACCCTATGGCATCAAAGAAGTCATCCGCACCGGACTCATTGCTTTGGAGCGCGGTGAACACACTATCAACGAACATTGTGAGGAGAGAGAGTATTATGGCAAAAACCTATTATGATCAGGACGTAAACTGGGAAATCATTCAGGACAAAACCGTGGCCATTATCGGTTACGGCAGCCAAGGTCACGCCCACGCCCTTAACCTGAAGGACAGCGGCGTAAACGTGGTGGTGGGTCTTTACGAGGGCAGCAAGTCCAAAGCCGCCGCCGAAAGCCACGGCCTCAAAGTTCTCCCCGTGGCGGAAGCCGTGAAATCTGCCGACATCACCATGATCCTCATTCCCGACGAGAAACAGGCCAATGTATATAAGAGCGAGATTCGCCCCAACTTGAAAGACGGCAGCGCCCTCGCCTTTGCCCACGGCTTTAATATACACTTCAAGCAAATCGTTCCCCCGGAGAATATCGATGTATTCATGGTAGCGCCGAAAGGCCCCGGTCATCTCGTGCGTCGCACTTACACCGAGGGCGGTGGCGTTCCTGATGTGTTCGCCGTGGAGCAGGACGCTACCGGGAAATGCTTTGACATTGCCTTGGCTTATGCTCGCGGTATCGGTGGCACTCGCGCCGGCGTTATCCAAACCACTTTCAAAGAAGAGACGGAAACCGACCTCTTCGGCGAACAGGTGGTTCTCTGCGGCGGCATCACCCACCTGATTCAGAACGGTTTTGAGACCTTGGTGGAGGCCGGTTATCAGCCGGAAATTGCCTACTTTGAATGTTTCCATGAGATGAAACTCATCGTTGACCTTATGTATGAGGGCGGCATGGCCAAGATGCGTCGTTCCATCAGCGATACCGCCGAGTACGGCGACTATATGACCGGGCCGCGCATCATCACCCCGGAAACCAAGAAAGTCATGAAACAGGCTTTGACGGAAATTCAGGACGGCACTTTCGCTCGCAACTGGCTCCTCGAAAATCGCGCCGCCGGTCGCGCCAATTTCCTCGCCCAACGTCGCATTCACGCCGAACACCCGATAGAGAAAGTCGGGGCAGAACTTCGCGGCATGATGTCTTGGCTCAAAGACAAGAAGGATTTGCAGTTCTAATATTTTAGGCTTAAAGTTTCAAACGGCCTACGCTGGAGAGGCGTAGGTCGTTTTTTATGAAAAAAAGCAGGAGGCAATTATGGGAATGAACATGAGCGAGAAAATACTCGCGAGCCATGCCGGGTTGGCGAAGGTAGAGCCGGGGCAGCTTATCACTTGCAAGCTGGACATGGTACTGGCCAATGATGTGACGGCGCCGCCTTCTATCGCCGAATTTAAGAAAATAGGTCGCCCGGTTTTTGACAAAGAAAAAATTGCGTTGGTACCCGACCATTTCCAACCCGCCAAGGACATCAAGAGCGCGGAACTGGCCAAGGCCGTGCGCGATTTTGCCCGAGAGCAGGGGATTGTGCATTATTTTGAGGCCGGGCGCGTGGGCATAGAACACGTTATTTTGCCGGAAATGGGGCTGGTGGGGCCGGGAATGCTCACTATCGGCGCCGATTCCCATACCTGTACTTACGGCGCGGTGAACGGTTTCGCCACCGGCGTGGGGACTACGGATTTAGCGGTGGGCATGGCGACCGGCGAGGCTTGGTTCAAAGTGCCGGAGGCCATCAAGGTGGTTTTAACGGGAAAAAAGCCCCAAAACATCACCGGCAAAGACGTTATCCTCACTTTGATTGGAAAAATCGGGGTAGATGGCGCTTTGTATAAAACTTTGGAGTTTGGCGGCGAAGGGGTAGCGGAGCTTTCCATGACGGATCGCCTAACTATTGCCAACATGGCTATCGAAGCCGGCGGCAAAAACGGCATTTTCCCTTACGACGAGATTACCAAAGGATATGTGACCGGCAGGGTAAAGGGCGAGTTCTCGCCGGTGGAGCCGGATGCTGATGCCCATTACGCGCAAACGGTGGAGATAAACCTGTCGGAGCTGAAACCAGTGGTAGCCTTCCCCCATTTGCCGGGAAATACCAAGGCCGTAGCCGACATCAAAGCGCCTATCGCCATCGACCAAGTGGTGCTTGGCTCCTGCACTAACGGCCGCCTGGAAGATTTGGCCATTGCGGCGGCGATTTTCCAAGGGCGTAAAGTCCATGACCGGGTGCGTTGCATCGTCATTCCCGGCAGTCAATGGATTTACAAGGAGGCCATGCGCTTAGGCTACGTTGATACTTTTATCGATGCCGGTTGCGTGGTCAGCACCCCCACCTGCGGCCCTTGCTTAGGCGGTTACATGGGCATCTTGGCCGCCGGCGAAAAATGCGTCTCCACCACCAATCGCAATTTCCGCGGCCGCATGGGACATGTGGACAGCGAGGTGTATCTGGCCGGGCCGCAAGTAGCCGCCGCCAGCGCCATCCTAGGGCGTATTGCCGAACCTAGCGAGCTGTAAATTATTTTTGGGGCGCTGCCCCAAGCCCCGGCAGGGACGCTGTCCCTGCACTCTGCCAAAGGGGATAATCCCCTTTGGAAACCCTAATAGATTTTCATTATGGGGTGCAGGGGCGAAAGTCCCTGCTGGAAGTCCAGAGGGCAAAGCCCTTTGGTAGGGTTTGGGGCAAAGCCCCAACAACAAAAGGAGAATAAACAATATGGAACTAAGAGGCAAGGTGTGGCGTTATGGGGATAATATTGATACCGACGTTATTATCCCGGCGCGGTACTTAAACACCTTTGATCCGCAGGAACTGGCCGCCCATTGCATGGTGGATATTGACGAGAGTTTTGCCAAGAACGTCAAGGCCGGAGATATTATGGTGGGAGGCAAGAATTTCGGTTGCGGCTCCTCGCGAGAACATGCGCCGGTGGCCATTAAGGCATCTGGTGTCCCGGTGGTCATTGCCGCCAGTTTTGCCCGGATTTTTTATCGCAACGGCATCAATATCGGCTTGCCGCTCCTCGAAATCGGCGACGCAGTGGAAAAAATCAAGGCTGGAGATGAACTGCGTGTCGATACGGACACCGGGGTTATCGAAGACCTGACCACCGGGGATAAATTCAAGGCGCATCCCTTGCCGGGTTTTGTGCAGGAGATCGCCAAAGCCGGGGGACTTATCAACTACACCAAAAGTAAAAATTAAAATCCAAAATTTCTATTACAGGGTGCAGGGGGATTATCCCCCTGCTGGG
>JAFVEM010000075.1 GCA_017476005.1 Selenomonadaceae bacterium | reverse complement strand
CAGATTTTGGCAAGTCCGATAGAATCAAGGATCGCAATGCCTATACATACCATCAGAAACACCCATAAAAGCGGATATTTTTTGACCGTCTACCTTTTATGGTACTTGGGTGAGCAATATTTTTGGTGTGGGAAGTTTGAGCTATTGTCTTCTCGCATCGCGAAACTCAAGAGCCGCTGAACGGGCAGAAATTTTAATATCAAACAGCAGATGAGCCATTCACCCAGCATCATACTGCCATTGACCGTCAGAGAATAGAGAATGGGGGAAGTTCCCTCCGGCGCAAAGGAGGCGAAGAAAACGAGGCCGGAGATGAAGTGGCAGAGAAAGCGTCCTCCAAAGGCCAAAGTAACGGAAAGCCACATACGACTGCCAAATAACCCGGCCAGCCCCATGGCCATCATGGGCAGTGGATAATCAAAGAGTACCTGCACCGGATGCAGGACAAAGGGATCCTGAAAAAAGTTGATAAGACTGTAGAGGAAGCCCCCCAACATGCCTACGCCCACGCCGTAGCGCATGGCAAGGAGTATCAGCGGCACCATGGCACCCGAGGTTACGGAACCGCCTTGGGGAAAGTGATAGATGCGAACGAAGTTTAGTAGCGTCGTCATGGCCACCGCTAAGGCGACCTGCACCGTCAAATGGGTGGTGAAGCGAATCCGTCGGGTATAAAGCGCAAATAAAATCAGGGCTAAAACTCCCACTAAGGCAAAAAAAGCGGTGGGGGAGGCGGCAAATGCGTTAGCTAATTTATCTGACATGGCAACTCATTCAGGCGATCAAGTGATGTCGCCGCACGCTATCTCTTCGACGCGGCCATGCTCGAACTCAAAGGTTAGCCCCAAACTGCTGTCCCCGGCGACATAATATACGAATTTATCCTCGTGGATAGCGTCCGGCTCTCCGTAGGCTTTTTTCACTGCGGCAACATCCGCGCCCAGTCCAATACCGGCTGCGGTTTTCGCATCGCTGTAATCCTCCGCCTTTATTTTCCGCAGTTTGCCGTTGATGAACTTAAACTCCAGCTTGTTGCCGTATTCGTATTCCAACTCCTGTCCGTAATATTCCTGTTCCGTTTCGGAACGTCGGGGCGCTCCGTAAACCTCTTCCACCTCCGCCGGCGTCGCGTTCTGAGTGATGCCGCCAAGAACCAGCTGGCTGGGAGCAATGGTGGCCGAACAGGTTCCGCCGGTCAGCATGACCACTCCCAGACACAGGGCAGGGACAATTTTTTTCATGGGAAACAGCTCCTTTTATACGCATATACGCAGTAAATATTGGGACGGGTAAATATAATCCCCTCCGAGGTTTTTCTACCGTATTTTTATAAAAACGTCAAGAGTTTTATCATGTCTTTGCACCATGTTTTTACCGAGCAAAAAACAGCGAATAGTAGCCCCGGAAGAAAATGCCCAAGACTATCAGGGGCAGGAGATAAGTGAGGTAAAACCGTAGCCAACGCCAGCGAGGAAAGGCGCTTCCCTCCCCCGTGTCAACCTCCCGGAGAAATTTTTCCCAGCCCCAGCCGTAGCGGCTGGTACAAAAAGCTAAATATACAAGGCTTCCCAAGGGCAAGAGATTATTGCTCACCAAAAAATCCTCTAAATCTAGGATAATAGTGCCTTCCCCCAAGGGATGAATATCGCTCCAAAGGTTAAAGCCCAAGACGCAGGGCATAGACAGCAGTACTATGAGCGGCGCGCCCCACAAGATTATTTTTTTGCGGTCGGCTCCCCAAAGTTCCGTAAAAGAAGCGATGAGATTTTCAAAGACCGCTATCACCGTGGACATGGAGGCAAAGACCATGAAGAGGAAGAAGAGACTGCCCCACAGCCTACCGCCGGACATTTCGCTAAAGACATTGGGCAAAGTCACAAACAGCAGATTGGGACCGCTATCGGGATTCACCCCAAAACTAAAGCAAGCCGGAAAGATAATCAGCCCCGCCATCAGCGCCACAAAAGTGTCAAGGGCAATAACCCAAGCCGCCTCGCCCATAAGCCTTTTTTCCTTGCCGATGTAACTGCCAAAAATAGCAAGGGAGCCGATACCTATTGAGAGGGAAAAGAAGGCTTGCCCCATGGCGGCGAAAATGACCACATCCGGCCCCTGCTCGAAGAATCGCTCTAAATCAGGGAGCAAGTAATAGGCAAGCCCCTTGTCGCTACCGGGTAGCAACAGAGAATTTATGGCCAGCGCTACCATAAGCAGAATCAGACAGGTCATCATCCATTTGGTGATGCGCTCCACCCCCTGTCTTACTCCCAGATAACATACGCATCCACCCAGCAGTACCACGGCCATCATATTGCCGGCAAGGGTTACGGGATCTTGCAAAAGGGCGCCGAAGGTTTTGCCCACGCCGTCAGCATCCAGCCCCACCAAATCCCCCAATGCCATCTTGTACAGGTAGTACAGCATCCAGCCGGACACGGTGGTATAGAACATCATCAGAATGAGATTGCCGGCGATGGAAGTGTATTTATGCCAATGCCACTTGGTACCCCGTGGCTCCAAAGCGTCAAAATTCATGGCCGGACTGCGCTGACTGCCTCGTCCCACCGCAAACTCCGCCGTCATTATGGGGAGACCCAGTATCGCCAGAAACAACAAGTAAATAAACACGAACACGGCGCCGCCATATTCCCCGGCGATATAGGGAAAACGCCACACATTCCCCAGTCCAATGGCGCACCCGGCGGAAACCAAAATAAAACCTAGCCTCGTAGAAAAGTTATCTCGTTTCAAATCGTTTAACACCTACTTTTCTTACTTCAAAAATACACCCCGTCGATAAATCTTGGCGACTTAACGACGGGGTCTATATATAAATCTATTGAGGGGAGCTGGGGGAAATCATTTCCCCCAGTGGGGTTTGGGGCAAAGCCCCCAAAGAAATGCTAACTAAAGTTTATCTCCTGAATAATAGTTTTTTCGTGTTTCCCTAAAGCCCAGCCTAAGACCTTGGCCTCGGCGTAGAGCATGGCCAGTTGCTCCCGTTTTTGGGGGCTGTTGTCGCTGGCAAGTTTCAGTTCTTTGTACTGCTGGCGCTTTTGGTTATATCTGGCCAAGAGTTCTTGCGGCGACCGGGGTTTGGTCACCGGGTTCATCATGGCAATAATTTCTTGGGCGCGATTGTTGCTTTTTAGCTGTCGCATCCTCTCCATCTCCCGTTAGAGTATAGCCCGGTGACTCACGTTAATACGACCGCGTTCGTCAATCTCCGTCACCTTTACCGTAAGCTGGTCGCCCACATTCACCACGTCTTCCACGTTTTCCACGCGCCGTTTGGCCAGCTGGGATACATGGCACAGCCCTTCCTTGCCGGGGAGAATTTCCACGAAGGCGCCGAACTTCATGAGGCGAGTGACAGTCCCGGTATAGACTTCGCCCACTTCCACCTCGCGCACGATTTCCTCAATCATGGCGCGAGCTTTTTTCATGCCCTCCGCGTCGTTAGAGGTGATGAAAATATTGCCGTCTTCGTGAATGTCGATGGTGACGCCGGTTTCGTCGATAATCTTCTTGACCACCTTGCCGCCGGTGCCGATGACCTCGCGGATTTTATCGATCTTAATCTGCATGGTTTCCACGCGCGGCGCATACTGGGAAAGTTCGGAAGCCGGAGCGGCGATGCACTCCAGCATTTTGCCCAAGATAAAGGCGCGACCACGTTTGGCTTGCGCCAGCGCCGTGGCTAAAATTTCCCGGCTGAGGCCATCCACCTTTATGTCCATTTGAATGGCGGTAATGCCCTGTTCCGTGCCGGCCACTTTGAAATCCATATCCCCCAAGGCGTCTTCCATGCCCTGAATGTCCGTCAAAATCGTGTAGGCGTCGCCGTCTTTGACCAGTCCCATAGCCACGCCGGAAACCGGGCGTTTAATGGGAACGCCGGCTTGCATAAGGGACAGGGTACTGCCGCAGACACTGCCCATAGAGCTGGAACCGTTGGATTCCAAGACTTCCGATACCAAGCGAATGGTATAGGGAAAATCTTCTACTTTCGGAATCACCGGCACCAAGGCGCGCTCGGCCAAAGCGCCGTGTCCTATCTCGCGACGACCGGGACTTCTGATGGGACGCGCTTCACCCACGCTGTAACCGGGGAAATTGTAATGGTGAATGTAATGCTTGGCGGTTTCGGGGCCAAGACCGTCGATGACCTGTTCGTCGCCCATAGGCCCTAAGGTGGTGACGGTAAGTACCTGAGTCTGCCCTCTGGTAAAGAGGCCGGAGCCGTGAGCGCGAGGCAGTATCCCCACTTCGCAGGTCACGGGACGCACTTCTTCTAGGCCGCGTCCGTCGGGGCGAATTTTTTCGTGGGTAATCATGCGCCGCACGATTTCCTTCTCCAGCTTGTGCAGGACGTAGGCAATTTCCTTTTCCGTCTCCGGGTAGTCCTCAAGAATTTTTGCCGTGGTCTCTTCCTTGACGGCGTCAATGTGAGCCTCCCGGTCAAGCTTGTCGGGATTGCGTACCGCCGCGTTTAGTTTGGCGGCGGCAAAATCCCGAATGGCCTGCTCCAAATCTTCCGCCACCGTAAAGAGTTGTATCTCCCGTTTTTCCTTGCCACACTCGGCCTGTATATCCGCCTGGAATTTCACCAAACGCTTGATTTCCTCGTGGCCGAAGAGGATAGCCTCAAGGATAACTTCTTCGGATAATTCGGAGGCTCCTGCCTCCACCATCATCACTGCGTCGCTGGAACCGGCCACGGTAAGATTCAAGGTGGATTTTTCGCGCTGGGCTTCCGTGGGGTTTATGACAAAATTATCATCGACTCTGCCCACTCTTACGCCGGCGATAGGCCCTTGGAAGGGAATATCCGAGATGGTAAGGGCGGCGGAAGCTCCCACCATGGCCGCCAGTTCCGGCGCGTTATCCGGCTCCACGGAAAGCACCGTGGCCACCACCTGCACATCGTTCCGAAAACCTTCCGGAAAGAGGGGGCGGATGGGGCGGTCGATAAGCCGCGCGCAAAGAACGGCATCGCTGGAAGGACGCCCTTCTCGCTTAATGAAGCCGCCGGGGATTTTCCCTGCCGCATACATTTTTTCTTCGTAATCCACCGTCAGCGGAAAGAAATCGACTCCTTCCCGAGGCTGTGCCGAAGCCGTGGCCGTAACCAGTACCACCGTCTCGCCGTAGCGAACTAGGACTGCGCCGCTGGCTTGCTTGGCCAGCTTGCCGGTTTCGATGATGAGAGGACGGCCGCCTAGGGTCATTTCAAAGCTGTGCATTTATTTTTTTCCTCCCGAGGGCAAAAAAAGCGGGTTTAACCCCGCTTTTTGGCAAAGACATGGCAGTGTTACTTGCGCAGGTTCAGCTTAGCGATAATGGCGCGATAGCGCTCGATGTCCTTATTATACAAATAATTGAGCAAACGACGGCGATGACCAACCATCTTCAAAAGGCCGCGACGGGAGTGATGATCCTTTTTGTGTTCTTTCAGGTGTTCCGTCAGATACTGGATACGCGCCGTAAGTACCGCCACCTGTACTTCCGGGGAGCCGGTGTCCCCGTCGTGAACGGCGTACTTTTCCATAATTTCCTGTTTCGTTTCTTTGGTGAGCATTGTTGTATTCCTCCTAATAAAAAATCTATTCTCCGGTAGCCAAGAGAGCGTCGGAGTCGTCGCTGTCCGCGCCACGGAATTTTTGTCACTATATCACAAACCTTGTTCTTATGCAAACTTTATTTGCCTTTAGTTTTTCTTTTTTGCGGCGGTGATTGAAACTTTCGTTAAATCCGTATATAATGGTAACTAATATTTGGCAACGAAAAATTTTTCGCACGGGAGGCGAGGCTTATGAATTTTTTGCCGGAAATCGCGGAGGCTAAGCGGCTTAAGACCACGGGGAAATACGATATTCTGCCCGTGAGCGCCGAAATTCTCTCCGACTTCATCACTCCCTTGGAGGCTTTGCGTGTCCTCAAAAAGACTTCCACCCACTGCTTCATGTTGGAGTCAGCTCAATCTAGCGACCGTTGGGGACGCTACACCTTTTTGGGGCTGGAGCCTAAACTGGAAATCACCTGTACCGGCGGCAAGCTGAAATTGGGCGACCAAAATATAGCTACCAAGGAGCCTGTAAAGTATCTGCGAGAGCTACTCAAAAAATACCGCAGTCCGCGCTTCGCTTACCTGCCCACTTTCACGGGGGGACTGGTGGGCTACTTTGCCTTCGACTTCTTTGGTTATGCGGAGCCTAGCGTAGTATGTCCAGCGTCCGATACGGAAAACTTCCGCGACCTTGACCTCATGCTCTTTGACAAGGTTATCGCCTTTGACCACGCCAAGCAGAAAATAATCATCATGGTAAACATGAGTCTGCAAGAAGACACCGCTACGGCCTATGAAACCGCCGTCAAGGATATTAAGCGTCTGGCAGATCTCCTGCGACACGGCGAGAAATTAAAAGAGGCGCCGGGACATCTTACGGGCGAAGTTACTCCTCTCTTTGGCGAGGCAGAATTTTGCGCCATGGTGGAAAAGGCCAAACATTACATCAGAGAAGGGGATATTTTTCAAATCGTCCTCTCCAATCGGTTAAGCGCGCCTTTTAGCGGCAGTCTCCTCAATACTTATCGGCTGCTCAGAACCATTAACCCCTCCCCTTATATGTTTTATTTTGGCGGTATGGACGTAGAAGTGGCCGGCGCTTCCCCGGAAACCTTGGTGAAACTAGAAGGGGGGGTATTGCATACCTTCCCTCTAGCCGGTACTCGTCCCCGGGGGAAAACCGAGGCGGATGACCTAGCTTTGGAAAAGGAACTGTTGGCCGACGAAAAGGAACTGGCGGAACACAATATGTTGGTGGATTTAGGCCGCAACGATTTGGGCAAAATTTGTAGGTTTGGTACGGTGCAAGTAGAAAAACTCCATAGCATCGAGCGTTTCTCCCATGTAATGCACATAGGCTCCACGGTACGCGGCGAAATTGACGCTAAATACGATGCCCTTGACGCTATCGCGGCGGTACTCCCGGCCGGAACTTTATCCGGCGCCCCCAAGATTCGCGCCTGTCAACTCATCGGGGAACTGGAGCAAAACAAGCGCGGCATTTACGGCGGCGCTATCGGTTACATTGATTTCACCGGCAACATGGACACCTGCATCGCCATTCGGATAGCCTATCAGAAAAACGGTCGGGTCTTTGTGCGCAGCGGCGCCGGTATCGTGGCCGATTCGGTGCCACAGAAGGAATATCAGGAATGTCTTAACAAGGCCAAGGCCGTCGTGCGAGCCTTAGAACTAGCCGAGGGGGAAGAGCTATGATTTTACTCATCGATAACTATGACAGCTTTTCCTACAATTTATATCAGTTGGTGGGAGCCATTAAGCCGGATATAAAGGTGATACGCAACGATGCCTTGACGGTGGAGGAAATAAAAAACTTGCGTCCCACGCATATCATTATTTCCCCGGGGCCGGGGCGGCCGGAGAGAGCCGGTGTTTGCGTGGAGCTTATTCGGAATATGGACGAGAATGTTCCGCTGTTAGGAGTGTGTTTGGGGCATCAGGCAATTTGCTATGCTTTTGGCGCCACCATTGGCTATGCCCAAAACCTGATGCATGGCAAAGCCTCCCTGACCGAATTTGACACTGCTTCGCCTCTTTTTATGGGACTGCCCACCTCATCCAAGGTAGCCAGATACCATTCGCTGGCCGCCGTAGCCGCTACCCTTCCCCCTTGCTTAAAAATCACCGCGCGCGCCGCCGACGGCGAAATCATGGCGGTGGAACATCGCGAGCGTCCCATCTATGGCGTACAATTTCATCCGGAATCTATTTTGACTCCGGAAGGAGAGATGATTTTGGAGAATTTTTTAAGTCTGTGAAATAATTCTCAAGAAAGAAGGTAGAAAAATCATGTGGAAAATCCTGCTCCTCACGTCGGCGGTGTTGGTGGCTCTCAGTAGTGTTTCTATGGCGAGAGCTTTGCCTAAGCCACCTGCGCCGCCTCAGGCAAGCGCAACTCTCCCGGAACACAAGCACACGACGGATTGCGACAAAACCTCGCCGGAACCGGTGGAGATTATTTGCATCTTGGATCGTTCCGGCTCTATGCAACCGGTGGTAGATGATACCATCGGCGGCTACAATTCTTTTTTGGAAAAACAAAAACAGGAACCGGGAAAGGCTGTAGTCACTACGGTGCTGTTTGATGACCAGTATGAAAAAATCGTGGACGGCGTGGATTTGCAAAAAGTACCGGCCATGACGAATAAGGAATACTATGCCCGGGGCATGACGGCGCTCCTCGACGCCATCGGTCGCACCCTTACCGCCACCGCCGGGAAAATGGAAAAAGAGGTTATTTGCCCGGAAAAGCGTCGGGTGATTGTTCTCATCATGACCGACGGCCAAGAAAATGACAGTCGGGAATATACCAAGGCAACCGTTAAAAACATGATTGAAACCGCCAAGGAAAAATATCATTGGAATTTCATTTTCATGGGCGCCAATATTGATTCCGTGGCCGAGGCCGGCGCCATTGGCATTGCGCCGCAACACGCCGCCAACTACAGCCATAATCGCGCCGGGGTGCAAAAATCCTTTGCCATGATGGATGCCGCCGCCAGAGAGGTGCGCGAGACCGGCAGTGTCGATGAAAATTGGAAGGAAGATGTTGAGTAATATAAAAAAGGAGAGCCGGTTTTTATGTTTAAGGTTTTGACCAAAAAAGAGTTGTCCCCGGGTATCTTTGATTGCGATATCGAGGCACCGCAGGTGGCCAAGAAGGCGCGGCCGGGGCAGTTTATCGTCCTCAGAGCGGATGAAAAAGGAGAGCGCATCCCTCTGACTATCGCGGATTTTGACCGGGAGAGGGGCAGCGTCAAGCTGATTTTTCAGGTGGTGGGCGCATCCACCATGGCGCTGGCCTCTATCCCGGTTGGCGGCGAAATACAGGATTTTATCGGCCCTTTGGGTCAGCCGTCGCAAATCTCGGCGGACATGGGTACGGTGGTGTTTGTGGGGGGCGGTATCGGCGTGGCTCCCGTTTATCCCATCGCGCGCGCCGTGCATGAACTGGGGAATAAAGTCATCGGCATACTGGGCGCCAAGACGAAAGACATTCTCGTGTTTGAAAAGGAAATGCGCTCCGTCTGCGACGAAGTAATTATAACCACGGACGACGGCTCTTGCGGCATCAAGGGTTTTGTGACGAACGGGTTGCAAACTCTGGTGGAGCGCGGCGAAAAAATCGCGCAGGTCACCGCCATCGGCCCCGGCATTATGATGAAAAGCGTCGTGGAAGCTACTCGCCCCTTGGGCATAAAAACCATTGTCAGCTTGAATCCCGTCATGGTAGATGGCACCGGTATGTGTGGGTGTTGCCGCGTGCAGGTGGGGGACGAAACCAAATTTGCCTGTGTGGATGGGCCGGAATTTGACGGTCATTTGGTGGATTTCGGTGGGCTGATGAGCCGCGGTCGTATGTATCGCGAGCAGGAAGCCGTCGCCAAAGATCATGTCTGCAACATCGGATTGGGGAGGTAGCTATGGCCATCAGCATGAAAAAACACGCCATGCCGGAACAGGCAGCGAGCGTTCGCGCCCACAATTTTGACGAGGTGGCGCTAGGCTACGACGAAGAAACGGCGCTGAGTGAGGCCGCCCGTTGCCTGAACTGCAAGGTGCCGCAATGCCGCAAGGGTTGCCCCGTGGAGGTAAATATTCCGGGTTTCATTGCCAAAATAAAGGAAAAGGACTATGCCGCCGCCATTCATACCATCAAGGAATCAAACTCCCTGCCGGCGGTGTGCGGACGGGTTTGCCCCCAAGAAAATCAGTGCGAGAAGCACTGCGTCTTGGGGAAAAAAGGAGAGCCGGTGGCCATTGGCAGGTTGGAGCGTTTCGCCGCCGACTGGCAATTAAGCCAAAATGAAGCGATACAGCCCGTTGACTTTGCCGCCGATGCCAAGAAGGTGGCCGTTATCGGCGCGGGGCCGGCCGGACTTACCTGCGCCGGGGATTTGGCGAAAAAGGGTTATCGCGTCACCGTCTTTGAAGCGTTGCACACCGCCGGAGGCGTTTTGTCCTACGGTATCCCGGAGTTCCGTTTGCCCAAGGACAAAGTGGTGAAACGGGAAATCGAAAATCTCACGCGGCTCGGCGTAGAAATTCGTCTTAATTCGGTAGTCGGTCGGCTTTACACCGTGGACGAACTGATGCAAGAAGAAGGCTACAGCGCGGTGTTTATCGGCACCGGGGCGGGACTGCCTCGCTTCATGGGCATCCCCGGCGAGAATCTGAACGGGGTTTACTCGGCCAATGAATTTCTCACCCGTTGCAATCTCATGAAAGCCTATCTTTTTCCTGAGTACGTCACCCCCATCCGCGTGGGCAAAAACGTGGCGGTGGTAGGCGGCGGCAACGTGGCCATGGACGCGGCGCGCACGGCGCTGAGACTTGGCGCGGAGCATGTTTACATCGTCTATCGCCGCAGCATGGAAGAACTGCCGGCCAGAGCCGAAGAAGTCCATCACGCTAAGGAAGAAGGCATTGATTTTCGCCTGTTGAACAACCCGGTGGCCATTTTGGGTGACGATGCAGGTTGGGTCAAGGAGATACGTTGTCAAAAAATGGAACTGGGCGAGCCTGATGCTTCGGGGCGTCGCCGTCCCGTCCCCGTAGTCGGGTCGGAATATAATTTGGCGGTGGATACGGTGATAATCGCCATCGGCACCGGCCCCAATCCCATTGTAGCCTCCACTACCCAAGGGCTAGACACCAACAAACGGGGCAACATTGCCGCGAGCGAAGAAACGGGCGCCACCTCCAAAGAAGGCGTTTTTGCCGGCGGCGACATTGTAACCGGCGCGGCCACGGTCATTTTAGCTATGGGAGCCGGGAAAAAAGCGGCGGCGGCCATTAATGAGTATCTTAAAAGCAAGCAGTAACCACATGACGAGCGCGATATACCGCTTGACAAAAAATACTTCCTAACCTATACTGGCGATCAGTGATGCTAAATAAGCATCATCAACAACTGAATAGCGAGGGGAACAGGTGTCCTTTGCGGACTTAATAGGGAATCCGGTGTAAAGCCGGAGCGGTCCCGCCACTGTAAGGTCGAGTCCTGCACAATTATGTCACTGGGGAGCATTGCTCTTTGGGAAGGCGTGCAGGACGATGAAGCCGAGCCAGGAGAACTGCCTGTTCTGTCATCACCGTTTAAGTCGGTTTTACGGCTTATGCACCTGCGAGCGATGGGGATGGGGATTTTAGTTTTTTTAGTGTGTTTCCTGCGCCCATTTTTAAGCTCCAGCTGAAAATGGGCGTTTTTTATTTTTCATAAACAGATTGGGAGGATGAATTATTTGCGTAAGAAACTTGTGTCCTGTTTAACTGCGGCTTTAACCGTGGGCATGGCTAATGCGGCTGCGGCGGCCAGCAATCCTTTTTCCGATGTTCCCTCCGACCATTGGTCTTATGATGCGGTGACGGAACTTGCGAGTGACGGCGTGATAAACGGTTACGGCGACGGCACTTTTCGCGGCGACAAGCACATCACTCGCTACGAAATGGCGCAGATGGTAGCCAAGGCCATGGCGAAAAGCGACGTTTCGGCCAAGGACAAAGCCCTCATTGACAAACTGGCCGCCGAGTTTTCCGACGAGTTAAACAGTCTCGGCGTGCGCGTGGCCAATTTGGAAAAACACGCCGACATGGTGAAGTGGACGGGGGAACTGCGTCAGTTTTATGTCAATGACCGGACAGACATTGCCGGGGGCGGTCATGATACCGGCGAAACAGCTCGCGCCGAACTTCGCCTTTTCCCCACCGCCGAAGTAAACGACCATTGGCAGGTCAAGGCGCGTCTTACCGGGCAAGTGGATCTAACGACCGATGCGGTACGCAATAATGGCAGTATGCAATTAACTTACGCCTACGCCCAAGGGACTTACGATAAATTTGGCATTGCCCTAGGGAAAATGTCCAACTACAGCTACAATGATGAAGGCTTGGTAACGGATGCCTTTTTTTCCGGGGTGCAGCTTACTTACGGCAAGGAACTGCAAGGAATTTTGGAATTGGGACGCTATAACATGGCGAGTATTCCCATAGGCAACGCCACCCTAGGCGCAGGCGACACGCCGAACTATCAAGGCTTGCAATTAAACTACAACAAAGACAAGGTTTTCGCCGGGCTTGGCTATCGTCACTTTGGCTCCGACGGCTTCAAACAGGTGGCCGGCTACAGCAAGAACAATGCCGAAGATTCTGCCAGCATTTGGTCGGTGGGTGCCAGCTACCGTTTCGACGACAACTTTGCCCTGTCGGGAGCCTACGCCAAGAACACTGCCGCCGATAATTACGACCAAGCGGCCAGTGTGAAACTTGCCTACAAGGGTGCCAAGCGCAAAGAACCGGGAACTTGGGGAGCGTGGCTGGCGTATCGTCACATCAGCCCCTTTGTGAGTCTTGCCCCCACCTACGAAACTTATTTCAGCAAAAACGACCGCAAGGGTTGGGAAATCGGCGCTCAGTATGTACCTGCCAAAAACATTACCGCCGAGGTGCAATACCTGAACGGTAAGACCCTCACCACCGATCAAAACAGCCAAACCTTCTTTGGTCGGGTGCGGTTCTTCTTAGAATTTTTTCTTTTATTTTCTTTTTCATTTTTTATTTTTTGCCTCCGGCGGCCCAAGGGACACAGTCCCTTTGGAAACCCTAATAGACTTTTATTGGTAATTTAGTGATATAACCGTAAGGTTTTTTTCTAACCCAAAATAATAAAATCTAATAAAGGGTGCAGGGGGATAATCCCCCTGCTAGGAGTCCAGAGGGCAAAGCCCTTTGGTGGGGTTTGGGGCAAAGCCCCAATTATAGGAGGTCGATGCCGTGAAGACACTCGGCAATAGGCTGCTACAGATGCTGATAACCCTTGTCGGTGTCAGCTTTCTCACCTTTTGCCTGACATATATTGCTCCCGGCGACCCGGCCATGATGGTTTTGGAAGCCGGGGACACCATCGTCTCGGAAGAACTCATTCAAAAGACGCGCGAGGAAATGGGTCTTGACAAGCCCTTTCTCGTCCAGTATGCCAACTGGGTGGGCGGACTGCTAAACGGCGACATGGGGATTTCCTATTCGGCCAAAAAACCGGTAACGGAGAAACTGGCGGAGGGTTTTGTGGGAACGCTGTTTCTTGCCGCCGTCACCATAATATTCGTGCTGATAATCTCTCTGCCGCTGGGAATTTGGTCGGCGGTCAGACAAAATGAGTGGCCGGATTATGTGGTCAGGGTGTGTTCCTTCATCGGGGTGTCCATGCCTAATTTTTGGCTGGGTCTGATGCTTCTCTACATTTTCGGACTGAAACTGGGACTGTTCCCCATCACTAGCTCGTCGGTGACGGCAAAGGGGGTAGTGTTGCCGGCGCTGACTTTGGCCATTTATCAATCTACCAAATATGTGCGGCAGGTCAGAACCGTTATCCTCGACGAACTCCATCAAGATTACGTCATCGGCGCTCGCGCCAGAGGTCTTTCCGAGCAAGTCATCCTGTGGAAACACGTTCTCCCTAATGCGCTTCTTCCTCTCATTACCCTCCTCGGCATGAGTATCGGTTGGCTTTTGGGGGGCGTGGCGGTTATCGAGATGGTTTTCTCTTGGCCGGGGATTGGTGCCACGGCGGTACGCGCCATCATGATGCGCGATTATCCCTTGATTGAGGGGTTTGTCCTGTGGATTGCCATCGTCTATATGGTGATAAATTTCTTGGTGGATCTTTCCTACAGCTACCTTGACCCCAAACTCAGAAAGGGGGAGGCGGCATGAGTGATCTTTCTGCTTTCGTCAAGGAACATCGCCTCTTTTCCTGCTACACTCTTCTCGTAATCCTCATCGTGCTTATCGCGATTTTCGCCCCGTGGCTCACGCCCCAAGACCCCATGGTCGGCAATCTCAAAAATGTCCTCCAAACGCCCACGGCGGAACATTTATTGGGTACCGATAAACTGGGACGGGATACCTTATCGCGCATCATTGCCGGGACGCAGGTTTCTCTCTTTATGACCATTTGCCTCGTGATGCTGTTGGCTTTGGTGGGGTCAGCGGTAGGCATTGTTTCCGGTTACTTCGGCGGTAAAACGGAAATGATTCTCATGCGCTTTGCCGACATGATGCTAGCCTTCCCCGGAGTGGTGCTGGCCATTGCCATTGCCGGCATTTTGGGGGGCAGTGTGGTCAATACGATTTTGGCGTTGCTCGCCGTCAGTTGGGCTAAATACGCTCGCTTAGTCCGCAGTCTTGTCATTAAACTCAGGCACAGCGATTTTATCTTGGCGGCCAAAGTGAACGGTGCTACCACGTTAAACATCTTAAAGCGGCACATCATTCCCAACATCCTCCCCATGGTGGTCATTACCGGCGCAATGGACATAGGCACCATGATGATGGAAATAGCGGGCTTGTCCTTCTTGGGCTTCGGCGCCCAGCCCCCTACGCCGGAATGGGGTCTGATGCTGAACGAAGGTCGGCAGTACATTCAGACCGCCCCTTGGCTCATGATTTATCCCGGCGTGGCCATCTTTACGGTGGTAGCCATCTTCAACCTGTGGGGCGACAGCTTGCGCGATGTGCTAGACCCGAGGCATGAATAAAATTTTATTGGGCGCTGCCCAAACCTGCCAAAGGGCTTCGCCCTCTGGACTCCCAGCAGGGAGCATAGCCCCCTGCACCCCTTTTTAACAAGTTTTAACGATACCCTTAATTCAACTAAGGGGTGCAGGGGAAATTATTTCCCCTGCCGGAGTCAAGAGGCAGAGCCTCTTTAAGCAGACGCTTATGGCTTTAGCCATTAGCGGTCGCTTATGCGTTAGCAGTGGGGCTTGGGGCAACGCCCCAACAATAAAAAAGGAGCAATAAAAATGAAAAATTCGCGAGTAAAGAAACTGGCGATTGGCCTTTGCGCTTTGCTGACGGCAGGGCTTATCGCCGGATGCGGCGGCGAGGACGGCAAAACCGCCGGGGATGCCTCGACGCTGAAAGTGGGAGTGACGAACTTTGCGGACACCTTGGAGCCGACGCAAAATTATTTCGGTTGGGTGGTCATGCGCTACGGTTTGGGAGAATGTCTCACCAAATTCGACGAGAAAATGAACGTCACGCCTTGGCTCGCCGACAAATGGGAGATTTCCGAGGATAAACTCACTTGGACTTTTACCCTTAAAGACGGGGTGAAATTTTCCAACGGCGAACCCCTGACCGCCGAAGCGGTGAAAGCATCTATTGAACGCGCCTTTGCCAAAAACGACCGGGCGGCCACCTTCTTTGAGTACGAAGAAATAAAGGCCGAGGGACAAAATCTCATCATCAAAACCAAAAAGCCCCTGCCGGGTATGCCGGGCTATTTGGCGGATCCCCTCTTCATTATTGTGGATACCAAGGCCGAAACGGAAGGACGTAATTTCGCCAAGGAAGGGCCTATCTGCACCGGGCCTTACATGGTGGAATCCTTCGTCAAAGAAAAGGCGATTATGCAACGTAATCCCAACTATTACGCCGAAGTCCCCTATGATAAAGTGGAAATCCCCTCTATCGACGATCCCAACACTCGCGCCATGGCGCTGCAATCCGGCGACGTAGATGTGGCGGTGAACATTGCCGCCGGGGATATTGATATTTTCAAGGGCAACGACAAATTCGTCATCGACGAAATTTCTTCGCTCCGAGTGGTACTGGCAAGAATGAATCAGAATCCGGGACGCATTTTGTCCGACCCGAAGGTACGGGCGGCGCTCATCTCCGGGTGCGACCGGGAAACTTATAATAACGTGCTCCTCAGAGGCACTTTCATTCCCGGTAAAGCCCCGGTGCCGCCCTCTTTGGATTACGGCTTCAGCGAGTTAAAAGATCCCAACGCCTACAACCCGGAACGCGCGGCCAAGCTCCTCGATGAAGCCGGTTGGAAAGACACGGACGGCGACGGTATTCGCGAAAAGGACGGGCAGAAACTCACTCTTGATTTCGTGGTGTATAACAGCCGCGCCGAACTTCCCCTCTACGCCGAAGCGGTGCAAAGCGACCTCAAGAAACTGGGCTTTGACATCAGAATCAACACCGTGGATTATAATTTAATCGACGGCATGGGCATCAAGGGCGAATACGACCTCCTGATTTCCAACATCACCACGGCCAATACCGGGGATCCGGAAATTTTCCTCACTTGGTACTGGAAGACCAACGAGGGCGGCCGCAATCCCCAAAACGGCTCCGGCTACTCCAATCCCGCCTACGATGCCAAACTTGATGAGCTGTCCTCCGAGTTCGACCCCGGCAAGCGTCGTCAGCTCATCATTGATCTGCAACAAATTCTGCTAGACGACAGTGCCTCCCTGTTCTTCGGCTATCCTCAAACCAACATCATCAACGCCAAATATGTGTCCGGCGTGAAAATGTATCCTTCGGATTACTACTGGATTACCAATCTTATTAAGCCGGCTAAGTGAAGTTTTTTTGCCTCCGGCGGCCAAAGGGACACAGTCCCTTTGGAATCCCTAATAGATTTTTTGTTTGCTAAACCTTCGGGAGTTGTTTCGGCTCGACAAAGCCGGAACGACTCCCTATTTATAAAAATCTATAAATCTATAAAGGAGTCCAGAGGGGCTTAGCCCCTTTGGTAGGAGTTTGAGGGCAAAGCCCTCAAGAAATAAGAGGGACTATGCTACTTACAGTTGAAGATTTAAGCGTTTCCTACGGTAAGGACAAGCCGCCTACGGTGACGGGAGTCAGTTTTTACTTAAACGAAGGGGAAGTCCTCGCCATTGTAGGGGAATCGGGCAGCGGTAAGACCACGGTCATCAGAGCCTTGCTAAACGCATTGGGGGGCGGCGGTCACTTTCAGGCTGAAAAAATGCTGTTTAACGGCCAAAATTTGCCCGAGCTATCGGCAAGCGACTGGCGCAATCTCCGGGGAAAAGAGCTGTCCATGATTTTTCAGGACAGCGGCAACATGATGAACCCGGTACACACCATCGGCAAGCAGTTCGTGGAGTACATTCAGACCCATAGCGACCTCGGTAAAAAAGCCGCTTATGACCTAGCGGCGGAAATGCTAACGCGGATGAATTTGCCGAACCCGGAAAATATTTTACGCTCCTACACCTTTGAGCTTTCCGGCGGTATGCGGCAACGGGTTGGCATCGCCATGGCCATTACCTTTCAACCCAAATTGCTCTTGGCCGACGAACCAACCTCGGCGCTCGATGTCACCACCCAAGCGCAAATCGTGGGGGAGCTCCTCTTTGTCACCAAGGGTAGCGGCACTGCCATGATTATGGTCACGCACAATTTAGGGGTGGCCTCCTACATGGCCGACAAACTCATGGTGATGAAGAGTGGGCGCGTGGTGGATTACGGCAAAACGGAGGAAATTTTGCAAAATCCCCAAAGCGATTACACCAAGACACTGCTCAAAGCGGTGCCGGAGATAGGAGGGGTGCGCTTTGTCTGAGGAAATAATTATGCGCGTGGAGCATATCACCAAAAAATTCCCGGTGAGCGAGGGGCGAACCCTTACCGCCGTGGATGATGTGAGTTTTGTGGTGCGAAAAGGGGAGACGGTGGGCATCGTGGGCGAGTCGGGTTGCGGCAAGACCACTCTTCTAAAAGCCCTCATGTGCATCGAGCCGCCCACCGCCGGGCGCATCATTTTCCGCGATCAAGACATTACCAAGCTCTCCGGGGAGGCCAAACGGCAAAACTACCGCCATCTGCAAATGGTTTTTCAAGACCCTACGGCAGCTTTTAACCCGAAAATGAAAGTAAAGGATATTATCTGCGAACCGCTCCTTAATTTTGACCTTATCAAAAAAAATGAAGTGAAAGCTAAGGCCGCCGCGCTCCTGCAAGCAGTGGAACTGCCGGAGGATTTTGCCGAGCGTTATCCCCACAATATGAGCGGCGGTCAAAGGCAAAGGGTGGCCATCGCGCGCGCCTTGGCACTGTCCCCCGACATTATCGTTTGCGACGAGGCCACCAGCGCCTTGGACGTCTCGGTGCAAGACAGCATCGTGCGCCTCTTGGTGCGTTTGCAAAAGGAACAGGGCGTGACTTATATTTTTGTCTGTCACGATTTGGCCTTGGTGTCTCTCTTCAGTCAACGAATCGCCGTCATGTATTTGGGAAACGTGATGGAAAAAATCGACGGCGACAAGCTGAGGGCGGCGCGTCACCCTTACACTCGCGCCCTCTTGCAAGCGGTGTTTTCCACCGACCAAGAAAAAAATAAGTACATCGGCATTCTCCCCGGGGATATTCCCAGTCCCCTCGATATGCCCACGGGTTGCCCTTTTAGGAATCGGTGCGCTTACGCAGAGGAGGTGTGCGCCGTTGAAAAACCGGTTTTAACGGAGACAGAACCAAATCATTTCGTGGCCTGTCATTATCCTTTGACCGCTGAGGAAAATGGCTGGTGACCGTGGGCCGTTATGACCGCAAGTATTTAAGCATTGCCCTGCCGGCCGCTATGGAAGGCGTGTTCATGATCCTCCTCGCCAATGTGGATATAATCTTGGTGGGTACCCTAGGAGTAACGGCCATAGCGGCGGTGAGTATTTTTACCCAACCGCGCCTGATGATTCTCACCTTGGCGAGGACTTTAAGCTCCGTCGTCACCCTTTTGACCGCCGAAAATTACGGCCAAGGCCAAACCCAAATTGCCGGGAAAATTCTCCGCGCCACCCTGCTCGTTTGGGGTGTTATCCTCACCCTCTTGCACGCGCTTTTCTTTAGCTACCTAGCGGATATTCTTCTTTGGATGGGAGCGGAGGAAAATTATTTGCCCTTGGCGCTCCGTTACGCCGATATTGCTTTGGTAGCCGTCTGGTTTACCTCCCTAACTGCTATCATGCAGGGGGTGATGTTGGGCTTTGGCGATGCCAAGGCCGTCCTGCAAACAAATTTGCAGGGCAATATCGTCAATCTCCTTTTAAGCGCCGCTCTGATATTCGGTTGGGGAATTTTTCCGGCTATGGGCGTCACGGGAGCCGCTATCGGTACTTTGGTGGGGACAATCTATACCTTTGGGGGGACGCTCCTTTATTTGCGGCAAGAAAATTTGCTCGGCGGCTCTTGGCTACCCGACAAAAATTATTGGCGCGCCCTCCTGCCGGTTTTCGGCGGCGTGTTTGGCGAGCAGGGTTTTGAGCGCTTGGGCATGGTGCTTTATACGCGCTTGGTGGCCGGTCTCGGCGCGATGCCTTATGCGGTACACGCCATCTGCATGAATTTCTGCGATTTTTATTACAGTTTCGCCGGAGGACTGGGCAAAGCCAGCATGGTCTTGACAGGACAAGCTAGGGGGCAAAAAAATACGGGACTGCTCCTGCGTTATATTGCCGTGGGCAATAAATGGTGCTTTATTTTTTCCGCCCTTGCGTGTATAATGATTCTCATGTTCAGGCAAGAGATTCTGGCTCTCTATGCCGCCGACTCCGAAGCTCTAGCCTTAGGTAGCGTGGTGATGCTGGTTGTGGCGGCAGTGAGTTTTCCCGAGGGAAAAGCCCTCACGTCAGCCGGCGCACTGAGAGGCTGCGGCAAGACCACGGCGGTTGCCATTTATTCCTTCGTCAGCATTGCCCTGTTGCGTCCCCTAGTCACTTGGCTGTTTGTCTATACATGGGGCTGGGGGCTAATGGGGGCTTGGCTGGCTCTTGCCCTTGACCAAAGCGCCAGAGCTGTGTCGGCGGAAATTTTATTGTATCGCGTAAGGAGATGTTTACATGAAAAAGACATACAAAATCGAAGTTGATTGCGCCAACTGCGCCAATCTGATGGAAGAAGCCGCTAAAAAAACCGAGGGGGTTAAGGACGCCACGGTGAATTTCATGACCCTCAAGATGAAGGTGGAATTTGCCGAAGGTGCCGACCCTAGCGAAGTTATGCCCCGGGTTCGCGCCAACTGTAAAAAAGTGGAAGACGATTGCGAGATATACTGCTGATGACCAAAAAACAAAAAAAGAACTTAGGACGCATCATCGTCGCGGCTTTCCTCCTTATTGTATTAGCCTTGGTGGAGACAAAAGGCGCGACCAAAGCCGCCCTGTACGCCGTCCCCTATTTGGTAGTGGGCTACGATATTTTACTCAAAGCCATGAAGGGTATAAAAAATCGTCGCCCCATGGACGAAAGCCTCCTGATGGTCATTGCCACCTTGGGAGCCTTCGCCTTAGCCGTTTATGACGAGGAAACGGGGGGCGAAGGGGATTACCGCGAGGCCGTGGCGGTCATGCTCTTTTATCAAATTGGCGAGTGGTTCCAAAGCTATGCCGTGGGCAGGAGCCGCCAAAACATCGCCGACCTCATGGACATTCGCCCGGATTACGCCAATGTGGAGGAAGATGGGCGACTGGTCAAAATTGGTCCCGACGAGGTGGAGATAGGTACTCTTATCGTGGTACAGCCGGGGGAAAAAATTCCCTTGGACGGCGTAGTGGAGGAAGGGAACTCTGCCTTAAACACGGCGGCGCTCACCGGGGAAAGCCTGCCTCGAGACGTGAAACCGGGGGACGAGGTATTATCCGGCTGCATCAGCTTGAGCGGCCTCTTGAAAATCCGCACCACCAAGGAATTTGACGAATCCACCGCCGCCAAAATTTTGGACATTGTGGAAAATGCCAGTTCCGCCAAATCCCAAAGCGAACATTTTATTACCCGATTCGCCCGGGTTTATACGCCGGCGGTGGTTTTTTCCGCCCTGTTGCTGGCTATCATCCCACCCTTGGCGCGCCTTTTGGCCTTAGGTGCAGCGCCGGAATGGGGGACGTGGGGCTATCGAGCCTTGACTTTTCTCGTCATCAGTTGTCCCTGTGCCTTGGTTATCAGCATTCCCCTCTCCTTTTTTGCCGGCTTGGGGGCAGCCAGTCGCGCCGGGATTCTCATTAAAGGCTCGAATTACCTAGAAGCATTGGCCGGTGTCAAAACCGTGGTCATGGACAAGACCGGCACCCTTACCCGCGGCGTTTTCGACGTAGATGCGGTACACCCGGAAAAAATCGCCGACACGGCCATGGATATTTTGCATTTGGCCGCCCATGTGGAGCGGTACAGCACCCACCCTATAGCCAGTTCCCTCCGGGAAGCCTACCCCCACGAAAAGGACGATTGCACCGTAGAGGACGTGACGGAAATAGCCGGGCAGGGCATCAAGGCCAAGGTCAACGGTCAAACCGTCTATGTAGGCAACGACAAACTGATGGAGTCCATAGGCGCCAAATGGCATCCTTGTACTCGCGAAGGCGCCACGATTCACGTCGCCTTAGGCAGCGAATACATCGGCCATATAATAATCGCCGATGTCATCAAACCGGGCGCCAAAGGAGCCTTGCTATCGCTCAAACAAAAGGGCGTGAATCGTTTGGTCATGCTCACCGGCGACATGAAAAAAGTAGCGGCGAAAGTGGCCGCCGAGCTGGGTATAGACGAATACCAAAGCGAACTGTTGCCGGCGGATAAGGTAACGGCCTTGGAAAAAATTCTCGCCGCGAGCAAGGGCGAAAAATATTTAAGTCTGGAAAATCTCATACTGGCGGTAAAGGGGCGCCATGAAACCGTCAAGGCCAAAACCGCCTTTGTGGGAGACGGCATCAACGACGCGCCGGTGCTGGCCAGAGCCGATGTGGGTATCGCCATGGGAGCCATGGGTTCCGATGCCGCCATCGAAGCGGCGGACGTGGTGTTAATGGACGATAATCCGGGAAAAATTGCCGTGGCCATTGGCATAGCCCAAAGATGTATGACTATCGTGAAGCAAAATATTTATTTTGCCGTGGGGGTAAAATTTGCCTGTTTGGCACTGGGGGCAATCGGTCTCGCTAATATGTGGCTGGCCATTTTTGCCGATGTGGGCGTGATGGTGTTGGCCATTTTGAACGCCATGCGGCTTTTGTGGCAGGAATAAAAAATCTCCCTCTTGAAGGGGGATTTTTTTTGAAGAAAATACAAAACTCCGTTGTAGCTAAAATTCCTGTAAAAATAAATGAAGGTATGTTATACTGGAAACCGTGAAGGTGTTGTCAGTAGAGGGGAGGCGAAGGATAACCACGACTAAAAATTGGTTTAGGGATATGGTGACGGCGCTCTCCTTAACGCTGGCTTTATTGCCGACTTTTTGGGTCGTCGCTTTTCTTTCTGCCGAAGCCGGGATAAATCCTGCGGTCGCCTTCAGTGCCTCGGTGATGGTTGCGGCTTTAGGTATTTATCTCATGGGACTTAGCGGTCGCTCTCTTTGGGCGGTGGCGCCGGATATGACGCTCATGCCTTGGCTCATCTACGGCGAAATAATTTCCCGGGGGAGAAGCTGCGAGGGTGTACTGGCTCTCGCCTTGGTGGCCGCCCTTGTGTCCATGTTCCTTATTTTCGCGGCCAAAAAAATAATTTCTCGGGAGTATATCCCCCTTTTTCCGCCGGCCATAGCGGCCGGAATTACCGGCGGCTTGGGGGCGCTCCTTATTTGGCAGGGACTTATCCAAGCTCGGCTCATCACTGCCTCTTCCTTTAACGGTATAATGCTGGGGAATCTGGCCGAACCTAACCCTTACGACGGCCTCATTGGCCTTGCGGTGACTATGGCGCTCCTTCTTAGGGGAAAAGAATACGCATTAGGCGCCGGAGCTTTAACGGTGGCGCTAATTTCCCTCTGGCAGGGGTTCTGGGCCTTGCCGGAAAAGATATGGAGCCTCCCCACGGGAATTTTCAGCGAGGCTCCCCAACTTGATTTTGCCGATTGCCTCGCCGGGGATTTGTTGGGACTTTTACCGGCGCTAATACTGGCGCAGCTTATCCTGCCCCGGCTCATGTGGCAAGTTTTTCCCACGGAGAGAAGCCCAGGAACTACCGCAAGACTTAACTCCTGTCAACTGGGGCTATTGGGGACGAGCGCCTTAGGTAATCTATGGGGGGCTTTTCCTCTAAACATCTCGGCGGTCACCGCTGTTCGGGAAGCCGTCGGTTCTTCTTCTAGGCGGACGGCTCTGCCGACGGCCTTACTGCTGTTATCGCTAATTTTTTTTCAGCCGTTGGTGGTCGCCATGGCAGATTTTCCGGCGATAATCACGCCGGTATTGGTAGGAGCCGGTTATGTCGTCCTAAATCGCAGTTTCACCTGCTGGGCAAATTTCGCCCCGGCGGAGCGCTTAACTTTTATGACGGCCTTGTGGCTGCTCCCTCTTTCCCATAGCCTCCCCCTTACCTTGGGGGTAGCAGTGCTTATGCAGGTGGGAGGAAGTTTGCTAAACCTCCGGCGCCAACCCTCGCCAAACGAATCCTTGGCGATACTCTTGAGCGTGGCCTATTTGTTGTGGTATGGTTTTTGACAAAGGAGCTGAAGTATTATCGTGGGGAAGTTTAATTATTCGCAAAAAATCATTATCGGCGCTTTGAGCGGCCTCTTGCTAATCAGCGCGTTGCCTACCGTCGAAGCCAGACACGGCGGTATCGATATGGGTACCACCACGGTGAACACGGAAAGAAAGGGCGCTACCCTCGCCGAGCGTATCCGCGCCATTGTGGAGGCGGCTCCCTCGGTGGAACCTCAGCCGCAAATAGCCGTGCCGGTGACTAAATCGGAGCGCGATTCCTCCATCATCGGCACCCCTCTGGCCACCCAACAACAGTGTGTAAAATATCTCCTACGCAATAATCCTAATCCTAATATTTCCGTCTCCCCGGAAACCTTAGTGTCTTATTACTACGAAGAAGGGATGCGCGAGGGCATCCGTCCCGACGTGGCCTTCGCCCAGGCCATCAAAGAAACCGGCTTTTTCCGTTACGGCGGCACAGTGACCCCCGACCAAAATAACTACTGCGGCCTCGGCACCACCAGCGATACCGTAAAGGGCTGTTACTTTCCCTCTTCCCAAATGGGAGTACGCGCTCACATTCAGCACCTCCTAGCCTACGCCTCCACCCGTCGCCCGTCTGAGCCGGTGGTTGACCCTCGCTATTCCTTGGTAAGGAATCTTTACGGCCAAAGGATTCTCGGTCACTGGGCTGATTTAAACGGACGTTGGGCCGTGCCGGGAAACAGCTACGGCGAAAGCATCATGGGACTGTTTCGCGATATTTTGCGACAGTAGTTATATTTTTTTGGGGGCTTCACCCCAAAAATAAAACAAGAGATGAGGAAAAAATTACATGATAACTATCAATAACCTGAGTTTGCAGTTTGGCAAACGAGTTTTGTATAAAGATGTGAATTTAAAATTTACGCCGGGGAATTGTTACGGCGTGATTGGCGCCAACGGCGTGGGAAAATCCACCCTTCTCCGCATTTTGTCCGGGGAGATAGAACCGACAGGCGGCACGGTGGAGATAACGCCAGGGGAGCGCCTCGCCGTCTTGCAACAGGATCACTATGCCTACGACGAACACGAAGTTTTGAAAACCGTCATTATGGGACATCGCCGTTTGGTAGAGATAATGGACGAAAAGGATGCCCTCTATGCCAAACCGGATTTTTCCGAAGCCGACGGTATGCGAGCTTCGGAACTGGAGGCGGAGTTTTCCGAGCTGAACGGCTGGGATGCGGAAACGGAGGCGGCGCGGCTCCTAAACGGTCTCGGCATCCCCGAAGAACGCCATAGCCTCAAAATGTCGGAGCTTACCGCCACGGAAAAAGTGCGAGTGTTGCTGGCGCAGGCTCTCTTTGACAGTCCCGATATTTTGCTCTTGGATGAGCCTACCAACCATCTGGATGTGGAATCCATCACTTGGCTGGAAAACTTTTTAGGGGATTTCCCCAATACGGTGATCGTGGTATCCCATGACCGCCATTTCTTAAATCAGGTCTGCACCTATATCTGCGATGTGGATTTTGGCGCCATTAACCTGTTCGCCGGAAATTACGATTTCTGGTATCAATCCAGCCAATTAGCCTTGCAAATGGCCAAGGAGGCCAACAAGAAGAAGGAAGAAAAAATAAAGGAACTCCAAACTTTTATTGCTCGCTTCGCCGCCAACGCCGCCAAATCCAAACAGGCCACCTCTCGCAAGAAGCTCTTGGAGAAAATCACCTTGGAGGACATAAAACCTTCTTCCCGGCGTTATCCTTATATCGCCTTCACTCCCGACCGTGAAGCCGGGGATCAGCTCTTAACGGTAGAAAACATCAGCAAGACCATCGACGGAGAATCGGTGCTGAAAAACGTCAGTTTTACCCTGAAAAAAGGAGACAAAGTGGCTTTCGTCGGCCCCAACAGCATCGGGAAAACCATGCTCTTTAAGATTCTCATGGGAGAAGAAAAGCCCGACGAGGGCAAGTTCAAATGGGGCGTGACCACCACCCAAAGCTACCTGCCCACGGATAACTCCGCCTATTTTGACGGCGTGAAGCTGAATTTGGTTGATTGGCTACGGCAGTACTCCAAAGACCCGGACGAAACCTTTGTCCGCGGCTTTTTGGGACGGATGCTCTTTTCAGGGGAGGAAAGCCAAAAGGAGGCCGGGGTTCTCTCCGGCGGCGAACGGGTGCGCTGTATGCTGTCGCGCATGATGCTCTCCGGCGCCAATGTGCTGCTTATGGACGAACCCACCAATCACTTGGATTTAGAGTCCATCACGGCCTTAAACAACGGCCTTATCGCTTTCAGCGGCACGGTGCTGTTTGTGTCCCACGACCATGAATTTATTCAGACCATCGCCAATCGCATTATCGACATCACCCCCGACGGCGTAGTCGATAGGGTCAGCGCCTACGATGATTTTTTGGCCAATGAAACGGTGAAACAGCAACTGGCGGAGAAGTACGGTCGCAAAAAATAGGGGCGGACTTCATGCTGAAAAAATTTTTTCAAGGGCTAAAACGTAGTTCCCATGAAGATGCCGGTTCCGCCGGGCGTTTGAAAGAAATGGTTTCGGTTCTCCGGGCGAGAGACATCATGCGCGGCATCACCCCGGAAAAATTGCGCCTGATACTGGAGGATTTGGGGCCAACCTTTATGAAATTGGGGCAGATAATGAGTATGCGACCTGATTTTCTGCCCCAAGAATACTGCGAGGAGCTGATGAAGCTCCAAACCGACGCCAAACCCTTGCCCTTTGAAACCATCTTGGAAGTCATTGAAAAGGAATACAATCGGCGTTGGAATCAAGTGTTTAGCTACATCGACGAAAAGGCCTCCGGCTCCGCCTCCATCGCCCAAGTACACCGCGCCACCCTCATCACCGGCGAACGGGTAGTGGTGAAGGTACAACGCCCCGGCATTTACGACGTGATGAGCAAGGACATCGTTCTCCTCAAGCGAGCGGCTACCCTCCTTAAAGTCATCAGTCGTTCGCAGGACGTGGTGGATTTCAACATGATTCTGGACGAAATGTGGGCCATCGCCAAACAGGAAATGGATTTCCTCATTGAGTCGGAACACATCGAAGAATTTCGTCACCTAAATCACGACGTTGATTATGTATCTTGCCCGGAGGTCTATCGGCAACTCACCACCCCACGAATTTTAGTCATGGAATACATCGACGGTATTCCCATCGACGATTTCAAAGGGTTAAAGGCCAAGGGCTATGACCTCACTACACTGGGCAGGAGACTCGGCGAAAACTACGTCAAGCAGATAATCGAGGGAGGCTATTTTCACGCCGACCCACACCCCGGCAATATTTGGATTCGCAACGGCCGCATCGTTTGGCTGGATTTGGGCATGATGGGGCGGCTTTCCAATCGGGATCGCACCGCCATTAGAAAGGCCGTCTTAGCTCTCGCTAATCACGACACCTTTGAGATGAAAACGGCGGTGCTGGCGCTCGGCATCCCCCGGGGACGCATCAATCACACCGTCCTCTATCAGGACATTGATACCCTGATGGCGCAATATGGGAATTTAGATTTTCGGTCGCTGAAAATGGGCGTGCTGACTCACCAGATAATGAATATCCTACGCGTGCATCACATCGCCATTCCCCAAGGACTCAGTATGTTCGCCCGCGGCGTCCTCACCATTGAAGGGGTCATGCGGCTGTGCTGTCCCGAAGTGAGTTTTGTGGAGATTTTTGCCCGGAGCCTAGAAGTTGATTTCAAACGCAATTTCGTCTGGCGCGAGGAACTCAAGAAAGCCAGACGGGAGGGGTATCTACTGCTAAGAAAATCCATGCAACTGCCGGAACAAATTTCCGACATAATCCGCATGACCATGAGCGGCCAGACCAAGGTGAATCTGGATGTGACCGGCTCGGAGGAACCTTTGCGGCAACTGGACAAAATGATCAACAAAGTGGTGCTGACCGTCCTGTGCGCCGCCCTCCTCATGGGTTCCAGCACCATTTGCACCACCAACATGACCCCCAAGATAATGGAAATCCCCCTGCTGGGGGTCTTAGGATACATGGCCGCCTTTGTGCTGACCTTGAAACTCATTTGGGACATAAACAGAAGCAGGTAGAGTCGCCACTACGAAAAACCGCCCAGTCAAATGCCGGGCGGTTTTTCGTATGGCTAAAATACGCGAGGGTTTTTGTCTCTCAAGGAATAATCACCTTTACCACCGTGCCGCCGCCCTCGCGAGGATGTAGCGTCAAACTCCCTCCGCACATCATAGAGAGCCGCGTGCGAATATTCTCCAAGGCGGTATGGGGTTCGCTTTTTGTAGCGGCTAAGTCAAAACCGAGGCCGCTGTCCTCTACGATGATTTCGCTGCCGACTTCCGTCTCGCGCGTTCGTATGAAAATTTCCAGCGGCGCGTACTCCGGATCCATGCCGTGCTTGACGGCGTTTTCCACAATGGGCTGGAGGGTCAAGGGCGGCAAACGGAACTCGGTATGAGGCGTATCGTATTCCACGCACAAACTGTCCTCGAACTGCACCTGCTCGATGGCCAGATAAGCGCGAGTGTGCGCCAGCTCGTCGGCAAAGGGTACGGTGTCCTCGCTTACAATGGCGGTAAAATTTTTGCGCAGATAAGTGGTAAAATCTAACGTGACCTGTTGCGCCTTCTTAGCATCCTTGGCGCAGAGGTAATAGATGCTCATCATAGCGTTATAGATAAAATGGGGTCGCATTTGGAGTACCATGATACTAGCGCGTTGATGGGAAATTTCTTTTTGTTGGCGCATATATTGGTCGATTTGGTCATAAAGGATAACGCCGAAGACGGAAAGCGTGGAGATAACCACGCCGAAGAAGACTAGCATGGGAACAAAGAAAAAGGAATGGGCGAGAAAGGTAACCGTCAATGGGAGCATATGAATGAGGAAGGCTGTATAATATTTGCGCGGCAGGAGACTGCGCCGTCGGATTACCCCGGCCAGATTGAGCAACAGGAGTATATCCAAGGGAGCCAACAGCAAAGGATGCCATGCGCCGCGATAAAAATTACCTTCTGAGGTAAAGTAGTACATTAAGGTCGTGTCTTGGGCGATTCCGAGCAAGATTAAAAAGACGCCCCAAAGTGCGAGGGTGGCGCGGAACATTTTGTTTCGTTGCCATTTTTCTCCGGCCTTGCCGTCGCAAGAGTGTAGCAGGTAAGCAGTGAACATAGGTAGCGGCAGAGAGATGAAGAGATATTCAAAGTAGGTGGCGATTTTTTCTGCCAATATCATGCCGGGATTTTCCCACACCAACAAGTCTGCGAGGGCAGCTACCATGAGCAGCATGATTACGGAAAACAGGCTCATGAAGAAGCGTCTGTTCCAACGCTCTATGTCGGGCATGATGGTAGCGACGGAGAATCCCACCGCTGTAAAGGCCATCATGGCACCGGCCAAAAAGATATAAATCGTATCCTCCCAATTATTCACTTACGTCCACCCCCCCCCGCACAAATGGATAGCGCAGGTTTTGGAGTTGCGTTTGGACAGCCTCCGGGGTAATGGGTTTAAGGAGAAAACCGCTGGCGCCGGTACTCCAAGCGTCAAAGGCGTATTCCATGTGGGCGGTCAGATATACCACATTGGTACGAGGGTGGAGGGCAAGGAGTTTGCGGCAAAGGTCAAGGCCGCTTACTTTCCCCAGCTCGATATCCAAAAAAGCTAGGGCGATTCGGTTGGCCGCAGCGTACTCCAGCGCCTCCGACGGTTTGGTGAAACCCGTGACGACAGCTTGGGGCAAAGCCTCTTCCAGCACGGGCAGGGCGCCGGAGAGAAATATTTTTCGGTCATCCACCATGATAACATTCGGGTCAGCGTCGCTTTCCGCCGCCGCCAAGAGCGCGCCGACATCTACCTCGAGACACCGAGCGAGCCGAGCAATCATCATGGCATCCGGGAGCCGACTGCCGTTTTCCCAACGCGCCACCGTGGGACGGGTCACATACATCAGCTCCGCTACAGCCTTTTGGGAAAGTCCCTTTTCCGTCCGCAGTTTTTTTAAGGTTTCGGCAAAAAGCATGTGCATTTTTCTCTACTCGTTTCTGTTTGGTGTTTTTCGTATAATTTTACTCACATAGAAGGACAAAAGCCACGTTCGTTTCATAGAATTGTTTATCAAAATGATACAATTCAAATCTGTTCCTTGTCCTTTCTGGGCTGAGCAGTCTAAAGAACATATTGCGGAAATCATGTAAGCTGACTTTGAATCAGCTATCACCTTTTCTACAGCCCTTTGTTCACGGGGATTCAGAAAATATCTGACAACTTTATGAAACGAACGTGTGCGAGTACGAACCCTTTGAGCGGATAAGGCGCCTCCCCTTCGTCCAACGGACTTGGACTTGTATGCATAAAGCATTGTTATCCTGTGGTGTGAGAAGCCGGGGCTGTCCCCCCACCTACGAGGGGGCTTTTTTTATGTTCCGTCCTTTAAACATCTTAGCATGACTGAGCATTTCTCGCGCATTGTCTAGGGATGCCGCCGTGGCATCGGCTCCCGAGGCCATTCTGGCGATTTCGCTGACGGCCATGGATTCGGTGAGACGGGCCACTTGGGTGGTGGTTTTGTCTCCTTGAGAAGTCTTGGCAATGTAGAGATGCACATCCGCCATACAGGCAATTTGGGGCAAGTGAGTTATGCACAGAACCTGCTTGTATTTGGCTACGGTGGCAATGCGCTCGGCTACCATTTGCGCCGTGCGACCGCCTATCCCCGTATCAATTTCGTCAAATACCATGGCGTCCGCCCCGTCCCCTTGAGCGGCAGACACGGACTTCACCGCCAGCGCAATCCTCGAAAGCTCGCCGCCGGAGGCTACTTTTTGCAAGGGTTTTGGCGCTTCGCCGGGATTGGCGGAAAAATTGATGGTGAGTTCGTCTCGTCCACTCACCGAAAAATCCTTCAGGGGGGTTAGCGCTAAGGAAAGTTTGGCTTTGGGCATCCCCAGAGATTTTAGCTCGCTACCTAAAGCGGCGGATAATTTTTGCGCCGCTTTGGTTCTGGCGTCCGTGAGTTTTTCGGCCTTGGCCGCTAAATTGGTAGCGGCGACCTTAACCTCCTCCTTGAGGGCGGCGATGTCCTCGTCATAATTTTCCAGCGCCGCAAGCTCCTCGCGGACTTTTTGGTGATGCTTTAAGATGTCGGCTACCGTGGCGCCGTATTTTTTGCCCAGCTTATAAATAACGTCCATACGCGCTTGCAGGGCATCGAGTTTTTGGGGATCAAAATCCAGTCCTTCGCCGTAGTCTCTGATTTCGTAGGAGGCTTCTTGTAGCATCACCGCAGCCTCGCTTACCATCTTGAGGGAATTATTTAGTCCGTCGTCAAAACGGCTCACTTCCTCTAGGTCTTTTTTTATTTGGGAAAGGCTTGTCATGACACCGCCATCTCTGCCCATTCCCTCCAAAAGCCGATGCGCGTCCTGCACGCTGCCTACAATTTTTTCGCCATGGGATAGGCGGCGAATATCCGCCGCCAGCTCCTCATCTTCCTTTTCTTTCAATTTGGCCTCGGAAATTTCCTTGTCCTGCCAGTTCAGCATATCCAGCCGTTGGGCGTTTTCGGCGGCGGAGGCTTCACGGCCTTTGAGTTCCTGTACCTTCGCCGACCAAGTTTCGTACTGGGCGCGATAAGCGGTAAGCGCCTCGGCTATGGCTGCGTCGCTGTTATCGAGGAGTTTAAATTGCGTGGTTTCCTTGAGAAGGGACAAATTTTCGTTTTGCCCGTGAATATCTATAAGTTCTCGTCCCAGACGCTTCAGCACCGCGAGGGTCACATGACAACCATTTACCAAAACGGAGGAGCGTCCGGCCTTGGTTATTTGTCTGACAATAATGAGCGTGCCGTCCCCTTCGTCAATGGCTTGCTCCTCCATGAGGCGACGAACGGGAGAATTTTCCCCCGGCGCAAACACGCCTTCCACCCTGAGCCACTCTGCACCGGTGCGAATGGCCTCCGTGGAGAGTCGTCCCCCTAAAACAGCGCCTAGGGCGTCTATTAAAATCGATTTTCCGGCGCCGGTTTCCCCGGTTAAAATATTGAGTCCTTGGTCAAATTCCACTCGTACCTGTTCCAAAAGGGCAAAATTCCATACGGTCAGTGATTTTAACATCCCTTTACTTCCTATTCTGCTTTCTGTTCTGCGTCGTTCATTTCGCGCATATTCTCCAGTTTGGTCAGCACTGCGGCCACCGCTGTTTTAGTTTTGATGACGGCCAACAGGGTATCATGCCCGGCCACGGTACCCATGACGTCTTTGAGTTTGGCTTGATCTATGGCTGCGGCTACCACTCCGGCCGCGCCGGGCAAAGTCTTGATGAGGATAAGATTTTCGCTGGGGAAAAGGCTTATGACCATATCTCGCAATAAACCCTGCAAGCGATGCGCCGCCAAATTCAGCCCTTGACTTTCTGGGGTGGCATAGCGGTAGCGTCCCTCCGCCGTGGCCATCTTTACGAGCTTCATTTCTCTTATATCCCGGGACACGGTGGCCTGAGTTACGTCAAAATCTCGTGCGCGGAGGGCAGCGGCGAGTTCATCTTGGGTTTCGATAATCTCGCTTTCGATAATGGCCTTGATCTTCGCCTGTCTGCGTTGCTTCAACCTAGCCTCACCTCGCCTTATTGCTTTAGCTCATTGCCAGAGCTTGGTACGGAGCAACTGATAATAGTCCTTGTCCTCGAATTTAATTATCTTGGCGGTATAAAGGGATTTACGCACGATAACCTCATCCCCGGGGAGTAGCCGATAACTTTCTTGGCCGTCGAAGGTCACCAAAATATCCTGATGGACGGCGGCAATGTGAATGTGAATCACATCGTTTTCATCCACCACCAAGGGGCGCATATTAAAGCTGTGGGCGCAAATCGGCGTTACGAGGAGGGCGCGAATATTGGGATTTAAAATGGGGCCGCCCGCCGACAGGGAATAGGCCGTGGAGCCGGTGGGAGAAGAAACAATGATGCCGTCGGCCTTTAAGTCTAAAAAATGTTGCTGATTCAGGCTCAGCCCCAAGTGGAGCATTCGCGCCAGCCCCCCTTTGGTCACCACCACGTCGTTGATGGCGCTGCCCAAAAATCGCTCTTTGCCGCCTCCGTCTCGCACATATCCGGCCAGCAGCAACCTTTCCTCCAGTCGATAATCGCCGCGACAGATTTTTTCCAGCTTATTCTCCAGTTCCGTAAGTTCTATGTCGGCCATAAACCCCAAAGTGCCGAGGTTAACGCCGCATACCGGCACTGCCTTGGCTGAAAGCCTACGGCATACCCCTAAAAGAGTACCGTCGCCGCCGATGCTCAAGGCAATGTCTAGGGGAATTTCGGCCATATCCTCCACCCCATAGGCTTCGCAGTCGAAATACCGAGATTCGTCCAAGGGGAGATACAGCTTAATATCCCAAGCGGCGCAAAAAGTAAAGATGCGCGCTAAAACCTCTTTGGCGCGTTCCTTGTTGACGTTGGGAAAGATCCCCAGTTTAAGCATGAAATCAGCCCCTTAATGTCTCGTGTGCTTCCTTTACTGTGGCCTCAATTTCTTCGACGGTTACTCCATCCTCGCCCTGCGGCGTGAGATAAATAAGATACTCGATATTCCCCTCCGGCCCCTTAACCGGCGAGTAGGTCAAATCTCGCGGCGCTAAAGAAAGCTCCCGGCAAAAATTCGCGACGCCGGCGATAACGTCAATGTGAACTTTAGGGTCGCGAACTACGCCTTTTTTGCCCACGCGTTCTTTGCCGGCTTCAAACTGGGGCTTAATGAGGGCTACAATTTCATATTGCTCGGCCAGCAGAGTAATGACGGTAGGCAAAACCTTGGTCAGGGAGATAAAAGCCACGTCGATGGAAACAAACGTAGGCTTCTCCGGCAACATTTCCGGGGCGACGTGGCGAATGTTAGTGCGTTCCATGTTGACCACTCGTTCGTCACTGCGGAGTTTCCAAGCCAGCTGGCCGTAGCCCACGTCGATGGCATAGACCTTTTTCGCGCCGTGCTGGAGCATACAGTCGGTGAAACCGCCGGTAGAGGCGCCTACGTCCATGGCAATCTTATCCTTGAGGTCAAGGTGAAAATATTGCACGGCTTTAGCCAGTTTAAAACCGCCGCGACTGACGAAGGGCATATCTTGCCCCAAAATCCTGATGTTAGCGGTAAGCGGCACTTGCGTCCCGGCTTTGTCAATCTTCTGTTCGTTCACCAAGACGTTGCCGGCCATGATGAGGCTTTTGGCGCGTTCGCGGCTGGAAACTAACCCTCGCTCAACCAAGAGGACATCCAGCCGCTCTTTACCCTGCCCCATTTTCGTCTCCCGTTCTTGCCCCCATCATGGCCAACACTTTTTCCACAATTTGTTCCGGCAGCAAGCCGCACTGGGCGAAAAGTTCTTGCCGCGTCCCCTGCTCCACAAAATCATCCCCGATGCCAAAGCGCAATACCGGCAAATTTATTCCGGCGCCCTGTAGGGTTTCCAAAACAGCCGAACCGAAACCGCCGGCCAAAATATTTTCCTCTAGGGTGACTATGCCTTTGGTTTCCGTCGCCCATTTTTTTATCAGTTCTTCGTCCAGCGGCTTCACAAAACGCATATTGGCCACCCGGACGGTCAGACCCTGTTCCCTTAACCGGGCGGCGCATACCTCGGCGGTATGCACCATGGAGCCGATGGCGAGGAAAGCTATGTCGCCTTCGCCTTCAAGAATTTCCGCTTTGCCCCAAGGAAGCGGCTGAAATTCCATTTGTACCTTTACCCCCAAGCCCGCGCCGCGAGGGTAGCGAATAGCGACGGGCGCTTCGCGCTCTATCGCCGCTTTCAGCATTTGCCTCAGCTCGTTTTCGTCTTTGGGAGCGAGGAGGGATAAATGGGGAATGTGTCGCAAATAGGATAAATCAAACACCCCGTGATGAGTAGCGCCGTCTTCGCCGACGATTCCGGCTCTGTCCAAACACAGCGTCACCGGCAAATTTTGCAGACACACGTCATGGAGAATCTGGTCGTAGGCGCGTTGCAAAAAAGTGGAGTAAATGGCCGCCACCGGCCGCGCTCCCCCGGCGGCAAGCCCTGCGGCCAAAGTCACCGCGTGTTCTTCGGCGATACCCACGTCGAAAAAACGCTGGGGAAAAAGCTCGCCGAATTTTTTAAGGCCGGTACCAGTAGGCATAGCCGCCGTAATGGCCACCAGCTTTTCATTTTTCTCACCCAATTCCACCAAGGTATCCCCGAATATTTGGGTATAGGTGGGGACTGTACAGCTTTTAACGGCCTTGCCGGTAGCCACTTCAAAAGCGCCGATGCCGTGGAAAGCGTCGGGGGAAATTTCCGCCGGCAGATACCCCTTGCCCTTCTTGGTATGAACGTGTACCAAGATCGGCCCCGTCATGCTCCGAACTTTGGCGAAAACCTCCAGCATTAGTTCGATATTGTGACCGTCCAAAGGCCCTACATAGTGGAACCCCATTTCCTCAAACAGGGAACCGGGAATGAGAGCGGAGCGCACCCCGTCTTTTATTTGGCTGGCCGTCCGCAAAACCCTGTCCCCGATGTGGGGAATACTTAAAATAAGGCTCTCCACGTCCCGTTTGGCCTTGATATACTTGGGGGTTAAGCGCACTTGGGACAGATATTCGGAGAGGGCGCCCACGTTTTTGTCAATGGACATGGCGTTGTCGTTTAGGACTACCACCAAATTTTTGCCCAAATCCCCGGCATGATTCAAGGCTTCAAAGGCTTCGCCGCCGGTGAGGGCGCCGTCGCCGATGACGGCTACAACGTGACTTTTTTCTCCCCTGAGATCTCGCGCGATGGCCAGTCCCAAGGCCGCCGAAATGGAGGTGCTGGCGTGGCCAACCCCAAAAGCGTCGTGGGGGGATTCTTTGCGTTTGGGAAAACCGGTGATCCCGTCCTTTTGGCGCAAATTCCGAAATGCTTCTCGCCGCCCGGTGAGAATTTTATGGGCGTAGGCTTGATGTCCCACGTCCCACACGATTTTATCTCGCGGCGAGTTATAGACGCTGTGGAGCGCCAAGGTCAGCTCCACCGTCCCCAAACTGGGCGCCAAATGCCCTCCGTTTTGCGACACCACGGCGATAATGTACTCGCGAAGTTCGGCGGCGAGTCGCGTAAGCTCAGCCACGCCCAATCTCTTTAACTCGGCCGGGCTGTCAATTAGTTCCAATATTCGCTTCACTGTCTTCACCCGTCACTTTTTCCGCGTTACGAGATAGGCCACCAGCTCTCGCAAAAAATCCGCCTCGCCGCCAAAATCTTTTAAGGCCGCCACCGCCTCTGCCACCGTTTCTTGCGCCAAATTTTGCGCCGTTGCGAGCGAGGTCAAAGTTACATAGGTGGATTTATGATTCCGTTCGTCGCTGCCCACGGGTTTGCCGATTACCGCCGCATCCCCCGTAAAATCCAGTATGTCGTCGGTGATTTGAAAGGCGAGGCCAAACTTATCCGCATAGGTGGTGAGTGCCTTGAGTTTCGCTTCGTCGGCTCCGGCCAAAATGGCGCCGCATCGAATGGCCGCTCTAAACAAAGCCCCGGTTTTCCCCATATGCATCCGCCGCAGGGTTTCCATGTCGATTTGTTTTCCCTCGGACTCCAAATCAACTACTTGTCCGCCTCCCATGCCGTTAGCGCCGGCGGCTGCGCTCATCTCTTTTACCACCGTGACGATCATCGCGTCCGTGGCTTTTTCCTGCCGAGTCATCACCTCAAAGGCCAAAGTCAGCAGAGCATCTCCGGCCAGCACCGCTATGCCGTCGCCAAAGACCTTGTGATTGGTGAGTTTTCCCCGGCGATAATCGTCGTTATCCATGGCCGGCAGGTCGTCGTGAATCAGTGAGTAGGTGTGGATCATTTCAATGGCGCACCCGGTGGTAACAAAATCATCCCCCCTGCCCCCTACGGCATCCGCCGCCGCCATGAGCATAATGGGGCGCAATCTCTTCCCTCCGGCCATTAAACTGTATTTCATGGAATCGTAGAGGGTCTCGCTCATCACCCCACCGCGACCTAATTCTTGCAAAAGATGATTCTCTAAAAGTTCCTGCCGCCTCGTCCACTCCCGTTGCCATTCATCTCCCACTGCCCTCACTCCCTTTTTTGCAGGGGAAATAATTTCCCCTGCACCCCTTAATAGATTTTTATTTATATTGTTTCCTCGATAATGAGTTCTTTTTCCGTTACTTTGCCACTATCCTCGCCCACCACGATGTCCATGGCCTTTTCGGCTTTTTCCAGCTCGGTTAGACAACGCTTGGCTAGTTCCACGCCCTCGGCGTAACTTTGCATTAAATCCGTTAGGTTAGCCTCCCCGGCTTCCAGCTTTTTTACTATCGCCTCTAAATTCGCCAAGGACTCCTCGAAGGTTGCCTCCGAGATCGGTTCTTTTTTTCTGGCCATTATCCTGCCGTCCTTTATTTTTCTGCCACTCGCGCCCTTATCCGGCCGTCGGTTAAAATTAAACCCAAAATATCCCCCACCGCCAGCTGACTTACGCTATGTATCGGTTTGCCGCCCTCATCCTCAAGCGCGGCGTAACCGCGACGCAAAACTCTCGTGGGACTTAGCATATCCAGCTTCTTTAAGGCCAAGTCCAAACGATGTCGCTTGCTACTCAGCTGAGACTTCGCCAGTTGCAAAAGTTGTATCCTAGCCATGTCCAACCGCTGTTGTTTGCTTTCCAGCAAGCGTTCCGGCCGAGTGAATACAAAACTTTGGCTGGCCGCCAGCAGACGATGACGCTTGGCCTCTAACTGCCGCCGCGAAATCGCCGTGAGGCGCGAGGTAAGAGAAGTCACCTGTCTGATTAAATCTGCTCTATCCGGCACCGCCAGTTCCGCCGCTTGGGAAGGCGTAGCGGCTCTGAGGTCGCTGACGAAATCCGCCAAGGTAAAATCCGTTTCGTGACCCACCGCCGAAATCACCGGTATCTTAGAAGCGAAAATGGCGCGAACCACAATTTCTTCGTTAAAAGCCCACAAATCTTCCAAGGAGCCGCCGCCCCTGCCCACAATGAGTACATCCACCGGGTATTTGGCGTTAAAGAATGCGATACCTGCGGCAATTTGCTCCGCCGCCCCTTCTCCCTGCACCGCCACCGGGTAAAGCGCCAGTTTAACGCCGGGAAAACGCCTTTTCGACACCCGGTAAATATCGCGCAGGACGGCGCCGGCAGAAGAAGTGACGACACCGATACAGCGAGGAAAAGGGGGGATAGGCTGCTTGTGTTCCGGCGCAAAGAGTCCTTCCGCCGTAAGTTTCTCTTTCAGTTGGGCAAAGGCCATGGCCAAAGCCCCGGTTCCCTCCGGCGCCAAACTATCCACATAGAGCTGATAAACCCCGTCTCGCTCATAGACCTCGATGCGTCCCTCGGCGATGACTTGCATCCCATCCCTAGGGACAAATTTCAGATACCTAGCGCGGCTTTTAAACATGACGCACTTTAGGGCGGCGCCGGCATCTTTTAACGTAAAATAACAATGTTCCGAAGGGTAGCGTTTGAAATTAGAAACTTCGCCGCGCAGGAGGATTCCTTGCAAGGCCGCGTCCCGGGAGAATTTTTCCTTGATGTACTTCGTCACTTCGCTGACGCTGTGAATGGCCATTGGTTCCCCCTTTATAAGAAAAGGCCAGACTCACCGTCTGGCACTTGCCGTGAATCATCTGGCAATGGTACTCAAAATGCCGTTGACGAAGCGGCCGGAATCATCCGTGCCATACTTCTTGGCCAGATTCACCGCCTCGTTTATAGCGATACCTTTTTTGAGCTGTTCTTCGCCGAACCGCATTTCGTAAACGGCCAACCGCAAAACATTGCGGTCAACCGTAGCCATCCGTTCCAGGCGCCAGCCTTTAGCCGCAGCGGCTATCAGCTCGTCGATGGCGGCAAGCTGCCGACGCGTACCGCGAACTGCGGCCGTAAGATATGCCGTATCTTGCTCGGTAAGCTCGCCTTGCGCCTCGCTTACGGCCGTATCCAAGGCCAAGGATTCATACATGGCCGCCTCGCCCTCCTGCCCGTGGTTTAAATCCAGCTGGAACAAGGCTTGCAAGGCTGTCTCCCTCGCCTGACTGCGACTCATAAAAAACCTTCCTCACTTGCCCAAAGCGACCCTACCACCGCTGAAATCTTTCCGGCAGATATTTCTGTAGCGACGCCCAAAAATCTTCCTCATCGTCCAGCTTCACGCCGATAAAGAGGCCGAACAGGCCGCACAACGCCACGAAAGCCGTTTGGAAAAAGCCAAAAACCAGCACGCACAGCCCCACGAAAAGCCCCAGCAAAGTCCCAAAAGCCTTGCCGCGATGACGGCGCAAAATGTTTACGATCAGCTCTTTCAATTCCTCTTGCATGACCGCACCTCACTTGACCCGTCGTTTTTCCACGGGAGCGTTGGATATACCGGTGACGGTAATGGCTACCGGCACCTTGTCCATCCCCAAATTCTGCTTGAGTTGAGCTTGCACCGCTTCCATGACCTGCCGCGAAATATCCTCAACATTGGCCTCTGTGAGAACCGTAAGTTTCAGCAATACCCTAATGGGAACCGCTTCATTCTTTGCATCGGATGCAATCTCGGCCTTAGCTTCTCGCACCGTCATTACCGAGGTGGCTACTCTTTCGATAACGGCGGTAATGGCGGCGGCAGCCACCTTCGTTTCCCCGTAAGCTCCCTTGAGTATCACAAACTCTTTGGGGGCGACTTCCTCTTTCTGGCTACCGGACAGGGCGCAAGCCAAAAGGTGCAGATTCAAGAGAAAATAAAGGGCGATGACCATTATGGTTTCGGATCTGGTTAAGGCGTAGTGCCACTCGTTAAGCCACCAAGGCTCCGGCACTAGATTTAGCCACACCGCCGCCGTCACAGCCCCTACAGCGAGAGACATGACGGCGGTAATCAGCCACAAAAAACGATTGATAATCCCCATAGATTAAGCCTCTTTCCTCAGCGGACGCGAACCTCTTCTTCGCGAGGCTCTTCCTCCGGAAAGCCGACACCCTGCACATGAACATTGACCTCGATCACCGACAGCCCGGTCATGGTCTCAATGGCCTGCTTGACGTTTTCCTGCGCCGCCAAAGCCACGTCGGGAATACGCACGCCGTATTTCACAATAATGTAAAGGTCAACAGCCGCCTCGCGTTCGCCCACTTCCACCTTCACGCCCTTGGCGAAGTTGCGCCGTCCCAGCATTTCCGCGATACCGCCCACAAGGCCGCCGCTCATGCCGGCAATACCCTCGATTTCGGTGGCGGCCAGTCCCGCGATAATGCTTACCACTTCGTCGGCAATGCGCACCGCTCCCAAATTGGCATCCTTTTTAGGTACGATCACATTGTTTTCCTGCTTGTCCATGATAAATCCTCCTCGATTATAATAAAAATAAAATACCTCAAGTCATTACAGTGATTCCGTGTTTACACTTCGCCGTAGATTCCCAAATTCCTGCCATTCTTCACAATTTGCTACAAAAAATCTCAGCGCATTCGCAAAGAATTTAGGAGAATAATCCCGGAAGAGACAGCTACCGCTCCCACTACCATTTCTAACGAAGGATAGGGGAGACCTAAAGGCGCTAAAGCCCCCAAAGTGGGTGGAATTACAAGAAGCCAAGTTAAATAAGCGACGCGCTTATTTTGTTTCACTATTTTTTGGGCTTGCCTAGCTAAATGAAGCGCCGGTAAAAGATCCCCTAGGCCGTTGGGCAAGGAAAGGTCAGCCACATGAGCAGAAGCTGTCAGCGGCGGTTGATTATTTTTCGGCGGCAATTCTTCTGCTGTCTCGGCAGGCGCCTCCGGCAAATTTTCCTCCATAGGCGCAGCCGCTATTTCCGCTTGACCCTCCGGCGGTTCGTACCAATTAGTAGGCAGGGGCGAATTATTCTCGGCGGGCGGCGCGGAATTTACGATTTCCACCGCTAAATCCGCCACGGCAAAAACTTCTTGATCGCGAGCCATGTTCCCGGCCATGGCCACCACTTGCCCTTTGGCGCGCATCAGCTGAATTTCCCTCGCCTTTTGTTCCGGCGTAAGGTCGGAACGCACGTCGTCAATTTCCGTAAGGCGTTTAATGGCCGCCGCCGTGCGCTGACTGTCCCCCGTCAGCATCATTACCTTTAGGCCTTGGCGTTGCAAGCGATGAATGGCCGACGTGGTTTCCGGCCTAATATTATCCTCTAGGGCGATAAGGCCGCGCGTATATTTACCGTTGGTAACAAGGGTAGTCATTTTGCCGTGATAGGCCAGCTGATCGATTTTTGTCAAGAGGCTGGCGGTCATCTTAAAACCTTCGCGCTGTATCCATTGAGCGCTGCCCACGCGCACCGGATTGCCACCCATAATGGCCTCCACGCCGCAACCGGGTATTTCGTTACAGGCGGAAATCCTCTGGAGCCGCAAATGGCGATCCAACGCCGTATTATAAATGGCTTTGGCTACCGGGTGCGACGAATTTTGCTCGGCAGAGGCGGCCAAGGCCAAAAGATGTCCTTGGCTCACTCCTTCGGGAACGAGATCCGTAATGTAAGGCGCCCCGTCGGTGATGGTGCCGTTTTTGCCCAGCACCAAGGTATTCACTTGACAAAGCACCGCCAGCGACTGGCCTCGCCTAAAGAGGATATTTTGGCGCCGCCCCCGTCTTTTTCCGAGCCACAGCGCCAAAGGAGCGGCTAAAGCCAAGGGCAAGGGACAGGCGGCAATAAAAATCGTCAAGAGAATATCCAAGGCCGATAAAACAGATATATCGTCGCTTATCAGGTAAGCGGTCATACCGCAAGAGAGTACAATGTCCAGTAAAATTAAATACTTAATAGGCAGAGATTTTTTCACGCGTCATTACCTCGATTGATCATCCCGATTTTTTAGTCCGCTTGCGAGTGGCGGCGATAATGGGAGGCAGTCCCACCGGGTCTTCTTCATCCTTGGCCTTATGGGAAAAATGCAGGTAGAGAAAAGCGACGGCGGCTAGGGAAAAAGCGATGATGCTGGTCATTTGGGCGCTTTTAAAAATACTCAAGACCGGCTCGGTATAATCCCCTCGGAAAAATTCCAGTGAGAATCTGGCCAGCGAGTACAGCATGACATAAAGGGCAAAGCATTGCCCCTGATGGTGGTCGGTCGCCCGATACATAAGGAGCAGGGCAAAAATTACCATATCCAGCTGCCCCTCCCAAACTTCCGCCGGCCAGAGGGGCTGGGCGCCGTAAGTTTGCTGCGCCAGCGTACCCACGGGATAGAGAAGTCCAAATTGTCCGCCGGTGGGCGCCCCGAAAGCGTCGCCGTTTAGGAGATTGGCGCAGCGTCCCAAAGCTTGCCCCAAAATAATGGCCGGCGCCAAAATATCGGCCAAATGCCAAGTGTCCAGCCCTTGTTTTTTGGTATAAACTATGCCCGTGAGAGAGCCGAGGATGATGCCCCCTTGGATAGCCATGCCCCCCTGCCACACGTTCAATATTTCCGTCAGGTGGCTTGAATAATAATGCCAGTCAAAGAAAAACACATCCCACAGTCTTGCCCCCAAAAGTCCGGCGATACCGCAGTATATCCCCATATCCACAATATGTTTTTCATAGCCGCGACCGTCCTGCTTGGCAAAAAAATAACCCACGCCGGTGGCGAGAACGATGCTTAAAGAAATAACGAGGCCATAGCTGCGCAAGGGGAAATCGCCGATGTAGGCAATATATTGGTGCATAAGGATTCCTCCGTGTATTTTTGCCCCTTATCTTATAACGAAATAAACGAAACGTCAAAATTGGGGAGTCCCCAAAAAAATTTGCTTATCGCCCGTATTCTGCTATCATAAAGCCGAATCTAATCAAACGGGAGGAATTATCATGCCAAAGCCTACCGCCAAAAGCGTTTACACCGTACCGGCATCCGCGCCGCCCCAGCCCCTCAAGGATTTTTTGCGACGGCAAGTAGGCGTTTCCACTAACCTGTGGAAAAAAATCAAACACAGCGAGGAGTTTCGCTTAAACGATCTCTGGGTAAATCCGGCCTTGGCCATGGTAAAAGGGGGCGACATTATCAGTTACGAACTTCCCATTAAGACCGCCGACTATCTGTGGCCGGAAAATTTGCCGCTGGAGGTGCGCTACGAGGACGAATTTTTGCTGGTGGTAAATAAACCGCCCGGGCAGCTGGTGCATCCTACGCGGCAAGAAATTTCCGGGACGCTGGCGAGTGCCGTCCTGTGGCATTATAAGGAACGAGGCGAGGTCGCCGCCTTCCACCCGGTACATCGTTTGGATAGAAATACCTCCGGGCTGGTGTTAATCGCCAAAGCTCCCCAGATTCACTACCAACTTTCCCCCCACGGCGCGAAAAAATTTCAACGCGAGTATTTGGCGCTGGTAACGGGAACCCCTACGCCTAAAAGCGGCGTCATCGACGCCCCCATCGGACGCGATCCTCGAAGCATCATTTGTCGCTGTATCACCCCGGAGGGAAAACCGGCGATAACCCACTACGAAACCCTGTGGACAACGGGGGAGTTTAGCCTCTTAAAATTGCGACTGGAAACCGGCCGCACGCACCAAATAAGGGTACATCTATCTCACTTGGGTCATCCCCTGCTGGGGGACGATCTTTACGGCGGCGAGCGGAAACTAATCTCCCGGCAAGCTCTCCACGCCGTAAAAATCGCCTTCACTCACCCCGTCACCGGGCAGGAAATTGTCGTAACCGCGCCCCTGCCGCCGGATATGCGAGGGCTTATCATAAGCGAATCACCTTCAGGTGCTTCATATAAGAGCGGTAGGCCAGCACCAACAGAATCGTTGTCACCACCCAGCTGACGGGATAGGCGGCCATAAGGGTGGCATAGGTCGGTTCCCACTGAAAAATGGTATAGACCCAAGTAATGCGAATGCCGCAGATGCCCACCAAGGTAATCAGCGCCGGCGGCAGGGAAATGCCGTAGCCCCTTAAAGCTCCCGAAACCCCTTCCATCACCACGTTAATAACCTCCGGCGCCACCACATACCACAGACGAGTTATGCCCAAGGCGACCACCGCCTGATCGGCGTTAAAGAAGGACAAAAGCTCGGCGGCAAAAATGAGGATGAAAATCGCCAGCGCTCCCATAAAGGCCGTATTTAAAAGCATGGCTACCCAAGTAACCCGTTTGCAACGAGCCAAATTTCCGGCTCCGTAATTCTGGCTGACAAAAGTAGTGGTGGCTTGGCTGAAAGCGCTGATGATGCAAAAGACGTTTATCTCCACGGTAAAAGCCGCCGCCGAGGCCGCCATGGCATCCGCGCCCAAGCTGTTTATGGCCGCCTGTATCAATAGATTCGACAAGGAAAACACCATGCCCTGAATCCCAGCCGGTAAGCCTATCCGCACAATTTCTTTTAAACAATGCCGGTCAAGGTGCATATCCTTCAGGTCGATGTGAATTACCGTATTGGTATGACACAGAGCGTAAAGCAAGATACCGGCGCTGATGGCATTGGCGATGACGGTGGCACCGGCGATGCCTTCTACGCCCCAGCCCATTGTCATGGTAAAAAAGATATTCAGCCCTAGGTTGACGATGCTGGCCACCGCCAAAGCCCACAAGGGTGTTTTCGTGTCGCCGCGACTTCTGAAAATGGCGGCTTCAAAATTAAACAGGCCGATTACCGGCATCCCTAGGAGATAAATCCTGAGATACCCTTCCGCCATGGAACGCACGTCTGTCGGCACCGCCATCCAATCCATAATGGGGGCGGTGAGCGCTTCTCCCAAGAGGGCAATGCCGATACCGGTAGCCACTGCCAGCAAAAAAGCCGTATGCACGGCGGCATGAACTTTGGCCATGCGTTTAGCGCCAAGATTTTGCCCGATAACCACGTTAGCCCCTAGGGAAAGCCCCAGAAACAAATTGACCAACAGCCCGATGAGGGAAATATTGTTCCCCACGGCAGCCATGGCGTTTTTCCCCACCAGCTGTCCCAGCACCGCCACATCGGCGGCATTAAAAAGCTGTTGCAAGACCCCGGTCAGCGCCAGCGGCAGGGCAAAAAATATCAGCTTATCCCAAAGGGAACCCTCCAGCATATCGAGACCGTCTTTATTTTTTTCCGCCATCCGTCCTTCCCCCATATATTTAAGAGCTTGGAACCTATGTCCCAAGCTCTTTTTCTTGTTACTTGTCCACTCGTTTGATGTCGGCGCCCAGCCCCACCAACTTTTCCACCAGATTATCGTAACCCCGGTCGATGTGGTGAATGTAGCCCACCTGTGTTTCGCCCTCGGCCACTAAACCGGCCAGCACCATGGCCGCCCCGGCGCGCAAATCCGTGGCCTTTACTTGGCAACCCGTGAGCATATTCACCCCGGTGACAAAGGACGTGCGGCCGTCGATTTTGATGTTGGCGCCCATGCGTTTCAGCTCATCCACATGCATGAAGCGGTTTTCAAAGACCGTCTCCGTCACCCAACCGGTACCTTTGGCTATGGCCAGCATGGCCATGAACTGGGCTTGCATATCCGTAGGGAAACCGGGGTAAGGCATGGTCTTTATATCCACCGCCTTGAGGTCATGGTCGCAGGTGACGCGAATACCATCCACCGCCTCCGCCAAAGTGACGCCGGCTTCTTTCAGTTTGGCGATAACCGGTTTCAAATGTTCGCTGATGGCGTTTTCGATGAAGACGTCGCCTTTGGTCATGGCCGCCGCCACCATGTAAGTTCCGGCCTCGATGCGGTCGGGGATAATGGTGTAATCGCGTCCCGTAAGTTTCGGCCTGCCGTCGATTTTGATGACGTTGGTGCCGGCGCCGCGCACCTTAGCGCCCATGACGTTGAGATAGTTCGCCAAATCAACAATCTCCGGCTCCTGCGCCGGGTTTTCCAAAATGGTCTGTCCCTCGGCCATGGATGCCGCCATTAAAATATTTTCCGTGGCGCCCACGCTGGGAAAATCCAGATACACTTTCGCCCCTTTAAGACCTTGGGGAGCCAGCGCCTCGATAAAACCGTGGCCGATATTTATCTCCGCGCCCAGAGCCGCAAAACCTTTAAGATGGAGGTCAATGGGACGAGTACCGATGGCGCAACCTCCCGGCAGGGAAATTTTGGCCTTCCCCTCTCGCGCCAGCAAAGGCCCCATAATTAGGAAAGAAGCGCGCATCCGGCGCACCAAATCGTAAGGCGCCTCGGTACTGCCGATGGCGGTGCTGTCAACCGTCATTTGTCGCAACCCTTCGCTATACTCCACCTTCACGCCGAGTTGCCGCAAAACTGCGGCGATGGTATAAACATCCTCTAAAGCCGGCACATCGTCCAGAACGCTGGGTTTATCTTGCCCCAAAAGGGAGGCGGCTATTATAGGCAGAACGGCGTTCTTGGCGCCGCTGATCTTCACTCTTCCCGTTAGCCTGCGTCCACCGTTTATTATCAATTTTTCCATGCTGCTATCAAAACCCTCTTCGGTAAAAGTTTGGTTACTTTTCCTTTTCACAAACAAGGGTTAGTTTAGCATTATATTCTCGCCCTGACAAGAAAAAAATAGCTCCGCCACAGCCGTCTGCCATGGCGAAGCATACGAAAAAATATTTAACGTACCACCTGCAAAGTGGTGTGAATCACATTGTCGATGACGTAATCGGTGGCGATTTTCGCTTCGCCGGGTTTATTTTCTCCCTCTGCCGGGTTTTGCCCTAAGAGATTTACCTTGCGAGCTTGACTTTTCTTTTTGGCGGCCTCGGCCGACGCCCTGAGGCTTTCGCTAATGAGCTTTTTCTGCTCCTTTTCGGTGAGAGCCGGGGCGGCTCCCGGGGCTACGATAATCTCATTGTTCATGCCGGCCACGGTCAGCTCTTTCAGTCTTTCCTGCATGGTGCGGTTAGCGCTGTCGTCGCCGGCCACGGTTATTCCCTGCTGTTGCAACAGTTGCAGGGCGTTAACCGGCACGAAACCGCCTCCCCTGACATCCAGCTGCATGGTACCCACTCGCTGTGTCTTGGGTACCGTATAGGGAATGACCACCGTTTCCTTTTCCTGACGGAAAGGTTGGATGGTAGCCTTAATATTCACGGTTTCGCCGGGTTTTACCTTGGCTTTTTCCGGCACGGCGGTGACAAGGGAGGCGGTCTTACGGATACCGTCCACGGCCACCTCCACCTGCACGTCTAAAATATCCGCCTCCCGTTCCGTATTGGTGCAAATAACGTTCAGGGCTTTAGCCAGTTCCAAAACAGCCACCTGACCCACGTCGGCCAGATTGTAGTACATATTGCTGCGCTCTACCTTGCCATCTTCCACTGCGTCGGTGCGAATGACGAAATGTACCTTGGCGGTGCCTTCTCCTTCACGATCCGAGGCGCGATTCATAGAGGCGTAGGCGATGCCGGCGCTGAGTTGCGGTAAAACCGTTTCGTCGTAGGCGATGCTGGTGTGATAAACTTGGGGGGCGGCCTCCTCCTGATTTAAACCGGTGACGCTAACGCGCATGGGAACCACCGAAGGGTAGCGCCCGATGATGCCGGAGATGCCATACTCCCTGTCCTGATTCACGCGGCCGATGATTTTTCCCGGATTGGCGATGCGCATCCCGGCGCCGTAACCTCCAATGGTACCCACCGCCGCTGCGTCCAACATGAAATAATTCACGTTGCCCCTATGGGTAAAGGGATGGCCGAAGGCCAAGATACGATTGCCCTCCACCGCCGTCACCGTCCCCGTAGCGCCCACAAAGAAGTCGCCGCACACCAAAGCCACGCCCACGGGGCTGCCCGGCTCCAAAGCCGCCTGATAATCGGTAGCGGCGCCTCCCCTCGTCGCAGGCAACGCCAAGGGAGTAATCCCCTCCCAATTCAAAGCAGTCACGTTTTCTCGCAGGAAAGTTAAATCCGTCTCACCAAAACCGCCGAAATACCACAGGGATTTTTCCTCCCCGGGGATAATGTCCTTGGTGAGGTCAATAGAGGGCTTCTCGGGATTTTCCGCTGTATTTGGCGCCGTATCGGCAGTTTCTTTTTTGCTAGGCTCTGCCGCGTCCTTATTTTCGTCGGCAACTGTCGTCTCATTGTCCTTTGAGGCGGCTACTTTCTCCGTCTTAGCAGATTTTTCTTTGGCAGTATCGGCAGCGAGCTTCTCCTCTCCCTTGGGGTCACTATTCTCAGCTTTAGCTTCTTTTTCCTTATCTTGTTCGGCAGCCTTGGCGCGATCCTCCGCCACCTGTTTTAAATCTATGTTGCTTATCTGGGTTTTATTTTTGTTGTCGGGGTGATTCCACAGGGTCAGCATATCGCCGATGGGGGTGATAAAAAAAGTGTAGGCATCGATGGCGTTGCCGTAAGAAAGCGCCCCGACTAAGTACCCATCTATATAAATAGGGGAGCCGCTCATCCCTTGCAACACGCCGCGGCTGGCCTCCACGTTCGCGCCGGATGCCTTGGCCATAATGCGACGATCGGCACCCTTGCCCGTATCGGTAATACCGATAACATCTACTTGGAAAGGCTGCACCTCGCCGCTGGAATCAAATACCGTGTAGCCGGTGCCGGTCATGCCGGTTTTGAGTTCCCCGGCCGACATGGTAGGCGGCAAAGCCTCCGCCAACAGGCCGCCGCTTCCCCATACCGCGCAGGTCAAGCCCACGACTATCATTTGCTTTAGAAATTTTCGCAAGTCCAGCTCACCTCATTATCCAGAGTATCATTAAAATTATAAAGACAGCAGAATTATAGCACAAATAAAACCGCCGCGCGAACAATATTTTTTGGCCAAAAACCCGTGCAGTCCCTTGAGATTCTGCACGGGTTTTGGTTTAGCGCGTGTTTACTTCAACTTAACGTCTTTATAGACGTGATCCACTCCGGCGGCGTGAAATTCGATGCCGGTGACGTTATCGGCTATCAAGACCGCGTTGACGTTGGTGTAAAGGGGAGCGATGACGGCGTTTTCCAAAAGAATTTGCTCCGCCCGGTACATGGCCTCCCAACGTGCGGCATAAGCGGCGGCCAGCTCCCCGGTACTGCATTCGGCGATGATTCGGTCGTACTCGGCGTTGCTCCACTGCTCGCCGGTCTTGCACCCTTCGGTTGTCCAGAGGTTTAGGAAGGTCATGGGGTCATCGTAATCCGGCACCCAGTTGGTGACAGCCAGATCATAATTATTGGAAGTAATATTTTTGAGATACTCCGCCTTGGGACTGGGTTGCAGGGCAATGGTCACGCCGGGTAAATTCTCTTCAAGTTGCGCCTTAAGCGCCTGTACCACTTTCACGCCGGTATCACCGGCATCGCTGGCGTAAATAAGCTCTAGGTCAAAAGTCTCCTGCCCCAATTCTTCCTTGGCTTTCGCGAGGTAAGAGCGCGCCTTTTCCGTATCAAAGCTCACCCAAGCGGCAAATTTCTGTTGGTCGGCGGAGAAAAATTCGCCGGTGTCGGCATTGGGAGCGAACTGCCGAGGAACAGCCGTATAAGTGGCCTCCGAGCCGTCCATGACGTAGTTATTCACCAAGGATTCCCGATCAACGGCGTGGGAGAGGGCAAGGCGCAAATTCACGTTGGCCAGCGCCCCGGCATGGTGATTCTTCGGGTCTTGGTTAAAGGAAAGATAATTTAAAGAACCTGCCGCCACGGCTTTAAGGTTTGGCGCGAGCTTCGGATCCTTTTTCACATGTTCCACTTGATTGCCGGAGATTTGCACCATTTGCAGGGTGTTGTTTTTAAAGGCCGTAAGGGCATTGTCCGAGGAGCCTACCACCTGATAAGTAAGTTCCGGCAAAGAAACGCGCGCCGCATCCCAGTATGTCTCGTTCTTTTTCAGCCGAATATTGGCGGTACCCGGCAGGTATTCTTGCAGGGCAAAGGCGCCGTTCGCCAGAAAAGTTTCGGGGCTGGTGCCGTAGGTGCCGGGTTTAAGACCGTTATAAAATTTCTCGTTAATGGGGTAGAAACTGGGAAAGGCCATCAGCGAGGGGAAGAAGGACACGGGCGCCTCCAACTCCACCACGAAAGTCTTGGCATCGGGAGCCGAAACCCCTAAAGTAGCAGGGTCAGCGCCCTTAATGACCGCGTCGGCGTTTTTCACGCAAGCCACGGTGGAACCCATCATATACGAATACTCCCCGGAATCCGCGCAATGCCTGCGCCACGCAAAGACAAAATCAGCGGCAGTAACGGGGTCGCCGTTAGCCCACTTAGCGTCGCGCAAGTGAAAGGTATAGGTTTTCCCATCCGGCGACACCTCGAAACTTTCGGCCAGAGCCGGAACGGCGTTTCCCTCCGCTGAAAGCTGAGTCAGTCCATCAAGGCAATCGGCAATCAGCTCAAAGGAAGCCGAATCCCGAGCCTGAGCGGTATCGAGGGTCATCACGTTAGACCCCAGCATGACCTTCAAATTATCAGGTGAGGCCTCCCGGCCGCAAGCCGTAAGCATACACAAACACACCATAAGCAGCAGTACCAGTGCTTTTTTCATTATTGTTCTTCCCTTCTCGGTAAAAAGAAATTATCTGCAAAGGTCATCACCGCCATAGAGAAAGGGCTTTCCGTGGTGGAAACTAACATTTTGCTGTCGAGCCCCGGAGAGGAGTTGTTGCTTGAGTGAAGCGCCGTAACTAACCGCGCCCAAGCTCCTCAAAATTTACAACCGCTACCTGTCCTTCGGCTAACTTTTGTTGCACTTTTGTGGAAGTCAAGGCCGTAAGCTCCGCCACAAAGTCATGTTTCCAAGCGCAATCCCGTTGCAAGACGGCGTTGTCCGTGCCGGGGTGGAGCATGATTTCCGTTACGCCCTCCGGCAGGTTATCAATAATGTTTAACAAGGCCGCCTCGCTCACTGCCTCCCCGGCCACGATACCGGCAAAATGCTCGGGAGTTCGGAGTCCGGCGGCTTTGGCTTTTTGGGCGATGAGAGCGGAAAGAGTCCACAAGCCTACTCGCCCGATAAGTTGCCCTACTCCGCCAAAATTACCGGTGAAAAGCGGTGCCTTTGGGATGCGTATGGCTTTAATCCCGGCCTTGGCGGCAAGCTCGATGACAATGGCGTTAATGCCGGGCAGGGTGTGCATATGCTGATGACTGTCGGCGTGGGTGAGTTTTAGTCCGGCGCCCTCTATTTTATTTAGCTGGGCGGCCAGTTCCTTTTTGACTTCCTCCAAAGAAATTTTTCCCAATAGGTAACGCTTGACGAAAATATTATAGCTGTCATAAAACAAGCCGTTCGCGTCAACCAGTGAAGGAATTTCTTCCTTTGGCAAGATGGGATTGCCGTTTACCAAAGTGAAATGGATTCCCACGCCCAAATTTTTTTCGTTTTTGGCTAGCTTTACCGCCCCGGCAAAGGCCACACCCCCCGGCATCAAGGTGGCGGAGCGGAGGCACCCCTCCCTGACCGCTTTTTGCACGGCGGCGTTAATGAGTTCATGCCGACCAAAATCATCGGCATTGGCGATTATTTTTTTCACCGGCTCACCTCGATTATCCCGTAATGGATTTTGCTGTACCGTCCCCCCACTATCTTGGTAAAGCCCAAGCGTTGAAATTCCTCGCTGTGGGAGCTTTCTTTCAGGACAACTCGTCTTTTCGCCACGCGACAGGCTTCTCGGACAGCCTCCCCACTCACGGGGCGATGGTCGGCCAGCGAGCGCAAGGGATTCAAATGACTGCTGGCCATGAAGGGATGGCGAAACATGGGGTCAAAATACACCGCGTCAAAGGTCTTGTCCGGCGTTTGTTTCAGGTAGGCCAGATAATCAGTGTGAATTACCTCTATCCCTCGCATGGCTTCCTGCAAGGGATAATTCACCGCCTTAAAATGCTTCAGTCCGTGAGACACCACCGCCGCGATTAGGGGACTAGACTCCAGTCCCGTCACTTTCCCCTCAGCCCCCACCGCAAAGGATGCCACCGTGGCATCCGTGGCCAATCCCAAGGTAGCATCCAAAACTCTCATGCCCGGAGCTAAAGCCATGGCCTCCACCAAGTGATCGCCCTGCCCCAGCCGCAAATTTTTTAGCCGTAACTGCGCCAGATTAGGATGAAAAAAGAATTCTCCCCCGGTGGTTTCCAGCACCAAGCCTTCTTGTTTGACTACGAGAATAAATGCCGCGTCACTCTCTTGCCGTAGCTCCTCAAGGGAACGGCGACCTCGTTTCACCAATGGCAGCGCCAGACGGTTCGCCAACTCTCGCGCGATGGATAAAGTCTCGCTGCTAAACTTGCGACCGGTGGTGACAACGGTTTTAGGCGAGTACATATTTCTCTATCGCTTTGGCAAAACCGTTCGCCTCGCAAACGTCCGTTTCGTAATCGCAAACGGCCTTGACCTCCGGGGTGGCGTTACCCATGGCTACGCTTTTGCCCACGGCTTTGAGCATGGGAATATCGTTATCGCCGTCGCCAATGGCCATGGTTTCCTCAATGCTTACGCCCAGTTTTTCCGCCAGTCTGGCTATGCCGCTGGCCTTGGTGACTCCGGGATTTACGATTTCCGTATAGTGATCCGTGGAGGAAAAGACGTTAAGCCGTCCGGCAAATTTTTCTTGGAGCAAGGCCACGCGCCGGTCGGTTTCCTCCCGGGAGTCCGCGATAGAGAGGAGTTTTGCCACTTCGTCGCTCTTGGCGCGCATTCCTTCCCAGCCGATGGCGGCGCCATGTATGGCCTGATTGATTTCATATTCCTGCGCGTACTGGTTATGTTCGGCGTAGTAAAGCTCGTCGCCGCTGTACAAATTCACATGCCAATCTTGCTTTCGGCAAAAATCCAGCGCTTCCCTCACCAATTCCGGCGCGATATAGGAGGCATAATACACCTTACCCTGCACGGATTTTATCAAGGCTCCGTTAAAGGTAATAATCGGCACATCCACCTCTAGGGATTTGGCCACCGGCAGCGCCGCTTTGTACATGCGCCCCGTGGCTATCGTCACCACCACGCCTTGCGCCACTGCTTTTTGCGCCGCTAATCGATTGGCCTCCGGCACATCTTTTCCCGCCGGGAGCAAAGTCCCGTCCAAGTCCGTCACAAAAAGTTTTATCGCCATTTTCTCATCAGCTCCTTTTGGGGTATCATAAGCACAAAACTCCGTCAGGTTTTAGCCCAACGGAGTTTTGCTGGTGAAAATCAGAAATTACAAACTAGGTTCCTCGTCGAAGAGATAACCGTAGCGCTGTTTGAACTCTTGGGTGTCCATGCGGAAGGCGTTAGCCAGTCCAGGATCCTCTAAGTCTCCCTGCTCGATGCGCATCATGAAGCCGCGGGCAATTTTGTAGTGAACGGAGTTAATATTCACTTTCCGCACCTTGGTTTTTCCGGTGTTGGGGTCACGGATGTCCTCGAAGCGCATGGGTACGGCCTGATTGTCCTGAATGGTAATGAGGGCGCCGCTGTCGCCCCTAAAGAGGAACTGCATGGCCTCATAGCCCAAATTACGCGCATAGTCTATATCATAGGCGATGGGGGCGGTGCAACGAAGTTCGTAGCCGATTTCCTTATCGACGATGGCGATTTTAAAGCCCAGTTTCTTTACTTCCGCCAAAACCTGTTGCTTCAGAATTTCGCCGAAGTCCAGCTCGCTGTAGCGAATATGACCGTGTTCGTCCAAAACTATTTCGCCCAAAGCCTTGAAATCTTCCTCGGCGATTTTCTCAATCACGCCCTCGGCGATAACCGCCACGCCGTAATTCTTCCCGGTAAGACGACGTTTCACGATGGAGCCGGTGATAATATCGACCACTTGCTGCAAGCGAATGTGTTCCTGAGGGAACTCCTCGGGGATAATGGTGAGGGCGGCGCCGGCGGAACGCCCCATGCCGAGAGCCAAGTGACCGGCCGTGCGTCCCATGGCGATGGTAAAATACCAGCGGTCATTGGTGGTGCGAGCGTCTTCCATGAGGTTTTGAATTTCGGTGGTACCGAAAGCGCGCGCCGTTTCAAAACCGAAGGTAGGTACCCCTTCCGGCAGGGGCAAATCGTTGTCGATGGTCTTGGGAACATGCACCACGTTGATGGTGCGTCCCATGTTGCGCGCGTACTCGGATACAGCCGTGGAGCTGTAGGCCGTGTCGTCGCCGCCGATGGTCACCAAATGGGTGACCCCCAGTTCCGTCAGGGTTTCCACCACCGTCCTGAGATCCGATTCCTTTTTGGTGGGGTTAAAGCGAGACATTTTCAAAATGCAACCGCCGGTGAGATGAATGCGGCTCACGTTAGAAAAATCGAGGCGAATGTAGTTCTTCTCACCGCGAGCGAGCCTAGAAAACCCGTCATACATACCTAGCACGTCCCAACCCCGGCGATTGGCCTCGTTGGTAACGGCAGAGATAACGGCGTTGATACCCGGAGCCGGACCGCCGCCGCAAACGATAGCTACTACGTTTTTGATACCGATCATCAATTTTCCTCCTTAATTTCGCGGTAAATTTCACTGACCGCGAACACGCCCTTGATTATACGGTTTGTATTAAGTTTAGTCAAATTGTTTCGTCACTAGAACTTGCCGCCCAGATTATTTAAGGAATCAATAACCACTACGCAATCCGGCTGCACGTTCTCCATGACGAAGCGCATTTTATCCGCCGGGATGGCTACGCCGCCGCCGGTGAAGGGCATGGCCTTATCGAAGCACTGGAGGAAAATGGCGCTGCCTACCCCCGGCACACCTTCTTCGTTATAGCTGATGTTCAGGCAATAATCGTAACGACCGGCAAAATACACCAGATGTTCGCTGACATCCACATTCAGCGCCGGCAGTTCCCGAATATCCACCAACTGATTATACTTCATGCCGGGACGGGCATCCCCCGACCAGTAATAATTTTCATCCACCTTTACATAATCCAGGGCGCAACCGGGATCGTCGGCGAGGCCAAAGGCGCGATTAAAATGAAAGACGCCCACGGGGGTTTTGCCGTTCCATTCTTTGTCTTTACCGAGGCCGTTTACCCCGATAAAGCCGGGAGTGGACATGATCTGTTCCCAACTGCCGTCCTCGGCGCGGTTATGCATGGAGATGGAGGCTGCCGCGCCGCTCACTCCGGCCACTACCACCATCTGTTTCGCGTCCTTGGCGGCCTCAAGGCTTGCCACCCACTCCGGCGAAGAGGGCGCCGCTTCAGCCGGGTTAATGCCGACGAAACAACACACCGCAAGCACTGCCACCAAAATCTGTTGCCAAATTTTCATAAATCTTTCCTCCCTGTCCTGCGTAAAAAAATTAATCCCGATAATTTTCGCCGGTGCCGTAATGCTCGATGACATAATCCAGATCCTTGTCGCCCCGACCGCTCAAATTCACCAAAATGGAGCCGACGCCCTTCTCTTTGGCGCGACGCATGGCGTAGGCCACGGCGTGGGCGCTTTCTAGGGCGGGAATAATTCCCTCGTAACGAGACAGTTTAAAGAAAGCGTCAATGGCCTCCTCATCGGTGACGGAATCGTACTTCACCCGGTCGGCCTCGCGCAAGAAAGCGTGTTCCGGCCCCACCGAGGGATAATCCAAACCGCTGGCCACGGAATAAACCGGCGCAGGGTTACCCTCCCCATCTTTCAGCATAATGCTGTCAAAGCCGTGCATTACACCCTCACTACCGAAGGTCATGGAGGCGGCGTGGTCGCCGGTCTTTTGCCCACGTCCTAAAGGCTCCACTCCCACGATTTCCACCGGATCATTAAGGAAGGGGACGAACATACCGATGGCATTACTGCCGCCGCCCACACAGGCCGTTACCACATCCGGCAGGAAACCCATCATCTCCACAAACTGCTCTCTGGCCTCTATGCCTACCACGGTCTGAAAATCCCGTACCATCATGGGGAAGGGATGAGGGCCAACGGCAGACCCGATGCAGTAAATGGTGTCCTCGTAGTTCTGCAAATAATCCTCAAAAGCGGCATCCACCGCCTCTTTTAAGGTTTTCAGGCCGCTGGTAACCGGCACCACCTTAGCGCCCAAGACTTTCATGCGAGCCACATTGGGAGCCTGTTTGGCTATATCCACTTCCCCCATGTATATGGTGCAGTCAAGGCCAAAGAAAGCCGCCGCCGTAGCCAGCGCCACCCCATGTTGTCCGGCGCCGGTTTCGGCGATGATGCGCTTTTTGCCCAAGAACTTTGCGAGCAGACCTTCACCCATGCAGTGATTCAGCTTATGGGCGCCGGTGTGGTTTAAGTCCTCTCGCTTCAGGTAAATCTGGCAGTGACCCAATTTCCGCGAAAGCCGCTCGCAGTGATACACGGGAGTGGGGCGTCCTTGAAACTCCCGGCGAATACGTCTAAGTTCGCTGACAAATTGGGAGGAGTGGCAAATGGTAAGATAAGCCTCGGCAATTTCCTTAAAAGCCGGTATCAGTTTCTCCGGCAAATAAGCGCCGCCATACTTACCAAACCGCCCGTCGGCACTGGGATACTCCTTCAAATAGGTAGAAAAATCCATGGGTGAACCTCCTATGATGTGACACAGAAAAAAATCCGCTAGCTTCATTATAAACCATCGGTTCATTTTTCCCTAATATTTTTTTCATAGCGCAACAGGATTTTTATTTTTGTGGTATAATATATGCTGAAGAATGAAAGATGGTTTTCCAAATGATTCTTAGGAGGAAAAATCATGTTGAATGAGGATATTCTGGATACTATGTTGCGGATGGCTATGGAGGCCACGCGCAATGCGTATGTGGAACATACGGCCTTGGCGGTGGGGGCTTGTGCGCTGGCGGAGGACGGTACTCTGTACACCGGTTGCACCATCGATAATCGGGATCAAAGGCTGTATTGCAACGCCGAGGCTTTGGCTCTCTTTAAGGGAATCGCCGACGGTAAGCGAGAATTTGATGCCGTGCTGGTAGTGGCGGACACGGAGGATCCTTACATTCCCTCCGGCGCCAGTCTGCAACTCTTGGCAGAGTTCGACGTGCAGGAAATTATCATGGCCAACATGAACGGCGCCAAGGAACGCACTACTTTGGACAAACTCCTCCCCTACGCCGCGAAGATGAAAAAGAACCACCTCTTCAATGTGGAAGAAGACGTGTAATCATAAGGAGGCAATGGCATGACGAAAACGGAATTGGTGGGGAAGTTGGCCGCCAAGACGGAGCTTTCCAAGAAGGATGCCGCCAAGGCATTGGAGGCTTTCATGGAATCGGTGAAGGAGTCTTTGGTGAAGGGCGAGAAAGTGCAGCTCATCGGTTTTGGCACCTTTGAGGTGCGTAAACGCGCCGCGCGTCGCGGTCGCAGTCCCTTAAACGGCAAGCACATCCGCATCCGCGCCCACAAGGCTCCGGCTTTCCGCGCCGGCAAATACCTGAAGGACGCTGTGAACTGAAAAATTTTCGCGCCAAAAAACCGCAAGTATAGGCTTGCGGTTTTTTGGACAGGAAGGTGTTTCCGTGGCATACAAAGTAAATATATTGGGCGTACAGGTAGATTCTGTTACCATGGCAGAGGCGGTGGCGCAGGTGGAGGACTTCGTCAGGACTCGCGCCGGAGTCATTATCGCCACCGCCAACGCGGAAATGATCATGCGCGCCACCCATGACGAAGAATTAAAAAACATTTTGAATGAGGCGGCGCTGGTGGTGCCGGACGGAGACGGCACCGTATGGGCAGCCAGACACTTAGGACATCCCATGCCCGAGAGGGTGGCGGGCTACGATCTGGCTCAAAATCTCATGGGCGTAGCGCCGCAAAAGGGATACAAGTTTTATTTCTTAGGTTCCGCCCCCGGCGTGGCCGCCAAAGCTAAGGCAAAAGCCGAGGCGCTTTACCCCGGCATCCAAATTGTAGGAGTACGCGACGGTTATTTTCGTCCGGAAAACGAAGCGGCAGTCGTGGCCGCCATCAAGGAAGCAAAGCCCGACATTTTGCTGGCGGCGCTAGGGGTTCCCAAGCAGGAAAAATGGCTGGCAAGGCACCTAGCGGAACTCAAGGTGCCGGTAGCCATTGGCGTAGGCGGTACTCTCGATGTCATGGCCGGCGTAATGAAACGGGCGCCACACTGGATGCAACGAGTACACCTAGAGTGGCTATTCCGAGGTATGCTACAACCAAAGCGTATCGGACGGCTGATGGCGCTCCCCCGGTTCGTCATGCGAGTTCGCGCCAGCAAAACCTGAAACAAGAGCTGTCTATAATTTGGGGCTGTCGCACGGTAATTATCGTGCGACAGCCCCTTTTTAAAAATCACAAATAGCGCAACCAAATATAAATATTGCTGATGATAATGGTGAGAACCATCACCGGCAGGGCGATCTTCATGAAGCCGATGAAGGAGATTTGTTTGCCGCGTTGGGCAGCCATGGAGGCCACTACCACGTTGGCGCTGGCGCCGATAAGGGTGCCGTTGCCGCCGAGGCACGCGCCCAAGGCCAGCGACCACCACATAGGTTCCAAATTAGAAAGTCCCATCTGCCCCATGTCTTGAATCAAGGGAATCAGCGTGGCCACAAAGGGAATGTTATCAATGAAAGCCGAAGCAAAAGCGCTCATCCACAAAATCAACATGGCGGTGGCGCTTTCGTTGCCGTTGGTAATCTTGATGGCTTCTGCCGCCAGCATCTTGATAACGCCCGTTTCCACCAGCGCGCCCACCAGCACGAACAGCCCGGCAAAGAAGAATATGGCGAGCCACTCGACCTTAGACAAAACTTTGGCTATCATGCCCTCATTTCGTGAGTAGGTGATGAGGAGGAGCAGTCCTGCGCCGGTCAAAGCCGCCGTGGCTGTTTCCAAATGCAACGTGCTGTGCAACACAAACAGCGTAATGGTGAAGGTGATAACCCCTAGGCAACGCTTTAAGAGTGAAGGATTGGAAATCTGGCTCTTTTCGTCGAGGCGCATGACCTTATCCTGGAGCTCCGGCTGAGTTTTCAGCTCTTTGCCGTAAAGAACTACCAAGAGCGCCACCACCACAAAGAAAATCAAAATGGACACGCCCGTTACATTGTAAATGAAATCCATAAAGCTAAGTCCCACGGCGCTGCCGATCATGATATTGGGGGGGTCGCCGATAAGGGTAGCCGTGCCGCCTACGTTGGACGAAAGAATTTGGGCTATCAAAAAGGGTTTTACATCCACTTTAAGCTGTGACGTAATGCTGAAAGTAATGGGGACGGTGAGGAGTACCGTGGTCACGTTATCGAGGAGCGCCGAACACACCGCCGTGATGGCCGACAAGGCTACGAGGAGCGCCACGGGCTGCGCTTTCACCTTTTTAGCCGCCCAAATGGCGAGGAAATTGAAAAGCCCCGTCTCACTGGTGATGTTCACAATAATCATCATACCCATGAGCAATCCCAAGGTATTAAAATCAATGTGATGTATCGCCGTTTCCTGATCAATAATCCCAAAGAGTATCATCAGCATAGCGCCGAAAAGTCCCACCACGGTGCGATGCACCTTCTCCGAGATAATCAGCGCATAGGCCGCCACAAATATAACGACAGCCACAGTGGTACTGGTAATCAAAATCTCTCACATCCTTATTGTGCCGTCGGGGCTTTGCCCCAAACCCCAATTAAAAACTACTTATTGGCCACTTTCGCCCAAGTGTCTCTCAGTCCCACCACCCGGTTAAAGACCAAGTGTTCCGGGGTGGTGTCCGGGTCGGTGACGAAGTAGCCCGTCCGCAAAAATTGATAGTGCTTGCCGGGCGCGGTAAGTTTTGCCCAAGGTTCGATAAGGGCATTTTCGATGACTTCCAAGGAATTTGGATTCAAGCCGGCAATGAAATCTTCCGGCAGGTTGCCTTTGTCATCGGTGGTTAAGAGATAATCGTACAGGCGTACTTCGGCCTTGAGCGCCGTAGCGGCTTCTACCCAGTGGATTGTGCCTTTGATTTTACGATTGGCCGTGGCGCCGCCGCTTTTGGATTCCGGGTCGTAGGTGCAACGTAGTTCCGTTATGTGGCCGGCCTCGTCTTTTATGACTTCCTCGCATTTTATAATGTAGGCGTGTTTCAGTCGCACCTCGCCGCCGGGTTTTAGCCGGAAAAACTTCTTCGGTGGCTCCTCCATAAAATCCTCTGTTTCAATGAAAATTTCCCGGCCAAAGGATACGAAATGACTGCCGTCCTCACCGTTGGGATTATTTTCGGCCACGAGGTATTCGGTCTGTCCTGCCGGATAATTGGTAACGACGACCTTCAAAGGATGAAGCACCGCCATGATTCTATCGGCCTTGAGATTCAAATCATCTCGCACGGCGTGTTCCAGCATGGCCACATCTACCACGCTGTTGCTTTTGGCCACCCCGATTTCCTCGCAGAATTTCCTAATGGCCGCCGCCGTAAACCCACGTCGCCGCATCCCCGAGATGGTGGGCATTCGCGGATCGTCCCAACCGCGCACATGACCTTCTTCCACCAGTTGCCGAAGTTTGCGCTTACTGGTGACGGTGTTGGTAAGATTCAGCCGGGCAAATTCTATCTGCCGGGGGCGTTCGTTTACGTTAAAATCCAAAACGTCAAGGAGCCAATCGTAGAAAGGACGATGATCCTCAAACTCCAAGGTACACACGGAATGGGTAATTCCCTCGATGGCATCCGACAAGGGATGGGCAAAATCGTACATGGGATAGATGCACCACGCGTCCCCCGTGCGATGATGGTGGGCGCGAGCAATGCGATAAATCACCGGGTCGCGCATGACGATATTGGGCGCGGCCATGTCGATTTTGGCTCTGAGGACGCGGCTACCGTCGGGAAATTCTCCGGCTTTCATTTGGCGAAACAGGGTTAAATTTTCCTCCGGGCTTCGCCCCCGGTAAGGACTTTCCTGCCCCGGCTCAGTCAGCGTCCCCCGGTGGGCGCGAATCTCCTCCGCCGACAGGTCATCCACATAGGCCAGTCCTTTTTCTATCAGCTTTTCTGCATACTCGTAGAGCTTACCGAAATAATCCGAAGCGTAAAAGCAACGGTCATCCCAGCTAAAGCCCAACCACTTAATATCCTCTTTGATGGAGTCAACATATTCCGTGTCCTCTTTGGTGGGATTGGTGTCGTCGAAACGCAGGTTGCAAAGCCCTTGGTTTCGCTCCGCCAAGCCAAAGTTCAGGCAAATGGACTTGGCGTGTCCCACATGCAGATACCCGTTGGGTTCCGGCGGAAAACGGGTGTGGACGCCGCCGGAGTATTTACCCTTGGCTAAATCCTCCTCAATGGCGTTCTGCACAAAATTTGTCGGCAAGCTATTTTCGGCCATATTACTCTCCTGTCTTACGTTGGGGTAAAACCCCAATAAAAAATCATCATAGGTTGATAGTATCAGCTTCGCCGTTCAGCCTCTTGCGCTTCTCGGCGATGTAGTTTTCCATGCGCTTTATGCCTTCCTCTATCTCCGGGGTTTTGGGTAGAGAGTCCATCACCATCTTTACATACCCCTGCTCCATGACCTTTTCCAGTGTCCAAGCAAAATTTAGGTCATAGACCCACATGAGGCGCACTATCATGCGGTCGCCGTGGGTGCGAATGTTGTGGTAGTCCGCTTGTTTGCCGGCCATAAAATCCGCCGCAAAATCGGGACTGACCTCTTGGCTGGCGCTGGTGTGGATGAATTTCGGGGCTTTTTCCGCCATATCCGCTCTAAGGTAAGGGGCAAGTACCCGATAAATGTCCAACTTATCCGCATCCCTGATAATTTTGGCCATGAGGAGCTGTTTTTTGTCCGCAGTCTCGCCGATCAGCATCTTGTTGTGATTTTGAATGGCAAAGCGCACCGTCGCTTCGTCTGTCGCCGTGAGTTTCTCCATGAGGGGCATTTCCTCCGTTAGAACCTTTAGCCCCAAGTCGGCGTGATCCTCAGACCGAGCATCGTTAAAGGTTTTGTAGATGGTGTATTGCCGAAAGCGTCCCACGTCGTGAAACAGTCCAATAATCCCGGCTAGATATACGTCATGCTCGCTGAGCTTTAAGTGCCGCGCGAGATCTAGGCAGTGGCGCATGACGTATCCCGTGTGTTCCTCTTTTAGCGAAATACCCAGTTGCACCTCTTCATCGTCGGTATAAAAGGACTTTGCGTATTTCGCCATCCACTGGCGCATTTCCTGCCACAATTTTTCCATTCATTTTCCTCCGTTATGCCTTTTTCCTAAAATTGCTTGAAAAAAGCCCCATGCCCTTTATATTATAGCATTGCCCTCCAACACATCCGCCACGTCGGCTCAGAAACTCAGTCATTCCGGCCAAAATTTTAGGCCCTCGGCTACTAAGGCGGTACGCAGACGCCCCATGAAATAGGCGCCGGGGTCGGTCTTAAAAGCGTAATAGTCGGCCACTTTTTCTAGGTAGAGGCCGCTTTCTCGGGCAATATCCTGTTGGTAGTGGCCGAAAACATATTCGATGGTGGGATATTTTTGCCGCAGGTAATGAATCAGCTCCACATTGGCCGCCAGCTCTGCTTCCGTCAAATCCTCTGCGCCACCGACTCCTCCCACGTTCTCGATGCCGATGGCGCACCAGTTGTAGCCGATGATGTGGCGATTTAACGCCGTTTCCTCCGTCAGGCGGTAAATCGTGCCGTCTCGGTCAACGATAAAATGGGAGGCTACGTTTAGGGTACCGTCAGACATCGCCTCGTGGTAAAAAGTCCAAAAGGCCGATTCCCAAGTAGGCCCTGCCGTCCAATGCACCACCACGGCGCGAGGAGTTATCCGGGTTATATCCATGCCGTAATGCGCTCTGGCATATTCGGTCATCAGTTCCTCCCGATAATCATTCCAAAGGATGGGCTTGTCGATAATAACCGGAGGTTGGGCGCTAGCTATCCCCAAGAAGCAATAAAGGCCGAGCCAGCATAATAATAATGTACGCAATCTCATGGCGAGTCTCCTTCATGTAAAGATTGTAAATTGTATTGTAGTTTGCGAGCGAACTTACCTTGAAATCCGTTCGCCGAAATCTATTCGCCATAGAGCGAGGGAAATCCTGCCGCCTAGGGGACGAGGGAAAGAAAATTTCCCTGTGGTTCCGTAAAAATAAGGACACGACACCGTTGAAATACTCGGCATCATGTCCTTATTAGTTTCTATGTCAGCTCGCCGTCAAGCAATGCTTTAGGCCGCTTCCCCGTCCAACACGCGCAAGCAATCCCGGTAAGCCCTAGCCGCCGAGGCTTCGCTGGCGGAAAGCACTACGGTACGTCCGGGGGTAAGCTCCAGCTGTACCAGCGAAAGCAGACTGTCGGTACTGCCTTTACGGCTGCCGGCGGTGATGGAAATCCGGCAACCGGTTTCTTCGGCTATCTTTATAAGTTTCGCGCATTCGCGAAAGCAAATTTTCTGTTTCACCAGACCCACCACCGGGGCGAGGCTTATATTTTTATTGCCCATGGCAATCACTCCTTATGCAAAACCAATGCCACACTTCCAAGGACTTTCCTTGTCACTCTCAGCTTAGGCCAGTCTAGCATATCGCCCAAGGCTTGGCAATACCTAAGTTGTTATTGATTGGTTTAGTGGTTGTTATTCTTTGGCTTGTTTTGCGTATTACTCAAAACTTAAAATTAAACATGACACTACCGGTGACGCCGCGTTGTTTGCCGGCGAGGCCGGTGACGTTGAAATCCATGCTGAAGTTGCCGTCGGCCTTGGGTTTTACTTGGTAGCCCAACTCCATCATGAAGGTGTTGCCCTTTAAGCTGGGGCTGGGGGTGGAAAGTCCCTTGTAGGTGGCGGTGGCGCTACCGTCGAATTCATGCTCGAAGGCCAGACCGGCATAAATTTTGTTGCCTGGCTTAAAGGTGTGGTAATACCGACCGCCAAGGCGTAGACGGTGGCTGTCGGTGGCGCCAAAGTGATAAGTTTCGCCGGAGGTAAGATGCGCCGTGGAGTCGCTTTGATGGCTGTAGAAATACTTGGCATAGCCTTCTATCTCGTTGCCGTGTCCCACGTCCCAAATTTTCCCGAGGCCAAGATGTGCCGCCGTATAAGTGGAGGCTGTGTCGTAACTGACCGTTTGCGCCCCCACCATGTCGTTGGAGTGATAATCGGAGGTAAGGCGACCGAAACGCAGACTGCCCTCCCAGTAAGAATTGTCGTCTTGTATTTGCTTAACGAGGAGGCCGCCGCCCCAAAAATGGTTGTCGCCGCTGGCATGAGTGCCGTCGTCCAAATAGCTGTCGTAGCTCCCCTTGCCGTATTCCACGATGGGTCCCACATACCAACGACTGTGTTCCATTTTTATCTCGCGAGCAAATCCCACGTTCATACTGAAGCCGCGAGTCTCAACGTGAGAACCGCTTTGCAGGTCAACGCTATTGGCGCCGGTGGCAAAGAAAGGGGCAAAACCGCCGCCGCTCGCACTGGTTGCGCCGGGAGCGCCGCCTTGATTATCGCCGCCGGAGGTGTTATCGCCCATGCCGGAACTTTGTGCCGCCATCATCATCACGTCCATACCGCGCGAAGTGGCAAAGTCCGCGCCGCTGTTCAGTACGCCCATAGCTCCGGCGCGAGTTTCCGTGAGGGATTTGGTCTGCTCCATGAGGGTTACGCCGCCGCTCCCTGTGCTAACGCCGCGACCGGTGCGATTTATGGTGGCCGTAATGTTGGTGGGATTATAGGTAATATCGAGGCCGTATTCCAGGGAAACGCCTTCGGTGAGAGTGCCAAAAGAAGTGCCGCCGGAGGTGGTGAGGCCGTTTTCGTTTGAAAGGAGGATTATGCGATCGCCGATGTTAAGGGAGGAATCGCCGCTGACTCCGGCGCGAATGGCGGTATTGCCGATGTCGGTGGCGCCGTTCGTTAAAGTCAGCATAGTATCGCCGTTTACGGCACTGCCCGGAATGTAGAAATTAAGATTTTGGAAGCCGCTGATATTTTGCGCCGTGATGTCTTTGCCATAGACGTTCAATGTATTGCCGCTGACCGTACCGCCGGAAGCCGACACACCGCCGTAGAGCATGGCGTTCAGCGCGTAGGTTTCCTCCGTGGGGTTGTAGAGGTTGACGGTGTTGTTTGTCGCCGCGCCGCTCACGGCATAACCGCCGTAGATATTATCAAAGGAGCCGCCCCATACATTCACCGTATTAGCGGTGGCGTTTTCACCCTCGCCCGTGGCATAGGCGCCATAGACCGCAGTAACGTTGCCGTAATTTCCCGTAAGGTTGACGGTATTGCCCGTAAGGGAATTTTCCAGCCACAAAGCACCGTCGTGCAAAGCTGATGCCACATCGACAGAAGTATCGGTCATGGTGACTTCGGTGTAGATGGTGTCATCAGTTTCATTGTCGAGATTTTCCGGCGTATCGGGAGTTGTAGGCGTATCGGGAGTAGTAGGCGTGTCCGGCGTTTCTGGAGTATCGGGAGTGTCCTGATTGCCTGACGTATCGGGCGTGGCCGTGACGGTAGCAATAACGCTGTTCTCGCCGGATTTGGCTACGTTTAAGCCGTACTGTATGGAAACACCCTCGGTTAGTGTGCCGTAAGTGGTGTTGGCGTCGGTAGTAAGGCCGTGTGCGTTAGTGAGAAGTGTCACCGTATCGCCGACAGCTAGACTGCTGTCCCCCATTACTCCGGCTTTATATCTTCCAGCATATTTTTACCTCTATTCCCCAGTTTCATAAACAACGCACTCTATACTATCATATAACGGCGACCAGTTCAATTGTAAATCGGTACGCGGCGGCGTAAAATTTCGCGAAAGCCAGTGAAGTAAGAACCTGTTTTCACAAGCGGTTGAGCAGGGTATGCAATTGTGATATTTTGACCATAGCCTCAGCAGAAGAGGTTAACTAAATGGCACCTTCAAAAACAACGCCCTCGCGAAAACGAGCAGAGTCGTTCCGCGAGGGCGTTGTTGCGTTACGTCAAAAT
>JAFVEM010000074.1 GCA_017476005.1 Selenomonadaceae bacterium | reverse complement strand
GAGCTTCGCCCCTTTGGAATCCCATTGTAAAAATTTTAATAGGGGTGCAGGGGCGAAAGTCCCTGCCGGAGTCAAGAGGCAGCGCCTCTTGTGGGGTTTGGGGCGAAGCCCCAATATGAAAGGATGGGCATTTATATGTTTAAGGAATTTGTGGAGGCTAAGCACTATTCCTTCCACGAAGGGTTTGATGATTGGCGGGACGCGGTGCGGGCTGCTTGCGCGCCGCTCATTGCCGATAAGACCATTGAAAAGGAATACCCGGAGATTATCATCGGGAAGGTGGAGGAGCTTGGCCCCTATATCGTTATCGCGCCGAACATCTGCATCCCCCACGCCGAGCGCGGTCGCGGCGTAAACGGCACCGCCATGTGCTTCATGAAAACGGAGAAGCCGGTGAGCTTCGACCCGAACGATCCGGAAAAAGATGCGCGCATTTTCGTGGTACTGGCTGCCACCGACGACGAAGTTCATCTCAAAAACCTCATGGAGCTTTCCGAAACCCTCTCCGACGAGGCTATCGTGGAGAAACTTCTTCAGGCCAAAACCCCGGAGGATTTGCTAGCGGTAGAGGCGTAAATTTTATGGGGTAAAACCCCACGGTCTATAGAAGAAAGAAGTGAATCATTTTAGATGGAAATTTTAATGGCTGTTTGGGAGTTTTTCCAAAACAACATTTTGACGAAACCGGCCTTCTTCATCGGTTTTATCGTCTTTGCCGGTTACGCTCTCTTGGGCAAGCATTGGTATGAGTGTCTCGCCGGCTTTATCAAAGGTACCGTCGGTTACATGATCTTGAACGTGGCATCCGGCGGCTTGGTAGGCAACTTCCGTCCGGTTTTGGCCGGACTGAAAGACCGCTTCGAACTTTCGGCGGCGGTTATCGACCCCTATTTTGGACAGGCGGCGGCGCAGGCTTCCGTGGAAAACATCGGTCGTTCCTTCTCCATGATGATGATGGTCTTGCTCATCGCTTTCACCATGAACATTCTTTTGGTGCTGTTCCGCAAATACACCAAAATCCGTACCCTCTTCATCACCGGTCACGTCATGGTGCAGCAATCTTCTACCGCTCTCTGGCTCGTGCTTTTCTGCTTCCCCGGTTTGCAAGACCCGCAAGTGGTCATCATGCTGGGTATTCTCTTAGGTACCTACTGGGCGGTGGCTTCTAACCTTACGGTGGAGCCGGTGGCCAAACTCACCGAGGGCGGCGGCTTTGCTACCGGTCACCAACAGATGGTGGGTATCTTCCTCGTGTCCAAACTCGCCAAGAAAATCGGCGATCCCAAGAAAAGCCTAGAAACTCTGCATCTCCCCGGCTTCCTTTCTATTTTCAACGAAAACATGGTGGCTACCGGTGTGCTCATGACCATCTTCTTCGGTACCATCATTACCATTCTCGGCCCCGACCTTATGCATCAGATTGATAAGGGCTTCGGCGCCAAACAGAATTTCGGTTTCTACATCCTCGAAAAATCCTTGAACTTCGCCGTTTACCTCACCATTCTGCAACTTGGTGTTCGTACCTTCGTTTCCGAGCTGACCAACTCCTTCCAAGGTATTTCCGAGAAACTCCTGCCCGGCTCCGTGCCGGCGGTCGATTGCGCCGCGACTTACGGTTTTGGTCATCCCAACGCCGTGACCTTCGGCTTCCTCTTCGGCGCTTTCGGCCAGTTCATTGCCATTATGGGTCTGATTGTCTTCAACAGCCCCATTCTCATCATCAGCGGATTCGTTCCCTTGTTCTTCGATAATGCTACCTTCGCGGTCTTTGCCAATCGTCTCGGCGGTATTCGCGCGGCGGCCATTATCCCCTTCTTCAGCGGCATGATTCAGGTGCTGGGCGGCGGTTTTGCGGCTTACCACTTCACCACCGGAAACTTCGGCGGCTGGCACGGCAACTTCGACTGGGATACCCTCTGGCCTATCGTGGGCGTTATCATGGAGAATCTGCAGTATGTGGGCGTAGCGGCGGTAGTAATTATCCTGCTGGCCATACCGCAAATCATCTATCAACGCAACAAGGACACCTATTTCGTTATCGCCGAAGACTTCGACAAGTACAAGGAAATCATGGCGAAAAAACAAGGCGTTCCCGTGGAACAGGTCGTCATCGACTAAATTTTTTAGGGGAAAGTTCGTGAGGCGCTGCCTCACACTCCGGCAGGGGAAATAATTTCCCCTGCACCCCTTAATAAAAATATTTTCGTTAGGGGGATTTTCCCCTTGGATATCGAATACACCTGTAGATAGACTGTGTTTACCTAAAAAAAGTCAACCGGGATTCCAAAGGGCTGCGCCCTTTGGCGAGGTGTGGCGACGCGAAGCTAGTCCCTTCAGGGAGGCAAGCGCCCCACAGTTTTCAAAAGGAGCGTGTAAAAATGGCAAAGTTAAAGGTCATCGCGGCGTGTGGTAGCGGCATGGGTTCTTCCCAGATCATCAAGATGAAGCTCGAAAAGGTCTTCAAGAAGCTGGGGCTGGAGGCGGAAATTTACCACACCAACGTGGGCGACGCTAAGTCCCAAGCCAACAACTACGACGTGGTGTTCTGCTCGGAGTCCTTAATCGGCACCTTCACCGGCACTAAGGCCACCGTTATCGGACTCAAGAACCTCCTCGCCGAGAAGGAAATGGAAGAGAAGATCAAGGCCAACATCATCGACAAGGCTTAATCGAATTTAGGGCGTTACTGGTAGTAAAAAAAGGAGCTGTTGCGGTAAAGCGGCAGCTCTTTTTACAAGAAGGGATGAAGGATTAAATGTTAGAAGAGTTAAAAAAGAAAGTTTATGAGGCCAATATGCTCCTGCCCAAGCATAATCTCATTACCTTCACTTGGGGGAACGTCTCGGGTATCGACCGGGAGAAGGGGCTGTTTGTTATAAAGCCCTCCGGCGTGGAGTACGACGTGATGAAGCCGGAGGATATGGTGGTGGTTGACTTAGAAGGGAAAAAGGTAGAGGGCGACCTCAATCCTTCCTCGGACACGGAAACCCACCGTATTTTTTATCAGGAATTTCCCAATATCGGCGGCGTGGTGCATACCCATTCCCGTTGGGCGACGATTTTTGCCCAGGCCGGGCAGGGAGTCAGAGCTTACGGCACGACGCAGGGGGATTATTTTTATGGCGAGATTCCCTGTACCCGGGACATGACGGAGGAAGAAATCAAAGGCGCTTACGAATACAATACCGGGGTCGTGGCGGTGGAACGCTTCAAGAAATACGGCATTAATCCCGATTATGTGCCGGCGGTGTTGGTGAAAAACCACGGGCCTTTCACTTGGGGAACAGACCCCTTCAACGCCGTCCATAATGCGGTAGTATTGGAGGAAGTGGCCATGATGGCTTTCCACACCCAAATGCTCACCCAAGATCGGGATCCCATGCCGCAGGTTCTCCTCGACAAGCATTTTCTCCGCAAGCACGGGCCTAACGCCTATTACGGCCAGAAAAAGAAGTGAGGCGCCATTATGAGCAAAAAGTATTTGTTGGGACTCTACGAGAAGTCCATGCCGGGGAATTTGAGCTGGTATGAAAAATTCCGCGCGGCCAGTGAGGCCGGTTTCGATTATGTGGAAATGAGCATCGACGAGACGGAGGAGAAACTGGCGCGAGTTTATATGCCAAGTAGCGAACGCAGTAGCATCCGCTCCGCCATGCGCAGTTATGCTATGCCCATCGGCTCCATCTGCCTCAGCGGCCACCGCAAGTACCCCCTCGGCTCCACCGATAAAGACAAGCGAGAACGTAGCCTTGACATCATGGAACGCGCCATTGAACTGGCGGCAGACCTCGGGATTCGCACCATTCAACTGGCCGGCTATGATGTTTATTATGAAGAAGGCACGGAAGAGACTCGCGCCGACTTTTTGAAAAATCTCAAGCTCTCGACGCTAATGGCCGCCAAATACGGGGTGCAACTGGGTTTTGAGACCATGGAAACCCCTTTCATGGATAACGTGCAAAAGGCCATGCATTATGTAAACGAGGTAAATTCTCCCTATCTCGGCGTTTATCCCGATTCCGGCAACATCACCAATGCCGCCCTGCTCTATAATGATGACGTGGCCGAGGACTTAAAACGCGGCGCCGGGCATATCGTGGCGGTGCATCTGAAAGAATCCGTCCCCGGCAAATACCGGGAAATCCCCTACGGTACGGGACACGTTGATTTTGCGAAAATCATCGCTACCTCTTGGGAACTGGGAGTTCGTCGGTACGTTACCGAGTTCTGGTACAAGGAAGGCACCGACTGGCAAGAAGAGCTACGGAAGGCTAACGCCTTCGCTCGCGAGCGACTGGATATTCATTGAGGGGTTACTTCTCAATACAAATCAACCGGGGTTTCCAAAGGGACTGTGTCCCTTGGGCCGCCGGAGGCAAAAATAAAGAAAGAAGAAAGGAAATATCCATGAACGTAAAGAAAAAAGTTATCGGTGAATTGGAGAGGTGTTATTCTTTGGCCATGCTCCATTATCAGGGCAAAGACCATTTTCTCTGCGCGGCGGAGAAGGTGAATAATTGCTACCTCATCAGCTTGGACGGCGAGATTGAAGAAACGGTGTGGGAAGGCCCCGGCGGAGTTATGACCATGGTGCAGGTGCCGGGAACCGACGGGCAATTTTTGGCCACCCGGAAATTCTACTCGCCTAACGACTCTAAAGACGCTTCCATCGTGGTAGTGACGCCGAAGGGGAAGAACGATTGGGAGGTAAGGACGCTCACGAACCTGCCCTTTGTCCATCGTTTTGACATTTTGCAGGCCGGGGGCAAAAATTATATTATCGCTTGCGCCTTGAAGGACGGCCACGAGTACAAAGAGGATTGGCGTTTCCCCGGGAAGGTTTTTGTGGGTGAACTGCCAGCAGATTTGTCCGGCTATAATGATGACAATCAGCTGAAATTAACTCCTATCAAGGACAATATGCTGAAGAACCACGGCTACTATCGGCACTATGAAAAGGACGGTTCCACCAGTAGCATCGTGTCTTGCGACGGCGGCGTATTCCAGTTCTTCCCCCCGAAGGAAGCCGGCGGCGATTGGCGCATTGAGGAGTTGACAGGCGACGCGGCCAGCGACGGCCTACTCCTTGACATAAACGGCGACGGCGCAGAGGAGCTTTGCACCATCGCGCCTTTCCACGGCGACACGGTGAATATTTACCAGAAGAAGGACGGGAAATTTGTCCTAGACTATACCTACCCGGAAAAACTGGATTTTCTCCACGCCATTTTCGGCGGCGAGATTTGTGGCCGCCCCACTTGGATATTGGGACACCGCAAGGGCGAGCGTTATCTCCTCGCCTTCACCTACGAGAACGGCGCTTACACTGCCCAGAAGCTGGACGAAGGTTGCGGCGCGGCCAACGTCCTCCATTATGTCCATAACGGCAAGGATATTCTCATCGCCGCCAATCGCGAGGTAAATGAGATCGCTATGTATGAGTTGAGCTGAGAATAAGATTATGTCGCCCAAGTGAAAATTAGTCCAAAAAATTATTAGCCAGCACCAAAAAAAATTTGACATCAGCGACGGATAAGGTTATAATAAATGAGAAATGAGGACACGATTTGTTCTCACGCTAACTTAGCTCAGTTGGTAGAGCAGCTCATTCGTAATGAGCAGGTCAAGAGTTCGAGTCTCTTAGTTAGCTCCAGTGAAATCAAGGCCTCCCGATGTGTCGGGGGGCTTTTATAGTGCTAAAAACTAGTTTTTTGCGCCTTGTTTGCGCCTTATGGAGTGAAAAAGTGACCAATCCCCTGTATGGACTGGTCACTTTGCTTAGTGTCATAGCTATTGCTTTTTATTCCTCCGGTAGAATTCGTCCATCATGGAGGCGGCTTGCCTATCCACGTACTGTAGGGCTTCGCTGTAGATGTTGGCGATAGTGCGGATGTCGGCGTGACCAAGCCGCGAACTTACGTTCTTCAGCGGCACGCCCTGAGCAATAAGCACCGTAGCCGAAAGATGGCGCTTCTCAGCTTCCTCCATCCAGTCCAGATCCGCGCAGATGTTCGAGTCTCTTAGCTAGCTCCAGTGAAATCAATGCCTCCCGAAGGTAAGGGAGGCTTTTCTTGTGGGTGAATCCCTACAAAATCCCTAATAGTTTTTCGTGCGACATGTCACGTTTATCAGATATTATTCTCTTTTTTTATAAAATCTAAAATATATCTTGACTTTCGTTCATGCTATTGTTATAGTACGATAAGAGTTAATGGCTAATGCAAGGAGTTTCAGAAGCGTGGCCTGCACATGGATCAAGAGATAGCGAAAGCTGACGTAAAAGACCTTTCGCAAATTATGTCGAGATGCAATATATATTTGTCGGGAGAACTCATAAGCAATAATCCCCTCGCACAAGATTATCTTAATTTTCTGGGTAAGGCTCTAATTCAGAGTACGAGTCTGAGCTATATGGCCACTGTAGATAATGAGTTGTTCACGGCCGGTGCTTTGTTATTTGGTGCCTTGGCTGCCTGTCAGAAAAATGCACTTTCCCCTCACGATGTGGTGGATTATCTGCAAGTAGGGGATATGGTGATTTACAAGAAGGAACGATGTCTAGTAAAGAGCGTGTCTATCAATGAAATAAAACTGGTCGGTAATAAAGACGTGACCACTATCGTACCTGAAAAACTATTTAACCACATCGTGCCGTTTTATTGCTAAGAAGAAAAGGTTTTAGGTCGCCAAGGGGTACAAGGTTTTGTTAATGCCCAAGAGAAAATAGATTTTTTTCAGCCTAAATTCCGCAAAAATTAGCGTAGACATCATTTGAATGCAGAAAGGATATCGCGTTCTAGGCCAAAAATGGAAAGAATGTCTTTCTGTTTCTTGGTCAGTGCCTTTGCTAGTCGTTTTGCCCCGTTGCATTCCACCATG
>JAFVEM010000073.1 GCA_017476005.1 Selenomonadaceae bacterium | reverse complement strand
TTTCACCGTAAATCCCTCCTTTATCTTAATACAACCTATTTTATCATCATTTTGCCGAATTTGTCAATTTTTAGAGATTCCCTTAATACAACCTATTTTATCATCATTTTGCCGAATTTGTCAATTTTTAGAGATTCCCTTATCATGTGGGAAGTTTGAGTTACCTAATGTCTGTACTGCCCTTTCGGATGCTGTTTATAATGTGGGACTGAAAGTCGGAGATTACTTGGCGGCAGATTTTTGTGAAGCGATTAGTCCCTTTCTATGGGTGGCTATGCCCAAAAATAAGGAGGAGCGTAAACTCGGGCTGGCGTTAGCGAATGGTCTGCGAACTTTGCACGAGTGTGGGCAAATAGAATGTCGCCATGAGCCGGATGCCAAAAGTTACTTGGAAATTCCGGGTAGCGAACACCCGGATTTTCCAACTACTATCAGTCATATTAAGGTGAAAGAAGGTGCGCCATGAACAAAGAAATCGCTGCCACCCGTTTAGCGGAAGTTATTAAGGTAGATACCACATCTAACACCCCGGCGGATTTTTTGGCCACCCATGTTCCTTTTCGCCATATCAAACTCAAGCATGGTGGAGGTTTAGGTCAAGACTTTGAAGATGTTTCCGAGGAGGATATTTGGGAGACTTACGTTCGCAGTCCGGGCGACAGGCATCAATTTATGGTTGTGCAGGGAGCTAACGGCACAGGCAAATCCCACTTGATTCGTTGGCTGGACACCAAGTTTCAGGCGCAACCTCCAGACGGGGAGGTGGTCATTTTCATTCGCCGCAGCGACAACACCCTTAAAGGAACCATTAGACAATTATTGGAACTGCCGGAGCTACAAAGTCTGCCCCAAAAAGAGGTCTATGAACGTTTGACTGTCGCCGGACAGTCGGTAAAACCTCAAGAACTGAAAAACGAACTTTATCACTCTTTACTGGCCAAGGTGCAGACGGATATACAAAGCGGTAACACGGATATTTTGAAACGCGGCAGGAAAAAACAGCTCCTCAGCTTGCTCTCCAATCAGACTTTTTGCGAAGAGTATCTTATGAACCCAGTGGATGATAATGCGCCTCTGGAGCGCATTTATCGCCGAGTGGCTAACGACGCAAAGTTAAAGGGCTACAACGAAGAGCCGGCTCGTTTTCAGTCTAGCGATTTCCGTATGCCCCCTGAATTTTTGGAACGCTTAGAGGGTGATCAGGCCGATGTAAAAGCCACTGATTATATCTATGAGCTGTTAGAGCCGGATGAGGATCTGCCGACCGCCACTGCCGCTTACTTGAACCAATTTGTGGACGAAGTGATACAAAAGGCGGCGGGGGTACACCCCGGAGATTTTGAAAGCATTTTTGCCGCGATACGACATGAGCTGTATCGTCAAGGGCAGAGGCTAACCTTGCTTATTGAGGATATAACATCCTTTACCGGCATTAACGAATCACTCTTGAATGTACTGATTGACGAACATACGGGGACGGCAGAGGCGAAGGGGATGGAACGTTGTCGCCTGTCTTCGGTGGTGGGAACCACCAGCCAGTTTTATGGCGAGTTTCGCGATAACTTTCGTAACCGCGTAACAGAGGAAATTTACATTGAGGACACAGCTCTTACCGCCGGGCAGGACGAGGCGTTGCTAGAGATAGTAGCTCGCTACTTGAACGCCATGAGTCTGCCTGCCGACTACTTAACTAATTGGGAGAGAGAAGGTGCCACGGCCGAAACTTTGCCGGTGCATCAAAGAAAAGAGCCGGATTTTTGGCCGACCTATACACTCCCTAGAGGACAAGCACTGTCCCTTTATCCCTTTACCGCGGCGGCGCTGAAAAATTTAGTGGCGGGGATGCAGGCCGGGCAAAAGACACCGCGCTATTTTCTCACGGATATTTTGCGAGTGACCATTCAACAGATAATGGAAAAAGAGACCGCCTTCCCCCCGTATATACAGGCTCCAGCCCCAATCTGCAATGGCAGAGTACCGAGGATCGCCTCTATCTCATGAAGCAATGCCCTGAGACGGAGCAGGATCGCCTGAATCGTTTTATATGTATTTGGGGCGACGGCACGGCTCAAGAAACAGAAAGGGAAGGGATCCTTTATCTGGCGGACATACCACTGCCCATTTATCAAGAGTTTGGTTTCCCCGAACTGCATGGACGCAAGACTACGACGCGCCAGACAGTCTCTTCATCATCCCCAGTAAACGCCGTAAAAAAAGAGCCCGTCCCCGTTGCCACTAAAGTGGTTTCTCCCTACGACCGTCAGCGGGAGAACATGGATAATTGGCTCAACGGCGGAATCTTAATGGATGAGCGCAAACGATAGATAGTGTACAATATCTTGTGTAAGCTCATGTAGAATATGGCTAATCATGCGGATTGCCGCAAGAGTTTACACATAAATTTGTACGCTTTCCAACGAAAGAATATTCGCAATGATTTAAGCAATTTTGTGTGCAGTGCCATTAACTGGCAGGAAGAGGGAGTTCCCTTTGACCACTTGAATAAAATCGTGGGGGAAAAAGCAGGTGCCGCCAATCATTTACTAGAGATTGAGCGTTGCAGTCGCGGCGAAGGGATTTATCACCTACCGGCATGTCTTGACACCTATCGCCTAATAGATCGTCTGCTGAAATGGCGTCACTTGGGGCAATGTTCTTGGAAATTTGCGAGAGCAGAAGAAGCCTTGTATGATGCTTCTTGTTGGCTCTACAAGCACAAAGACGAGGTGGTGCAAGCCGTCAAGGACAGTACCGCAAACATCGACGGACTCAGTGCTTATGCGGAATGTGCTCTCAGCGTGACTGTTTGCTGTCGTATGTTGGCAGGGGGCGAAACCCAGAAATTGGCGGAGCAACTTTTCACTCAGGACGATTTTTCCCTACCTGCTCCCAGTATTTCCGGCGTTCATAGCAAGGGCTGGAACAATTTGATAAGCTATATCAATAAACGCCCGGAGGTGAGCGAGTCCCTAAAGATAGCCCATGATTATTTCAACATTACCCAAAGTCGCAAGGCCGCCACTAAAACCTTCCTGAATTTGAGCACCTTGCAAGGATGTTTAGACCGACTGGCAAATCAAGAGTATCTCGTTACTAAAGCTGAAGAGCTGGGTAAAGACGATACTATTGGTGCCAGAAAAAACAGTCTGATACCGGCGAATCAGTTGGCTAAGGAATTGCCCAAAGTGGTAGCGGCGGAGCAGAATTTTTTATTGGAGAAACTGCGTCCTATCATGGCGACCTTTGACTTACAGGATCAAGATTTAAGGGATTTTTCGGCTGAAGCAGTGGTGGATTTTTCCGCGGCTTTGGAGGATTTTGCCAAAGCCATGGGGCGAGCCAATAAAAATGTTTGTGTAGCGAAAATTAAGCTGTCTCAAGTGCGTACTCTGCGGAAGGAGGCTGTGAAGATTGCCGCCGCCGTACAGCGGGGAGCGACCGCTTTGTTGCCGGGGAAAATGCAAGTGGTATTGCCGCGACTGGCGCAAACTTCCCTCAACGATATAACGCCCCTGCTGGATTTACTCAAGTTAACGGAAGAAAGTCTCAAAAAAGCCGCCATAGCCATGCCGGGAGAGCCGTCTGCCCCCAAAGGATACGACAGCCCCTTGGCGAAAGATAAAGCGCAAATACCCCAGAAGGCTAAACTAGCTTTAGAGCAGTTAGATGGAATAGGGGAGGCCATGTCGTTATGATTATCGCTAGCTTGCAAGAAAAAAAGCTTTGGCCGAACGTTGGGCAGAGGCGGATGCCGACAAAGACAAGCTGGAAGAGCGAAAAAAAAGAGAGCAAGACTTTGCCGACGGTTACGCCCTATTTTTGGAGCAAATACACATCCTGTCCCTGCGGCAAAAACTTTTTCCCCTAGAGGCGGATAACATCGATGCCCAATTCTTGCAAAATTGTCGTGATTTGGTGAAGAAGGGAATGACCGTCTATCAGCGGCAACAGGTGGGGGCTAACAATCAGATTAGCGCTGAACTCGCGAAACTTAGTCGAAAATTTGTCGCCTTTATCAAAATCCACGCAGATAAATTCGGTAGGTCAGCCCAAGTCTTGGAGATTGAGCAAGCGTTGGAGGCAACTCGCAAACTGTTTCCAGGAACAGTGCCCACGGGATTGGTCGAGCGTATCAAGGCGGCGGGGAGCAAGGAGGCCACGGCGGCTAGACTAAAAGATAATCTCAAGGCTTGGCAAGAAGCCGAGCAATGCCTAGCCAAGTCGCCGTTGGAAGAATGGCAACGTCACTTGTTGCAACGCATTACCCTAGGACAAGTGACCCTCTTTGATCTCACCAAGGAAGAAATGAGTTGGTTACATGACTGCGGTTTTGCGGCTAAATTAAAGTTAAGCTACGAAAGTTAAAATATAACGAGGCTATGGAGGCCATAAAATGAAGCCGAGAGAGCGCTATTTGCAACTGATTCGTGAGGAACTTCTAGGACCGGGAGCCGATCCATTTTTTCGCGGGGAGGATTTTTCCCGGGAACGTTTGGCGGTAAATCCCGAACGTCTGTATCTTTTGGGCGTGTTATATCCCCAGTATAGCCGGAGTAATTTTGAGTCGGACACAAATTACCGTCCCACCTACGCTGAGGACGAATTTTGGGACGAAGAGACCGAAAGGGAACTTATCACCACCGGCGAGGATAGCTTGCCGCCTGAGGAAAAACGCCACGAATCAGCGGATGACGACGAAGAGGATATGTTGGGGAGCGAATTGGACGAAGGCTTTAATATGGCAGCGCAGTTTCAGCCGTCTTCCATGGGGCTACTGTGTCTGACCGTGGGTTCTCCCGAGGGGGCTGAGGTGCATATTTCCTGCGGCACTTATCGTCGCGCTAAAAGGGAAAAGGGGGAGTTTTGGTTCCCCTATCAAAAGCCGCCGGGATTCGCCATGCCCGCAGATTACTCGCCCTATACGGATTATAATGAAGAGAAGGGGCGGCTGTATCTCAAAAATGATTTTCCCAAGGGGTTCAATCGTCAATTTCGCCGCAAGCAATCACAAATGGACGAAAATATGCGGGATTTCCTTTGGTGCGTCAATCGCTTAGGGCAATTTTCCCGGGAAGGTCGTATCCGCGTTCCTCACGACTTTGATGTACATTTGGAATTTGACGAGCAAGGTCATTGTGAAAAAATTTTACAAGAGGCGGGAGTGGAGGCAAAATTTATCGCCTACAGACGACCTTTGTCAGACAATCGTTTTTCCGTCACCCTCATGTTGGTGAACATGAAACGTTATACGGATACCCAGGCGGAAAACTGCATCTATCAGACCGTAATGACCATTAAGGCCAAGCCGGAGGACGGTTTTCGTTTTGCGGATATGTTGCAGACGGAGCCGGATTTGGGTGATGCAGAAGAAGACAGTCTGCGCCTGTTATATCGCCATAAGCATAACTATGCCACGGGACTGGGTACAGCTGTGGATTGGGAAGTAGATGAGGTAGGCTGCGGCAATCTCAGCACGAATTTTTTTCCTGTCGCCCAAACGCCGCAAATGGATTGGGGCAGGGAAGAACGTTCTATGAAAGAACTGTCCGATCTATCTGCCTCCTCTCGCGACGAAAAACTCGCTAGCCTAGACAGTCTCGTGGAAGCCTATGGCACTTGGATTGACGATTTAGAGGTAAAAGCGCAGGCACTAAAGGAGGAGCGTTTGCGACGCGCTGCCGACAGAAATATCAGCCGTTGCCGCGAGGCTAAGGCCAGAATGGAGCAAGGCATCGTGGTACTACGCCACAACGATAAAGCTTACCGGGCTTTTACCTTGGCCAATCAAGCCATGTTTATGCAACGGGTGCAGCTTCGTATGCAGGGCGACCGCGATTGTCAAGAGTTGGAAGAACGTTGGCCGGCGGACAAAAAGGTCGCTAAGTGGCTGGAGGTAGTGGATTATGCTGAAGAGCCGGATGTACGGGGAAATTGGCGCGCCTTTTGGCGTCCCTTCCAAATCGCCTTTATTATCATGGTTTTACCGGACATGGTGGAGGATACAGCCCCGGGACGTGATGTGACCGACCTTATTTGGTTTCCCACTGGCGGCGGCAAAACCGAGGCATATTTTGGACTGACGGCATTTACTGTTTGTTATCGCCGTTTTACCCATAAGGAAGACGGCGGTACTGCCGTCATTATGCGCTACACCTTGCGGCTCTTGACGGCTCAACAATTCAATCGTGCCGCCACTCTTATTTGCGCCCTGGAATGGTTGCGTCGCCGCGATACTGCCGTCTTGGGGCAAGAGGTAATTTCTATTGGCCTGTGGATTGGTAAGGCGACTCCCAACAGGTTGACGGTGGGTAGTAAAGAACGCCCTAGCGCCGAGGAATTGTGGGAAAATCTGGAGCGCTCCACCTTGCAAAATGTTGAAGAGAATAAAGAACGTTATAATCATTTCCAGGTGCTGAAATGTCCTTGGTGTGGCACTAAATTGGAAAGGGGCAAAATAGAGCGAAACGGGCAGAGGAAACTAGCTGGCGTTTGGGGTTACCATATGAACGAAGGAAGTTTTCATTTTTTCTGTCCCCAGCGGCGTTGTCCCTTTAACGACGACCACCCCTTGCCGATACAGGTGGTGGATGAAGCCTTGTATAATAAACCGCCAACATTGCTCTTTGCCACGGTGGATAAATTTGCCCAAATGCCTTGGCAAGGGGGTAAAGTGGGAGCCTTTTTCGGTGCGGACAAACCCGGGGGTCGCCCACCGGAGCTGATTATCCAAGACGAACTTCACCTTATTTCCGGGGCACTGGGTACTATGGTGGGTCTGTACGAGACAGCGCTAGATGCAACTTGTGAGCAGAAGGGTGTCAAGCCGAAAATCGTGGCTTCCACCGCCACCATTCGGCGCGCCACCGAACAATGCGCCGCTCTTTACGGGCGACGAGCTTTCCAATTTCCTCCTTCCGGAGTAGAGGCAGACGACTCTTTTTTTGCTAGAGAGAAGTCCATAAGTGAAGACAGCCCCGGACGAAAGTATATCGGTCTGATGCCAGCAGGTAAAACCAAGACCGTGGCTGAAATTCGCATAATGGCTGTACTGTTGGAAATGATTAAAGCCTTGCCGGAGCTAGCTGACGAAGAGATTGATCAACTTTGGACGCTGACGGCTTATTTCAACAGTTTGAAGGAATTGGGTAGTGCCTATACTTTCGTAGGGGATGAAGTACACGATGCCATGCGCCATATAGCCTTTCGGCGCAACATTCCCTGTCGCAAGGTTCTCTTCGGGCACCAGCTAACGAGCCGGGTATCGGCTACGGAACTTATCAATACCTTAGATGCACTGGAACATGTCACTTACTCCAGGGCCAATCGCGAACTGAAGCGTTATGCCGTCAATGTGTTACTGGCCACCAATATGATTTCCGTGGGCTTAGATGTGGCTAGATTAAACGTCATGTTGGTATTGGGACAGTCCAAATTAACCGGCGAATACATCCAATCAACCAGCCGTATCGGTCGCCGCGATCCCGGCGCGGCTTTCGTGCTGTACCGTCCCACTAACAGCCGCGATCGTTCCCATTATGAACATTTTGGTCATTTTCACGAAACTTTTTATCGGCAAGTAGAACCCAGCGTAGTAACTCCCTTTTCTCACCCCGCTCTCATTAGAGGGTTACATGCTGTTTTAGTGTCCATGATGCGCTTGGGCGCACATACCTACCCTTTTTTTATTAACGACAAAGATGCTATAAACTTTGATCTACAGAATGAGGTCATGGTGCGACAAGTTCAGTGGTGTAAAGATTTTCTGCTTTCGCGGCAGCGGCTGGCGTACAATTTAGCTTCGGGAGGGGTATCTGCCGCAGAGCTAGAAAAAGATTTGAGTCAGTTGGCTAAGCAAATAGACGATTTTTTTGCCGTTTGGGATGAGGAAGCCGCTTATGCTCGTGCTGACGGAGTAGCCTTGTGTTTTGGGCACAGCTTCCTGTTTCGTTGTCCCGACAAGGGACAACGGGTACTGCTGGCCTCGCGGAAGCGGTCGCTGGAAATTGCCAATCTGGATAACGAGGGCTACAAGGCGGCAGGGCCGGCCATAGATACTATGTCCTCTTTACGCAGTGTAGATGAGGAGCTGCCCGGTTCGTTGCTAGAATTCCGGCACGCTACAGGAAAGGAAAGAGCATGAACAAACTTCAATATGACCATAAGGATTTGCCGACTTCTCATAAGATAAGGATGCCGCAAGCCTTCATGCAGTATGCTGCCGGCGCTATGGTGGAGTTTTCGGATCGCACACTGCTTACGGCGGCACCCTATACTTGGGATTATGGAGACGAGGGGGAGGAGCGTATCATTGAAGATTCTCGCTTTGCAAAAGCCTTAAAAGTAGAGGTTTTTGTTGTTCCTGCGCGAGTGAAATATGTGCAGTTTCCGCAGTGGTATTTCTGTCCCATTTGCCGCCGCTTTCAACCCATAGACGCTTGGCAAAGGGAAGCAGAGGAACTAGAAAGTGGCGGCGGAAATTTATACAGATCCAGAAGGCGGCGACCGGGGCAATCGACTAAACCACATAAAGCCTTCTCACCCCATTGCAGTCGGCGTGAATGTCGGAGTAGAATGTTGATACCCTCGCGCGTGGTTGTGGCTTGTCCTCGTGGGCATATCGACGACTTTCCTTGGGTGAAATGGGTGCATTATCGTAACATTGGCGGCCCCCAGCCTATTTGCTGTGAACATCCAGTCTTAAAATTTGAATCTGGCGGCGGTGGCACGGAAAGCGGCGAGGATATACGCATTATCTGTACGCATTGCCAAGCCATTGCCACCTTAAGGGGTGCTTTTGCCGCCAGTGCTTTTTCACAAATCAATAAAGAAGAGGGTAGCCCCCTTTTTACTTGCACGGGAAGACTGCCGGATTTTGGTAGCTCCAATGTCTGCCACGAAACTCCTCGAGCTTTGGTGCGCGGTGCTTCGGCCTTGTATTTTCCCATGCTTCGCAGTTCGCTAGTCATAAGTTCCCAGCTAAACAGTCTGGAACCGGATATTGACGATCTGGCTTATCGTTTCGAAGAATACCAAGCACTGTGTTCGGCAGACCCTGAGGATGAAGACCAGAAATTTTCCTGTATTCTGGCCAGCCCCATAGAAGAATATAAGGGATTGGAAAAGCTACATCTGTCGCAGGTGGAGCTGATAGATCAGCTATGTATAGTCAGAGTTTTTTTGGGCTATTCTCGCATTAGGCCGGTGGCACGACGGGATGAGGAAGGTTTTGTCCATTCTCGATTGCCGCAGGATAAAACCTATCCGGCCTATGAAGCCTACGGCGAAGGAATTTTCCTGCGTTTTAGCGAAGAAGCACTCAAAAAATGGGTGGAGTTGACCCCTCGTGCTGTGGAGCGTGCTGCCTTAGTGGAGCGAAATCGACAGCGCAGTCTGTTCGCTGATGATAGGCATGAAGTGGTATCGGCCAAATTCTTGTTACTACATACGTTGGCACATCTACTAATTAGGGAACTGAGCTTGGTAAGTGGTTACAATGTGGCGGAAATAGCCGAGCGTATTTATTGTGCCGATAGGGAAGCAAACAACTGTGAATTTGACATGGCGGGCATACTCATATATGTGGCTGGTGGTGATGCAGAAGGAACTTTGGGAGGACTCATCAGACAAGGGCGAGTCGATACTTTGCCGCAGATATTCCAAAGGGCACTGCAAAGGGCGGAGTATTGTTCCAATGATCCGCTCTGCGGTGAAAGCCAAGGACAGGGGCAGGATGGGCAAAACCTAGCAGCTTGCCATGCTTGCTCCTTACTGCCCGAAACGAGTTGTGAAGAATTCAACGCTTTTTTGGATCGCGGCGTTGTGGTGGGAACGTTGCAAGAGCCGGACATCGGTTTTTTCGGTGGCAAGTGGGAGCATTCTGAACAGTAGTAATGCGAATCAAGGGTTGAAAAATAAACCTTGAAAAACGGCACGATATAGTAGAGAATGTTTTTATGTGGAAAACAATCTCATCAAACTATATTGTGCCGTGTGTGACCGTCATAGCACAATCGAGGCTCTGGCGCAACGCCTCAGCAACAATTTCCGTCCGAACTTCACGGATGAGGAATGCCTCACGGTCTATCTTTGGGGACTGTCAAGATCCCTGTCTCAGCAGAAAGCGATCTGGCAGTATGCCAAGGATCATCTTTCTGACTGGTTCCCCAGCCTACCGAGCTACCAGACGTTCAACCATCGGCTGAACTTCCTTGCGCCAGGTCTGCGTAGCCTGGCGCAACCCTAGATGGACATGGTTTCCGCCGCCTTGGAGGAGTATGGCTCCTACGCTGTGGACTCCTGTCCCATCCTGCGCGTTGATGGTATCCACCGCCTCCGCCCACGACCTCCCCGTGGCAAAGCAAATCATGGGAGCCTGCCGTCCGTTCCGTGGGGTGTTCCGGCATCGTTGCACCATAGTGAACATGGTATTATCCGGTACTCCTGCCACTACAATCACAGAATCTAGCAAGGAAGCACATTCTACTATCTCTCGTTGGGTACGCATTGTTGATGAAAAAGGCTTTGAAGCATTGCGCCCTCAACCTAAATCTGGAAGACCGGCAAGATTATCTATGGAACAAGAAGCCTCCATTGCTGTTATCGTGGAATGTGACGATCCGAATTTATATGGCTATCATATATGGGATGGAGTAAACCTATCCGACTTCATAAATAAAAAGTACAATGTAGAGCTTGGAGTACGTCAATGCCAGAGACTACTTCATAAGATGGGTTTTTCCTTGATTCGTCCACAACCTTTTCCCAGCAAAGGAAATGAATACTCTGACGAGCGCAAGGAGTTTAAAGAAAAGGTGGCCGAAATTAGTTCTGATCCCAATGCTGTATTGGTTTGGCAGGATGAGACTCATTTTCAGATAACGACTTCAGTAACTCGCACATGGGCACCAAAAGGCTCCGCACCGAAGGTAAAAACACCAGCAGGTAACGCCAGTGTGGCGTGTAGCGGCCTTTGTACGTCCAGACACTGGAGAGTTATTTGTTGATCATCCTGACTGGTTTAATTATGAAACATGTTTGGAATCAGTTCGAGCAATAAAGAGATGTCATCTCTTTGCACATTTTCATGGGGAAGTTTTGAATTTCCCACATAATTTATTTGCTGTTATCAAAGTCGTTTACTATAAAAGGGATATTTCTACCCCGAAGGCATTCACTCTCTCCTGTCTTCGCCGTCGGTGATAACCTTCTTCCAACCGTAATATCCCTATATCCTCTTCGCTACAATATCGTAAATTTCTTCATCTTCACGAACGCCAATGGCTTTTATTTCCATGCTATTGGTTTCGTCTAATTTATATATTATTCTAAGCCCTTCTCCGCGAAGTTTACCCTCGAAGAGTCCGGTTAGATTATTGCCCACCCTTATTACCCAAGGGGATACCATAGCCGCCTTGACTCTTTGGCTTAGGATTCTCCATCAGTCTGCCTATCATTCGCGTTATAATCTTTTGTTGGTTCTTGGGTAAGCCGGTAAAATCCATCAGCGAATCTAGAGAAAAAGAAACTTTCATTCCAACTCTATCCCCTCTACATTGCTGAGTTCAGCCTCATCAATGTTACACAAGGCCAAGACATCCGCCAACGGTACGGATGCTTTTAGCGGATGACGCTCGATGTATTCATCCATAGCCACCGTTGTAAACTGCGGTAAACTAAATTCCACGCGCCAAGGCCGCTTCGGCATAATAATCACCACTTACCATCTTCTTTCCCTCCCCTCGCACAACCCCATCATCCAGCCCACCGCTGTTCAGCGTTTCTTTGATATTCCGAATTTCTGGTATCGCCGAGGTTTAAAGCCTCCACTTAAAATCCTCATACCCAAATTGCCGCAGGACTTCCCAAGTGCGGTTCGCGTGTAAAGCGATAATCGTGGGGAGGGGCATCCCGTTGAAGGTGTTGTTTTTCACCATGGTGTAAATGGCCATGTCCCCAAAAATAACCCTATCGCCCACCGCGAGCGGTTCGGCAAAGGAATAGAGGCCGATGACGTCGCCGGCTAAGCAGGTGGGGCCGCCGAAACGATAAGTGTATTTTTCGGCGTGAGGCAAGGCTGCGCCTAGCACCGGCGGTCGGTAGGGCATCTCCAGTACGTCCGGCATATGACAGGCCGCCGACGTATCTAAAATAACGTTGGCTACTCCCTCTTCGACCCCTTGCACCTCCAGCACCTCGGAAACGAGAAAACCGGCGTTTAAGGCCACCGCCTCCCCCGGTTCCAGATAGACAGTCAAAGCATATTTGTCTTGCATGGCGGCAATGCACTTATATAGTAGCGGCAAATTATAGCCCTCTTTGGTTATATGATGGCCGCCGCCAAAATTTAGCCATTTCATCCGGGATAGCAGAAAACCGAATTTTTCCTCCACCGCTTCTAAAGTCGCCGCCAAGTCCTCGGCGCCTTGCTCGCATAAAGTATGAAAATGCAGTCCCTCTAGCCCTTGCCAAGCGGCCTCTTCCTTGGGCCAATCCCTTAGCTTGACCCCCAGCCGAGAACCTTTGGCGCAAGGGTCGTAAATAGCCTTGTCTTGGGTGGAAAATTCCGGGTTTACTCGCATCCCACAGGATATTCCCTCGGCCATCGCCGCAGCCTTAAACTTTTGCCACTGGGCGAAGGAATTAAACACCGCATGGTCGCAGATTTTCCTAAGCTCGGCAAATTCCGCCTCCTTATAGGCCGGGGAAAAAACGTGATTTTCCCTCCCCATTTCTTCGGCGGCCAATCTCGCCTCAAAGAGGCCACTGGCCGCCGCGCCGTCCAAATACTCCCCTATCAAAGGATAAAACTGATAAAGGGAAAAGCACTTTTGCGCCAAGAGAATTTTGGCGCCCGTGTCTTGCCTCACTTGCCGCAAAATCCGCAGATTTCTTTGCAGCGCCCCCTCGTCAATCACATAAGAGGGAGTAGGCACCTCTCGCCAAATGGGAGCTTGGGCGCATTCGGTCAGGTTTTCCATCTTTTAATCCACCAAAGCCGGAGAGTAGCTTTCCTGCCAAGGCAGTCCCCATTTATTTAGCGCCGCCATAAAAGGATCAGGGTCAAACTCTTCAATATTTCTCACCCCCGGCCCGCGCCAAGTACCGTTCATGACCAGCATAGCTCCTATCATGGCCGGCACTCCCGTGGTGTAGGAAACAGCCTGGGAGCCTACCTCCCGGTAACATTCCTGATGGTCGCAGACGTTATAGAGATAGTATGTTTTCGCTTGCCCGTTCTTTTGGCCTCGGAAAATGCAACCGATGTTGGTCTTGCCTTTGGTTCTGGGGCCGAGGCTGGCCGGGTCGGGGAGAACAGCCTTTAAGAATTGCAGGGGAACGATTTTCTTGCCCTCAAAATCAATCGGCTCAATGGAAGTCATGCCCACGTTCTCCAAACATTTTAAGTGAGTCAGGTAACTTTGCCCAAAGGTCATAAAAAAGCGAATCCGCTTGATGCCGGGGATATTTAAGGCAAGAGACTCCAGTTCCTCATGGTGCAACAGGTACATATCCTTGGCGCCGATTTCCGGGAAGTCATAGACCCGTTTTATCTCCATAGGCTCCGTTTCCACAAAGTGTCCGTTCTCCCAATAACTTCCCTTGGCGGATACTTCCCGTATATTTATCTCCGGGTTAAAATTCGTGGCGAAGGGATAGCCGTGATCCCCGGCGTTGCAATCCAAGATGTCAATATAATTTATCTCGTCAAACTCGTGTTTCAGAGCGTAGGCGGAGAACACCCCCGTTACCCCCGGGTCGAAACCGGAGCCTAACAGCGCCGTTATCCCGGCTTTCTCAAACCGCTCTCTATACGCCCATTGCCATTTATATTCAAATTTGGCAGTGTCCTCCGGCTCGTAGTTGGCGGTATCCACATAGTTGGTCTTAGCGGCAAGACAAGCTTCCATGATGGTCAAATCCTGATAAGGCAAGGCCAGATTCAGCACCACCGCCGGCGAAAATTCTTCGATGAGGCGCGTCAGCTCCTCCACATTATTAGCGTCAACCTGCGCCGTGTGTATCTTGGTTTTGGTTTTACCCGCCAGTTTCGCCTTTAAGGCATCGCATTTCGCCTTGGTGCGCGAGGCGATCATTATTTCCTCAAAGACTTCGCTGTTCTGGCAACACTTATGAATGGCCACGCTGGCTACGCCGCCGCAACCGATTATTAACGCTTTTCCCATGGTCGTTCTCCTTTTTGGCTGATTTGTCAGTTTTGTCAGAGGGCTTTGCCCTCCGACACCTCCTACCAAAGGACTTTCGCCCTTTGGAATCCCATGTGAGATTTAAATATCCCATTTCATGTATGACATATCAAAAAATTTTTTAAGGGTGCAGGGGAATTATTCCCCTGCTGGGAGTCCAGAGGGCAAAGCCCTTTGGTGGGGTTTGGGGCAAAGCTCCAATTTAATAAGCATCTCGCGCAAGAGTTTTAGCGCTGTAGCGGTGGAAATACCGCTGGGGTCGTAAGGGGGGGATAGCTCCACGAGGTCGCAGGCCACGACGTTGGCGCCTGCGATGGCTTGCATGGCCGCTTCTCGGAGGGCGTTAAAAGTGACGCCGCCGGCCTCCGGAGTACCGGTGCCGGGAAATACGGAGGGATCCAGCACGTCCAGATCGATGGTGAGATAAACCGGGCGGCTTTGAACGGCGCGTAGCGTTTCCGTTAAACCCGTAAAGTCGAAACGGCGGAGAGTGGTATGTTCCTTGGCCCAGCGAAATTCCGCCCCTTCGCCGCTTCTGATGCCGAATTGGAAGATACGTCCATCACCAAGTATGTCCCACACGCGGCGTATTACCGTGGCGTGGGAGAGTTTTACCCCCAGATATTCGTCCCGTAAATCCGTGTGGGCATCAAAATGAATCACGGCTAAATCGGGATATTTAGCCTGTGCGGCTCGGATGGCCGGCAGGGAAACCAAATGTTCCCCACCCAACATAAAGGGGAATTTACCATCGGCGAGAACACCTGCGGCAAAGTCGCCAATGGCCTTCAACGCCAGCTCCACGGAACCGATGCTTAGTTCCAAATCGCCGCCGTCAAATACCGCCATGGATTCTAAATCCGCGTCCTGATAGGGGCTGTAAGTCTCCAGCCCGTAAGATTCGGCGCGCATGGTACGCGGCGCGAAACGGGTACCCGGCCTATAGGAAGTAGTGGAGTCGAAGGGGGCGCCGAAGAGGACGATGTTCGCCTCGTCATAGGCGGCCTCGCAACCAAGGAAAGTGGCAATATTTTTTTCTCTGGTCACGGCTCCACCTCTTTCAAAAGTTTCTCCACATAATTGGGCAGGGCAAAAGCTCCGGCGTGGAGTTGGGTATTGTAATAACGAGTATCCAGCCCCAAGGCTTTCCACCTGTCCCAATTAACGCCCTCCACGGGAGAGAGGGTTTTCGCGGCAAACCCGAAGAGCCAGTGCCCCGAAGGATAGGTGGGAATATGGGCTTGATAGACGCGGCTGATGGGGAAGGATTCCACAATGCGCTTGTGGGCGCGCTGCATGGCGTAAGCATCGCCGGGGTAAAAGGGGCTTTCGTGTTGATTCACCATGATGCCGTCGGCTTTCAGCGCCTTGAAACAGTTGCCGTAAAATTCCTTGGTAAAGAGTCCCTCTCCGGGGCCGAAGGGATCCGTGGAGTCAACAATAATAAGGTCATACTTCCCCTCGTAATGCCGCACAAATTTTAAGCCGTCCTCAAAATGCATATTCACCCTAGGGTCGCGTAAGGCCGAGGCCGTTTGGGGCAAATATTCCTCGCAAACTCGCACTACTTCTTGGTCAATTTCCACCAAATCGATGCGCTCTACGCTTTTATAGCGCGTTAGCTCTCGCACCGTGCCGCCGTCGCCGCCACCGATAACCAGCACATCTTTCGCCAGTGGATTGACGCACATGGGGACATGCACGATCATTTCGTGATAAATAAATTCGTCCTTTTCCGTCAGCATCATATAGCCATCCAAGGTCAGAAACCGACCGAACTCCGGCGAAGCAAACACGTCGATGCGTTGAAATTCGCTGTTTCCCGAATAAAGCTGGCGATCTACCTTGATGGAAAAATGGGCGTTGGGGGTATGTTCCTCCGTAAACCAAAGCTCCATGGTATAATTCTCCTTCTCGTCTAGTTCAAGCTAATCCATTTCTTTCGACAGCAAGCTACTAAAATCCTGCATGGTTTTGCAGTAGCGAGGCAGACAAATACCAAGAAAAAAACCATGGATAGATTCCATGGTAATCAATTTCGTGATATAATAATGTCCAGGTGCTACCTTGACGGTAGGCGGTTAGCCCTCCACGGAGGGTCTGCGAACCCTCCAACGACTTGGGAACCCTCACGGGGATTTTTGACAGGAGGGAGCTGATACCATGACGATATTAGACTTGTTGGCCGTTCTCGGCTATACAGCGACGATATTCGCCCTTGGTTACATGCTTGGTTACAACGCCAATAAGCAGAAATGACCGCCCCAGCCTCGCAAACTGAGCGGTCACACTGCACGTTCATAACGGGCTAACCGGCTATTGGTAGCACCTTTTTATCGTACTCATTATACCACACCAATTTATCCCAAGGCAAGCCCTATTTTTCCCTTGTTTGGCCTAGCACCCGATATGTGCTATACTACCATAAGTCCATACGTCAAGCATTGAACAAGACAAAATAAAAAACATACTCGGAGGCGAAAAATTTTGCGACGACAACAACGCATAGCGCTCATCAATGATATAACCGGCTTCGGACGTTGCTCCGTAACGGTACAGCTGCCGATAATTTCCGCCCTGAAAGTCCAAGCCTGTCCTCTGCCCACGGCGCTCCTCTCCGTACACACCGGCTTTCCTTTGCATTACCTGATGGATTTTACCCCCCATATGCGGCCTTACCTGGAAAACTGGCAAAGAAACGGCCTGGAATTTGACGGCATCCTGACGGGATTTCTGGCCTCCACTGCCCAGATAGAGTTGGTGCTGGAGTTTGCGCAAAAATTTCGCCGGGAAAATACGCTGGTCATAGTGGATCCCGTTATGGGCGATGACGGGAAACTTTACGCCTCCTACACCGAGGAACTGTGCCAAGAAATGCGGCGCCTGCTTTCCTGCGCCGATGTGGTGACGCCGAATCTTACCGAGGCTTGTCGGCTTTTGGAAATCCCCTATCCGCAAGACGGACAGGTAAGCGACCGCGATTTGCGCGAATTGGCCGCCGCCATAGCCGCCCAGGGGCCGAGGCAAGTGGTCATTACGGGGGTTAGCGACGGGGCGCAGGTGAAAAATTTTCTTTACGAAAAGGGCAGGGAGCCGGAGATACAACGCCTAAACCGGGTGGGCGGCGAACGCTCCGGCACCGGCGACGCCTTTGCCGCCATTGTGGCCGCCGCCCTCGTTAAGGGCGAGTCTTTAAGCGCCGCCGTGCGTCGCGCCGCCCTGTTCATCTGCAAGGTGTTAGCCTTCGCGAACGAACTGGATCAACCTTGGAATTACGGTTTGCCCTTTGAGGAATATCTGACAGAATTGTAACCTACTGCGCCGTTACGCTACCCAGCGGCGTATAGATCATGCCGTTTTTACCGCGAGTAGAGGCGAGAAGGGTTACTTCTCGTAGCCTTGTCCTCCCCACCGGGGGCTGCGTTAGCAGACTCGCAAGACTGCCGGAAAATTCGGCGCGCCGCACCAAGGTAATGTGGGGGGCGAACCGTTTTTTGTCGTAGGGAATACCTCGCTCAGCCAGACTGCGCCGCAATCTTTTCACATAGGCCAGCAAATCTTCATCGGGAGCTATCCCTACCCAGTAGGTATCGCGAAAACTGCCCACCCCCTCAAGTTCAAGGGTCACGCTGGGGAGGGGGAGCGTTTCCAGCGCGGCGAAAACATCTCCCGGCCGAGGGTATTCGCCGATGAAGGCCAAGGTGAGGTGCATATTTCCGGGGGGAGTGGCGTGTCCGCGCATCCCCAAGGTCTGCCAAACCCTTTGCATTTGTTGCAAGGGTTTGACTAGGTAGTCATCGCATGGTATGGCAATAAACAAGCGCATATCGTACCCTCCTGAACAAAACAAAAAAAAGCTCGCTATAAGCGAGCTAACAATCAAATGGTGCCTCAGAGCGGAATCGAACCACTGACACGAGGATTTTCAGTCCTCTGCTCTACCAACTGAGCTACCGAGGCAAGATTGGCGACCCGGATCGGACTTGAACCGACGACCTCCGCCGTGACAGGGCGGCATTCTAACCAACTAAACTACCGGGCCGTTCGCCTAAAAGTTGTGGCACATCACCGCCACCAACGAAAATAATTATACACCTTAGTATTATTTAAGTCAAGAGAAATTTTTTATAATTTACCCAATTTGCCAAAAAATTTTTGAGAACTGGTTGAATAGGAAAAATTTTCCACCAATCAAACTTGCAAAAAGGCTTTATTATTTTTTCTGGGAAGAATTTCCGAAATAGAATACAGCGCAGCTTTGCCGGATATTTTGATTCTGTCTCCAATGAGCTCACAGTACAGTACACCGGTTCTTTTTGAAGCCTGGAACGCTCTCAAATTACTCTTGCCGAGCTTTTCAGCCCAATATGG
>JAFVEM010000072.1 GCA_017476005.1 Selenomonadaceae bacterium | reverse complement strand
GATGGTATGTATAGGCATTGCGATCCTTGATTCTATCGGACTTGCCAAAATCTGATACACGGTGTAAAAACAGCTATTTATTTGGGCGTGAAGCCGCACCACAGCTAGGCATGTTGGAATTATCATGTGGGAAGTTTGAGACAATAGGTAAAAGCCGTGTGGGAAACGACCTTGCAGATCGTTTCTCACACGGCTTTCCTGATTTTACAGCCCACGCATCTCTCCCAGCCTCGCGAGTAAATCCTCTAAACGCCTCAGCTCGTCTGCGGCGCTGACCTCCCGACCGGAATAAAAATAGCGTACCTGCCTTTGGGGCGCCGACTCTCCCTCTTTACACAAAGCGTCAATTTCTGCCAGCCGCCTCTTAAGCTCGCGCACCGTCCCTTCGTTGCCGTCCACGAATTTTACCTCGGTGGGTAGGAGTTCTTTTAGAGTGTCTTTGAAATAATTGAAATGGGTGCAACCTAAAACCAAGGCCGAATATTCCTCTAGGTTAAAAGGCGCCAGTTCCGCCTTTAGATAGTTTGCGACCTGCGGCGAGGTAAATTCGCCTCTTTCCGCAAATTTCACCAATCGAGGCAAGGCCAAGAGATCCACCAGATGCTCTATATCCACTCGTTCCATCAAATGTTGTAACTTCTCCCCGGCAACGGTAATGGGTGTGGCGGCCACCAAGACGCGCTTTTGGCCGTTAAGCTCTAGGGCTTTCTTAGCCGCCGGCTCCATGCCGATGATGGGAATTTCGTAGCGGCGGCGCATATCCGCCACCGCTACGCTGGTGGCTGTGTTGCAGGCTACCACAATGGCCTTGACCTCCTGCGATAGCAGAAAATCAAAGGCCTCCCCTACATATTTTTTCACATTCGCCGGCGGTTTTGTGCCGTAAGGCACATGATCTTCATCGGCAAAAAAGAGGAAATTTTCTTGGGGCAGTCTTAGCATGGCTTCGTGCAGTACCGACAAGCCCCCCAGCCCGGAATCAAAAAAGCCGATGGGCTGACTCATGGCCTCTCCCCCTTTAGATTTTAAATTTCCCGGCCTCGGACTGCATCTTGGTGGCAAGTTCCGCCAAATTGCCGGCCTCCGCTTTGAGCCCGACCAAATGTTCTTGCTGGGTCTTTAGACCTTGTTGGGCTTCTTGCAGGGAACTGCTACCGGCTTCTTCGGTTTCCCGAAGGAATTTGGCCGCCTCCTCTAGGGTTTGCTTCGCGGCCTTTCGTTCCTCGACGGCAGACTTGGGTGGGGTAGCGGCATCCTCCCAAGCCTTGTTTAAGATTTCCTGCTCGTCCAAGCGGCGGCGCGTTACTTGTCGTAACAGCTCTTCAGCTCTTTGCGCTTCTTTGCGTCCTTCGATGGCCTGTCCCTGTCCTTCCTGCCAAGCGGTGGTGAGGGTGGCCACTTCTTCCGTGATGGCGGCGAGGATTTTTTCGCCGTTTTTGGCGGCGTCACCGGCTTGTGCCGATAGCTTGCGGATTTCTTCGGCCACGGCGGTGAATTTGCTCTTGGCCTTGCCGCTATAACGCACGGATTCCACGGCGGCATTCAGCGCCAAGAGATTGGTTTGCTCGGCGATTTCGGTAACGCGAGCCATGACCTCGCTTATTTTGCGGAAGGAATCTCTGAGGTTAGTGGCCGGCATACCGGCGGTTTCGCACAGTTCTCGTACCTTTTTCAACGCCTCTTTCAGTTTTTGCAAACTTTCCTGCCCATTCTTTAAGTCGGCGCCGGTTTCCTGCCGCAGTTTTTTTAGCTCGCCCCGGGTGGCTGTCAAGGTATCCTTTGTCGGGGGAGAATTTTCGGCGGTCGTTTCCGTAGTAGCTAGTAGCCCTGCCAATTCGTCGGCCGTTTTCCGCAGACGTTCCGCTTGGGCTGCTTGCCACGCAATAACTTTATCGGCGGCGGTTATGGCATCCCCAGCCGCTTCGCCGTAAGCGGTGAGATTGGTCGCCAGCTTTCCCGTGGCCGTAGCCACTTCGCCGGCGCCGTTTTGTAAGTCTTGGAGTTCTTGGCGTAGCGTCGCCCCCATTTCTTGAAAAGCGTAGGAAAGACGACCGATTTCATCATCGGATTCCATTACTTCTTCGGCGGTTTTCAAATCCCCCACGGCAATGGAGCCGGCCTTCTCTTCCAAAACTTTTAGCGGCGCGATAATGCGTCCCGTGAGCCACCAAGCCCCGGCCAGACCTCCCCCTAAAGCCGCCAGAAACACCAAGACCAAAATCAGCCTTAGCTGATTCACACTCGCCATGAGCCTACCCTCGTCGATGATGGTGATGTACTTTAGTCCCGTGGTTTTCGAGGTATAAACATTGGCGTACTTGGCCGCATCATCCAGTATTACCCGTCGCATCCCACTGCTGCGCGGCCCCATGGCGGATAAATCTCCTAGGCCTACCTCCTCCAATTTCTTAAAAGCCGTGCCGGTATGGAGGGGATCCAAGAGAATGACGTTGTTATCGTCTAGGAGCATCATAGCGCCTAAGTCTCCGGGCTTCAGATATTCCGTCAGCTCGCTGAGAGCCGATAAATCCATATCGAGAGCCATAACCCCTTGAGGCTGACCGTCCCAGCCTTGCACCGTAATGGCCGCTTTAATGGCCGGAGTGGCGCGAGCCGAATGGAAGGGGCTAGAGACGGTGACTTTCCCGGGGGAACTCCAAGCTCCTTGATACCAACTTTCTTTTCTGGGGTCGAAGGTATTGGCCTGATTGGTGGCCGGGTACTCCACAAAGCCGCCGTCGCTGGTGGCCAGCGACACCTGCGCCGCTTTAACGCCGTGGGCGTTGACAAAGCGTTGCAGGGTATTAAAGACCCTGAGTTCGTACCCCTGCATATATTCGGGATCCATTTCCACCCGGCCGTTGACGGCGTTGGGGTTGTGCAGATAAACGGTGAGATAGCCGCCTTGTCTGATTTCCCCTTCCCGAGAGAGCATGACGAGATCTTCCTTCAAGAGCTGGGTGTAGGCCATAACCGTGCGATCGGCTTGCAGGGAAATGAGGCTGGCGGCCTCCTCCGTATCGGCCATGGCGTGATGGACGATTACCCTATCGAACACCACGCTCAAGATAAGCGTGGTCAGCACAAAGATGAGACTCACCAGCGCCATGATTTTTTGTTTTATGGTCAGGCGATCAAACAAGACCCCCATGGATTATCACTCTCCGTATGCGCGCATTTTTTATTTTATTTTCGCCGCCGGAGGGGATAATCCTTTTTGTCACGCCAAATAAAATTTAGGAATCGCCGTTTACATTTTTGGCGGAGTGTCCTATATTTATAGGGAGAAAGCAGGTGGAGAAATGACGGCAGTCAAAGGAAAGGCCGCTTTTACCCTCAACCTAGAGGAAATACGGGTGGAGGGGGAGCGTAAGCCCATCAAAAATATTCATCTCCGCATCAAACCGCCGGAGGGGCGAGTGGTGGTGTCCGCTCCGTGGCATATGCCCCAAAGCGCCGTGGAAGATTTTGTGCGGCGAAATTTAGACTGGATTCGGGAGAACCTGCGCCAGATAAAAGCGCGTCCCCCGGTTCCCAGGAGAAAATACGAAACGGGGGAGACTCTTTTTTTATGGGGAAAAGCCTATAGACTGCGGATAATCGCTGCCACCGGGGAGCGATCTCTCCTGTTTCGCAACGGGGAGGCTGTCTTGTGCGTAGAACCGGGCAGCGACAGGGAAACTCGGGAAAAATATGTATTAGAATGTTATCGAGAAATTCTCAAAAAAGCCATTCCTCCAGTTTTGGACAGGTGGGAAAAACTGACGGGACTAAACGCCGCCGAATGGCGCACCAAGACCATGAAAACTCGCTGGGGGACTTGCAATACAAGAGCGCGACGGCTGTGGTTCAACGTGGAGCTGGCGGAAAAACCCCCCGTTTGCCTGGAATATGTGGTACTCCATGAACTCATGCACTTGGTGGAGCGTTACCACAACGCCCACTTTGCCGCCCTGTTGGACAGATACATGCCCCATTGGCGCGAAGTAAAACAGACGCTTAACGGGCAAAAATATACCGGCTAAAGGAGCAATTTTTATGCGAGATTTATTAGACGTTCATACCCATACCATTGCCAGCGTTCACGCCTACAGCACCCTGCGCGAAAACATCACCGCCGCCAAAAACAAGGGACTTGCCATTGTCGGTATCGCCGATCATGGCCCCAGTATGCCGGGCGCCTTTCAAGATTTTTACTTCTGCAATTTTAAGGTGATACGGGCTCATGAAGCCGATTACGGCATCAAAGTTCTCATGGGCGCGGAGCTGAACATCATAGATTACAGCGGCAGTACGGATCTTCGAGGAGAGTTTGTGGAGCGACTGGATTTTGCCGTGGCCAGTCTCCACGACCCTTGTATTCGCCCCGGCACCCTAGAGCAGAATACGACGGCGCTTATCGGCGCCATGCGCAATCCCAAGGTAAAAATCATCGGCCACCCGGAAAATCCCAAATTTCCCGTGGATTTTGACCGGCTGGCGCGCGCCGCCAAAGAACACCATGTTTTGCTGGAAGTAAACAACAGCTCCTATATGCCGGAGGGCAGTCGCGCCGGTTCCCGGGAAAAAGCTCACGAATACCTGGCCGTGTGTAAGAAACACGCTGTCCCTTTAATAATGAGTAGCGATGCCCACTTGGATTTAGACGTGGGGAATCATCAGTACGCCGCCGAAATGCTCACTAGGGAGGGCTACCCGGAGGAACTGATTGTCAACGGCGACCCGGAAAAGTTTTTGCGGTTTATTTTTAGGGGTAACTATACTGGATAACGTTAGAGCTTTCCGCAGGAAAGTCTTACGTTATCCGTATATACCGCGGACGAATTTTCCGAAAAAGGAATAGTTTTTCTTTCGCGAGTATAAGTAGAAATTGACAGACGTGGTATAATAAACCGCAGTACACGAGAAAAGGGGGAACGGAGGAAAGTGACCGCAGTTGCTGTGCACAATAATGTGGCCATTGGCTCGGTAGTCGTCCCGGATGGCAAAATCTATGACTATATTGACCATTCCTTCAGAAACGACACGCCGGAGGAATATGTGCGTCAAACCATTGAAAAACGTTTGGTGAATGAACACCTATATTCGCCTAAGCAAATAAGGATCGAATATGCTATCAAACTTGGCTCGCGCAAACCTCGCGTAGATATTGCCGTTTGGGAAAAAAATGTGGCGCCAACGCAAGAAAATATCAAGATTATCATTGAGTGCAAACGAGAATCGGTGGATGCCCATAGCGCCAAAGACGGTGTGGAACAACTCAAATCTTACATGAGCGCTTGCCTGAACTGCGAGTGGGGTATGTGGACTAACAGTAAAGAGAAATATGTTTTACGCAAATGCCAAGACGAAAACGGCGGTCATTATTTCATGGAGTACAACGACATTCCGGCCGCCGACGGGAATCTTGACGACATCAACAAGCCCCAGCGTAACACGCTGAAAAATGCCGCCGATGATAACCTGCTTTTTACCTTCCGTACTTGTCACAATCATATATATGCCAACGATGGTTTGCAAAAACAGCCGGCCTTTTTCGAGCTGTTGAAGATTATTTTTTGCAAAATCGAAGACGAGCGCAATATTCCCCATCCCTTAGAGTTTTACACCACTTCCGAGGAGCGAAGTAACAGCGACGGTCAGCTTACAGTGAAAAAAAGACTGAACGGAATTTTTGCGCGTGTCAAGAAGCATTTTAAGCACATTTTTGAAGCTAGCGACGAGCTTAAATTGTCGCCGCGCAGTTTGGCGTATATTGTCAGCGAACTTCAGGGATATAGCCTCCTTAACACCAACATCGACATCAAAGGCAAAGCCTATGAAGAAATTGTCGGAGCCAATTTACGCGGTGATCGGGGCGAGTTCTTTACACCTCGCAATGTGATGCGCATGGTTGTCCGCATGATAAATCCCCGGCAGGACGAAAAGGTCTTGGATAGTTCTTGCGGTACCGGCGGTTTTTTAGTCACCGCGATGACGCACGTCATGGAAAACTTGGAAGCGGAGGTTGCCAAACAAGAGGGAAAGAGTCGTCCTTTTTGGAGCCGCGCGGTAGATAGACAATTTCAAGAAAAAGTTACCGAATTAGCCGGCAACAATTATTTCGGTTTCGACATTAACGTGGATTTGGTAAAAGCCACCAAAATGAACATGGTGATGAATAACGACGGTAGTGGGAACATTCTACGCTTAAATTCACTGTTGCCGCCGCACCAGTGGACAACAGAATTTAGACAGGCTTTAGCCGAGGCCTTGAATGTAAATGATGAGGATTTTCGTAGTCACAACTCCCTCGGTTATTTCGATGTGATAGTTACCAATCCTCCCTTCGGCAGTAAAATTCCCATTAAGGGGGCGGATATTTTATCTCAATTTGAATTGGCGCATATTTGGACGCAGGACAGAGCCAGCGGCCAATGGATAATGAGCGAGCGACTGGCCGAAACCAGACCGCCGGAGATTTTATTTGTCGAGCGTTGCACCCAGTTTTTAAAACCCGGGGGGCGCCTAGGCATTGTCCTGCCGGATTCTATCTTAGGCTCGCCGGGACTCGGTTATATTCGTCAGTGGTTGCTACGGAACCATCGCCTTATCGCCAGTATTGACCTGCACGCCGACACCTTTCAACCGCGCAACGGCACGCAAACTTCCGTACTCATTTTACAAAAGAAAACCCAGGCGGAAAAAGACGCTGAAGCTGCTACTCGCGTTATGGGCAGTTACAATATCTTTATGGCCATGGTAGAAAAAATTGGCCACGACAAACGGGGTAATCCCCTGTTTAAGCGCGATGATGACGGTAATGAAATACTGGTGGATAAAGAAGTCACCACTATCGTGGAACAAGACGGAAAACTGCAAGCGGTAACCCATACCCAAAAGGAACGAGTCGCTGACGATGAAACGCTGGAGATACCGACCATCTTTGCCCAATGGAAAAAACAGGAGGGGCTAGCATGGTAAAGAAAAAAGCGGCTGTATCGCCGCCTCGTCTTATTAGCTATGCCAAAGATCGGGTAAAGTGGAGCAGTGTGCCGCTGTCTGAAGTTGTCGCTCATGGTCTGGTGCTTACGGCGAGCGCCTATGATGTTGATGTCAGATATTATCGTTATTTGGTGGAGCAGGGAAAGTATCCTACGGTACCATTAAGCGAATTGACTGACGCTTACGTCTGTAGCCGCTTCAGAAGGATTTGGGTGGCAAAATCTGATTTGCCAATTTATCAGCCTTCTGCCGCTGCCAACATGAACCCCAGGCCTGACGGTTTCCTTTCCCGAAACACCAAGACCAATATTGATGCCCTGCGAGTGCGTAAAGGTCAGGTGCTACTCACCTGCTCCGGCACTATTGGCAATGTTTCCTATGTATCAGATACCCTCGACGCTAAAATATTTAGTCATGACTTAATGCGTCTTAACTTTGCGCATAGCTGTAATGCAGGATATGTATATACCTATTTGAAATCAGCGGTGGGGACAAAGCTACTGACGGCCAGTAGCTACGGCGCTGTTATTACCCATATTGAGCCGGAGCATTTGGTGAGCGTCCCCATTCCCAATCCCCCCGATACGGAAAAGCAACATATTCACGAATTGATTACCGCTTCCTATCGATTAAGAGACGAGGCCAACGCCCTTATCGACAAAGCTACGGCTATGCTCCTCAAAGAGCTGAACCTGCCGCCGGATATTGATTCCTTTTATCCGCCGACAGATAGTGTAAAATGTTTCAGTGTAAAGCTCGCCGAACTGCAAGGTAGGTTTGATGTATCTTATCATTTGCCAATTGTAAAAAAAATAAAAAATCACCTCGCCCAATACGCTGCTGAAGTCACCAATGTAGGAGACAAGCGCGTAAGTCGCGATGTGATTTTACCCGGCAGATTTAAGCGTATGTATGTGGACGAGGGGAGAGGACGTGTATTTATCGGCGGCAAGCAAATCGGGGAACTTGACCCAAGCAACAAAAAGTATCTGTCCGCATCGTATCATGAGCAACGCATCTATCGCGAACTGGAACTGCATGAGAATATGACATTGATAACTTGTAGCGGCACGGTGGGCAGGGTAAATCTAGTGCCGCGCCATTGGGAAAACTGGGCTGCCAGTCAACATATAATCCGTGTAGTACCCGCCAACGACGACTTAGCCGGCTATCTGTATATCTTCTTGGCCTCGCCCTATGCGTTGCCCCTCATCATGCGTAATGTGTATGGAGCGGTTATTGACGAAATTGATGCCAAGCAGGTAGGTGCCATCCCTATTCCCCTACTCGAAAATCAAGCAAGGCAAACCCAAATTAACACTTTGGCACTCACGGCCAACGCCAAACGCTATGAGGCATACCGATTAGAGCAAGAGGCAATTCGCTATGTGAACGAGGAAATTATCAGCGTGTAAGGTGCAGCGATGTGCCGATAAAAAGGTGGACAAAGCCGCAAGGTCGGTAGTAAAATGAACTCGAATAACTAGGAAAGGAGGCGGCCTATGCTTGAGGTATATAAATCTGCGGAGGACGGCTCTTTAAAGGAACTCAGTTTGGAAAGTTTGGAGAAAGGGGCTTGGATAAGCGTTATTGACCCCACTCCCTACGAGTTACGCGTGGTAAGCGATCTCACTCAGGTGGAACCGGATTTCTTGCGGTCGGCGCTGGACGATGAAGAACGCTCCCATACCGATGTGGAAGACAACTGTATCATGGTACTTACCAACGTACCCATCAGCCGCGAGCAGGACAGCTACGATGCCTTGCCGCTGGCCATCATTATCAGCGACGAATACATTATTACCGTTTGCCTAGAGGAAACCCCGGTCATTGCCGAGTTCAACGAGCGCACGGCCAAACTTTTCCGCACCTTCAAAAAGACTCGCTTTCTCTTCCAAATCCTCTACAAATCCGCCACCCTTTACCTGAAATACCTGCGGCAGATCAATAAAATTTCCGACGAGATCGAGGAGCAACTTCGTCACTCCATGCGAAACCGGGAAATACTCAGGCTCCTAGAACTTCAGAAGGGTCTCACCTACTTCAACGCCGCCATACGCTCCAACGGCATTGTGCTAGACAGGCTATTGCGACTGCGTTCCAATCCCAATCTCGCTCCCATGCTGAAAATCTACGAGGAAGACGAAGACCTCTTGGAGGATGTCATTATCGAGAACAAACAGGCCAAAGAGATGGTGGAGATGTACAGCAAAATAGTGGCGCGGTTGGCCGACACCTTTTCCTCCATTGTGGCCAACAATCAGAATTTAGTGATGAAATTTCTCGCCGCCATAACCATCATTCTCTCCGTCCCCACTCTAATCGCCAGTTTTTTCGGCATGAATGTGCCGGTGCCTTTCAGCGAGGAGCAAGAGGGGTTTGTGTACGTGCTTTTCATCGCCTTGGGATTTTCGGCAGGTTCGGCCTATGTGCTATGGCGACGAAAAATGTTTTAGGATAGCTGCTATATCGAAGGGAGGGAAGATGTGGAGAATAAGGATTTATTCGATTGGATAGGTTTTATCGGCGGCGTGCTTACCATTTTAGGTTGGCTGGAAAAAGTTCTCAGAGATAAAATCAAGAAAATCGAAAAGCCCCACAAACGTCGCAAGCGCAGACGATAAGTGGAGCCGATAGAATATTTTCTTGTTCTGCCATATCATGAACATGAAGATAACAATTTTGGGCATAACCATGCTGTTAGTGTGGTTATTTATAAAATGGCCAGCTGTCGATGCGCCGACGTGGTTTATGGGCTTCGCTACCGGTATAGGCATCTCCACCGTAATCACTTGGTTTTTATATCGAAGAGCGAGGAGCTAAACCACATCAACGCTATGTACGCCGGGCAAGCGTTGCAATGCATCTACCACTATCACACTCTTGAGGCTCTGACGGTTGTAAACCTCGACCTCGATGCAAAGCGAACCCTTTTTTTCCTCCGGAGTACTCTCTTCCGCTTCCTTGACTTTGACACCCCTTATTTGCAGGTGCAAATCGTCCAGACAAGCGCTGATGTGCATCAGCTGGCCGGGAGCATCCTCGGTGTGGATGGTAATGGACAAGTTGCGCTCATGAGCTACCCACGCATCTAACCGGCTCAAGACATCGAGGGTGACAAAAACCAAAGCCGTGGTGATAAGAGCGCTGGCGTAGTAGCCGGCGCCTATGGCCAGTCCCACCCCGGAAACCACCCAGAGGCAAGCCGCCGTGGTCAGCCCCGTTACCGTCAGCCCTTCTTTCATGATGGCGCCGGCGCCGAGGAAACCTATGCCGCTGACCACTTGCGCGGCTAGTCTGGCCGGGTCGGCGTTGGTTTTCCCCTCCACCCCTTGATATAGATCTTGGCTGAGTACCATGATTAAACAGGAACCCAAGCACACCAGCACGTTGGTGCGCAATCCCGCCGATTTTCGTCTGGACTGGCGTTCGTAACCGATAACTCCCCCTAGCACCACCGATAAGGCCAGCCGGAGGAACAGTTCTACTTCGGGAATCATTATTTACACCTCACCCGGCCGCTCGCACTGCCGCGAAAGCCTCGCGCCCGGCGGCGATGGTTTTTTCTATGTCTTCTCGGCTGTGCGCCGTCGAGATGAAGAGAGTTTCAAATTGAGAGGGAGCCAGATAAATCCCTTGCTCTAGCATAGCCTTGAACCAGATTTTGAATTTTTCTTGGTCGGCGGCCGCCGCGTCTTCGTAGTTCCAAATTTCATGTTCGCTAAAAAACAAGCCGAACATGGAACCGGCGTGACGCACTTGAACCGCTACTTTGGCTTCTTTCGCCGCCTCCTGCCACCCCAAAACCAGCTCTTTGGTTTTTAAAGTTAATTCGCGACTATAATCGGCGCGGCCTTCCTCCGGCTCGGCGGTTAAAACTTGTAAAGTAGCGATACCGGCGGCCATGGCCAAAGGATTTCCCGACAGCGTCCCGGCCTGATACACAGGGCCTAGGGGCGCTATTTTTTGCATAATTTCTTGTCTGCCGCCGTAAGCCGCCATGGGAACACCGCCGCCGATGACTTTTCCCAAACAGGTGAGATCCGGCTTAATACCGTAAGCGGCTTGCGCGCCCCCTAAAGCCACTCGAAAACCGCACATGACCTCGTCAAAAATCAAAATTATCCCATATTTTTTCGTTATGTCTCTTAAAAAGCGCAAATAGCCTTGCCTGGGCAAAACCAGCCCCATGTTGCCGGCCACCGGTTCCACAATGAGGGCGGCGATGTTTTCTCCCTCGGCGGCGCAAATTTTTTCGACGGCGTTAGCGTCATTATAGGGAAGCGTCAAAGTGTCGGCGGCTGTACCTTTGGTTACGCCGGGGGAACTGGGTACGCCGAAGGTAGCCAGTCCCGAACCGGCGTTCACTAAGAGACTGTCGCTGTGTCCGTGATAACACCCGGCGAATTTTATGATTTTCTCCCGGCCGGTGAACCCTCTGGCGGCTCGCAAAGCGCTCATGGTGGACTCGGTGCCGGAATTTACAAAGCGCATCATTTCCATGGCAGGATAAGCGAGGCGAATGAGCTTTGCCAGCTCCGTTTCGCCCAAAGTGGGCGCGCCGTAACTCATGCCGCGAGCGGCGGCTTCCTGTACGGCCTGCACAACTGCCGGATGAGCGTGGCCTAAAATCATCGGCCCCCACGAGCCAACATAATCAATGTACTCATTGCCGTCGATGTCATAAATTTTACTTCCCTGAGCTTTAGCGATAAAAGGGGGATTGCCCCCCATGTTGGCATACGAGCGCACGGGACTGTTCACTCCACCGGGAAAATAATTTTTTGCCTCCGCCATAGCAGAGGCAGACTTATGTAAATTTAGCAAAATACAAACCCCCTAAAAAAATAAAATGAGGTGCAGGGGGCAATGCTCCCTGCTGGGAGTCCAGAGGGTAAAACCCTTTGGTGGGGTTTGGGGCAACGCCCCAACTAAATCCAACGAGCCGCATCCAACGCGTGATAAGTGATGATAATATCCGCTCCGGCGCGTTTCATGCCGGTTAAATTTTCCAGCACCAAGCGTTTTTCCTCAATCCAGCCCTTGGCGGCGGCGGCTTTCACCATGGCGTATTCGCCGCTGACGTTATAAACCGCCACCGGTTGCGCCGTGACCTCGCGCACCTGACGTACCACGTCGAGGTAAGCCAGCGCCGGTTTCACCATGATAATATCGGCGCCCTCTTGAACGTCCAGCGCCACTTCTTTCAGAGCCTCCCGGATATTGGCCGGATCCATTTGGTACTGGCGTCGATCTCCAAATTGAGGTGCGCTGTCCGCCGCGTCTCTAAAGGGGCCATAGTAACCTGAAGCGTATTTCACGGCGTAACTCATGATGGTGACGTGGGAAAATTTATGTTCGTCTAAGGCGGCGCGTATGGCCGCCACTCGTCCGTCCATCATATCCGAAGGGGCGATGATGTCCGCTCCGGCTTCGGCTTGACTTACCGCCACCTTGGCAAGGAGGGGAAGCGTGGCATCGTTATCCACATATTTATCCTTGAGAGCGCCGCAATGGCCGTGGGAAGTGTATTGGCACAAGCACACATCCCCCACTAGCAAAAGGTCGGGGAGGGCTTTTTTTATGGCGGTCATGGCGTGTTGCACCGGACTTTTCTTGTCCCAAGCGCCGGAACCTATCTCGTCTTTATACTCCGGTAAGCCGAAAATTTCCACTGCCGGGATGCCCAAAGCGGCCAGTTCTTTGGCTGTTTCCACTGCCTTATCCACCGACAAATGATAACATCCGGGCATGCTCGGAATCTCCCGGCGAATATTCTCCCCCGGCACTACGAAGAGGGGATAAACAAAATCCTTAACGGATAGATGCGTCTCTCGCACCAAATCACGCATGGCCGCCGAAATTCGTAGGCGGCGCGGTCTTATTGTTAAAGCGGACAAGGCTGAATCTCCTTTCTTGTTTGGGGGCTTCTTGATTGGGGCTTTGCCCCCTGCACCCCTTTTTGATTTTTATTTTTTTGTCGCATCCCCTGCTATAGCGTGTACCAAACCGGGGATGGTGTATTCTTTCGCCACCAGGCTTGGGGTAAAACCCTTTTGCTCGGCGGTTCCGGCGGTGATGGGGCCGATACAGGCTATCTTGGTTTGGGGGGACAGGGGAATGCCTTGAGCGAGCTGGGAAAAATTTGTCACCGTGGAAGAACTGGTGAAGGTTATATAATCTAAAGGCTGGTTTTGCAGAATAGCGGCCAGCTTTTGTCGGTTTTCCTCCGCCACTTGGGTTTGATAAACGGGAACCACTGTTACCGTTGCGCCCATTTCCAGCAATCTCTCCGGCAATACATCTCTGGCCTTTTCCGCCCGGGGAATTAAAATTTTGTCGCCTTTATTAACCTTGGCGGTGAGAATGTCCACGATTCCTTCGGCGCGGTACTCTAAAGGGACTAAATCGGGAATAATTCCCTTGGTTTTAAGCCCTTCGGCAGTGGCCGGACCTATAGCCACCACCTTGGCTTGTCCGAAAGCTCTGGCATCTTGCCGCGCGGCATGGAGCCTAGCGAAAAATCCCTCCACCCCGTTGGCGCTGGTAAAGATAAGCCAGTTGTAGGCGCGTAATTTTTCGATGGCGCGATCTAATTGTTGGTAGCCGTCGGAGGGAGCGGTTAATTTTATGGTGGGTATCTCGTAACACTTGGCGCCCAGACTTTCCAATTCTTCGGTTAGATAGGAGGCTTGCTGTCTGGTTCTGGTGACAAGGATTTTTTTCCCCCATAAAGGCCTAGCGCCTTTCTCTTCAAACCAGCCTAATTTATCCCTGAGTTTTACCACCTCTCCCACAATGAAAACCGCCGGGGGTTTCAAATTGGCCGCTTGCGCCTTTTCGCTTATCTCACCCAAAGTCCCGGTGAGGACTTCTTGCTCAGGCTTAGTACCCCAGCGAATTAAGGCCGCAGGAGTACTGGCCGCTCTGCCGTTTTCCCTGAGTTTTTGCGTAATGGCCGCAAGGTTGCTGAGTCCCATGAGAAACACCAGCGTGTCAACTCCCGAAGCTAAGTGTGGCCAGTTCAAGCCGCTTTCTTCTTTCGTCGGGTCTTCGTGACCGGTGATGACGGCAAAAGAGGTGGCCACGCCGCGATGGGTGACGGGAATACCGGCATAGGCCGGTACCGCAATGGCGGATGTTATCCCCGGCACCACCTCAAAGGGAATATTGGCAGCGGCTAGGTAAAGACCCTCTTCGCCGCCCCGACCAAAAACAAAGGGATCCCCTCCCTTGAGGCGCACCACCGTGCCGCCCGTCTTGGCCTTTTCCGCCAGCAACTTGTTTATGTCCTCTTGCCCTAGGGTATGCCGACCGGCTTCCTTGCCCACATAAATGAGTTCGGCGCTACTCGCGTATTCAAGGAGTCTCTCGTCCGCCAAATGATCATAGACCACCGTCTGCGCTTTTTTCAGACAATCTACGGCCTTTAGACTGATAAGTCCCGGATCTCCGGGGCCGGCGCCCACTAAATAAACTTTTCCCGGCATAAATATTTCCTTTCCTCCACGGTCTGACCTAATCTTCAAATATCTCGCGTACATCTATGACTAAATCATCATAAAGACTAACTTTGAGGGTAAGCTCCGCCGTAGCTCTTTCCTCCGGCGACATTTCCGCCCACTCTTCTGCCGGATAATTTCGGTAGCAATTAGCGAGCTGTAAGGTTCCGTCGTGAGGCAGATAGACATCCACTGTTTCTTCCTTGGGGCTGACAATCCAATATTCTTTGACCCCGGCTCTGCCGTAGGCATCTTTCTTCACCGTCAAATCGTTCTTGCGCGTGGAAAAAGAGAGTATCTCTATCACCAAATCCGGCGCCCCCAGCACATAGTTGGCTTTTATTTTTTTTCGGTCGCAGACTATCATCAGATCCGGGATAAAATGATTGTCTTTGTCCAAATAGACCATGGTTTCATAAAAAAACTTGCAACGCTTTTTTCCACGCAGATAATTGTGGAGAATACCAGCTAAATTTGCTCCCACAGAATTGTGCCAAGTTCCTGCCGGACTCATCATAACCTTCTGTCCGTTTATAAGTTCGCTTTTATCCCAATCCGAAGCTACCGCTAAGGCGTCCATTAAACTTCCACCCCCAACTCTCGTAAAATCTCGCTGCCGCCGGCCTCTAGTAGTAGGTCTGCCAGTTCCTCACCTAAAAGTTTTGCCTCCTCCGGCTGGCCGCGCTTGCTCTCCCGATAGATTTTTTGGCCATCCAAAGAGGCAATCACCGCTTCCACTATCAGCTCTGTGCCGGCGATTTCTCCCCGAACGCCTACCGGTACTTGACAGCCGCCGCCGACTTTGCCTAAGAAACCGCGCTCCGCCGCAGCGCAAAGGGCTGTTGCCTCGTCGTTTAAAAAAGCGACTTTTTTTAGCATGGCCGCGTCGTCTGCCCTGACCTCAATGGCCAAAGCCCCCTGACCTACCGCCGGCAACATAACTTGGGGCGAAAGCATCTCAGTGATGCAATTGGCCAGCCCCAAGCGTTTCAGTCCCACCGCCGCCAGCACTATGGCGTCAAAATCTCCTTGCGCGAGCTTAGCGAGACGCGTATTCACGTTGCCGCGCAAACTTATTATGGCTAAATCCGGCCGAAGATGCAAAAGTTGCGCCCTACGGCGGAGGCTGGAGGTACCTACCTTCGCTCCCACGGGCAAATTATTTAGGGTTTGATACTTAGGACTAACCAGCGCGTCCAGTCCCTCGTTTCTTTGGGTTATGGCGCCGATGGTTAACCCCTCGGGGAGCAGGGTGGGCATATCTTTGAGGCTATGGACGGCTATATCTATTTCTCCGGCGAGCATGGCGCTTTCCAGTTCTTTGGTAAAAAGTCCCTTGCCGCCGATTTTGGCTAGAGGGGTATCCAATATCTTGTCCCCTTTAGTGGTGATGAGTTTCTTCGTCACCGTAAGACCGGGATACTCAGCCTTGAGCTTCTCGGCCACAAAGTCCGCTTGCCACAGCGCTAGCTTACTGCCCCGCGTACCGATAATGACGGTGTTCTTTTCCACCCTTGGCCTCCCTCGTTTCTCCTGCGCCTTCCACAAACAACGCCTCCATGGCCGCCTTATAAAAATCTTCCTGACTGGTGCCGGCGGCGGCGTTTAATTTCATCATGGGGACTCTTAATAGCTTGCGCACGATCATTTTCGTCAGCTGATCCAGCGCCTTGGCTTCGCTGTCCTTGAGCGTCGGCAGTTTCGCGGCTGCTCGCCTTATTTCCCGTTGGCGAATCCGCTCGGCTTTGTCGGAGAGCTGCGCCATTAACGGCCTGAAGGTAAGATAGCGAAATTTTTTGGTGAGGGCGGCCACTTCTTCCGTCACAATGGTTGCCGCCTTCGCCGCTTCCCGTTTCCTGTCCGCCACGTTGCCTTCCACCACCGCTTCCAAGGCGTCTATATTGTAGAGGGTTACGCCGCGTATTTGCGCCACCTCCGGCTCCACGTCCCGGGGAACGGCGATATCAATGAAGAACAAGGGGCGCTCGCGTCGTTTGACCATGAGTTTTTTTGTCTCCCAAGTTTTAACCACATAATGGGGTGCTCCCGTGGAGGTGACAATAATGTCGGCAAAGACGGCTTTGTCCATGGCTTCCTCCCAAGGAACGGCCTGTCCGCCGTAGGCCGCCGCTAACTCTCGCGCCTTCTCCACATGTCGATTAGCCACATAAATTTGTTTAATACCGTGGGAACGCAGATGTTGCACCGTCAGCTCCGCCATTTTTCCGGCGCCGTATATAAGAGCGGTCGCCCCTTCTAGTCCCCCCAGTTTTTTTCGCGCCAATTCCACCGCCGCATAGCTGACGGAAACGGCGCTGTAGGCGATGCGAGTCTCCGTACGCACCCTTTTTCCCACGGCGATGGCGCGATGAAACAGGGTATTTAGCACCGTGCCGGTGGTTCCCAGTTCCCTAGACAATGTATAGGCTGCTTTTACTTGGGAAAGAATTTGCCCCTCCCCCAATACCAGCGAATCGAGACTGGCCGTTACCGCAAACAAATGGCGAATGGTGTCCTCCCCCGTCAAGGTATAGAGATAATCCTCCACGGTCTCGTCGTTGCCGGTAAGGTCAAAGAGAAACTGCCGCACCGCCTCTTTATCGGTGTCGGCGTCGTTCACCTCGGCATAAAGCTCGCTACGATTACAGGTGGAGAGGATCACCGCCTCATTGATTCCGGGATAGGCGCTGAGGTTCGTCAGTCCCTGCCGTATAGCCTCCTTCCCCAGTGAAAACCGTTCCCGCACCGCTACGGGAGCCGTTTTGTGATTCAAGCCGACAGCGATCAATTCCATGCCTTAACTCTACCTCCGCTTGGTCTAGCTCTCCCAAACCGACCAATTCTAATATATTGTCATCTAACGCTCGTCGCCAGATGTTTTCTCGTTCTCGTTCATCCTGCACTTGTTGTCGCAATTCCTGCCGCAAAGCCGCCAAGCGTTCCAGCCATGCGCCGAAACTTTCGGGGAAGTCTCTCTCAAGTTTCCGTCGCACCACCCTAGAAAAAGCGGGGGAAAGATTTCCCGTGGAAACGGCCAAGGTAAACTCACCTCGCCGTAGCACTGCCGGCAAGGTAAAATCCGAAAGTTCCGGCTCGGCCGGGGCGTTTATCAAGATGCCACGCTCTTTGGCCGCCCTCGCCGCCCTCGTGTTAATCTCCGGTTTGTCCGTGGCGCAAATTAGCATAAAGGCATCGGCCAGCAAATCATCCTCGTCGCTTGGTCGGGGCATCTCGCCGTAATACAGCCGTCGCCATTCTATCCTGCCCGAGGAGGCCAAGGTCTCCAGCTTCGGCAAAATTTCCGGCGCAATAACGCGCACTCTAGCCTCAGCTAGGAGCAGGGATTTTATTTTTCGCAAAGCTACCCGGCCGCCGCCAATAACCACCGCCAGCCTTCCGCGCATTACAAGATTTATAGGGTACTGCAAATTTTTCACCGCTCGTAAACAAATTTTTCCGCTAATTATAGTCCAAAGGCGGCCACCAAAAAAGGGGGGAAGCCCCCCAAATTTTATTTTGCGCCGGAATTGTGTCCTATGTTTCGCCGAAAACCACGTCGGAGGATAACAGTACATAAATATCGCCAAAATCCAAATGCAGACGGAGAGACAGTAGGTGACTGCCCAGCGGCTCTACATCGCGAGCGTACTGGGGCGGCTCCAAATCCAGCTCCATGGTGGGTTCCCCTTTGGCCAGTTGCACACTGAAAAAACCGTTCACCACATTTAAAAATTCTTCCACCGCATCTACGGCCATATCATCCAGCTCGGCGAGTTCTTCGCCGCTATAACGCTGGGCAAAGGCGAGGAAAGGAGCCTCTTCGGCCATGATGGCGGTGACTATCTCCCAGTCGCCGCCCATGCCCTGATAAGCCACATGATTTTCGGTGGGCAAATCTTCTAGGGAGACGGTGGCGTCCGCAATGGTGGCTTCCCCCGACAGATATTCCTCCAGATAGCGCATAAAGAGTGCCATGTAAGCGTCGTAATAGACTATCTCCTGCTCCAGCTCTCGCGCCACGGTCTCATAGTCCCGCAAATGCCCGGCGAGATACCGGCTACCCATTCTTCACGACCCTCTTCCGAATTTGCTCCACTACTTTCTTTATTTGCTCGGTGGTATAAGGTTTTTGAATGAAATCAATGGCGCCCATTTTTAAAGTTTGCATGAGCTTCTGGGGCGTACCGGCAGAGGAGAGCATCACCACCGGCACCTCGGGATTCACCTCCCGAATGACCTGCAAGGCTTCTATGCCGCCCACCTCCGGCATAACTATGTCTAGGATTACCCCGTCGGGTTTATCCTGCAAATCGAGGAGTATGGCCTCTTTCCCGTTTTCCGCCTCGCTAACCTCGCACCCCAAGGCCTCTAGGTCTGCCCGAAGTTTTTTGCGAAGGAGCTTCGAGTCGTCGGCTATTAAGAGCCTTAATTTTTTGTCCAAAATAATCCGCCTCCCACAGCAAGAGGATTGTTTTTTCGTTCGTGTTCACCTCTCTTACTTCGCCGTAAAAAAATTTTTTCCTGCTAACGAAAAAATTTTTACGTCAATAGCCGCCGCCATACACCTGAAAGCAGCCCTTGCCCCTTGCGGTGGGGTGAGTTTGGGTATAGAATGGAAACGGGAGGCAGGTTATGGGAAAAATAATTTTGGTAACGGGGGGCGCCAGAAGCGGCAAGAGCGCCTTTGCGGAAAAACTGGCCGCCAGCCTCGGAAAAAACATTGCCTACATCGCCACCGCCGAAATTTACGACGGGGAAATGGCCTATCGGGTGGCGTTGCATCAAAAGAGACGCCCGGCCGGCTGGAAAACCTTTGAGGCGCCGCGAGAGGCTCACGTTGCTTTGGCAACCGCCAAAAAAAACTATGACGTGGCGCTCTTTGACTGCTTGACCATGTATCTTAGCAATATGCTGTGCGCCATGCCGGACAGTTTCTCGCCGGAGGAGTGCCATAACGCCGTGACCTCAAAAATCGCCGCCCTCGTGCAAGCGGCTGAAGAAACGGCAGGGACGACCATTTTCGTCACCAATGAGGTGGGAGGGGGCATCGTGCCGGAAAATAAGCTGGCCAGAATCTATCGGGACGAGGCCGGGCTTATGAATCAGCAAGTGGTCGCCGCCGCCCATCAGGTGTATCTCGTCACCTGCGGCATCCCGGTGGATATAAAAAAATTGGGGGAGCATCTGGCGTGAAGGAAGAAACCATAAAACGAGTGGAAGAGGAGACTGCCGACTGGGAGTACCTGAAGCGTCTCCCGGCAGAAATTAGCGGCTTTGGTTTGCAAAAACTTATGACTATTGACGGGGACACCTACAAATTATTTTGCTATGAAAACACAGCCACCAGCAGGAGTATCACCGCCTATTTTCACGAGGAAACCCACGAGTATAAGGTCTTGGAGGCCGTGGGGCTAATTGAGTTTTGCCGCATCGAATTCATCACCGGTAGTATTGAGATCTTTACGGAGCTGTTAAGCCGACACCTAACCGGCCTCCTGCAAAGTCTCGCGGTTTTCGACAAAAAAACCTTGGGCAGCATCGTGCTGTCCCAAGGCATTTTAGAATGGGAATACGGCAGGAATCTGCCCGGCGAATTAGAGGGCTTCAGCCTCTTCATCGCCCCCACGGCGCCGCTCCCCATTACCAACGGCGCCTATGTCATCATCGACTACAGCGATTTTGCCATTGAAAGCAGTCTCACGATTTACTATAACCTATACCGAGATGACTACTGGGGAGAAGCGCGCATAAGACGCATTCCCGACGTGAGCTATATTTTTGATGCTACCGATTTAAAGGAGCTGGAGGCAAAACTCGAAGCCAATATGGTGCCTCGTTTAAAGGAAATTCGGAGGCGAGCTATGGAAGTTGCGTAAAGCACTGCCTTGGAATTTTAGCTGACTAGGGAGTGATGTACAAATGAAGGTTGCAGAGTTCAAACGCTTATTACGACGGTTAGGGTGTTATCCTATAGGCGGCAGTAAGCATGAACACTGGTTAAATCCCAAGACGGGAGCCATTGCCCCAGTTTCTAGGCACGATGGTCAAGAAATAAAAACGGGAACAGCGGAGAGAATAAAAAAGATGTTAGGTTTGTAAAATATGGAGGTAATAAGTATGCAGTATGTATATCCTGCCATTTTCTACGAGGCAAAAGAGGGAGGGTATGTGGTGGAATTTCCTGATGTGCAAGGAGCCGTTACCCAAGGAGAAACTCTATACGAAGCGATGGAAATGGCCGAAGATGCCTTGGCCGGAATGTTGGCGAGCTATGAAGATCATAAAGCCGGCGTTTTGGCGCATCCCTTTACCAACAAAGTAAACACCCCCACCCCCATCAGCCAAGTCATTGTGGAACCTGACGAATATTCCATCGGGGCGTTTGTTACGTTGGTTAAAGTTGATACCGATGCTTATCGCAAAACATTATCCCAGCTTCAAGCAGCCTGAGTAACTGGGAAGATCCAAAGAGAATTACGCCGCCTATGATGGCTGCATATATGGCCAACTTGTGGGCGGCGGCTATACTTCCGGCAATCAGTCTTTGTCAGTGAGATATTTCCTCTAAAAATGTCTTGCAGGGGGGGGCAGCTGTGGTATGCTTGCGGAGTTATGAAAGGAGACTTCGCGGTATGCTGTTCAACTCGTATGAATTTATCTTCCTATTCCTCCCCGTTACCTTCTTGATTTTCTACCAAGCCGCCAAGAGAATCGGCCTAAGGGCGGCTATATTCTGGCTCACGCTGGCTTCCTTCCTCTTTTACGGCTGGTGGGACTGGCGTTATGTGCCGCTACTCTTTGCTTCCATCTGCTTTAACTACGGCGTGGGGCGACGCATCGAGGCAAGTCCCGGCGGCAAGGGCTGGCTTATCGGCGGCATCACCGGCAACGTCCTGCTCCTAGGCTTCTTTAAATACACCGGCTTCTTCTTAGACACGGTGAATACTGTGGCCGGGAGCCATTTTTCCGTGCCGGAAATCGTCCTGCCTTTGGGCATTTCCTTTTTCACTTTCACCCAAACGGCCTACCTCGTGGATATATATCGCCGGGAAACCAAAAACGATACATTCCTGACCTATTGCGAATTTGTGACCATCTTCCCTCATCTCATCGCCGGCCCCATCATTAACCACAAGGAAATGATGCCCCAATTCACGGCGGCCAAGAATTACGTCCTCGACTACAAAAACGTGGCCATGGGGATATGCCTCTTCACCATGGGGCTGTTCAAGAAAGTAGTCATCGCCGACAGTCTTTCGCCTTGGGTGGCGAATGTTTTTTCCCGGCCGGAGACGCTGACTTTTCTGGAAGGGTGGATAGGCGCGGTATCCTACACCTTCCAACTGTACTTTGATTTTTCCGGGTATAGCGAAATGGCCCTAGGGTTAGGGCTGATGTTTAACCTGAAACTCCCCGTGAATTTCAATTCACCCTATCAGGCCAGCAACATAATTGATTTTTGGCGGCGCTGGCACATGACTTTAGGGCTGTGGGTACGGGATTATCTCTATATTCCCCTAGGAGGCAATCGGCACGGCGAATTTCAAAAGATGCGAAACCTGTTCGTCAGTATGCTCATCATCGGCCTGTGGCATGGAGCCGGATGGACGTTCGTCTTTTGGGGCGGTCTCCACGGAGTTTTCCTGATGATAAATCATCAGTGGCGCAGGTTCCATATCACCCTCCCCAAAGCATGTAACTGGGGCTTAACTTTTCTGTGCGTGGTAGTATGCTGGGTGTTTTTCCGCGCCGCATCTGTGGGGGATGCCCTAGCTGTCCTAGCTTCCATGACCGACATACAAAGTTTCGCTCTGCCCAATGGTGGATTTTATGAAAAACAACTGGGCTTTTTGCACGGCTGGGGCGTTAGTTTTATACCGTGGGCGATGAATGCCTCGTTGGCGAAACAAATCGGCTGGCTCACACTACTGGCGGCCGTTGTATTTTTCGCACCTAATCCTCTGCAACTCATGGAAAAAGCGACTAAACAACCACGCATTTTGCAAATTATGGCCGGCGCTTTGGGCATAGTGTTTGCTTTGACCGCTGTATGGTTGGGGCAAGAAGCCTCGGAATTTCTGTATTTCCAATTTTAAGGAGGGCTGTTGGCTATGGATATTTACAAGCGTTGTCTGCTGCTCTTTCCGGCCGGCGCCCTCTTCTTCCTGCTGGTTGTCCAACCACTGTTGTTTTGGCTCAACTTGGGAGTGCCTACGGAGCAAGAACGCTATCTTGATGAATGGTGGCAGAAAAAAGAAACCTACGCTCGCTCCATAACAGGCAGGAAAATCCTTTTTGTGTCCGGTTCCAATACCCTATTCGGCGTCAATACGGCGCGAATAGAGGAGGAACTTGGCATACCTACCGTCAATTTCGGCTTGCATGCCGGTTTGTCGTTCTATATTTTGCATCGAGCGGCGGCCTCTATGCAACCCGGAGACATTGTTGTGTTGCCGTTGGAGTATCCCATCTACACTTGGCACAAATATGAATGGGACGAAACGTATCTTACTTACTTAACAGCTTATGATAAAGCCGCCTACATGGCCTTATCTTGGCCGGAGAAAATCGCCTTCATCTACCGATGTAATCCGCTGGATTTGTTGTGGGGGGTAAAATGCCGTTTGGTGCCCCCTGCCAGACGTACAGGCAGTTACGACAGCAAGTATTTGAATCAAAACGGCGATATGCTAAACAATCTGGCGGCTAAGAGCCAATCGCCCGGGGTCTTAAAATCTAAGATTGTCGCCCGAGTATTTAAGGAAACGCCGATCCCCACAGAAGATGCCAAGGAAGAATTTGGCAGCTTCTTTGCTTTTTGCCGGGAGCAACACATAACGGTTTATGTTACATGGCCGAATTATCTTTGGAAAGACAAAGCCTTTCATGACCAAGATTTAACGGCTATTGAGGGCATTAAAACATTTTATCAGGCACAAGGCGTGGAAGTCTTGGGAGAATACACGGATTGTCTATACGAGGCGGAAAATTTTTATGATACCCTCTACCACCTTAATTCGGTGGGTAAAGAAAAGCATACGGACTACCTCATTTCCCTGCTCAAGGGCAAGGTATGAATACACAAACACATAGCCAAAAGGGGCTGCCACACGGTAATTATGTGCGACAGCCCCATCGTTATTATTCAAGGGTGTATGTGTGTCCCATTACCACACTCGCCTAATCATCATCGAAGCCGCCAAATCCCTATCGTGGCCGCCCTTCTGAAAACGCAAATCTCCGCCTAAAATCCAACCACGCTTAAACTCCGTGTCCCCCGTGAGACTCATCACAAAATGAGTTTTGTCTTGACTGCCCTTGAGGGTGTAGGTACTGCCGGGATTGCCCTCGTAGTGGAAATTGATGGAGGGATCCGCGCCGCTAAAGGCGTGTTTTACCCCAAGGCGCAAGCCGTAACTGCCCTTATTTACATAGCGTTTAAACTCTAAACCCGTTTGCAGGGCAAAATAAGTATTGCTTTGGGAGGCCACGTTTTGATTAAATACACCGGCTCCCGTTTCGCCGTAACTGCCTTGGGTAAGATGGGAAATTTGCCCACCCACAAAAGGACTGACGTGCCAAATTTTGCCGTCCGCAGCATGGAGGTCGTGTTTGTATTCGCCCCCCAGTTCAATCAAATGACTGTTGTAGGCGGCGGAGGCGGTCATACCCATAACGCTACGCGCTAGTCGGTTGCGTTGCCAGCCGTAATCTATAAAGAGATAACCGTCATCGGCATTCTGGTGATACCCGGCGTAAAAACCAAAACGGGTATCATAGACACTGCCGGCGGCAGATTCAGCCCCGTAACTCATATCGTTGTAGGAAATAAAAGTCCCAACGCGCCAATAGGGATTCACGGCGCGGTCATAACCGCCGGAAATGGCGCTACCGTGATAATTCGCGCCGCTTTTCATGTCCCCCCAGTGCTTCGTGAATTTCACCCAGCCATCGCTTACGGTGGCAACGGGCATATCAACGGGGACTGTCACCGCATTTTCTGCCTCGCTGTCGCTTAAATTGTTAGACGGCACAGACATATTAACGGGAGCCAGCGAAAAAGCAGTAGTAAGGCGGTCGCTGATGGCCTCGGCGGAAACCACGCTTTGTTGCGCCATGGTCATAATTTGGGGCGCGTCGGCGGAGCCAATCTCCGCGAGAGCTTTTTTGGCCGAGGCGGCATCCAATGAAAATAAGGTTCGCATCTCCTCGCGTCGGGTAACGTCCAAATTTTTACTCATTTCCCCCATGGCTTGCAGGGTTGCTCGTTCCTCGGCGGTTGCTCCGGCTAAATTATCGGTGGTCACAGCCTTGACTTTTAAAATATTCCCCGACGCTTCGCCGTATTGTTCGACGAGATCCGAAACGGCGAAAGGATTATTTTGGTCGTTAGCCACCGTCCCGGTTAAAGTCCCGGCGTTCACAATTTCGTATTCCCCGGGGAGAGCCACATAGCCGTTGTCATTTACCGCCTGTACCATGGCGCCATCGACCTTGGCTGTGTTTTCCACGACAAATTTCGTGTTGCCGCTGTCGCCCACATAAGTCACCAAGGTGCCGCCTTCGCTGTTGAGATTTTTAACGGTAAGATTTCCCTCGCCGCCATACCCTGCTATGACCACATTTTGATTGTTCAAGGTGCCGCCGATTTTGCCGCTCCCCATGAGAACGCCCGTCCCGGTAGTTGCGGCATCGCCTGCCACACTGCCGTTAATGGCCAGCGTCCCTTCGTTTACCGTGGTAAGACCCATGTGGGTATTGGCTCCCGTGAGAATTAAACTTCCGGCGCCGGTCTTTACGACTGCCCCTTCCCCGGTGATGGTGCCGCCGTAGAAATTGGCGACATCGGCAGATAAATCCACCGTCATATTCGACAAAGTTTTGCGATTGGGATGGGCGGCATCCGTGCCGTAAAGTTCGGTACTGCTACCTAGGTTTATAACGGAGGAGTGGTCGCTGTCCGTATCATCCAAGTAAGCCACGGTAAAATCGCCGCCGTTGGCAAGATTTGTTTCTTTACCGCGAGCATTGAGAAAAACACGAAGAGCGTTGTTGTCATGTTCCCAAGCGCCGGTGGTCGAATTGTAAGCAAAGGTCAGGCCGTAGCCGCCGTAATTGTAAGCAGTTTTTTGATAGGCAAATTGGGCGCTTCCGCCCTCCGTGTCGGTTGTAGTCACCTCCACCACATATTCCTGCCCTTGCGGGAGAAGCACATACTTATCCAAATCCACGGTGCGAAAACCTGCGTATTTGGCTAGACCATCTTCGCCAAATGTTCCCGATTGGGTGTAAAGCGTAGTTCCTGCGCCTGGAGCAGAACCGGTATGCACGTTGATAGCGTACTTCATGTTGTTGGCGGAGGCATAGAACATCACGCCCTTCAGGAAATGATTTTTGCCGGCGGCAAAGGAGGCGGCAATGGACTCACTGGCAGCCCTTGCTCCCCCATTGGTGTTCTCCGTTGCCGGGGCGTGATTGGCATTTATGGTATAGCGTAGGGGATCAAGTTCGGCGTTGTGGAAATAAAAATTGGACAGGGACATATCGCGATACGATATGTATTGATAGCCTTGATTGCCCCACTCATCTCCCCAACTGTTCCGCATGATGAAAGCGCCCTTGAGAGTACTGCCGTCGGCAGCTTTGACCTTAAACACATAATCATCATCCCACCCCACAAGGCTCTGGGCGTGATTGGCTCTGGGGGTTGTGCTGTACCAGCCGCCGTTAGTGGCAATGGCTCTTTGCGCCGCTATAGAAGCATCATTTGATACTCCGACGATACCATTTTCCATTATCAGGTTTTTAATATTGCTTATCTCGTCGTCCGTGAGTACATGATAATATACTTGGGGAAATACATAGGTGTCGTGCAGGGAACCTAGCGGCGTGATAGTGTCCGCGATAGCGCCGTAGGATTTATTGCCGGCCAGCGCCTGCCATTTAGCTTGCCAAGCGGTAGTGTCGCTGGTAGATGCTTGAATATTTGCCCAATCGGTTAAGAACCGCTGATAGGGAGCAGATGCCTCTGCCACTACCCCTTTATTCAAGATGGTGAACACAGAGGTAGAGAGAAATCCGCCGAGGTCATAAATGGGATGCACTCCCTCTTCGGGGTTAAAAGTTCCCACAAAACGTGGTATGGCATCCGTGTCCTCCTCATTGGTGGCCTTAGCGTAGGCCATCCAAGCTAGATAACTCTCGGCAAAATCCGGCATAGACACGTTCACATTTTCTCCGGCCTCCCTTGCCTTTTTCAGCTGACTCATCCAGCTTGATTCGTAAGAGGCCAACGCCCCGAAAGACCAACAGGTGCCAAAATGCCCCTGATCTCTCACCGACGGCACAATGCTGAGACTGTCCGCTGTCGAATTTCTGTCCGTAGTATCGACGCGCCGCCAGTCAAAAAAGCCGGGCAGTTCGGCGGCGTAGGCCGGTATCGCCGCGCTAAAGCAAGTTCCGGCAAGAAGCGCGGCGGCAATGGCTCGCGAGAGTTTCTTTTCTTTTGTCTTACTGATTCCCTTCATGAGAGTTCCCCCTTTTTTAAGTTACAGAGAAATAAATTTAAACATTCGTACTTATTCCCCGAAATTCCTGCTTGAGAGTATGATTTTTTTGAAATGTTTTTGGTGCTACCTGTTGGCGGTTGAATTTTGCAGTGCGTCGGGGTATAATTGTGGTGGAGAAGAAATTGGTAGCACAAATACACCGGGGCAAATGTGTGTATATCATCAGTTGACAAACCTAAAAGATGTTATACAATAGGCGAGGGGATTTGACTACGCGAAAAGGGGAGGTAGTTGTATTACTATGAAACCAATATTGACGATAAAAGAACTTATAGAAGCCGCAATTTGTTTTTGTGAAATGGAAAGCGTTGAAAATCACGTCGAGCTTATAGGCGTAACTGACGGAAAGGCTGTAGGGACATATATTGAACATAAATAACGAACTTGCCGATGAAATTCTGGCTCACCCTCCGATTCAGGGTTATCTGACCATTAGTAATGCTCTGCAATGGCGGTTACAATACGCAAGGGTTATCACCCTTGGTAATCGCGTTGATGGGGTGGTCAATTATGAGCGGTAAACGCGAATATGGCGATTATCAGACGCCTGTTTATTTCGCTGACCGGGTCTGTGCATACCTCAGGGACTATCGTCAGATAAACCCCTCGGCTGTAGTCGAACCTACATGCGGAATTGGTAACTTTCTGGAGAGTAGTTTGATATTTGAAGCCAATGAATATTACGGAATCGATATAAATCAAGAATACTGCAGTGTCTGCCAAACGAAGATAACAGATAGCAGAGTGAAAATAATTAATGCCGACTTCTTTGCTTTTTCTTCAAAGGGATTGATACAGGATAAACGGCAAATACTTATTATCGGTAATCCTCCGTGGGTCACTAACAGTACGCTATCAGTGCTTGACTCAGAGAACCTGCCCATAAAAACTAACTTTAAAAGGATGAAAGGGCTGGATGCCATAACTGGAGCCGGTAATTTTGATATATGCGAATATATCATTTTGCAGTTAATAAGCGAATACAGAAATACTAATACCGTTATCGCTATGCTTTGTAAAACGTCCGTTGCCAGAAACGTGTTCCAAGAACTAAAGAGAACCCATGTTAATTTTTCGTCATGCGACATGCTAAACTTCGATACTTCCAAAGTATTTGGCATAAATGCAAAGGGGTGTGTGCTGATAATACAGCTTTCAGACAAAATGGCTTCACCTGATGTTTGCAATGTATATGATTTGGAAAATCCCGAAACTATTAGATCGAAATTTGGCTATTCGTCCGGACAATTCTATAGCAAATTAGATATTGAAACCGAAAATTTTAATGGATATTGTCAATTTGAGTGGCGCCAAGGAGTAAAGCACGATTGTGCGAAAGTAATGGAATTGACTCTATGCAATGGGGTATTGCAAAATGGACAAAAAAAGGAGGTTCACATTGAGAATAGTTTTGTTTACCCATTGATAAAGAGTAGCATGTTCAAGGCTCCCATCATTAACTGTTTTTCTAAATATGTTATTGTTACACAAAAAAAAAACGCGCGAAGAAACAGCACATCTTGCCAACGACGCACCGAAAACATGGGCGTACCTAAATGCTAATATTGACTTATTCGAGGGCAGAAAAAGTTCAATTTACCGTGGCGCTCCTCCTTTTTCTATGTTTGGTGTAGGCGATTATTCATATTCAAGATACAAAGTAGGTGTAAGCGGTTTCTATAAACAGCCACTTTTTTCCATTTTATATTCCAACGATGGGAAGCCAGTAATGACGGATGACACCAGCTATTTCATTTGCTTTGACGATTATGATATGGCCTATATAGCCATGCTCCTATTAAATTCTGCTAAGGTTCAGAGATTCCTGCCAAGTATAGCGTTTGTAGATGCTAAAAGGCCATATACCAAGAAAGTGTTGGAGCGCATTGATTTTCATAAAATTGTAGAATCTTTAGCTATAGATGAGTTAATAGAAACCGAACAGCAATTAGCGTTGTCATGTTTTGTTGACGTACCCATGTATAACAAATTCAAGTCATTATTAGAAATGGGGCAACTGCAATTACTGGGCAAAGAGAATATACTAAGTAGCAGGGAAACGCAAAGGAGATGGTGACTTGCAAAAAAAATTTAAAGCTACTTTGGCGCTGACGGCCAGCGCTTTAGGACTCGTGGGAACCATACCCTATGCACAGGCCGGTTTTGGCTGGGGGCTACTAAACCACGGCTTTATCGCGGCTACCATTGGCGGATTGGCAGACTGGTTTGCAGTGACGGCTCTCTTTCGGAAACCCTTGGGTATTGCTTACCGGACGGAAATTTTGCGCCGCAATCGGGAGCGCATTATGGAATCAATTGTGGATTTCGCCGGTAATGATTTGCTCAGCGTCCAAAATATCATGGGAGTAGTGGAAAAACAGGATACCGCCGAACTTATGCTCGACTATCTACAGCATCGCGGCGGTGAGGACAGACTGATAAACGTCGCTCGCGAAGTGGTGCTGGGTTTTGCCGCCTCCATTGATACTAGGAAACTTACGGCAACTATAGCCCCGGCCTTAAGAGAAGGCATCGCCACTCTGCGGCTGGATCGGCTTATGGCCGATTCGCTGGTGATTTTAGCGGAGGAAAAACACAGTCGTCGGATTTTGGGGGCGTTGCTAACTGTAATAACCGCCGCCCACAATTCGCCGGGACTGCAACAAATGCTCCTTGAGAGCATCCGTCTAATGCGGCAAAAATACGAAGGAGATTCTGCCGGTCGCGCATTTGTCTTGGCTTCTATGGGCTTAACCGATGAAAAAATCTTAGAGATCCTGAACGAAAAAATTTCTCATAAGCTGACCCAAATGCAAGACGAAAACTCCGCAGATTACGCGGAAATTATGACGGCGGTGCAAGATTTTCTCCGATCTTTACACAGCGATGCGGAACTGCGCGGCGCCTTGCAAACTTTTCAGGACGAGTTCACCGCGCGTCTTGATTTCAGCGACTGGCTGGCCAATTGGTTGGAGGAGAATTTAAAAGGAAAAAATCCCTTTTGGCTACTCTCCTTGGATAGGTTTATTCACCAAAAAATCGCGGAATTTGCCGAGAAAAAATCTTGGCAAAACCGCTTTGATCGCTTGGTGAAAAATTTCGTGGCGGCCGAATTAACCAAGCACCATGAGGTAGTGGAAAAACTGATTCGCGCTCGGCTCAGCGAGTTTAGCGACGATGAATTAACGGAGTTTGTAGAAGCCAAAGTCGCCGACGACTTGCAAATGATTCGCATCAACGGCTCCCTAGTAGGGGCTTTGGTGGGCATGGGACTATACGTTATAGTTTGGCTGACGGAAAGGATGTGGGGGGGATGATATGGCGCCATTGGAATAAGGCGGACAAGACTTTGTTGGCCGCCGGCGCAGTGTTCTTTTTCTCCTTGGCCTTGCGCCTTGCCTACCCCCATAGTTTACTCGCCGAAGGCTTTCAGTTTTGCGCCGAAGCGGCTTTAGTAGGCGGCATCGCCGACTGGTTTGCCGTTACGGCCTTGTTTAGAAAACCGTGGGGCATTTCTTATCATACGGCCATTCTCCCTAGGCGGCGAGATGCTTTTATTAAAGCCTCCGTTACCATGGTGCAGAAGGAGTTTTTCTCTAGGCGCAAAATCATTCTGCACCTAGAAAAACTTCATGTTTTGCCCATGTTAATGACGTGGCTCCGAGAAGCCTCCACCCAAGAGCAGATGCTCCATAGGCTAATGCATTTTCTGCGCGATTTCCTCTTGGCGCAAAATGAGGAAACCCAAAAGAAACTGCTCACGGAACGCTTGCGCCGCTCCTTGGAACAATTGCCAGCCAAAGAACTAATAAGTAAATGCGGCCAGTGGCTCAGTGCTAAGGGACGCGACCGGGAGGCTCTCGCCCATATAGCTAGGCACCTGCGCGCCCACGCCGCCGCCCCGGAAACCAAGCAAGCCATCGTGAGGGTACTCACCGACTACGAACAGGAAAAAGTACAAGGGCCTTGGAGCCTATTTATGGTGGGCTTGGCGGAGGCCATGGACTTGGTAAATATCGAAGATGCCGCCGCTGCCATGCAAGAGCAAGCCATAAAACTGTTGGATGAGGTGGCCACGGAAAATTCCCCCTTGCAACAAGAACTCATGGCGGTATTGCATGAGCAGGCCAAGGCGCTTAATGACCGAGAGGAAATGGCGCGGCTGTGGGAGGAGCTTAAGCAGGAGCTGATTGACGAACTCCCCCTTGATAAAGGAGTGGGGCAAGCCATTGATTATCTTCGGCAAGAATTTACTCCAAAAGCCGACGGTCATAGCGACACTGTCGAGCTGACGAAACTTAGAGCCAGCTTGTGGGAAATTCTCGCGGATGAATATCAGCGTTGTCTGGCGCTGGTAGATAGCGACGCAGAACTCAAAAAAAGCGTGGAGCGTTTTCTCTATGATTTAGTGGCCAGAAGCGCCCTCCATGCTCAATCTTTAATCGGCGTAATCGTTAAAAACGTCTTGCAACGTTTGACCGACGAGGAATTAAACCGGCTGGTTTATGACAAGGTGGAGCCAGACCTTTTGTGGATACGCATGAACGGCTCCATTGTAGGCTCCGGCGTGGGACTGCTATTGTTTCTGGGCATAACTCTTATGAAATTATGATCGAGTAGGAGGCTAGCCATTCTTAAACATGTTTGGCGGCTTTCTCCACAGCTTCCGGCCTTATGTGATTTCTGTTCGTCAGACCAGAGGTCTGCCTATGCCTTCCTAAAAAAGACGCACATAAGCCAATATAATGCTGGATATTGTGAGACAAAACCCTGGGGGCTTGTTATTTTTCCTTGACAGTCTCGCCTTCCCTATGCTAGTATCTTAGGGCAACCGCTCGATGAGGTCTGGAAAGTTTGGGGGCTATGCCCTAAGCTACCGTAATCGGCGAGTAACCCATAGGGAGGTGTTTTTTTATGTACGCAATTATTGCTACCGGCGGCAAACAGTACAAGGTGGCCGAAGGCGATACGGTTTTGGTGGAAAAGTTGGCCGTGGAGGAAGGCGAGTCCGTTACTTTTGACAAGGTATTGACGGTGGTAAGCGATGCCGACGTCAGAGTGGGAAAGCCCTACTTGGACGGCGTAAAAGTCACCGGCAAGGTGGAGGTTCAGGGCAAGGGCAAGAAGATTCGCATCTTCAAGTACAAGGCCAAGTCCAATTATCGCCGCCGTCAAGGTCATCGTCAGCCTTACACCAAAGTGCTGATCGAAAAAATCGAGGCCTGACTCCTTGATTAAGGCGACGATTTACCGGGACGACAAAAAACGTATCACAGGCTTTACGGTCAGCGGTCACAGCGGCACGGCAAAGCGCGGCGAGGACATAGTGTGCGCGGCGGTGTCGGCCTTGACCGAGACGGCTCTTTTGGGGTTGGGCGAGTACCTGCATCGCGATTTGGATTATTCCGTAGCGAGCGGAAAACTCAAAATGAGACTAAAGGATGCGCCGGATGACTCTACCGAGGCCATTTTAGAGACCATGCTTATCGGACTAAAAAAGGTGACGGAGGTAGCTTCGGCGGCGCTGAAAATCCACATAGCGAACGAAGACTAGTTTATTAGGTGGTGAATATCATGTTTGCCTTTGATTTGCAACTTTTTGCCCACAAGAAGGGGGTTAGCTCCACCCGTAACGGCCGGGACAGCGAGTCCAAGCGTTTGGGGGTAAAGGAACAGGCCGGTACTAAGGTGACGGCCGGCAGTATTTTGGTGCGCCAACGCGGCACCCATTTTCATCCCGGTCATAACGTAGGCATCGGGAGAGACGATACTCTTTTCGCCAAGGTAGCCGGCAAGGTGGCTTTTGAGCGCAAAGGTCGGTATCAGCGCCAGGTCAGCGTATATACCGCTGATGAACTGGCTGCGGTGTAATTGAATAAAGAGTCGTTGTTGCCACTTGGCAATGACGACTTTTTTTGTAGCCGGAGGTGAGTCCATGCAGTTTATTGACCGCACCAAAATAACGGTGAAGGCCGGAGACGGCGGCAACGGGAAATCCGCCTTTCGTCGGGAAAAATTCGTTCCCAAGGGAGGTCCCGCCGGCGGAGACGGGGGACGAGGCGCCGATATAGTTTTTCAGGTGGATAAGGGGCTTAATACCCTGCTTTATTTTCGTTATCATCGAAAATTCACGGGCAAAAACGGCGAGAACGGAGATATAAAAAATCAGTACGGCCATAACGCCCCTCCTTGCGTGGTGAAGGTGCCGCCAGGTACCGTGGTCTATGACGAGGACACGGGGGAGATGCTGGCCGATTTGGTGCGAGAAGGAGACAGCGCCGTTATCGCCAAGGGAGGACGCGGCGGCCGCGGCAATGCTAAATTTGCCAACTCCGCTAACCGCGCCCCCACTTTTGCCGAATTTGGCGAACCGGGAGAAAGTCGGCAGCTGATACTGGAGCTGAAACTTTTGGCCGACGTGGGGCTGGTGGGTTATCCCAGCGTGGGCAAATCAAGCCTAATCGCGGCCGTTTCGGCGGCGAAGCCGGAGATTGCCGATTATCATTTCACCACTTTAACGCCTGTGTTGGGGGTAGTGCAAACCGATTACGAAAAGAGTTTCGTCATGGCGGATATTCCCGGGCTGATTGAAGGCGCCGCCGAGGGGGTAGGACTGGGACACGATTTTTTGCGCCATGTGGAGCGCACGAAACTGATTTTGCATTTGGTGGATGCTTCGGGGCTGGAAGGCCGCGACCCGGTGGAGGATTATCACAAAATTCGCCGGGAACTTAGCAAATACAGCGAAAAATTGGCGCGCCGCCGGGAAATTTTGGTGGCCAATAAGCTAGATCTCCCCACCGCCGCCGCCAATTTGCCGCGCCTAAAGGAGCTGGCAGACAGGGAGCAACTGGCTTTCTTTCCCATTTCGGCGGTAACACGGCAGGGTGTGCCGGAACTTATAAGTCATATTGCCGCCACACTGGATGAGCTGAAAGAAGAGCCTGAGGAGGTTTTAGATGCCGCCAAGGTTTATGATGCCACGCAGGAAGAGGCAGATGTTATCACGGTGTCCCGGGATATGACCGGGGATTTTGTGGTCAAGGGCAAAAATTTAGAAAAGCTGGTGGCCATGACGAATTTTGACAACGATGAAGGGGTAAGGCGTTTTCAGTATATATGGCGGCTCAAGGGCTTAGACGAAAAGCTGAAAGCCAAGGGCATCAAACCGGGGCAAACAGTCCACATCGGCACAATGGAGTTCGAATACAGCGAGTAGAAATAATTTCTATTAAGGGGTCAAGGGGAAATTATTTCCCCTTGCAGGGTTTGGGGCAGCGCCCCAAAAAATTGGGAAAGGCAAAGAAAATGACAGCCAGAGACAGATTGCGAGAAACAAAGCGCTTGGTGGTGAAAGTGGGTACCAGCACCCTCACTTACCCTACGGGCAGGGTCAACCTTGAACGCATGGAGCACTTGGCGCGAGAACTGGCGGACTTATCCAATCGCGGCTTGGAAGTGGTGCTGGTGACTTCGGCGGCTATTGCCGTGGGGCTGGAAAAAATCGGCCTTCGGGAAAAACCGGCGGAGATACCGAAGAAACAAGCGGTAGCCGCCATCGGGCAAGGAATGCTCATGCATCTCTACGAAAAAATTTTTTCAGGTTACGGCAAAACCATCGCTCAGGTGCTACTCACCCAAGAAAATTCTAGGCGCCATCACCAATATATTCATTCCCGGAACGCCTTGCTGGCGCTCTTAGACATGGGGGTCATCCCTATTATCAACGAAAACGACGCGGTATCGGTAGATGAAATAAAAATCGGCGATAACGACACCCTGTCTGCCATGGTGGCCACTTTAGTGGATGCGGACGGGCTGATAATTCTCTCGGACATCGACGGGCTTTACAGCGCCAATCCGCAGACAGCCCCGAACGCTGAACTTATGGCGGAGGTCAGAGAAATAACGCCGGAGATAGAAAAAATAGCCGGGGGAGCCGGGAGTAAACTGGGTACCGGCGGCATGGGGACGAAGATCGCGGCGGCAAAGATAGCCATGAATGCCGGTGTCACCATGGTGATTGCTCCCGGTCATAGGGAGCGTGTGTTGCATGACCTCTTGGCCGGAGAAAATATCGGCACGATTTTCCCGGCTAAAGAAGCCCATTTGAAGGTGAGAAAGAGCTGGCTGGCCTTCGGCAAGGGACTAAGCGGCGACATAAAAGTGGATGCCGGTTGCGCCGAGGCCATGCTAAAACGTGGCGCCAGTTTACTGGCGGCCGGGATAACGTCGCTGGAGGGAGAATTTACCGCCGGTAGCACTGTGCGAGTCTTAGATCCCGAGGAGCGAGAAATAGCCAGAGGCATTGTTCATTACGACGCCGATACTCTCAAGCGGCTTATCGGCAAAAAAACTGCCGAATTTCCCGAGCTGGTGACAGGGAATATTCGCGACGAGGTCATTCACCGGGATAATTTGGTGTTGATGGTTTGAAAATGAAAGGCGGTTTTCCCATGATCAAAGGCATTATTTTTGATTTGGACAACACTTTGTACGACTATAACGCTGGCAATAAGATTGCCCGAGAAAAATTGGCTCAGCGCGGCAGTGAAATGTTTCGGGTAAGTCCGGAGGAATTTTTGCGCGTCTATGACGAGGCCAATCAGGCGGTAAAGGCCAGAATGGGAGCCAGCGCCAGCTGCCACAATCGGATGCTCTATGCTCAGGGTACGGTGGAAAAACTGGGGGGAGAGCTTGTCACCTTGGCGCCGGAGCTTTATGAGATTTACTGGGGAACCATTCTTGACATTATGGAGCTGTACCCCGGCGCCTTGGATTTTATCAAACAGGCCAAAGAAAAGGGCTGTCGCATCGGCATTTGCACCGACATGACAGCCCATATACAATACCGCAAGCTGGCCAAATTGGGACTTTCTCCCTACGTTGACGCCATCGTCACCAGCGAGGAAATGGGAGTGGAAAAACCTCACGCCGCCATGTTCCACGGTAGCCTCGACAAGCTGAAAACCAAAAGCCACGAAACGCTATACATAGGCGACAGTTACGAACGGGACATACAAGGGGCCGCAGGGGTAGGCATAACGCCGGTATGGTTCGTGGCAGACCGTCCCTACGAGCCGCGTGAAAATGTATGCACCATAAAATCATTTGCGGATAAGGAGCTTTACCGGTTGCTGGAATCGTAATATACGGCTTTTACAGCGTAATCAAATCCTTTAGTTTGGCGAATTTGGCCTCGCCGATGCCCCGTATTTTTTTGAGATCCTCTAAGGCGGTGAAAGCGCCTTCCTCGGCGCGAAAATCCATAATGCGTTTGGCCATGGCCGGGCCGATGCCGGGGAGAGTTTCCAGGGTTTTCGCGTCGGCGGTGTTAATACTCACCTTAGAGGCGGCGCCGTTAGTGGGGGTGGCTGGGCTATCCGGGACAGGGCTATCGAGGCTCTTTTCCGGCACTTTTAGCTGTTGGCCGTCTTTCAGAATTTGCGCCATGTTGATATTGTCGGCATCAGCCAGCGGAGTTACGCCGCCGCATAAATTCACGGCATCGGCTACGCGCGAGTTGGCCTCCAGCGTGGCCAGCCCCGGCTGATTCACCGCGCCGGTGACATAGACGGTTATTTTTTCCGAAGGGCGCGCTTCTTCCACCCGTTCGCCATTGTTCACCGGCAGGGCGCTATCCGCATTGTAATACCCGTACAGGGTGCCGACTGTCCCCAGCGTCACCAGCGCTAAAAATATCAGGAGCGAGCGTTTATGCATGGGCATGAGGCTTCCCCCCTTAACGATAACTGCTCGTAAACAGTTTCCACGCCTCGCATATACCGCTCAACATTAAAGAGGGGTGAGGCGGCTACGTCCGCCGCCAGTCTGCCGCGTTGCGTGCGGTATTTTTCCGGCTCTGACCCGAGTTTTACCGCCAAATTTATGTAATCGGCGGCATCCTTAGCCAGCCACTCGCTTTTGCCGGCGGCCATGAAAAGGCTGTCGGCGAAACGAGAACCGTAGCGCTCCCCCAGACGCGCCGCCACGGGGATTCCCAAGGACAGCGCCGTACAGGTCATAGCGCCGCCGGGGTAAGGCCAAGTGTCCAGTACAATATCAACCGCTGATAGCTCCGTTAAATATTCTCTTGTCCCCAGCCGAATTTCCACCCTGTCCAAGGGAAAATCTTTTGTTTTAAGCCTAGTCAAGAGGCTTTTTTTACGCGCCGGAATGGGACTGGTGTCTTTTAAGAGCAACCTAGCTTGGGGGAGTTTTAGTAAAATTTCGCGCCACAGGGACAAAATCTCGTCGCTTAGCTTGAGGAAATTATTAAAGGAGCCAAAAACCACGGGACTGTTATCATCAGCTTTTGCCGCCAATCTCGCGGCGGCTTTTTTGGTTTGCCCGTCGGGAACAAAACAAAAGGCTTGGGGGAGTGCCAAAAGTTTTTCCGTGATAAACTCCGGCGAGGAGGGGCGCAGGTAAGCATCCCCCCACAGGTAATCCATGGCCGCAAGTCCCGTGGTGTCAAACCAACCGATGCCGGAAATTTGCGTTTTGGCCGGGCGATAGCTCATAATCATCAAGGTCAAACCGCCGGAGGCGTGACCGCCTAAATCAACTAAAATATCAAGACTGTCTCTTTTAATAAGAGCGGCGGCATCGGCGAGGGACAAGTCGCTTAAATCCCGACAAGTGGCATTTTGCGCCACACGCCGAGCAAATTCATCCTCTCCTCCTGCCAGATAGTAGCAATAAACCTTAAATTTCTCCCGGTCACAGGCCGTGAGCAAACATTCATAAAACCTAGCGGCGGCATCATCGCGCAGAGCCGGAGTGAGATAGCCCACTCGCAAAGGGGAGTCATAAATATTGGGGCTTTGCCCCAAACCCCACTGCGATTGCATAAGCGACTCACACGACGCTAAAGCGTCGGTTCGCTGCTTAAAGGGGCTAGCAGCCCCTTGACCCTGCATTAAATTTGTATCTGTATTGTCCCCCCAATTTTCGACTACCGCCGGAGCGTATAAATTCCCGTAAGCCAGGTGTTGGAGGGCGAGTTCTTTTTCCGCGATGCCGGATAAATAATGTAGGGCGAAGAGATATGAAGAGTAATGCTCGCGCTGGGTACGCAAATACTTATCGGCTTGCGCCGCCGCCCAATAGGCTTGGGCTACTCCCTCGGCGTCTCCCAGTCCGTGAAAAGCGGCGCCAAAAAGTTCGTGTAACTCCCACATATTTTCCGTCGCGTCATTTAACTCAGTTTGCGCCTTGATTTTTTTTAGTTCCGCTAGGGCTTCGGCCGCTTGACCTTGGTTTATCAGGTCTCTGATATGTTTAAACTCCATGGCTGTTCCCTTCTCGCTTATTGCGCTAAATTTTGGCAATTATTCTACCATGTACGCCGGCGTTTTTTCAAGAAGCGCCCTCGTGTAGCGCAAAAAAAAAATTTGACTTTTTGACTTTAATCTATTGACTTTTTTCAGCCCCCAGTGTATCATGCTTGACAGAAGTTAGCACTCAAGTCTTTAGAGTGCTAACAAAATTCACCGGGGAGGGGTGGGAATGTTAGATGAACGCAAACAGCGTATCTTAGAGGCTGTCGTTCAGGACTATGTTTCGTCCGCCGAGCCGGTGGGGTCGCGGACTTTGGCGCGGCGTCACGATTTAGGCGTGAGTCCGGCCACTATCCGCAACGAAATGGCCGATTTGGAGATGCTGGGCTATCTGGAACACATCCACACTTCTTCCGGCCGCATCCCATCGGCGAAAGGCTACCGTTTTTATGTAGATGGTCTGAAAATGCCTATGAAGGTCAGCGACGAGGACAAAAGCCTCATTGCCGATTGGTATAAAGCCAAGGTGAAACGCATCGATGAGGTGTTTCAGGAAACGGCGCGGCTTATATCTCGGGTCACCAAGAATGTGTCCTTGGTGCTGGCGCCGCAACTTTCCCAAGCCGCTTTTCGTTGCTTGCAATTCCTGCCCTTAGACGATCATCGCGCCATTGCGGTACTCTTGACGGATGCGGGCTTTGTGGAAAATAAGATGGTGGAAATGCCCAAGGGGGCAGAGTTTCCCGACTTGCAACGCTTGGCCGCTGTTATCAACAAGAGCCTCGCCGGCAAGAAACTCCAAGCCATTCCCGAAAGTACTCTGCAATTTATCCGGCAGGAAATCGGCGACGAGGAGCTGTATGCGGCGGCCATGGAAATTCTGTGGCGCGCCTTGGATACGGGCAAAAAGGAGCGGCTGTATCTGGGCGGCACTACTCACATGCTGGAGCAGCCGGAGTTCCACGACGTGTCGCGAGTGAAGGAAATACTGCTCATGCTGGAGGAGGAGGAACTTATTAAAGATATTCTCCGCGCCCATCGTGGAGACGGTTTGGCCGTGACCATCGGTACGGAGAACGAGAACGCTAGGATTCAGGATTGCAGCATTATCACCGCCACTTACCATTTGGACGGGGAACTTTTGGGGACGGTGGCCGTACTGGGGCCTACGCGTATGGAATACGCCAAGGCCATGTCCTTGCTAAATTACATGAACGCTAATTTAGGAGCCATCGTGCAACATTACATTGGGTAAATTGTTTTAGCGAAAGAGGTGACGCTTGTGCCTCCCTATGAAAAGGATGAACTGAAAAAAAAGGATGAACAGCGTTTGGACGAGATGCAACGGGAAATCGACGAAGCCGCCGTAGAGCAGGCAAATGATTCGGAGCCGGAAGCGGAAACGGCCGCCGCCACCGAGTCCGCAGAAGCAAAGGAAGCGGCGGAGAATGAGGAAAAGGACGAAGCTCAGGAGGCCGAAGACCCGGTAGCTAAACTTACTGCCGAGCTGAAGGAAACGGAAAATGCCCTGAAGCGACTCAGAGCGGATTTTGAAAATTATCGGCGGCGCACCACCAAGGAGAAGGAAGAAATCGGGGCGGTGGTAAATCAGGAGATTATCAAAGAAATGCTCCCTCTGCTGGATAATTTTGAACGCGCCCTATCCACCGACGGGCAGAACAGCGAAAAATTCCGCGAAGGAGTGGAGATGATCTGCAAACAGTTCGTGGAAATCTTAAAGAAGAATGGTTTGGAACCTATCGAAACCCAAGGGGCTGTCTTTGACCCGAACTTTCATCAAGCGGTCATGCGCGTGGAAAACCCCGATCTCGCAGACGACACCATCGCCGCCGAACTTCAAAAGGGCTACATGGTGAAGGGCAAGGTCATTCGCCCCAGCATGGTGCAGGTAGTAGCTAATAACTAGTGGATGAAATAAGTGATGGGGCTTTGCCCCAAACCCCACAAGGGGAAATAATTTCCCCTTGACCCCTTAATAAAAAAATTTGCTATAAAACTACTGACTGAAAGGAAGATAAATATGTCTAAAGTAATAGGTATTGATTTAGGAACCACCAATTCTGTGGTGTCCGTGGTGGAAGGCGGCGAGCCTACGGTTATTACGAATCCCGAGGGCAGTCGCATTACCCCGTCGGTGGTAGGTTTCACCAAAGACGGACAGCGCCTCGTGGGGCAGCTGGCCAAACGTCAGGCCGTTTCCAATCCCGATCGCACCATCGCTTCCATTAAGCGCCACATGGGCGAGAGCGGCTACAAGGTAAATATCGACGGCAAGGACTACACTCCTCCCGAAATTTCCGCCATGGTTCTGCAAAAACTCAAGGCCGATGCCGAGGCTTATTTGGGCGAAGAAGTAACGAGGGCGGTTATCACTGTGCCGGCCTACTTCAATGACAGCCAGCGTCAGGCCACCAAGGATGCCGGTAAAATCGCCGGCTTAGAGGTGGAACGCATCATTAACGAACCTACGGCGGCGGCTATCGCCTACGGCCTCGACAAGGACAGCGACGAAACCATTCTGGTCTTTGACCTCGGCGGCGGTACTTTCGATGTGTCCATTTTGGATTTGGAGGGCGGCGCGTTCCTCGTGCAAGCCACCAGCGGCGACACCCATCTGGGCGGCGACGACTTTGACAAGAAGATCATGGACTGGATGGTGGCCGAGTTCCAACGGGAAAACGGCATTGATTTGTCAAAAGACAAAATGGCGGCGCAACGCTTGAAAGAGGCGGCGGAAAAGGCCAAAATCGAGCTTTCCAGCATGACCCAAACCAATATTAACCTGCCCTTCATCACTGCCGATGCCAGCGGCCCGAAACATTTGGATCTCACCTTGACCAGAGCCAAATTCGACGAACTAACCGCCGACTTAGTGGAAAGAACCATGGGGCCTACCCGTCAGGCCATGGAAGATGCTGGACTAACCGGCAGCGACATTAACAAGATCATCTTGGTGGGCGGCTCCTCCCGTATTCCGGCGGTGCAAGAGGCCATTCGTAAACAGCTGGGCAAAGAGCCTTCCAAAGGCGTAAATCCCGACGAGTGCGTGTCCGTTGGCGCGGCTATTCAAGGCGGTATCATCGGCGGCGACGTGAAGAAAAACATCGCCCTCGTGGATGTGACGCCCCTTTCCCTTGGTATTGAGACCTTGGGCGGCGTTTGCACCAAACTCATCGAGCGCAACACGGCCATCCCCACCTCCAAGAGCCAAGTATTCTCCACGGCGGCGGACAATCAGCCGGGGGTAGAGATTCACGTTTTGCAGGGCGAACGGGAAATGGCCGCCGGCAACAAGACCTTGGGTCGTTTCGAGCTGACGGATATTCCTCCGGCGCCGCGCGGTGTGCCTCGCATCGAAGTTACCTTCGATATCGACGAAAATGGTATCGTAAAGGTTTCCGCCAAAGACTTGGGTACCGGCAAAGAGCAGAAAATCACCATCCAGTCCGGCAGCGGCATGAGTAAAGAGGACATCGACCGCATGGTGAAAGAAGCGGAAGCCCACGCTGCCGAAGACAAGAAGCAAAAAGAAGCTATCGACACCAAAAATCAGGCCGATTCTCTCGTTTATCAAGCCGAAAAAACCATTAAGGACTTGGGCGACAAGGCGGACAAGGGCAAAGTCGAAGAGGTAAAAGCGGCCATCGAAAAGGTAAAAGAAGCCTTGAAAGGCACGGACACTGCGGCCATTAAACAGGCCACGGAGGCGCTCCAAAAGCCGCTCTACGAGCTTAGCGCCGCCGCTTACCAACAGGCGCAAGCTACCGCGCAATCTACCGGTGGAGCCACGGCAGAAAATACTACGGGAGCAGGTCAAGATGCTGCTTCGGCCAAAGCAAAAGCCGACGATGACGTGGTAGATGCCGAGTTCACCGAAGTAAACGAGGATAAGAAGTAAGACTGTTATAATCTATTAAAGGATGCAGGGGTATTATCCCCCTGCTGGGGTTTGGGGTGAAACCCCAAATAAAATTTATATTGGGAGTGGTCGCCACTCCCAATATTCTTATGAGGGGGTGTTGGCGTGAGCGAGAAAAGGGATTATTACGAGGTACTGGGGGTTAATAAAAACGCCACCGATGCCGAAATAAAACGAGCCTACAAAAAAATGATCCTCAAATACCACCCGGATAGAAATCCCGATAACAAAGAAGAGGCTAGGGAAAAATCCAAGGAAATAAACGAAGCCTACGACGTACTAAAGGATCCGCAAAAGAAGGCGCAGTATGACAGGTTCGGTCACGCGGCCTTTGAGGGCGGAAACGCCGGCGGCGGTTTCACCGGTGGCTTTGACTTCGGCGGTTTTGATTTCGGGGGCTTTAGCGGCGGCGGTCGCAGTAGCGGTGGAGGCGGCGGCGCTTTCGACGATATACTGGATATGTTCTTTAACGGCGGCGGTAGAGGCAATCGCAAGGCCGGGCCGCAACGGGGCAGCGACCTGCGTTATGATTTGGAAATCAGTTTCGAGGATGCGGCTTTTGGCAAAGAAGTGGAGCTGAATGTGCCGCGCACGGAAAATTGCGAGACCTGTCACGGTACGGGTGCCAAACCGGGAACCAGCCCGGAGGAATGCCCCGTATGCCACGGTAGCGGCCAGCAACAATTTGCCACCAATACGCCCTTTGGCCGCATGGTTAATACGAGGACTTGCAGTCGTTGCGGCGGTAGCGGCAAAATCGTGAAAGAGCCTTGCAGCGAATGTCACGGCAACGGCAAAAAGCAAGTAACGCGAAAGGTCAAAGTAAAAATCCCCAAGGGCGTGGATCAAGGCTCTAGGGTTCGGGTAAACGGCGGTGGTCAAGCCGGGACGCGAGGCGGCGAAAACGGGGATTTGTACGTCTATATTTTTGTCAAGGAGCACAAGATTTTCCGTCGACAGGGCGACGATGTCATTGTGGAAGTCCCCATTTCCTTTGTGCAAGCGGCCTTGGGGGACAAGGTGCAGGTGCCGACGCTGGACGGCCCGGTGGAGCTTTCCATCCCGGCGGGGATTCAATCCGGCAAGGTGTTGCGCGTTCGGGACAAGGGCGTCCCCCATCTCAGAGGTTCCGGTCGCGGCGACCAGCATGTAGTGGTAAAGGTCTTGACGCCGCAAAAACTTTCCAACCGGCAAAAGGAATTACTCAGAGAGTTTGGCGAACTTAGCGGCGACAACGTGAATCCCGAACAAAAGAGTTTCATGGACACAATTAAAAATCTGTTCAAATAAAAGATGCTTCTCGGCGAGATGATAAATCGCTGAGAAGCATTTTTTTGTTGCGCGAGCTATAAATTTGCAGGTACAATAAGGGACGATACACAGCTAATCAAAAAATTATGGAGGAGGGATTCGGTATGCTAACTGCGACTAATGCGTTGGAAGTGGTGGATAATGCTTGCTGGAAGCCCATGATAGATTTATTACAGGGACAAGAGCGCGATTTAATCATCACGCTAAAGGGAAGTCCTATCGCGAGGATAACGCCCTATCCTCGTTCGGAACGCCCCATTCTTGGCATTGCCAAGGGGAAATTGTCTTGCCCGGAGGACATAGACTTTTGCAACGCGGAAATAGATGAATTGTTTTTCGGGGGCGAATCATGAATTATCTGTTGGACACGCACCTGATTATTTGGGCTCTTTTGGATAAAGCTGATAAGTTGCGTAAAGCCAGAGACATTATCGCGGATAAGCGCAACCGCAAATTTTACAGTCTGGCCTCTATATGGGAAATTACCATAAAGCACCGCCTTCACCCCGATGAATTTCCTTCTGGAGAGGCAGTCCTAGGCTTTTGTCAAATGTCAGGGCTAATTAAGTTGCCCATACAAGAAAACCATATCCTAGCTCTTGATAGGCTGGAACGCGACAGCGACGCGCCGCCACATCGCGACCCTTTCGACCGCTTGCTTCTCGCCCAAGCGCAATCTGAGGAAATGGCGTTGCTAACGCATGACAAAAATTTGCAGTACTATTCGACCGTAGATGTCCAGCTTGTCTGATGACCAATTTTATATAGCAGGAAATACCGTTCCTACGTCGAATATTTCCCACGGGGATAACGAAAATCGAAAGGAGGGATGAAATTGCACATAATAGTTCGCAAGGAGCGTTACTATCCGCCGGGGATTTTGCCTCGGGATATGGCTCCGGAATTTCAGTCGGAGTATGCCAGCGAAATCGTGGCGGTAAAGCTGAATAACGTTATTCGCGACCTGCAAACCCCTTTAAACGGTGAGAATACGGCAGAATTTATTGAACTCAGCAGCCCGGAGGGGTGGCGCATTTATCGGCGTTCGGTGTCTTTTTTACTCTTTTTGGCGGTGCATCGACTTGACCCCAAGGCGGAGGTGACGGTGAAATTTCGCGCCAACAGCGGCCTCTACTGCGAGGTGAATTTTCCCGGCCGAACGTTCGACGCAGCTCTTACCGAGGAAATAGAACGGGTCATGCGAGATTTGGTACGCGAAAATATCCCCATATATCGGGAAACGGTGCCAAAGGATAAAGCCGTGGAAATTTTTCGCGAGCGCGAGCAAACGGCTAAGGCGGAGCTGATTGCCGATTTAAATAAAGACACGGTCAGCATTTACCGCGCCGAAAACTACTATGATTATCTGTATGGCGCCATGCTGGGTTCCACCGGTTCCTTAGGACAATTTGTCCTTGATCATTACGCCACGGGAGTATTGCTGCGCACTCCTGACGAACGCTCCCACGGCCAAATCCCCATCTTTCGCCATCAGCCGAAACTCAGTAGCGTCCTCAGCGATGCCAAACGTTGGGGGAGCATTTTGCATTGCCCCTTCTTGTCCGATCTGAATCGCCATATTCGCGCCGGAGACATTGGGGAGCTTATTCGGGTGTCCGAGGCTTTGCAGGAAAAGCAAATAGCGGAGATTGCCGCTTACATCGCGGCGCGCCGCGACAAAATACGCCTCGTCTTGATCGCCGGCCCCTCTTCCTCCGGGAAAACTTCCTTTGCCCAAAGGCTACGCATACAACTCCGCGCTAACGGCGCCGAGCCGGTATCCCTTTCCCTAGACGATTACTATGTGAACCGCCTAGACACTCCCAAAAACGAACGGGGCGAATACGATTTTGAGTGTTTGGAATCCATCGACCTAGCGCTATTTAACGACCACTTGGCGGCACTCCTCAGAGGGGAGGCCAAAGAAACCCCACATTATAATTTTCTTACCGGGATGCGCGAATGGCGGCAAGATAATTTGCTAAAAGTACGGCAGGATCAGCCCATTATCGTGGAAGGGATTCACGGGCTGAACGAAAGACTTACCGCCACTGTCCCCCGGGACAACAAATGCAAGATATATGTCAGCGCCCTTACCCAGCTTAACATCGACGACCACAACCGTATTCCCACCACCGAGGCCAGACTCCTCCGGCGACTGGTGCGAGATAACCGTTCCCGGGGCGCCGGGGCGCTCAAAACCTTGAAACAGTGGCCGGATGTGCGCGCCGGCGAGGAAAAATACATTTTCCCCTTTCAGGAAGAAGCCGACGTGATGTTCAATTCCGCCTTGGTATATGAGCTGGCGGCGCTGAACCGTTACGCCGTGCCGCTCCTTGAGTCGGTTTCCGCCGACGTGCCGGAATACTCTCGGGCGAGGCGCTTGCTGGACTTTTGCAAATTCTTCCTCCCCTTGCCCGACGAGGGCGAGGTTCCCAATAATTCCCTCCTGCGAGAATTTATCGGCGGCTCGGTGTTCTTCCGCCCGACGCGGTTGATTTAGTTTTGTTTTTTTCTTTTTTCTTTCATTTTTGCCTCTGCTAACGCATAAGCGACCTCTACGGCACTAAAGTGCCTAGAGTCTGCTTACGGCGGCCAAAGGGCGCGGCCCTTTGGAATCCCGGTTGATTTTGGTGTGGTTGACAGTCGGTAGTTTTGAAGTTGACCGGTTGTGGGGGGATTTTTGTGGATGCCCTTGTTTGCTCACTTTGCCCCAGACACTGTTCACTGGTTTCCGGGCAGATCGGGGCTTGTCGGGCGCGAAAGAACGTGGGAGAAGCGATATGTGGGCTGAATTATGGCCGCATTACCTCCCTTGCCCTTGATCCCATTGAGAAAAAGCCTTTAATGCGGTTTCATCCCGGTAATTACATTCTGTCCGTGGGCGGCTTCGGTTGCAATTTGCATTGCCCCTTCTGCCAAAATTTTACCATCTCCACGGCCGGAGAGGATTTTCCTACGCAAGAACTGTCGCCGGAGGCTTTGGCGAATTTAGCGCAAAATTTGGCCGCCAAATCGCCGGGAAATTTAGGGGTAGCCTTTACCTACAACGAGCCGCTTATCAATTTTGAATATGTGCTGGAAACGGCTAAACTGCTTACGGCTAGGGGGCTACATACGGTACTGGTGACCAATGGCTTTGTGGAGGAAGCGCCTTTTAGGGAGCTAATACCCTACGTCAGCGCCTTAAACATTGACCTCAAAGGATTTAAGCCGGAGTTTTATCGCTGGGTAGGGGGGGATTTCGCGGTTGTCTGCCGCAACATAGAGATAGCGGCGAAGGCGACCCATGTGGAAGTCACTACCCTTATAATTCCCGGGGAAAACGACAGTCCGGCGGACATGGCCGCCGAGGCAAGGTGGCTAACCGGTATAAACCCGGAGCTTCCCCTGCACGTCAGCCGCTTTTTCCCTAGGCACCGCTTAACCGACCGGGAGGCCACGCCGGTGCAGACCGTTTACGCCTTGGCCGAAGTGGCCAAAAGGTATCTTAAATACGTTTATACCGGCAACTGCTAAAAAAATCTATTATGAGGTGCAGGGGCGAAGTCCCTGCCAGAGTCAAGGGACAGAGTCCCCTGTGGGAGTTTGAGGGTGAAACCCTCAACAAACCCCAAAAAAGGAGGCGCAAAGGTGCTTAAATCGTATGCAGTGGAGGATTTGCAGGTAGGCATGACCTTGGGACGCGAAGTCAAGGACATGATGACGCAGTCGCTGATTTTGCCGGCCGGTCACGAGCTGAGCGGCGAGGATATTCGACTTCTCACCAACAATAATATATTCACCGTTTTTGTGGAAGAGGGCATAAAAAAATCCATGGGGAATGTCCCCGGCGGCGAGTTTTTGTTGGACGAAGACTATGTGAAAAAATATGACCTGCTGTCCCTCAGAATGCAGGAAATATTTACCCTGTGGCGGAAGGAAGAACGCATCGAGGTGGATAAGTTCTACCAGATAGTCTCCGACCAATTCCTGTTGCCTTTGTGCGTAGGCGCTAAAGCGGTGTCCCAAATTCACAATATGTCCAAACGGGGGGATTACCTCGTGAATCATTCTCTCCATGTGGCTATCTTGGCCGGCCTCATGGGGGAATGGCTCCGCTGGCCAAAGAAAGAGCGCGAGGATTTAATCATCGCGGGATTGGTGCATGACATTGGCAAGCTGAAAGTCCCCGAGGAGATCTTAGAAAAAACCGGCAAGCTCACCGACGAAGAATTTCGCCAAATAAAAAAACACCCGGAACACAGTTACGATATGCTGAAACTCACCAAGCTGGGGAAGAATCGCCCGGTGATGATGGGCATCGCCCAACACCACGAGCGCACCGACGGCAGCGGCTACCCGGCGAAATTGAAGGGGGACGCCATCGAGCCGATTGCGCGGATTCTCGCCATCCTAGATATTTACGACGCCATGGCCGCCGACCGCGCTTACGCCAGACGTAATTCTCCCTTTGATGTGTTTGGGGTCTTGTACGAGGATATTTTGCGAGGGAAACTGGACACGGAGTACGGGGTGCTGTTCCTCAAAAATCTGTGCCACTCCTTAAACGGCAACTGGGTTTGGCTCAGCAGCGGCGACAAGGCGCGCATTGTCTATATCGACGACAGCCGCGTCACCAGCCTCCCCGTAGTACAAACTGCCGGCGGCGAATTTATCGACCTCAATCGCCGTTCCGATGTAAAGATAACGTCACTCTTGACGGCGCAGGAAGTTTGAAAGAACGAAGAAGTATTCATGTAAGGAGATATTATGATGATAAAATTTACTTACTACGGTCACGCCTGTTTCCAGCTTGCGGACGGGCAGACCAAAATACTGGTGGATCCCTACTTCACCGGGAATCCGGCGGCCACCGTGGCGGCGAAGGACATAAGCTGCAATTACATCTTGGTGTCGCACGCCCACGGAGATCATTTGGGAGACGCTCCCTTTATCGCTAAAAACTGCCGAGCGGAAATCGTGGCCATCCCGGAGGTGCTTTCCATTTGCCAGCAGGAGGCGCCGCAAGCAGTGTGTCATCCCATGAATGTGGGTGGGGAACTGAAGCTCCCCTTCGGGAAAGTGCGTATGACGACGGCGATTCACAGCAGCGGCGTACCCGGCGGCGTGGCCGGTGGCTTTATGATTTATTTCGGTGACGTGGCTGTCTATTATGCCGGGGATACGGCGCTCTTTGCCGATATGCAGTATATCGGCGAGGCCTATAAGCCGGACTGGGCGATTCTGCCCATCGGAGACAATTACACCATGGGCATAGAAGACGCGGCCACGGCGGCCAAATGGCTGAAGGTGAAACACGTTATCCCCGTTCACTACAATACTTGGCCGATTATCGCGCAGGATCCGCAACTCTTCAAAGAATTGGCGGAAAGATACGCCATGACGAAAGTTCATATCGTAGCCCCAGGGGAATCCTTGGATATGCGCGGCGAGGCTTTAAGTGTCTAAGGAAAAACTCTTGGCGGTGGTAGGCCCCACCGCCGTGGGGAAAACGGCCTTGGCGGTGAGAATAGCGCAAAAATTCGGCGGCGAGATAATCTCCGGGGATTCCATGCTGGTTTACCGGGGCTTTAATATTGGCGCGGCCAAACCAACGCTTATAGAGCAGGGGGGGATCCCTCATCATCTCATAGACATTTTGGCGCCGGCTGTTCCCTACAGCGCCGCTGATTTTCAACGGGAGGCAGGGCGCATAATCACGACATTAAACGAGAAACGTATTCTGCCTATTGTGGCCGGTGGGACTTGTCTTTACGTTAAGGCGCTTTTGGAGGGGTATCGTTTCGGTAACGCCGTCGAAGACCCGGCCTACCGCCGGGAGCTGAATGCCATGGCCGCCTTGCAGGGCAAAGAAAAAGTTTACGCCCTGCTAACGGAAAAGGCGCCGGAGGTGGCGCGAGCCATCCATCCCCATAATCTGCGCCGGGTCATTCGCGCCTTGGAAACCATTAAACAGGGCGAAAGGGGCGTTTCACGTCAAAAAGAAACCGACGGCGAACTTTGTTGTTATGACGTTTATGTGGTGGGGCTATGTCTGGAGCGAGCAACCCTGTATCGTCGCATCGAACAGCGAGTGGAGGCCATGCTGAAAGCCGGACTTATCGACGAGGTGCAGGGGCTAATGGAGGCCGGAGTGTCGCGAGAGGCTCCGGCCATGCAGGGCATTGGCTATAAGGAAACAGCCGCTTATCTTGCCGGGGAAATTACCCGGGATGAACTTAGCGAAAACATCAAAAAAAACACCCGTCATTTTGCCAAGCGACAGCTCACTTGGTATCGGCGGATGCCCTATATTCACTGGTATGACATGGAGGACGGCGCGGAAAGAATCTGGCCGTCCCTTATGGCGGAGATTGCAAGGAGGGAATTTACTTGGTGGTAAAAAACAGCAATTTGCAGGATAATTTTCTGGCACGAGTGCGGAAAGAGAACATTCCCGTCAGTATTCACCTGATGAACGGCTTTCAGCTGAAAGGTCAGGTCAAGGGTTTTGATAATTTCACGGTAGTCATCGAAGCGGTGGGACGCGAACAGCTCATCTACAAACACGCCATTTCCACCATTTCCCCCGTGAAACCCTTGGGAGGCAATTGGCTGAATGGGGCGACGGAAGAAAAAGTGGGCGGCGAGGCCTGAAAGGGTCTTTAAAGGAAACGGACGGCTGTCCCCCCTCATCATGTAGGAGGGGGACAGCCGTAGTTAAAGGAGTGGTATAGGTGGAATACTGCAAAATTTATGATGACAATGGCAATGTTTATTACAATATTATGGGCATATACACCGATCATAACGGACAGGAGCATATTGAAATGCGTCTTGAGAAAGAAAATAGTCTGGAAGCCTATGCGCGTTTTATCCTGCCTGCTAATTATTGTACTCACGCCTACGGATTTTCCGAAACGGAACTTGCTAAGTTCAAAAAATTTCTGCGCAATAATGCTCTTACTATTTGGGATATGGCAAGGGGGAATATTCATGCCGAAGGCACTCGTTGATTACTTGGGGTATTGCATTTATTTTTGGGTGGCCGACGGGAAAGAACCTGTGCATGTTCATGTCTCCAAAGGTGAACCGCAAAAAAATGCTACAAAAATTTGGATTAAAGCCGATGGCATTGAGTTAGCGAACAACAACAGCAAAATACCTGCCGGTGATTTGCGGCAACTCTTAACTTTTATAGAGGAAAATAGAGATGATGTTGTCTTGTCTTGGCTTGCTGTGTTTAAATCGGCTGAATATAAAGGGTGAATACAGTGACTAAAGATAAACGTCTGTTGCAAGAACTTACGCCGGAGGAGCAACGCAGTCTGCATCGGCTGTATGGTATGGATAATATTCTGGCGATAGAGGAACTGTCCGGCGAAGAGGCCGCTTTTTTTCGTCCCGGGGGAATGAGGCGAGCCGGCTTTGTGTTGCAAACCTTGTATAAACTGGCGACCGGTTTCTCCCCGGCGGATTTTGATGCCGCCGTCAGAGATGCCGTTGCTCGGGAAGAGTGTCTGCGTACCAATTATCCCGTCATGGGAGGCCTGCGGCGTAAAGTAATCCTCGCTGGGCGAGAGGGTGACCTTGACATTGTTTATCGGGATTTGCGCGGTACGCCCCAGAGCGAACTGAACGGTATCTTTTCCCGGCTGATGGAAGCCAATACCCGGCAGGAAATGGATCTGGCGGTGGGGCTGCCCCTTAGGCTGGCGGTATTTCGCACCGGGGAGGCGGAGTACGCCGTACTGGTTACTTTTCCCTTTATGTTTGCGGAGGTCTTTAGCCCACGCCGGATTTTCGCCGGACTAACGGGGAAGTCGGCGGCAAAAATCACAAAAACTACGACAGCTACTGCCCCCGAAGCCAATACCTTGAGTGAATCCCTCCGTGATTTTCCGCCTCCGCCAAACCTGCCTTTCAGCAAACCCACATCGACGCCCTTTAGGCAAAGGTCGTATCAGGCGCTCATTCCTCCCAGCACTTGGCGACTTCTGACGGAGCGCACCGAAAGCGGCGCAGAACTTATTGCCGCCTTGGCCTTGGCTTGGGGCGAGGTACTTTTAGCCGAAGGGGCGGCGGAGGTGGGGTATCCTATTTTACTCCCCTTAAAGGAAAACAAGGCAGGAAATTTGTCCTTGGTGGGACTCCCCATACGCTTGCAAAAGGGGGGATTGTCTTGGGCGGAGGCGGCGCGAGAGCAGCTTGGCGCCATAAGACAAGCGGAAGATTCGGGGGGACTTGGCACGGAGGCGGAAAATTTACCGCCCTGCAATCATTTTTTGAGTTTTGCGGATTTTGGTAAGGATAGAGTCCCTTACGAAGAAGCGCCGGCCACTGCGGAGGGAACTATCCTGCGCCGCAGTCTGTGGAACTGCGCCGGCCCTACGCTTGGCATTTATTTTCGACGAGTATCCGGGACGGTGGCGGTGTCCTTCCGTTATGATGACAGTCAGTTCAAACCATACGGTCCGGAACTACTCGCCAAACGCTATTTAAATTCCCTGTGGACGATCTTGACGGATTGGCGGCAACCGCTGGCCAAAGCCGCCCCTCGCAGGGAGGAGCTTCCCCCTGCGCCGCGCCGCGCCGAAGTGGGAGACAAGGCGGCCAGAATAAAAAAAGCTCTGGCCGGGCTGGAATTTTTCGGCGGCATCGGCTTAACAGCCCTAGACAGACTGGCAACCGGCGCCGATTTCAAAGTCATGCTGGAAGGGGACAGACTGGGGGAGGCAGACCTTACGGGAAAGGCTTTCTTCCTGCTCACGGGTCGCGTGGCCAGAAGCCTCGATCCGGGGGACGGGTGGTATTATTTCCTTGACATGATGAAGGAGGGCGGCTTAACGAATGAAATGGCGCTCCTCAGCTCCAGACAATCTAAGCTGGCCTTGGAAGTTATCTCCGAGGAAGCGCGTTTTCTCACCGTTAATTTAGCTGACGTGCGCTGGGTCATAAACGAAGAGGCCGCCATCGCCAAACGCCTCATACACAGACTGCTGAAACTGGTGGAGCAGTATCAACGCCGCTGGGTACAGACCTAAAAAATTTTCTGTGACAGTCCCAATTTTTTTTCGTATAAGAAGCAGGAAAAATAAATTGCTTTGCCGAAATAGCTACGTCGGTTATTTCGGAGGAAAGGACTGAGCCGAAATGATGTACGCCGAGGAAAAGCTGGAGCAAGAGCTTACGGGCATTGACTTTTCTCGCTTCAGTAACGTTAAGGAGAGCCTCCTGGCGGATTTACTCGCTAGGCGCCGGGGCGCCCAAAAACCTAAGAGTGGTAAGTGGCGAGAGCTTACGCCTACTTGGGGCGCTTTGGGGGATCTTCGCGCCAAGCGTCTCACGGATGAGGAGCTAGATTATGCGGTGGCGGCCGGCAGCGGCCTTATGCCTCCGACCGGCAATAAACGCCTTTATTAGCGCGTATCAATCGCGTATCGCATTATGAGGGGAAATCAAAGATGACTGGCATAACGAGCTTATTGAGAATGATTATCAACGGGGGGGGTAGTCTCTGCCCCTCTGTTTTCTGAATATAGCATTAGCCCTGGGGCTTTATGGCCTCAGGGCTACTCGTCGTGTCTTGAAACTGTGAGGTGGGTTCATGGCAAGTACGGACAGCGGTTATTACAGTGACTTGGCTGGGCGAGCGGTGCATGACGATGCGGCCTTTGAGGAACTTTACCGGCATTTTTTCCCCCGGGTGTATAACTTCATTTACTCTAGGCTGAAGAATGCGGCGGATGCCGACGAAGTTGCCGGCATTACCTTTCAAAAGATGAATGATCATCTGGCCGAATACGATGCGACGCGCAGCGGCTTTTCCACTTGGCTCTTTCGCATCGCCGCCAACGCCGTCACCGACACGGCGCGACGCACCACCAGAAGGCAGGAAGCGGCTTGGGAAGATTTTTTCGACCCGGCGGCGCCGGAGCATGAAGAGCCTGAGGCTAGGATGCTCACGGAGGAACGTCACGAGGCGCTACTGAAAGCCGTGGGCAAACTGGGAGAGCGAGAGCAGAAAATCATCGCGCTCAAATTCTGGTCGGGGCTAAAAAACCGGGAGATTGCCGAGGTAATGGACTTGACACCCAGCAATGTAGGTACCATTCTGCAACGCAGTCTGCAGGTTTTAAAAAGGCAACTGCAAGCTTACCAAAATACCTGAGAACATTTCCAAAAGATAAATTTACTAAGGGTGCAGGGGAATTATTCCCCAAAGATATAGGAGGCACGAATATGTCAAAAGTAATCGGCATTGATTTAGGGACGACGAACTCGGCGGTATCCTTCGTGGAGGGCGGCGAGGCCGTAGTTATTACAAATCCCGAGGGCAGTCGCACCACTCCTTCGGTGGTGGGTTTCAAGAAAAACGGGGAGCGTTTGGTGGGTCAGTTGGCGCGTCGTCAGGCGGTGTCTAATCCCGACCGCACCGTGGAATTTATCAAGCGGCACATGGGTGAGAAGGGCTACACCGTCACCATCGGGGATAAAAAATTCACCCCTCCGGAGATTTCCGCCATTATTTTGCAGAAGCTGAAGGCCGACGCGGAAGCCTATCTGGGCGAAACGGTGACGCAGGCGGTTATCACCGTCCCGGCTTACTTCAACGACGGCCAGCGTCAGGCCACGAAAGACGCCGGAAAAATCGCCGGGCTGGAGGTACTGCGCATCATTAACGAGCCGACGGCGGCGGCGTTAGCTTACGGCCTCGGCAAAGACAGCGACGAAACCATTTTGGTCTTTGATTTAGGCGGCGGCACCTTCGATGTCACCGTACTGGAACTCATGGACAGCGTCTTTGAGGTGAAATCTACCAGCGGCGACACCTTCCTCGGCGGTTATGATTTCGACAAGGCCATTTTTGACTGGCTGGTGAAAGATTTTAAAGAGGAGAACGGCATCGACCTTTCTAAGGAACCCATGGCGGCGCAACGCCTCATGGAAGCGGCGGAAAAGGCCAAGATTGAGCTTTCCAATATGCAGGAAACCAGCATAAACCTGCCTTTCATCGCCGTGGATGCCGACGGCCCCAAAAATATCGACGTGACTTTGACTCGCGCCAGATTTGACGCGCTTACCAAAGACTTGGTGGAGCGCACCAAAAAACCGGTGGAACAAGCCATGAAGGATGCCGGGATTAAGGCGGCGGACATCGACAAAATCCTCCTTGTGGGCGGCTCTACCCGTATTCCGGCGGTACAGGATCTCATTCGGGATTATTTTGGGAAGGAACCTTCCAAGGGCGTGAATCCCGACGAGTGCGTGGCGCAAGGAGCGGCGCTCCAAGGCGGCGTGCTTTCCGGGGAAGTGAAGGCGGAGCTTACCCTTTTGGATGTGACCTCCCTTTCCCTCGGCATTGAAACCGCCGGCGGCGTTTTCACCAAAATAATCGAGCGGAACACCACTATTCCCTGCGAAAAGAGCATGGAGTTCTCCACCGCCGTGGATAATCAGTCCTCCGTGGAAGTTCACGTCCTGCAGGGCGAGCGTCCCATGGCGGCGGATAACATGAGCATGGGCAAATTCACCCTGACGGATATTCCCCCGGCGCCCAGACGCGTTCCGCGCATCAAGGTCAGTTTTGAAGTGGATGCGGACGGCATTGTGAAGGTTTCCGCCAAGGATATGGGTACGGGCAAGGAACAAAAGATCGTCATTCAAGGCTCCAGCGGCATGAGCAAAGAAGAAATCGACCGCTTGGTGAAAGAAGCCGCCGCCCATTCTCAGGAAGATGCCAAACGAGCCGAATCGGTGGAAATCAAAAACAAGGCGGACGCCTTCTCCTATCAAGCGGAAAAGAGCTTGGAGGACTTGGGCGAAAAAGCCGGCGCACAGCTTGCCGGTAAAGTCAAAGAGGCCATCGACAAACTCAAAGAGGCCATTTCCGGCGGTGACAGCGACAAAATCCAGAAAGCCATGGACGACTTGAAAAAACCGCTGTACGAAATGACCACTGCCGCCTATAAGCAGGATACGCCGCCGGCTGAAGACACCGCCGCCGACAGCGGCACTCAAAGCGAAGGGGCGGAGGCCGCTGACGCAACTGCGGATAGTGCGGCGGACGCATGAAAAAGTTTGGACTGCAGGGACTCTTCGCCGCTCTCGCTCTGTGGCTGATAATTTCTTGGCCGAGCGTTGCTTTCGGTCAGGAAGTGGTGTTCCTGATGGACATCAGCCGTTCCCTGCGCGATACGGACAAACTGCACGCAGTGCCGGAGAGTATTCGCGCCATGGTACTCGGGCTAAACGATGAGGACAAGGCGGGGATTATCGCCTTTGATACGGAACCATGGGAACTTATGCCCCTGACCACGGTACGAGGCGCCACCCTTCCCGATTTGTTTAACCAGCCCTACGACGGCTACACCAACACCGGCCTAGCTCTGCAAAAGGCGCTTAATATGCTGGAGGGAGCAGAGGCCGGACGAGTGGTTATCGTCACCGACGGCGAAGTCAGACTCGCCTCGTCCAGCGCCACCCTCCATGCCAGCCAGCTTTTTGCCGCCGGGATGGAGGAAGCCTCCAGGCGACATATCCCCGTCTATATTTTGGCGCTAAACACCGGGACGGAGGAAGAGGATTTTCGTTTGCATAACGGCTACGCCAAGGTCAGTTCGGTAGCGCCGCAAGAACTCTGGCTGGCGGCGCGAAAACTCCTGTGGGAGGAACTGGGGGCGCGCGGCTTGGAACTTGGCGGCGCTACCTTCCCGGAAGGGGGCGACGGCCAGAAAAAACTCACGGCCACTTTCCCTAACGTGGGCGTGCGGAGCGTGAAATTCCTCATCACCTCCTCCAAAGCCGGAGCGGCTGCCTTGACGGGAGAAGCCATGGTAGCCGCCAGCCAGTCCCATGAGTTTCGCCTGAATGCGCCGGAGAAAGGCGAACTGGCGCTGGATATTGATTACCCGGTGGGGACGCAGGTGCTGGTGGATGCTTTCCCGGAGATGGACGGGAAACTTATCGGCCGGGTGGAAACAAATTGGCAAAGCCCGGAGGCCACCCTCCATATCACCCCGGTGACGGAGGAGGGTCAGCCCCTGCTTAACGCCGATCAATTCCTTGGCCGCAAGGTGCGACTGACGGTAAATGACGCAGTACATGAGGCCACGGTGGCGGAAGGTGGCGTGATTACCCTTACCCTGCCGGAGGGTCAACGGGGCGAACTTACCGTTAAGGACATTCGCTTTGACGATTTGGGCGTAAGGTATATGGGGATGAATTTTTTGCGGCTAGACCAAACTTATCGTCACTGGTGGCCGTGGGCTTTGGTGGCGCTGGGCGCTATTATCCTCGGCGCTTTCTTGTACCGGAGCAGTCGCCGGCCTCCCTCGGAGAAAATGGATGCCGTAAAGCCGCCGGCTCAACCGCCTAACACTCAGGCGGACAAAAAAGAAAAGCCTCACACGGCGGCCTCGCTACTTTCGGCCTTTGAAAAGAAGCAGGTGGGCTACCTCGGGAAACTGGTTTTTCGGATAACCAGATCCCGGGACGGCAGCGATTCGGAGCCGCGAGAGTACAATCTTTTCCGCCGGTCAAAGGGCGAGGACATTTCCTTGGCGGAGGTCATAAAGGCCTGCGGCATTGAGCGCAATTTCCCGGGGGCGGCGGACATTATCTTTAGCCCTCTCCCCGGAGGACTGGTGGTGCTGAACCGCTCCAGTTGCACCATCACCCATCGTTGCGACATTGTTTTGCAGGGAGCCGGAGCCGAGCTCTCCTTCGGCGACAGTCTTCACATAGCCTTCAGCGACGAAGCATCGGAGCTGATACTGACATATAAGAGTTTGAAACCTGATGAGGAATAGAAGGTAATTTTTATAAGGAGTGATTTTAGTGGCGCAGATTATCAGCCAGACCAACGGCACTATGCTATTAGAGGAAATTAACCCGGAGAAACTTGACTTGCTCACCATGATTGGCGATGTAAAGGGGACGAACAGCCTCACCGACGACAAGGTGAAGGAAATCTTAGACACCCTGTGTGTCAAGAGTTTCGACGAGTTTATCGAGAAGTTTGACCCGGTGATTTACTCCTTCTACAACGCCAACAATCAGAAGGTCATGTACACCTTGAAAAAGCCGGAGAGCATCCCGGACGAGCTTTTGACGGAAATTCACCTGAATCTCTCCAACAGTTTCCTCAAGATGCTGCTCACTTTGGTAGATACCAAACGCTCTCAGGGACTCCTGAATGTTGACTTTAAATTCGAGAACTTGACGGAGTTAATTTCTCCCAAAAAGGTCATGGAGGACATTAAGCAGAATCGTAAAGAACTGCGTTACATCTACGGCCAGTATGCGGATTTGGACGACGGCGACCCCAAGAAGCTGGATTTGGGCGACAAACTGAACGTCATGATGGAAGAGGCCAGCACCAATTACAACAACATTATGGCCTTGCTCCCCTTGGCCATAGAGGATATTAAGACTAGGCTTCTCCTCACCTCCGGCGGCGGCGGCGACGACGCTACGCCCTTTGCGGCCGGCGTGCTTACCTTGGATGATAAGGGCGAGCTTAAAGTCATCGAGGCGCCCAAGAAGGAAGAAAGCACCGCCCTTGTCACTTTGGACGAACAGCGCAACCAAGAGCTGGTGGATGTTATCGGGGAAGATTACGAAGCTCTCAACGAAGAGAGCCACAACGATTATGTGAAGGCTCTCGTTACGCGGACTTTCGTGCCGATGCCCACGACGGTAGTGGCCGATATAGACGTGTCCAAGGAAATTGAAAACTACAACACCTACTTGACCTTCTACAAGGATGCCCAAGCCGACTTTATCAAGATCGTGAAGCCCCTGATTGAGAAAATCATAGGGGTGCGCCTCTTCTTCGAGCAGTATCCCTCCAAGGTACGCGGCATGAAGCCCACCCTCCTTATCACCAACTGCAGCAACGAGCAGCTCTCTAAAACCACCATGATGCCGCGCCTTGATGCATATCTCAACACGGTGAACGGCAAGAACGATTTCAGCCATACCATTTGGTACGCGATCTTCCCCTCGGTGGCGCTTTCGGCTACCTCCGGCAAAAAGCTCACCCGTCAGCGTTTCCAAGGCAACAAGGAAGCCGTCAATACCAATGTAAATACCATAGAGTCACTCGCCATGATTATGAGCAAATTGCAGGAGTACAAGGTGCAGTGCTTCTTCAGCTTTGAGTCCAATGAAAAGAACACCTTTAGCACCATTGCCACCGACGGCGTCGAAAAATACATTGACCGTTGCCAGTCGCTTGAGAGCAAACCTTACAGCGAATTTGCCATTCCCTGTTTCCCGAACTTCACCATCATTCCCAAGGATAAATCCGGGGTCATGCTGGACACGAAGATGACCTTGAACGAAAACAACCTCGCCCAGCTTTCCGACGACAAGCAGGACATCATGAAGCTCTGGATCGAAGGGGTATATGTGGGCGCCGCTTATGTGGCCGCCGGCATTGTGGCTACTTATCAGTGTCCCGAGTACCTCAAGTACATCTTCAAGAAAAACGTGGATTCGCAGCTGCCCGGGGTGCATTTCAACATCGAGGCCGGCACGAACAAGTTGCAGGTCTATACCACCCTCGCCAAGGAAATCACCGGGTTTACCGGCCCCGTGAAAGACGAAATCAACAACAAGAGCTTTGGTTTCGTATTCTCCTCGGAAAACGAAACTTTTGAAGGTCTGCCCGTCACCAACATCATGGTCTATAAGTCTCGCAACCTCCTCAAGGATGACGACAACGGCGGCGTCTATGAGCCTATCTACAAGACCCAAGTCACCACTTACATCGAACGCATCCTCCGCAACACCACCGGCGATTTCCAAGACGACCGGGTGGCCTCTTTCTTCAGCACGAATCCGCGCAGCCAGGTCAGCCAGTGGCGCGATAAGAGCGACAAGATTAACGCCATCATCGGTACCGGTGATGATGTGGGTTACACCGTTGACGCCGAGAACGGTATGTTCGACCTGAACATGAACTTCAACGGCAACGTCAAAAATCTCGCCATCGACATCAAGCGCACCACCTCGGCCACCCGTATTTAAATTTAGGGGGTTAATTGGGGCGTTGCCCCAAGCCCCAGCAGGGGATTTAAAATCCCCTGCACCCCTTAATAAAAATTTCCTGTGACACATTTTCCCCGGTAGCGTATAAGGTATGAAAAGGTAAGGAAAGAGCGCAAGCGAGGCCTACCGAAACGAAAACAAAACCGGCTCTGAGGTCGGTGAGATGTAAGAAAGGATGATGAGGTATGGGATACCGGTTAAACGTCGATGGCGACTCCAAGATCGAACTTAAAGAGGATGCATTGACTCAAGTGCAGTTCCTCTCGGTTACTCCCAAATCGGGTAATGCGCGAGCGACGGATTTCGGTATGGGAGTGAAGATCTGGGGCAAGATTAATTTCTCCTTGGGCGCCGAACTTGAGGACAGCACCGTCACCATGGCCAACTGGGCTATCACTCCTTCAGACCAAGCCGCCTGCTATCGGAAAGCGGTCTTGCAGGTCATTGCCGCCGGTCAGGTGGTCAGGGAATATACTTTCCCCAATGCATTCGTGGTAGGTTATGACGAAGAGCTGGACGACGAAAACGGCGTAGGTAAGTTCTGTCTGCACATTCGGCAGAAGAAAGACCTGAACCCGAAGGTGGAACTCAAGGGCGGCTTTGAAGCCAGCGAGTGACGTGTAAGACAGGATAAGGGAGGATGACATAAAATGGCGTTGCATGTAGATATAAACGATCCGAAAATTTCCATCGAACCCGAGAGCACCCGGTCGGTGGAACTCAAGGTTGATATTCCCGAAGACAGCCACGCGCGCACGAAGGACGTCGGTATTACCATGATTATCAAGGGCAAAATCATGGCCGACGCCGGCGAGGTCGGTAAACCCGCCGACAGCACCGCGAAACTATTGGAATGGTCGAAGATACCCGCTGAGAAGAAGGAGGCATATCGCAATGTGGTGGTGAAAGTACAGTCCGGCGCAATCAATACCAGAATGTATCAGTTACCTAACGCCTACATCGTGGATTATTACGAGGACTTTAACGATCAAGAGGGTACCGGCCTCTTTACCTTGGTTCTCAAGCAGATGAAGAACAAACTGAGCGGCGTTATGATTTCCGGCGGATTCACGGACTAAAGATTATCGTTTACCGGCAAGGGAAAGGCGATTTTATGCGCCTTTCCCTTTAGGCGTATTTTTATGGACGTATTTTTTAGGGATAAGGAATTAGCATGGAAAACCTGTACGAGGTCTTAGAGGTGGCGCAGACCGCCACCAAAAAAGAAATTAAGAAATCATATTACAGTCTGGCCAAAAAATATCATCCCGACCATAATCAAGGGGACGCCAAGGCCGCCGAGCGGTTCAAGGCCGTAGGGGAGGCCTATAGGATTCTCTCCGACGACGCCTCTCGCGCCGAATACGATCAGAAACTGGCCGCCGGTCCTGACAAAACTGCAGGTTCAGCAGCCGCCCCGGGCGCCAAACAGCCTCCCCCACGCGCCGGACAAAGAACGGCTCAGCCCAGCCCCAATAATATTGATTTTCAAAATATCGCCGGTAATTTTGCCTCTTTCTTCGGTTTTGACCCCAAGAGCATGAAGGTGACAAACGAAGACAAGCTCAATACTTATACCAGCGCCAAACAGGGGCGGAAAGCGAACCCCTTAGACGCATCGGACTTATTTGAACAATTCATGGGCATCGGAAAACAGAGGCGCTAGACATGAAAAATAAGCAATTAACTACGGCCATCATCGGCCTGCTGGGGTTGGTCTTTGCCTTGGCCGCTTGGCTGGGCGGACTTAGGGAGTCTTATCTTGTCGCCTCCCTCATTTTCGGCGGCGGACTCTTTCTCTGGGCCGTGTTTTCCCTCTTGGGTGGCCGTTTGCCGGGAGGCGGCGCGTCAAATTATCTTTTGCCGGGACGCTCTCAGGGCATCACGCGCGTCGAGCTTTTAAACGAAGACGACGGCGTGACCACCACTTGGGAACTTTATGATAAAGTCAGCGCCGTTATCGGCAAAGACGTCCGGGAAAATCAGGTGGATATAGATTTGGCCGCCAGCGAATACGCATCGCTCGTAGATGTGGAACACGCGGTTTTAAACTACGCCGAGGGCAACTGGTATGTGGAGGATCTGGCCAGTCACAACGGCGTCGCCGTCCAAAAAAAAGCCGACGGCCGCAAGTACCGTTTAAGCCCCGACCAACCCTGCAAGCTGGCGCCGGGAGACATTGTAATCATTGGCCTCAGCCGCTTAAGGTTTGTTTAAGACCAATCAATAATAATTTATTGCCGGGTCAAGGGGCTGCCAGCCCCTTGTGGGGTTTGGGGCAAAGCCCCAATATTTAAATCAAAGGAGAAGTAGCCATGAACGGTTTGATACGTTGCCAGAACGGGCATCTTTTTAGTTCGCGCCGCTATGGCACTGTCTGCCCCTATTGCAACATCGAAACCGCCACTCGTGAAAAGCAAGAGGTGGGCGCGCCGCAGGATGCGGATGTGGATGAACTGCTGTTCATGAACGAAATTCGTCCTGTCTGCGGCTGGATTGTCTGCATTGAAGGGCCGCGTCAGGGGAAGGATTATAAGATCCACGAGGGCAAGAATTTTGTGGGTCGCGCCGACGACATGGACATTCAAATTTTGGGGGACAATAAGATAACCAGGCGCAATCACGCCATTATCGTCTATGACCCCAAAAAGCACGAAACGGTACTCCTGCCCGGGGATTCCAACGGCCTCGTGTATCATAACGACAACGCCGTTTATGTGCCGGTGGTGTTAAGCGTCTATGACGTCATTGAGATAGGGAAGAGCAAATTTCTCTTCGTACCTTTCTGCGGCGATAATTTCCGCTGGGAAGACAGCCCGATGCCGGAGGCTAAACCCACCTTGGAGACCGATCTGGAAGCGCAAAGAGGCTAGCAACCATGGCAGGATATGAAAGCACCTATTTGGTGGGGATGAGCCTACTCCTCCTAGTCATCGTCGCTTTCCTTATCATCAGGTGGCAGCAGCGAAACGATTATGTGGGGGGGATAAGTCCTATCGGCAGCGCCTCCACCATCGGCCAGCGAGAGGTGCAACAGGACTATGCTGGCAGCGCTTTGGGAGACCGAGGGGCGGTGATGATCCTCGCCGACGGCATGGGACGCGGCCAAGGCGGAAAAGTGGCGGCGCGTTTGGCGGTGGACACCTTTCTGGATCTTTACGGAGGGTTTCAAGCGGCGGACAAACCCCAATATTATTTTCGCCGCGCCTTTCAAGTGGCCAACCGTCAGATACTAAATACCCTAGAGGAACGTCAGGGCATGGCCTCGGTGGCGGTGGCGCTTTTGCAGGGAAGTAGGCTTTATTATTCCTTGGTGGGGAGCGTCAGGATAGCCGTCTGGCGGCGCGGAGATCTCATCCCGGTAAGCGAAGGGCAAACCATAGGGATTCTTGCCCGGAAGCGTTATCAGGAAGGACGCATCAGTAAGCCCACGGCCATCTCCCTCATCGAACAGCAACGACTGTACAATGTTTTGGGGCAGGAGGGCTTTTCGGACATTGAGTTTTTCAGTCAGCCCTTGGAGCTTTTGCCGGGGGATCTGGTGATTTTAATGACGGACGGCGTGACGGATGTCCTGAAATGGACGGAAATCGAAGACTGCCTCCAAGTAGGCGGCTCGCCGGAAGATTTGGCCGTAGCTATCATCGCCGCTGTGGAGAAAGCGGCGGTCGCGGACAAAGATAACGCCAGCGTCATGATCTATCGGAACTAAACAGCGAGGCGCGTACATGAGAAAGTCAAACAGTGAGTTCAAAACGGCCTTCGTATCCGAGGCCGGAGGCGAGCTGGCCAATAACGACTACTTTGCCTATGTGGAGCTTGATGACTACGCCTGCTATGTGGTGGCGGCGGGCATCACGGATTTTCATTCCTCCGAGGCAGCGAGGCTCGCCGTAGAGCATCTTATTTTAAATTTTGAAGAAAATCCCAGCCTGTCCCGGAGCGTCATTAAACGCTGTTTGCAGGACGCCAATCAAAGGCTTATAGCCCAAGGCAAGCAGGAGCGCTTAAAGGCTTCTATCCTCATGTTGGTGACGGATTACGCCGATTTTCGTTACGGGGCGGCGGGGGATATTCGCCTCCGGGTATATAGGAAAGGGCGTCTTTTCCTGCGCTCCGCCGATATGTCCTTGGCGCAGCAGCTCCTGCGCCATAAAAAGACGGAAACCGTACTGGAAGAGCATGAGGAACGCCATAATCTTTACGCCTACTTGGGCAAACGGGATTCCTTTTCCCCCTTTGTCTCGGACAAATTCAAACTGCAAGACGCAGATATTTTGGCGCTCTATACCGGCGGTTTCTGGGAGCATGTGGATGCCGGGGAAATAGACGACATTTTCCGAGAAGCAAGTAACGAACCCCAAGAATCCATCGACACCTTGGAAGACCTCTTGCTGTCGCGGCAACCGGCGCAACTCAAGAGCTATACCATCGCCACCATCTTCGTCAACAAGACTTACCGTGACCCGGAAAGGGAGCGCAAACGCCGCCTCTACCTAAAAATAGCTATTATTACCTTCATTATTATCTTGATAGTGGCGCTGATTGCTTTCCTTATCTACAAGTGGCATCAACACAAGGTAGAGAAACTGAATGCCACCGAGGTGGAAGTGGTGGATTTCCTCCACGCGGATAACTACGCCAGAGCGCAAGCCAGCTGTCAAGACGCGCTGGAGCAAGCCAAAGATTTGCGTCGCACGGAGGACGAAGATCGGATGCGCCGTTATCTGGTACTCATCGATTCCATTTTACGGGGAGACGAGTTATTCCAAGCCAAAGACTACTTGTCGGCCATGGACGTTTATATGACGGGGCTGGATAATTCCCGGGAAGCTGACCTCATGGGGATGAGTTACTTAGAGCGGCGCATTTCTCAGACGGAAGGATTCATCTATGTCACCGATTTTATTGCCTTAGGGGACAAGGTCATGGCCGCCGGGGATCTGGACAGAGCCGAGGCCATCTATTACAAAGCGCGAGACAAGGCCGCCTTGGCTAACGACAAAGAAGGACGGCAAGCGGCCATGGATGCCTTGGATCGTCTGTACGACGAACGCACCAAACAATTAACCGACACGGACAAGAAGCAAAAAGAAAAAAGCGACGCCGCCATCAATGATGCGGTGAAGCAAGGGGACGAACTTTTGGCTAAAGGCGACATCGAGGGGGCGGAAAAAGCCTACCTAGAGGCCAGAGCCATTGCCAGCGCCAGCGGTGACAAAGCGGCCAGAGCCGACGCCATGAATTCTTTGCAGAGCGTAAGGGATGCCAAGAACCAGAAGAAGCTGGAGGAAAACAACCTGCAAGACGAAAGAAATCGTCAGTACGCTCAGGCGGTGGAAGCCGGCACCCAAGGGGACAAAGCCTATATGGGTGGCGACTTCATCAGCGCTCAAGTCTATTACCAAAGCGCGGCGGAAAAATTTTTGGCTTTAGACGAGAGCAAGCGAGCCGCCGAAATGCAACAAAAGGCCGAGGCGGCGCAAATGAAACAACAGCAGGGGATGCAACAGCAGCAGGATGCCCAAGCGGCGGAGAAAAAAGCTCAAGAGCTGTACAGCCAAAAGGACTTTGAAGGAGCCAAGACCGCCGCCACCAAGGCCAAACAGCTTTACACCGTGGCCGGCAACAGCGCCAAAGTTGACGAGATGACGCTCCTTTTGCAACAAATCGACCTGGATGCGGTTATCGAGAAAAATATGAAGTGATAGGAGATGGGATTATGGCACCACAGCGAGGATATGTCCTCTCCCGGCCGGGGAGGGAGGCGGAGCAAGTCGGCGCAGCCAAACGCTACCACCGGCAGGAACTGGAACTTATGACCATCCATCAGCTCCGTGAGATCGCTCGGCAGGAGCGGATTATCCACGGCGTCGTGAATCCGCTGGACAAGCATCTCCTTATCGCCACCATTCTACGCTATCGGGGCGCCGAAAGCGCCCTGCTCATTCGGGAATACCGCGCCGAAGATTACGAGGTGCTGTCTGAAGCCCTGCGGCATCTCACCTTGCAGGAACGGGAGGACAAAGCCCTCGATTGCAGTACGCGCATCACGGTTTATAACGGCCTCGCCGTGGATTTTTACGACGAACTGACGGTAAGATACCTGCCGGAGTTTTGCGAGACCAACGCTTTTTTGCTGGACAGCGAGCAGAATCTGTGCGCCATTTTTAACGTGGTTCCCAAGGGGGATGATAAAAGCCGGCTTTATCTCAAGAAAGAGGCCGCTCTCCCCTGCCGGGAAGCGGACGTGAAGCGTTACGTCATGATTTTTCTGGAGCGGCAGTACTCCGAGCTGTTTTTCCGTTTCTACAACGGGGAAGTACCCCTTAGGCAATCCATTATCCCCGTGGCCAAGGTGGAACTCTTGGACTTTGTGGTGAAAGAACCGCAGACTTTAAAGACGCCGGTGGCCATTGATTTCGGTACCGCCAACACCGTGGCCGGCGCCCTAGAACTAAATGCGGTAAGCCGTTCCGGCTCTGGCATCTATCACGAGAAGGTGCGCTACGCCTGTTTCTACGATCCGAAACAGAACTACCAGGCTACCAACCTAGTCCCCAGCGTCATCGGCGTACTCTCTCTAGAGGATGCGGCTCATCCCAGATACTGTTTTGGCTACGAGGCCATGAATCTGGCTTCCTCCAGCTACATCGACGAGGGCTTTTGCCTCTTTTACGACATTAAACGCTGGATTGCCGACTATGACAAGGAGGAGGAACTCATTGACAAAGCCGGACGGCGCGTCTTTGTGCCGCGTAAGGACATTCTCAGGGAGTTTTTCCTCTACATTATTCACAGTCTGGAAAACCGCTTGAAATGCCGCATTCGGGACGTGCATCTTTCCTGCCCCGTGAAGCAGAAGCATAAATTCCAGCGGCTCTTCCAAGAGGTTTTGCCCGATTACAACGTGGAGCGCCGGGACATGATCGACGAGGGGGTCAGCGTCCTTTACAACACCATCAGCGAAATGATTGAAAATCGCACCGTGCCGAAAAATCGCCGGGTCAGCGCCCTCATTATCGACTGCGGCGGCGGCACCATCGATATATCCTCCTGCACCTTTCAAGTGGAGGATCGCCGGGTGGCATACAAAATCGACATTGAGACGGGTTACGAAAACGGCAGTACGGATTTTGGGGGCAATAACCTCACCTATCGCATTTTGCAACTGTTGAAACTCAGGCTGGTGGAGGCTCTTTGCCGACAATACCGTCGCCGTCAAGAAGAGGGGACGAGACTAGCGGCGGACAGTTACTACGGCCGCCGCAGCGGTCTTGACCAGTGGGCTTATGCCAAGGCCGGCGCTATTCCTTCCATTCAAGAACTGATGGCGGATTTTGACCGAGAGATTTTTCGCTTTGTAGATGAAAACGGCACAAAACCGATTTACGAACGGTTTGAAGGAGCCTATCAAGCGGCGGAGGCCATTATCCCCACGCGCTTCAAGGACTGGGAAACCCAGCGGCGACAAGATTATTTTCAGGTAAGGAATAATTTTTATTTCCTGTTCCAGTGCGCCGAACAGATTAAGCGAGAGTTCTTTGAACACGCTTTTACCTTGAAGGTTATCCTTTCGGCCACCCGGGAGGGGGACAAGGACTGGAACGCTTTGCGGCAGCAGGCGCTTAAATCAGGTGACACGGTGATCCTCCCCATGGATAAGTGGCGGCTCACCGTGGCGCAAGAAGTGGGTCTCACGGTGGTGCAAGACTTGCCGGATATTGCTTTCAGCATTTTTGAGTTGATTCTTATCTTAGCGCCGGATATATACAGCAACATCCACCGCTTCATGGATCCCCTTTACGAAAGCGGCGAGCTGGAGGAATACAGCATCATCAAGATGAGCGGTCAATCCTGCAAGATAGATTATTTTCGCACGGCTCTCAAGGAATTTGTTCCGGGGAAGGTAATAAAATCTCGGCGTACGCCGGCCTCCAGACAGGAGGACACCGGCGGTAGCGAGCTTAAGATGTCCTGTATCGACGGCACCTTGAAGTATCTTCGGGATAAGAAATTCGGCTATGCGGACGTGACCATTCGGAACCGTATGCCCCATCTCCCCTATCTTTTAACGGGCTTCACCCACACCGGCGAGGAAGTGGCCATGATCCAAGGTAGCCGGGACATAAATCGGGGGGTACTCTCTCGCAACATGGACGACCTCACTCTCACCTTGTACTTAAAAGACGACCAAGGGGATCTAAAACACGAATTTGTTTATTACTGCACCCTAGAAGAATTTAGCCCCAAGCGGCAAGAAGAGATAGAAGAACTGTATGGCGCCAATATACCTCAGGATGACACGGATACCATCGTGGACAGGGAAGTCAAATTCTTCGTGTGGGCCGACCCGTTAGAGTGGGGCTTTTTGGTAGTCCCTGTCTATCGCGAGGAGGAAACCCTGCGGCTGGGACGAGAGCAGTTTTTTAGTTTTGAAGACGACCAATGGGTAAAAAGTTTCTTCGACGGTACGAATTAAGGTGATGGGTATGCAGCGTATAGGCCGAAAGGCCATCGCCCTCCTGCTGTGTCTGACCATCTTCGCGCCCATGTCGGTAGCCAGCGCCGATGTGCAAGGGGTAGTGGGAGACATTCTAAAACTCACCACGGCGCAAGCCCTCTTTGCCAAGCTGGCTCCCATGCTGGGGCTGGGGCCGCCCAAGACCAAAGAGCAAAAGGAGCAGGAGAAGCAAGAGAAGGAAGAGAAGAAAGCGGAAAAAGAGACGAAAAAAGAGCTGAAGGAAATCAAAAAAGCCGAGAAGGCCGCCAAAAAAGAAGCCAAGCCTGAAGATTGGCCGGTGATGAAAATGGCTATGAACGGCAGTCCTCAAGCTCAGTGCATTGTGTCCTACGCCTATCTCACGGGGCAGGAAATGCCCAAAAGCAAGGTGGAGGCTCTCATTTGGCAAAATATCGCCGCCCAGCAGAATGCACAGCTCGTTAAAAATTTCCTGCCGCCGGAGTACGGCCAAAAGAAGCTGAAACTCGCTCAGCTTTACGGCATCGCCGGTCGCCGCGCTCATGCCGGGCAGTATGTGAAACAGGATTTTAAAGAAGCCGTGGCTTGGAGCAATATGGGCGCCGCCGAAAAAGACACCATGGCCATCGCCTATCTGGCTTCGGCCTATTATACGGGACGCGGTGTGGCGCAGGATTACAAGGCCGCCATTTCCTACGCCAATCAAGCCAAAAAGGATCCTTTGGCCTTGCAAGTGCTGGCGGATGCTTATCGCTACGGCAACGGCGTCAAGCAGGATCAGGAAAAAAGCGCACACTACGAAAGGTACCGGCAACTGGTGATTGATAAACAGAACGCAGAAGCCAAGGAACGAGCCCTTAAAAGAAACGCGAATAAGATAAAGGCAGGGAAACTGAATGGGATTGTTAGGTGATGGTTTCGATATCGACGCCTATGTACGCAAACGCTTGATGGCCATGGATCAGCTGACCAACCGCGAACTTTACAAGGAAATTATCGCCGACATGATGGTGGGGCTGTATCATCAGGTGGAGACGGAGTACGACCTTTTAGAAAAACGGGTCTTTGCCGAAGTCCCTCGGGCGCATCGGATGCCCACGGTCATCACGGCTCTTACCTATCGGAAGGACTACGATGTCACCGACAAGTATCTTTTCCCCATGCGAGCGGAGGATTTAGACGAAAGGCAAATAGTGGTAGAAGAAATGCTGTCCGCCGTCAGAGCTGGCGAGCCTTTTTTCCTTTACACCTGCTTTTTTGCCGAAGACCATTTGGAACTCACCAAACTTCGCAGCGAGGCGAGGGTGTTCCACGGCTTTATCACCAGCGACGACGGCGAAGTGGCGGCTGATTTTATCTTGAAACCGAACCAAAGCTACTTAAAGGCGCTCGAAGAACTCCATCCCATGTCGCGGCTTAACGGCCTTCCGTGGCGTCCCATTAACAGCCCCTATCTCTACAAGCTCTTCGATGTGTATGTTGTCGGCTTGGAGGAATGGCCGGACAAGGTGGAGGCGGAGCTGGTCACCGGGGTCAAAGTAGATTACGAAGAGTATGCGGAAAAGGTCAAGCACGACCTTATTTCTCTCTGGAATATTCGTCCGGTGAATATTCAGGCTTCGGCCTACCCACAGCCGGCTTTGGAACGTGGCTACTACGAACATTACCTCTATAAGAGCCAGTTCACCCCGGAGTACGAATATCTCCTCAGAAGCTGCCCTTGGAACCTGAGGGGGCTTCGGTGGGTGGAGGGGGATCTCTATATCCTCTGCGACGGGGAGATGCCCGGGGATTGGCCTTTCTACGAATTTTCCCCGGCGCCCCCCAAGCCTAATTATGCCTATCCTCTCATGAGTAACCAGCAGAACGATACTTTCTCCCAAAACATGATAGAACACTTCGGACAACGCATTAAGACCAAAGGAGAACTCATTCGCTATCTGGAATCCTTCCCCTTTACGAAAGAGCATTTTACCATCGCCGAGGTGAAACTTTGCCCCACCCCTAGAGAAAGGGAGACTTACTCCGCAGAGTCCTTCATCGCCTACGAATTTAGAAGCGGCGAGCAAAACGAGGCCATACTGGTGTCCTTTGCCCCCAAGGACAGCGATTTTTATTTGAACCGGGATCTCGTAAGTTTTCTCATGACGGGAGTGCAACATTTTTTCCCGGAGTACGCCTGTATCGGTCGCTTGGTGTAGGAGGCGCAAGATGAATTTTATCTGGGATATTACCTTGCAGGCCGAGCGAGACGGGATTGAGGCCGCCGAGCTTTTTTTCCGCCCCACGGAGGCGCCCAGCCCCTGCTACGAACAGTCCTTCGCTTGCCTCAATCAAGCCCACATAACCGATCCCAATATCGACATAAATCCCCTGTATCGTTTTCACGAGATCTTCCAGTACTTTTTGCACCCGGATGTGTTTTATTTTCTGGAAAAGGAAAGTCAGCAGTTTATTCTGTACGCCTTTGATGCCATTGTGCATTGGCTGGCGGAGGTGGATCTCTGCCACGGCATGACCAAACGGGAATTTTATGTGCGGCAGGTACGCCGGGAACTCAAAGCCGGGGTTTTTGGGGAGAGGGCGGCTAAGACTTTTGCCTCCCTCACGAAGGAAGAACAGCTGGCGGTGGCCGACGAACTCTATCAGGTGATGGAAAGCGGCTCGGGGCTGGATTCCTTCTGTCGCATCCTCTGTCAACTTTTTCCGGCGGCCATTGTCTATCAGGTGAAAAAACACCCCCAAGTCATTTATATTTACCTGAGCCGGGAGCGAGATGTGACCACGAACGCCAGGTGGGAGCTTTTGAAGGATTTGTTTCTCCCCTTGGGGTTTGAAATCCGGGTTTTTTGGGACAAGCATTTCGGCATCATGGGGGTGGATGAAACCATGCGGCTGGACAAGATAGCTATTTTTTGAGGATGATGGTGAATGAACGAACAACGCTACCCACTCTTAGAGGACTTGCACGTTCTCCGCACGGCGGCGCTAACCAGTATTCGCGACCGAGCCTTCGACGCGCTCCCGCTTTACTATGCAGAGTACAGCGACGGGATAGTGAGCGGCTGCGGTATCAGCATTAACCGGGATTCCCTGACGGTGGAGCCGGGGATTGTCCGACACGGAGGCTTTATGTATTTCCTGCGCCAGCCCATGCCATTAACTTACGCTCCCACCGAAGAATATATGATTTTAAAACTAAGATTCGGCATGCCTCAGGAAACGGAGAGTTTTTTGGAACGCTCCCTAAGGCTGGTGCTGTCGCCGGATATGGACGTTCACCCCGACGAAATGGAGCTGGCGCGTTTCAAATTGAAGTCAGGGGCGATTCTGCGCACTAAATATACGGATTTTTTTGACCGGGTGACGGAGTTTAATACCGTCAACGTCATTCATTCTCCCTATGCGGCCATCGGTAGAAGTACCTTGCACCCGGAGGTAGTGGCCGCTTTTGCCAAGGAGGCGGCCGCCTACCAACTGGAGCCGCTGGACGAGGCCTTCTGTCTCGCCGCCCTGCAAAATCTCCCGGTGGCCTACGAGCAAGTGGCTTTTTATCTAAGGCGACGGCTGAAACAGGACACGGCGGAATTTGACAACGAAGGGCTGTACCAAGGTTTGTGTCAGGTGCTAAGAGAGGTGCAAACCGGCGGACGGATAGCCATGGGGCGAGCGCACCGAGCGCGCCGGGAGGTTTATGTTGACTGAGGAAAAAAATATGTATTGGGACGAGGATGTGTGGCGTATAAAGAACGAGGTCAGACGTTACCGCCGGGAACAAGCCGCTGATACAGCAAAGGTAATAAATAATGGGGCTTTGCCCCATAACGAAAACGAGAAAGAGAAGTGATAGAAAATGGCCAAAGGTTACATGACAGGCATGGCCAAGATAAAATGCAGCGCCGGCACCATCCCCCTGCCGATTGTACTTCCCGTCTCCCACGGGGTAGTCTCCAAAGGACAGAAACTTCCCCTATTAAACGCCAACGACCACATACCCATGGTCAATATTATGCCCTTCGGCCTTTGCAAAAATAAACCGGCGGCGCCTCCGGGAGCCAATGTTTGCATACCGGTGACGCCCTTGGCTTGGAAGAGTGGGGACACCCACTGCTTTGTGGGCGGCGCACCGGCTCTCTCGGCCGACAGTTCCCTCACCTGCATGATGGGGGGAACCATTAAATTCCAGTAAAAGGTGAAGATCATGGCGAGCAGCAAAGAGAACAAAGTGTTCCTTAGGGAGGTGAAGCTAACGGGCGTAGAGCCCCTCAGGCTTCTCGACCTAAACATTAGGGAACAAATGGGCGAGCATGGCTTGTGCCGCCTAAGGGCGCAGCTGGCCGCGCCACTTAAAACAGAGGATCTCACGGCTTTTCACGGCAAAACCATAACCCTTAAAACCCCCGGCGACGATTTTATCTTTGGCGGCGTCGTTACTCAAGTGACCCAGACGGAGGAACTGGGAGAATTTTGCTTAGAGCTTACCGCGAAGACCCTTTCCGCCAAGCTGGATAGCGAAACGAAAAGCCGCACTTGGCAAAAGGCCGCTAAGACGCTAAAGGATGTTTTAAGTAGCATTGCCACAGAGTCCGGCATCCAAGGCGCCGAAATAAGCGGCGGCGCCAAGGAAAGCGAGGTAATCCCCACCCTACTTTATCAGGCCAAGGAAACGGATTGGGAATTTTTGGGGAGGCTCGCAGCCGGTTTAGGCCTCCCGGTATTTGCCGACGCGAAAACGGATAAACTCCGCCTGTCGGTGGGACCTCAGCCTTTTGCCGGCAGCGAAGGTTTAAAAACGGCCGTCGGCTACGATACCGGTCGCTCCCTTGATTTATTAAAATGCGCTCGGCTAAAAAGTAACATCGCCCAGTTTCGCGCCACCCGGCATCTAACCCATAACCCGGTACCGGGAGTGGGCTACGCCATGGATAAAGGCATCGTTACGGCCAGTCGCCTGAGTGTGAGCGGCGGTATCTTAGTAAACGAACTTACCATTACCCCCAAGGAAGGTTGCCTAGCCGAGGCTTTTCAAAGCGCGGCGGCGGCAAGACAGCCCCACTACCTTACCGGCACGGTGCTGAAAGCCATCGGTCTTGACGAATCCAAGGGGGAGCATAATACCCTCAAACTGAAATTCGATTGCGATAAAAAACAGGATGAGGGAGAGGCTCTTTCCATTCCCTACGCTAACGTGGTGAGCAATTACCTCTACAATATGCCGGGCGTGGGGGATCGAGTGGCGGTGTATTTTGGCGGCGGCGAAACTCTCCTCGCTATCGGCAGTCTCCGCGATAAATCCCCCACGGGGGTTGACCCCAAAAAGAAAAGTTTTTTCGCCGCCGACCAAGGCTGGGAATTTGCCTCCGATGCGGTGGAGTTTACCGCCGGCAAAAAAGAAAAAAAATCTCAGCTGGGAGTAAGCGACGCCAAGGGGGTTTATCTCACCGCCAAAAAGGATGTAAAAATAACGAGCGACGGCGACATTATCTGGCAAGCCGGAGCGAGCAAGACCGCCGACAATCATTTAAAACTTTTGGCGACTCATTCCGCCGGTTACATTCCCTACACCGCTACCGGGGGAGCGCCGCCGGCGGCCATGATAAACACCGCCGCTTCCACCGTGGGAGAAGTGGCCGCCACCTTAAAATCCGCCGGGGCTAAGGCGGAAAAAGCCGAGCTTTCGGAGCTTGTTAAGGCGCTGGATAAAAAAACGGGTACCCAAACGAAAAGCCAAGAGCAAAATAACAGTTCCGGCGGCGGTTCCGGCGATCTTAAAATAAAATCCGGCAGTACCTTGCTTTTAAAAGTGGGGGACAGCAGTATCGAAGTTTCCAAGGGAACGATTAAGACCAGAACACTCTATACTGTCGGTTACATGCCGGGAGCCGGAGTTGGCCCGGGGTCGCCGGCAGCCATCGCGCCGGGTAGCGTAAATAATCGCTCGGCGACGGTGAACGCCGAGAAGGGCAGTGCCGATCGTTCGCGCCTGAAAGAGGGGGGCAGTAAAAGCCATGACAGTAAACGGCTTTCCCTCGGCGGCTAATCTGGTGCCGCGCACGATGCGCCTGGAAGTTGACCCGATAACGGGGATGCTTGCCTTAGAAGTGCTGGACTACGCCCAATGGGATATCGGCCGCCCTTTCTACTTACGACGACGTTATGTGCCGGAACCTGTCGGTATCAAAGCAAAACTAAAGCCTATGGGCAAACGTTGGCTCCTTAGCGTCGCCGGTCAGGCAGAGGGTACTAACACCGAGATAAGGCTTCCCCGGGGAGATTTCCGGTGGGAAGCCTTTTATTTTCGGTCGGGTCGTTGGGAGAGTTCTAACCGAGCGGAGCCTTTATTTTTGACGGAGCAGTCGGCGAGTTTGACGCTAAAAGCGCCGCATATTCCCGGTGAGTATCGTTACGACAAAAACGGTATGTTAATTTTCAGCCGGGAGCAGGGACTTACCCGGCGATTTGCCTACGTCGGCACGACTCTTACCGGCATCACTTTGGCCACCGACGGAGAGCTTTCGATTTCCGGCGGCGGCGGACATCTCACCGGGCTACAGGATGCTCTGGGACGCGCAGTGCGTTATGAATACGACGGGGAACTTTTAAAGCGAGTGATTTACCCCAACGGCGGCAAAGCGGAATACGCTTACGACGAACGAGGGCTGATACTATTGGCGCGTGAGCGCAGCGGCGACCTAGAGGCGACGTTCACCTACGATGACTACGGTCGCGTGGTAGGTCAAAAAACGAGAACGGGCGAAAGTTATCGCTACGAATACGCCGACCAAGATAGGGTGACTACTGTCCGGGAAGAAAGAAGCGGCGCTTGCCGTAAATTTTTTTGGAATCGGCAGCGACAGATCTGCCGCCTAACTCACGCGGACGGCACGGAAACTCGTTTTGAGTACGATCGGGAGGGGAATCTCATCTGGCGGCAAAATCGTCAAGGCGAAGTATCCGGCTACGAATACGACGAAAACGGCAATCTTTTGGCGGAAATGCATCCCAGCGTTACTTACGCCTACGCCTATGACGGTATGGGGCGTCTCATTAGCAGAACGCGAGGGGACGGCGCCATAATAAATTACGCTTATAACGGAGAAGGCTATCTCATTAAACGGCGCACTAAGCTCAGTCTCAAGGATTGGCGCGAGGAGATATGGGAGCGAGATATGTTGGGACGCATTACCGCTTATTCCCTTAATAGGCAGGTTACTCGCTACGCTTATGAGGGAGGCGCTCCCTTTCCCATCTTGATGGAAACGGCCACGGGCAATAAATTCAGCTACCGTTATGACCGGGTGTATCGCCTCCTAGCTATTCGCTCCCCCGTAGGCGAGCGGACTTTCGGTTACAACGCCTTGGATCTCATGGCCGGGGATACGGACGGCCTTGGCCGGGAAAAACATTTCGCCTATGATCTGACGGGACGACCTAAGGAAGAGGGAGAGCATCTAAAAATCTGGGCGCGTTTCCCTTGGCCAAAACTCAGGCCGCCTGTGACGAAAGAAATACCCACGTCGTATAAAGGAAAAGAAGCCGGCGAGGGGAACTCCTGCCTTTGTCGCCGAGATTTAGGCGAGCGACTTTTAGAGTGGCGCCGAGTGGATGAGACTTTTCCGCCGGAGCGACCTTATCGCTTGACCAGATGGCGTTACGATACGACGGACAATGTGGTGGAGGAGCGGTTGTGGCTGGATCCCCAAGACGAAACCGGCGCCACCGGCCGGATTCAGATTCGCCGCTACGAGTACGACGCCGAAAATCGACTGCTAAAGCAAACCGACAGCCGGGGCGAAACCATAGAGTACGCCTACGATGCCCTAGGAGCGTGCGTACAGGAACGCCATCTTACGGGTACTACACTCACCGCCCTTATCCGTTATGTGTATGACGGGGTGGGACGGCTTATCGCCCGGGACGAGAAGTCTGACTATCAAAAGACGGGCAAGCTCTGGGAACACAGCGAATTTAAGCTGGATGAGGTGGGGCGTTGCCGCATGGCGACATTCCCGGACGGCAGTCAGCTAACCGGTGAGGCGGCGGAAGCGGCCTACGCCGCTGTTTGCCCCCGTCGCTATCCTGATTGTTCGGGGTATTTATAAAAACTAAGAGAGGTGACAGCTTTGACTCCTTATGCAACGACGGGGAGGATTCGCCCCAAAGATATTAGCCTGACGGTGACGGGGGGAGGCAGCCTAGGCAGCGCCCTCGAGCTTCGCGACCTCGTTATCCGCCACGCGCCTAACGAACACGGACAGGCCACGGTTTCTCTGGTAGTGCCGACGGATACGGCCGACAAATTTGTGGAGCAAGTCACCTTGACCACGAAGGTAAAGGTGGAGGCGCAGCCGGATAAGGACAAGCAAATTTTGTTCTTAGGCTACATCGCTCGCCTGAGGAGCGAAAACGAAGCGGATCAGACGTTTCTCACGCTGGAACTTATCGATACCAGTTCCCAAGTAGATTTGGAGAAGGAAAGCCGCACCTTCCAGAATCTTAGCAAGACCTATCAGGATATTTTAAATACCGCCTACGGCAGTGCCGGAACGGTGAAACTCAAAAGCGACAAAAACAAGGCCATTGAAAACATGGTCATCCAGCTGGCGGAAACCAATTGGGAATTTGCCAGGCGCATGGCTGCCCGGTTTAATTTGCCCCTTATCTCCGACCTTACCGCCGATAAACCCTCGGTTTTTTTGGGACTGAAGGACGGGGGCAACGAAGTGACCCTTACCACCGCTCGCCTAGAGCAGTATTTTGCCGCCGCCAGCTACGGCCGTATCAGCAAAAGCGCTTGGGGCTCGGATGGCTCCGCCACCCAAGAGGATTTTACCGGCCTTAGGGTGGAATCATATTCCTACGCTTACTTGGGGGATAAACTGAAGGTAAACGGCACCCTCTATTTCGTGCGAAAGGTTATGACGCGAATTGCCGGGGGACTTCTGGTAATGACCTATGATCTAGCCACTAAGGAAACGGGGGTTCTGGCGCCCACGGTGGAGCATGATGACTTGGCCGGCCGGATTCTCACCGCGCAAGTAAAAAAAGTGGATAAGGATTTGGTGCAGGTACATTTTGTTGACCTTGATAAAAATTACGACAGCTCCGGCACCGTTTGGCTCCCCTATGCCACGGCTTATTCCAGCAGGGACGGCAGCGGCTGGTATGTGATGCCGGAGGAGGGGGACTATGTACGGGTGATGTTTCCCTCGGGGAAGGCCGAAGAGGCCTTTGTGTCCAGCGCCATCAATATGGCGCCCTTGAAAGACGCCAAGCAGAAGAGTTTTAAAGCCCCCGGGGGCAAAGAGATTCTCCTCACTGCCGACGGAGTGGAGATAATCTGCGACCATCAAAAGATTTTTGTCAAACTGGATAAAGACAAGGGGATTTCCTTGGTATCCGCCAAAAATATTGCGGTGAATGCCGACGGGGATATTTCCCTAGACGCCAAAGGGAAAATTCAAATCCTCGCCAAAAGCGGCATTGACTTGCAAGCCGGTTCCTCGCATCTGAAGGTGATGACCAATCAAGTGTCCGTGGGCGGCAATGAAATTAAGCTGGGAGATTAACGCTATGCAAAGGCTCTTTACCACTTTAGAGGAATACCGACAGGAACGTTATGAGGAGCTGGAAACGAAATTGCTGGAGGACATGGGGAGGCACTTAGGGAAAAATTTTGCAGGACTCCGCGCCGATTTTTTCTCCCGAATGGATAAGGCCATAGCCGCCGCCCAACAAACACAGGCCGAGCTAAACCTGCCCTGCGGCTACATCAGCCTGTCCCTGCTCCGTACATCACTGCTCCGGGCGAGTCCCGAGTGGCAAATCGACTTCTACGACCGGGAATGGGTTTATGGCGAGCCGTGGCAGCGCGAACGGTTCGCCGCCAAAGAGCTATTCGCCCACTGGGAGGAATTTTGCCGCGAGGCGCTGGATGACAGGTATTTTGTACGAAGTCGTTTGCAATCGACGGCTATTAAAACCCTCTTGGGGGGTACCGTGGAAAAACTTCTTTATCTTTACATGGGCGTGGCCAAATATTTCTTTCGTCCCTTTACGGTTGCCGCCGACCTGCCGAATTTGGAGAAACTCGGAAAAGCGCCGGATTTTTTTCTCACCGGCGGCGAGTATTTGGACTGGCAGGAAAGGCTGTACGGCGAGCGACCGCCTATTGACCTCTTAGATATTCCCAGTAACGAAGACGTGACTTTCCGGAATTTTCGGGGGCAGATTTTTTCCCAAGGGGAGCTTACGGGGCAGAATATGGCACACTGCCGTTTTAGGGCTTGCGAGTTCCGGGAGTTTAATTTCAGTGAGGTTAGCTTGGCCGACGCATGGCTTAGTGACTGCCGGTTCAGTAAGGTTAATTTTAGCCGAGTGAATCTTACGGGGACGCTTTTTAGCGATTGTAATTTTAAGGACTGCCATTTTACGCAGTGCCGCGCTGTTCCCGAAACGGATGAGTATTTTGCCCCGGGGGAATTTTGCCAAAGCAAGCTCCGACGCGTCGTTATCGAAGGCGGCGACCTATCCCATTTTTGCCTGAGGGATTCTTGGGGGGAGGACGTGACAATCAAGGAAACTCTCTATAACGCCAAGGACTGGGAGGCGATACTGCATGGTTAAGGCGGAATGGTTTCACCTCTTGCCGGATCCGGCCGTGGAGGAACTGAATATGAAGCGGACGCCGGAATTTTCTCGCAGTTATCCTTATTTTATGACGGCGGAGGCGTTTCAAAATTTGGATGACAGTACCGTCTTCTATGAGTATTCCGGTAGGGCGGCGCAAAGTGATTTTCTGTTCAACCCCACTTTTATGATAGGCGAGCGGCTGCACACCATTTTTTCCCTGTTGGAGCCGGATATAGAGTTCAAGTCCTTAAGCCTTATCGACCGAGAAAAAAAAGAGGCGGCGCCGGTTCCCCTGTACTATATCCCTTTCCTGCCCTGGGAGGATGCGTTAGCTCCCGGTACCGTGGTGCAAAACGGCCGCGCCGCCACCATAAAGCTCAGGGGCAGCGCGCTACAGGAGCGGCGCATCCTCCACTGTCGTTTGCCGGCGCAAGATATTTGGCTGGCGTCTTTGGAGGCCGCCGAATGTATTCTGCGCCGGGTTCCATTGGGGCTGAAATTACAAAAAGTAGCTGTTCTTTGATTATGGCTCACAGCTTGCGAGGGATCAGTTATGAAATTTAAACTAAGCATAAAAAAAATAAACGGTAGCGGCAGCGCCGAGTCCTCCGGGGAAATAGTCCTGCCGGAGGATATGATAAGCTCCGTGAGACCCGTACTCTCCTATCCGGCAGAGGTTTCCCTAGGGAGCGAGGAAGCGCCGGGTCGTCGCAATATCAGCCTTCATATCAGGGGGATTCTCTACTACCGAGAGGGAGCCGCCCAAACGGTGGGACTTTATCAATGGGCGCTTTATTCCCTATCAAGAAAACGGAGAGACCGCGCCAAAGACAAGTCGCTGGGGGGCGTATGGCGTGATGTCACCCTCCTCGTGCGCCTAAATGAGGACAACAGCTCCGACGACAAGGCGTATCGCACCTTGCATCTGCCTTGGGCAACGGTGGCTAGATACGAAGAGGAATATGATGAGGAGGTGGGCGGCGCCAGATTTTATTTGGTACTAGCGCAGGATGCCTATGCCGTTCCCCAGTACAGCGCCTCCGAAAGTCGTTCTTTCGGCGTAAAGGGTACCTCCTGCGTAGTCACCACCGATCCCGATTCCCTAGAGGCCAAAATGGGTAAAAATGCGGCGGCGACGCCAAACGAAGACGCCGCCACGCCGGCCGCTGCAAACCAAGAAAATGAAGAGGCTGCCCCCACCCCCGGCGACAATAAAAATGAGGAGGCCGCCAAACCCGGTCAAGAAACAAACGATAAGCCCAGCGAGGAACAAGAAACAACAAATTCCGAGGGGTCTGAGGATAAAGATGCCGCGCCGGCCGCAAGCGAGGACGAAGCCGCGCCTCCGGCCGCAGAAAGTGAGGCGGCGCCTCCGGCTCAGGACACGCCCACGGAAAAACCGACGACCGGCGATAATGAAGCGGCACCGACTGCCACACCTGCCGATAATGAAGCCGCGCCCTCTGCCGATAACAAAACAGCGGCGCCGGTGGCGGCGGCTACCGTAGCCCATAAAGCCGGAGCCGCCGGCCGAGCAGCCAGCGCGGCGAATGCTATGGCCGGTAGCCAAGGCAGTGCGGCGCCTACGGTAGATAGCGACGAGGCAAAAGCCGCGCCTAAGGCTAACGAGTATAACAAGGGCGGCGGTGGTTCTGCCGCCGAAAGCGCCGATAGTAGCAAGGGTTCTTCTGCCGGTTCCACCGATAGCGGCGACGACGCAAAGGCCGCGCCTAAGGCTAACGAGCCTAACAAGGGCGGCGGTGGTTCTGCCGCCGAAAGCGCCGATAGTAGCAAGGGTTCTTCTGCCGGTTCCACCGATAGCGGCGACGACGCAAAGGCCGCGCCTAAGGCTAACGAGCCTAACAAGGGCGGCGGTGG
>JAFVEM010000071.1 GCA_017476005.1 Selenomonadaceae bacterium | reverse complement strand
TTATGGGTGTGGGAAGTTTGAGTATCTTATCCTCTGCGTTTACCGTTCCTGTGACTGACAGCCAGCAGGATACTGCCACAGTCAGTAATGATGCCTATCCCTTTTTCTTCATTAATTTTATCCCCCTTCAATTACCAAACCTTTCTCAGCATGACCGAGGCAGAAACATCCTTGTCGTGGCTGCCCTTTTGCAGCTGAAGGTCGCCGCCTAATATCCAGCTTTTGGCAAATTCGTTTTCGCCGCCGATCGACATCACAAAATGCGTCTTGTCCTGATTGTTTTTCAGCGTGTAATAATTACCGGCATCGCCAACATAAGTGAAATTAAGTTCCGGATTCGCGCCCGCAAAAGCGTGTTTTACCCCTAAACGCATCGCATAACTGCCCCGGTCAAACTGCCGCTTGAATTCAACACCCAACTGTCCGGCAAAATAATTGTTGCGCTTGGAATTTACCTGCTGACTGAAAATGCCCGCGCCCGTTTCCGTATAACTGCCCTGTTTCATGCTCGAATATTGCAAATTGACAAACGGTGACACCTGCCACGCTTTTTCCGGTTGCAGGTTGTGTTTATATTCGCCGCCGATTTCAAAAATGCTTGAGCTGTACTTGGCATCGGTCATAAGACCCAGCGTCGGAACACCCCGTTGCAATTTGTTCCTGATTTTTCCGCCGTCAAGGTAAATAAAGGCATCGTCGGCGTTTTTATGATACAGCGCATAAACGCCGAAACGCGTGTCGTAAATATTGCCGTTGGACTTTGTCGCGCCCAGTCCCGTCGCGTTGTAGCTGACAAAGAGACCCGCTCGCCAGTTTTGACCGACAGCTTTGTCATAACCGCCGCTAATGGCTTGCCCGTGATAATTCGCGCCGCCGTTTAAGTCGCCCCAGTTTTTCGTGAATTTCACCCAAACATTATTGTCCATCGGCACTTGCGCGGTTGCTTGCACGTCAACCATCGTTTTTTGGTCGCTGTCCATCAGATTGTTCACACCGACTCCGACATTAAAATCCTGCGCCGAAAAAGCCGTGGTCAGCCTGTCCGAAATTACGCGGTTGGCAACCGTGCTTGCTTGCGCCAAACTCATCATCTGCGCCGCGCCGGAACCGGCGATTTCCGACAAAGAAGTTTTGGCGGTAGCGGCATCAAAATTCAACAGCCGCCGCATATTGTTGTCGGTTGTTGTTGCCGACATATTTTTTACGGCGTTAAACGCTTGAGCCTGTTCCGAATTTAACTCGCCGAGATTATTCGCCACTTCCACCCGGGAAACAATTTTATTGCCGTCAACTTTGGCGGTAGAACTTAACATACCCGACACTTCCGCAGTATCGGTATTGACATTACCCGTGATGGACGCGGCGGTTAAAACCTCGTTTTCGCCCGGCAACGCATTTTGTATTTTCACGGTTGAGCCGTCCACATTCGCCGCGCCGTTTACAATAAACTTGGTGTTTTCGTTTTGCGCCACAAGTTCGCCGTGGGATTTCAAATTTTCCATCGTCAGGTTGCCCGCGCCCAAAATATTGCCCGCCACCGCTTGGTGGTTATTGTAGAGCGTGCCGCCGATGGTGCCGCTGCCGGAAAGGACGCCGCTGTCCGTAACCGTCGCGTCGCCGGCAATCGAGCCGTTAATCTCCAGTTGCCCGTTGTTGACCAACGTGCCGCCCGTGTAGGTATTCGCGCCGGAGAGCGCCAAAAATCCCGCGCCGGTTTTCGTGACCGACCCTTCGCCGATGATCGAGCCGCGATAAAAATTATACACATCCGCGCCCAAATCAACCGTCATATTCGACAAAGTTGTCCGGTCGGGATTGGTATAATCGGTGCCGTAAAGTTCGCTCGCGCTGCCGAGATTGATGACGGAGTTGCCGCTCGAGTTGGTATCATCCAGCCAAGAAACCGTAAAATCCGCGCCGTTGGCCGATGAGCTTTCTTTGTTTCTCGCCACCGCGAAAACATAAATCTGCTTGTATACGCTGGGGTCTAAAAACGTACCGTTTAAACCCTTCGGCAAACTGTCGGGGTCAATATCGCCGTCGGCTTGCAAGGAAGTAGCATTTACAACTTTTCCCTCATCATCCACCGTGGCCATAGCATCCGTCTTGTACCAACCCTTTAACACTTCGTCGTAATAATAACTTTCGCCGTCCATCTTGACATCTTGTCCCGCCATTTGCGCGATATAAACATCGTTGCCGTTGGGGCTGGTCGTGCGGACTTCCACCGTGTATTTTTTATCTTTCGCCAAGAAAACAAAATTATTCAAATCAACCGTGCGATAACCGCCCCATCTGGGAGTGCCGTCCTCGCCGAAAGTTCCCGATTGCTGCGTTAAAATCGTTCCTTCGCCGGGCGTTTCGCCTTCGCGGATGGTTATGTCATAGCTCATACTTTTTTCCGACGCGTAAAACATTACCGCTTTCAAAAATTGCCCGCTGTCGGTTCCCGCCGTATACGAATTGGCGATGGCTTGGGTCCCCGCGCCTACGCTGGTAATGATACAATCAACAGAATCGACGCCGGGGGCGTTGTTTTGATTTATCGTGTACCGCTGCGCATCAAGTCCGGCGTTAAAAAAGGCAATTCCCGTCGTGGAAGTATCTTGATAGGCAAGATAGCCGTAGCCGTCTTTGGCCAGAGGTTTGCCTGTTGACTGCAACGCGGTTCCCCAGTTGTTCCGTATCATAAACGCGCCTTGAACCGGACTGCCGTCCTCGTTGGTATAGTTTTGGAAAATATAATTATCGTCCCAGCCGACTAAAGACTCTGCATGATTGATCGACGGATAAAAGGGATTGTATTCGCCGGAACTAAAATAAACATTTGCGTCATCTTTGGTTTTGATTGTCGCATGAGCCACCATTACGGTGCCTTCGGTTTGAATCATTTCTTTCGTATCGGCAACCTGCTCCGCAGTCAAACCGTATGACCCGCCAATATCTTTTACTATGTAAGTATCGTGCAAAATGCCTTTAGGAGAGACAGTTTCCAGTACCGCATCTTTAGCCGCATTATTTATAATGACCGGAATGTACGAATTAACTTGTTCGGGGGTCAACGAGTCCATATATGCGTTCATCAGCCGATCTAGTTCATCATTGGTTAAACCCGCTCCGCCGTTCAATTCGTTTTTCAGATACTGCATAGCCATATATTGTTTGACAAAATCACCTTGATAAAATCTGTTAAGGTTGGCTTCGGTATTTATTGAAGCGGCGGCGCTGTTTATCTGTTCGGCGGTTTTTGCCTGTTTAAGCGAATCTGCGTCAATCGCGCCATAGTTCAGCAAACCCAAAGTCGGTTTTCCTACGTCCCCTCCTATGTCATATACAGGATGTGTTATGTCAAGACCGGCAGCCATTAACCTGTGAGGTGTAGTGTCGTTGGAATTATCGACGGGGGGCAAAAATGTCGTCCACGCCATATAATACTTGGAAAAAAGATTTCTTGTGGGCGTGACGTTGTAACCTGCGGCTTGCGCGTCCTTGAGCTGTTTCATCCAGCTTGATTCATAAGAACCCAAAGAACCGAACGTCCAGCAAGTGCCGTATAATTGGGATTCGACGGGCGACACGATAGACAAGCTGTCTGCGCCAGAATTGGGATTAGTCGGGTCATTCAACCGCCAATCAAAGAAACTCGGCAAATCCGCAGCATTTGCCTGCGAAAAACCGCCGAAACAAATTCCCGCCGCGACGGCGGAAACTATTGCTTTTTTCTTCTTGGCCGATAAAAATTTTTTCATTGTCTTCGCTCCTTGAAACGCTCTTTTGCTTTCCCCGTTATATGGAATAAAGTCCTGCTGATGCTTTCCAAGCGCCAACAGAACTATTTTTCAGATTTCACTTTCCCTGCTTTCTTACTTTAGTTCCTGTACTTATTTTTACTCCTTCAAGCCGGGGAATTTCTGCTTCAGGAAATCAACAAACTCTTTTTGGGTAAACACTTTTCCGGTGCTCTTTTCCACATAGGTATTAGCTTTTTCCAGCCCGCCATTGTCCTTAAATTCAAAGCCCAGATCCGAAATAGCCTTACGCATTCCGTCATAATTCACAAAAACACCCAATTTAGTCGTTCCCTTTACCCCGGCCTTCTTCAGCAGGTTTGCTACCTCGTTTGAATTATCATACAAACTTTTTTACATTTTCTACACTTTCCTGCTGATTCCTGCAAGCCTCGAAATTTTTTTAGTTGCCGTACTTACAGATGTGTTCCCCCCGTCCTATCCCGGAACACCACGGTCATGCCGCCATCCACGCCCACCGTCACATAGTCCACCATCGCTCCCCACAGCCGCTCATCAAATTCCACCACAGGCTCTCTCTGCGCCTCAAGCGTCCTGATGAACCCCGCCAGCCTCTCTCCTTTGGCTGACCGCTCTGCGATGGCCTCCGTCACCTCATCAAACCGTGCCTTGGCTTTCTCGTACCGCTCCACCAGCCCGTTGTAGCGTTTCTGGTACTCCCCCTGGTCTTGGGCAACCCTCGCATTCTCGGCAATGCAGTTCTGCGTCATCTCCACCAGCACCGCCAATTCCTGCCCCAAAGAGGCTTTCTCCTGCTCCAACTCCGTGGTGTCGCAGAGCGTCTGCAGGACAAGGCGGGCATTGGCGGCAATCTCCTCCCGCTCCGTCACCAGCTTGTTGAAGGCTGTGACGAAGGCCGTCTTGATTTCCTCCTCCGTCACATGGGGCGTTTGGCATTTATGACCATCGTATTTCTTGTTGCAGCGGTAGATGACCCTGCGGTACTTGTCCGTGGAGTGCCAAACCTTGGCTCCGAAGAAGCCGCCGCATTCACCGCATTTTATCTTGCCGGAGAAAATGCTCACGCCACTGTATCTGCCACCCTCCCGCTTGCGCCGCGCCACCTCCGCTTGCACCATCTCGAAGGTGGCAGGGTCGATGATGGCGGGATGGCTCTGCTCCACGAAGTAGCTGGGGACTTGCCCGGTGTTCTTCACCACCTTCTTCGTGAGGAAGTCCGGCGTGAAGGTCTTTTGGATGCGGGCGCAGCCCGTGTACTTCTCGTTGGCAAGGACTCCGTTGATGGTGGCGGCATTCCATTTGCTCTTGCCTGTGACCGTGAGGATTCCTCGCTTGGTCAGTTCCTTGGCGATGGCGCAGGGTGTCAGCCCCTCGATGAACAGCCCGAAGATGAGCCGCACGGTCTTGGCTTGCTCCTCGTTGATGGCGAGATTGCCGTCCTCCCCCTTGTCGTAGCCGAGGAAACGGGAGTAGCCCACGGAGAATTTGCCGTCCTGAAACTTTTTTCTCAGCCCCCAAGTCACGTTCTCCGAAATGCTCCGCGCCTCCTCTTGGCTAAGAGACGAGAGGATTGTGAGTAAAATTTCTCCTCTTGCCTGAAATGTCCAAATATTCTCTTTTTCAAACCAGACCTCCACGCCGTTTTCCTTGAGTTTCCGTATGGTGGTGAGGCTATCTACTGTGTTACGAGAAAAACGCGAGAGCGATTTTGCGATAATAAGCTCGATTTTTCCGTCCAAGGCATCCTGCACCATCGAGCGGAATCCCTCCCGCTTTTTGGTGTTGCAGCCGGAAATTCCTTCGTCCGAATACAGCCCGACAAACTCCCAATCCTCCCGGCTTTTGATGTACCGCTCGTAATAATCGCATTGGGCTGCGTAGCTGGTCTGCTGGTCTTCATCGTCCGTGGAGACACGGGCATAAGCCGCCACTTTCCTCTTTTTCGTTGTTGCCAACGGCACGTCCGAAAACTTATTCAGACTGGCGGGTATCACCGTCACGTTTCGCATTTCTCTCCCTGCCTTTCCATCTCCTGCACTCGCTGTCCCGTCGCTTTTGGACGGCATCGAATATCTCCCGGCTTATGAGCGGCTCATGGTCGTTCTCGATGACTTCCTCCTTGCCGCTCTCCGAGAACTGTGCCTTGATGCGGCGAGTGCCAAGGTAGAAGTCGCTGTCCAATACATAAGCCACGAGCTTGCGTGAAATCTTGCCGTGACTACTGCTGTAGCCGTCGGCTTCCAGTTGCTTTGAGATGTCGGTGATTTGCCAGCCTTCCATGTAGTATCGGAATATCAGCTTGACTGCCTCCGCTTCCTTGGGGACAATCACATACCCTTTTTCGTTGCTCCATTGGTAGCCGAAGGGCTTTTTATGCGGGTCGGTGTATCTCCCTTGCCCTTTCTTGAAAAATTGTATCTGCACCGTCTGATTTTGTCAAGGAAACACCGAATAAGCGTCCAAATGTCAAAATTCATGTATCAACAAAAATCTGTGGATAAATTTCATCGGAAAACGGGCCATGCAGCGGGATAATTTCTCCTATGTACCCAGAAATCCCGCTTTTCCGGGTCCAATTC
>JAFVEM010000070.1 GCA_017476005.1 Selenomonadaceae bacterium | reverse complement strand
TGTGCATATGGAAGCACTGGAAGAAACCAAGGACGAAAATCCGAAATCTGTGTAAGTTGGGAGTTCCCTTCAAGTTAGCCTACCAAGCAGGAAACTGTCGGAGAGGTTATTGGTGGACAAGCAACACGGTAGCGGTACAAATGGCCATGACAAAAGAAAGACTGATACGCTTCGGCTTTTATGATTTAGCCAAGGCTTACCAGTCAATGTGTACATCAACTACTGAAACCGCCGTGTACCGAACGGTACGCACGGTGGTGTGAGAGGACGGGGGCTAATCACCCCCTCCTACTCGATATCGGAATCAAGCCTCCACATAGAGCGCCTTCACCCGGATATTTATTTCCCGGACGTTCATGCCCGTCATAAATTCCACCTCGTCTCGCACTCGTTGCTGAATTTGGGCGATGAGAGTGGGAATGTGATTGCCGTAGGTTAGGGTGACTTCGCAGGAGATGGTCAGTCCCTGATCTTCGTCGCCTCGTTTCAGATGACTTACCTTAATGGCGCCCACCTTGCTGACAAAGGACTTGGCCTTGACCTCGCTGTTTACGATGGCTTTCACCACCGAATCGTCAATGATCAGCTTGCCAAAATAACTGAACACCGGTCGAACAATGGATTTTTCCCCTAAACGGCGGCGTCTGGTGGAGGAACGTTTGAAGAAAGACTGCAAGGGGTCGATAAGGTAGCCGGAGAAATGAGGCTTTAACTCAATGGTGGGTACGGGGATAATGTGTTTGCCTTCCTTCAGCCGGAAAAAACGCGCTTTCTCTAAGTCGCTTTTGCTGGCGATGTCCTCAATGCGAATTATCTGGGCGATGGACGGGAGTTTTAAGATTTTGGTAATCTTATGCACCATGTTTTCCGAGGTGCCTAGGACTAAAATCCGATGGGGTTTAGCCTCCTGCACCGCCTTACGCACTTCCTCGGCGTGTCCCGGCAAGACAAAGATAGCCCGTCTCACGGCCATAATCTTGCTCTGTTCCTTCTTGGCGGAAGTCCCGGCCAGTATTTTGCCGTCTTTAATGAGAATGCCATCGTCTATAATGGCATCGGCATGATGCTCCTGCGCCACTTGCAACGCCCGATGGCTTTTCCCCGTGCCGCTTGGCCCCACTAAGGCGATGACATCCATTAAATCCGCTCCTTATTTTTGTTTTTTGGGGTGAAACCCTTGGGCAACGTTTCATTAAAGAGGACGATACAGCTTTTCGGCGTAGGAGTCGTCGATGGTAAAAACCCCCAGCTCTGTGGGATGCCGGGAGGTGAAGCCGTGAAAATCCGAGCCTCCCGTTATTTGCAGATGATATTTTTCCGCCAGATGCAGATAACGAACCACATCCGCCTCGTCATGCTGAGGATAAAAAACCTCCAGCCCCTCGATGCCAATGTCCCGGCAGAGATATTCCACCAAATCCTCGTTTTGCACCAGTTTGGGATGCGCCAGCACCGGCAAGCCGCCGGCTTTTTTTATCAGGCTGACGATTTCCGCCGCCTCCGGTCGATAATGGGGGACATAAGCCGGCTTGCCCTTTTCCAAGAGTACCGCGAAGGCTTCTCTCACCGAGGGGAAAAAATTTTTCTTCACCAGCACTCTGGCGATATGGGAACGGCTAATGGCGCGGCTGGTATCGGCTACGGCCAGCACCTCAGACTCTTTAAGTTGGTAGCCTAAGCCCTGCAATTTTGCCACCATGGCCGTAAAACGCGTCCATCTGGATTCGGTAATCTCCGTGAGCTTGTCCGCCAGCTCCCGGTGGTATATGTCGATGTTATAACCCAATATATGAATGTCATGCACAGGATGATGAGCGCTGAACTCTATCCCCGGTATCAGGCGAAGCCCTCGGCTGGGGTAGTGTCCATCCTCGTATAGCTGGCTCACGCCGTCAATGGTATCGTGGTCGGTGATGGCCATGTAGCTAAGCCCAACTTCTTTGGCCGCCGCCACCAATTCCTCCGGCGACAGCGTCCCGTCGGAAAAAGAAGTGTGCATGTGCAAATCGCTTGGCATTTTGTTTTCTACTCCCTAACGCGGCTCCACGATGAGCTTAATGGCCGTGCGATCCTCGCCTTCGATTTTAATGTCCGTGAAGGCCGGGATGCAGATAAGATCCACGCCGTGAGGCGCCACAAATCCCCGAGCTATGGCCACCGCCTTCACCGCTTGATTCAAAGCGCCGGCACCGATAGCCTGCATTTCCGCCGTACCGTGTTCCCTCAGGACTCCGGCCAAGGCTCCGGCTACCGAGTTCGGATTGGATTTGGCCGACACCTTCAAGATTTCCATAGTTAGCACGTCCTCTCTTGCTGCAATGCCTATGACCTCGTGTGTCGTTTTCTTCGACGCCCTCCAGCGAAAATCCTGCCGCAGTTTATTAAATTTTTGGGGCGTTGCCCCAACCCCCAAAAAATTAGCCATCAGCTTCTCGGATAAGCACGCGCTCCACGCGTTTCGTTTTGCCGGCGGCGTCATCGGTTTCCATGACGAGGGCGGCGTACTCCCCGGCGCCTTCCGCCGCATCAAAACGCACGGGGCGGCCGGTCAAAAACTTTTCGATGATGAGTTCCGTCTTTACTCCCAGCACGCTATCCGTCGCTCCCACCATGCCCAAATCCGTAACGTAGCCGGTACCTTGGGGAAGCACTCGCTCGTCGGAGGTGGGGACATGGGTGTGGGTACCCACGAGGCCGGTAATGCGGCCGTCCAAGTACCGTCCCATGGCGATTTTTTCCGAAGTGGCCTCAGCGTGAAAATCGAGAAAAATCAGGTCGCACTCCCTTTGCAAGATTTCAAGGAGTTCCTCTGCCTTTTGAAAAGGGCAGTCCATAGGCGGCATAAAGGTGCGCCCGGAGAGATTCATGATGCCGATATTTAGCGCCTTGAAGGGGTAAATGCAAAAACCGTGGCCGGGGCAGGGTTCGGGATAATTAGCCGGCCTGACGAGGTAAGGTTCTTGCTCAATAAAGGACAGCACTTCTTTTTTGTCCCAAACGTGATTCCCCGTGGTGACAATATCGGCGCCGGCTCCGTACAGTTCCTCCAAGGTGTTCTTGGTAAGCCCGTTACCGCCGGCGACGTTCTCGCCGTTTACCACCACCAAATCCAGTTTTTTTTCCCTCTTAAGTCCTGGGGTATATTTGGCAAAAAGTCGGCGACCGCTCCGCCCCACTACGTCGCCGACAAACATTATTCTCATAATAGGCAAACTCTCCCGTCAGCTACAACCGTTTAGCGATTATAGACCACCACATGATCCTCTTCCCTAAGTCCCACCAAGTGATCCTTGGGGCGCGCTTCCTGCAATCCCATGAGATTCCTGTCCAAAAGTTCCATCTGGGCGGCGGCGAAATCAGGATCCATGCCGCTACTGTGTTCGTCGCACAGGAGTCGCTCGCCGAACCGCTCGCGCATGAGGGTCACTAACAGATCTATCTCCCCTCTGGTGACGGTGACTAAATCCCGAATAACGTGGAAGAAGGCCAGTTTCCCCTGCGCCTCCAAGGAAAATTCGATATGACACCCCACTAAGCCTTCCAGCATTTGGTAGGTCTCCAAGCTCTCCCCCAAAAAATGAGCTTGGTCTTGAAATTCCTTCTCCGTCAAAGGAGTATTAAAGGTAAAGGAGAATTTAAAGGTTTGGTTCTCAGGCTCATAACTGACCGTAGCTATTTCGCCGTAGCAAAGCAGGATGGATCCCAAGAGATTTATGCCCTCGGGACTGGGCTTGTTTTTTTTTCGTCCGAACGGCCACATGGTATTCTCCTCTGTTACATATAAAAGGGAGGGACGCGCTAGGCACCCCTCCTTTTTGTTATGCCTCTCATAAATTACAACTATTTGGCGTAGTCCACGGCGCGCACTTCGCGGATAACCGTCGCCTTTATTTGCCCGGGATACTGTAGTTCCGCCTCGATGCGCTTGACGATGCTGTGCGCCAGCCCCACAGCCTCAACGTCATCCACCTTATCCGGCTTTACCATGACGCGAATTTCCCGACCGGCCTGAATGGCAAAACACCGCTCCACGCCCTCGAAGGACTCGGCGATTTCTTCCAGCCGTTTCAGCCGTTTTAAGTAAGCCTCCAAACTCTCCCGACGGGCGCCGGGGCGAGCGGCGGAAATGGCGTCGGCGGCGGACACCAAAACGGATTCCACCGAGGTGGCCTCTATATCCCCGTGGTGAGCCATGATGGCGTTGATGACATCTTTGGATTCCCGATATTTTCTGGCCAAATCGCCGCCGATGGTGGTGTGCGCCCCCTCTACTTCGTGGTCGATGGCTTTGCCAATATCGTGCAGGAGGCCGCCGCGTTTGGCCAGAGTCACATCAACCCCCAGCTCCGCCGCCATGATGCCGGCCAGATGCGCCACTTCGATGGAGTGACTGAGGACATTTTGGCCGTAGCTGGTGCGGTATTTCAGGCGACCCAAGAGTTTAATGAGTTCCGGGTGAATGCCGTGGATGCCGGTTTCAAAGGTGGCTTGTTCCCCGGCTTCCTTAATGCGTTGCTCCACCTCGCGGCGAGATTTTTCCACCGTCTCCTCGATGCGCGCCGGATGAATGCGCCCATCTACAATGAGTTTTTCCAGCGCCACCCGAGCCGTTTCCCGGCGTACCGGGTCAAAGCCCGACAGGAGAACGGCCTCCGGCGTATCGTCGATAATAAGGTCGATACCCGTCATATTCTCCAAGGTGCGAATGTTGCGCCCCTCCCGGCCGATGATACGTCCCTTCATGTCGTCGCTGGGTAGCGACACCACCGATACCGTGGTTTCCGTCACATGGTCGGCGGCGCAACGCTGAATGGCCAGCGACAGGATTTCCCGGGCTTTTTTGTCCGCTTCTTCCTTCAAGTCCTGCTCGTATTCCTTGATTTTCAGCGCCTTTTCGTGCTTTAGCTCCGCCTCCGTCTCGGCCATGATGACGTTTTTGGCCTCCTCGGCGGTAAGGCCGGCTATGCGCTCCAGCTCCTGCAATTCCTTCTCGCGGAGCTCGTCGATGCTGGCCTGAGTGCGATCCACCTTGGCTTCCTTTTTGGTGAGGGATTCTTCCTTACGCTCCAAGGATTCCAGTTTGCGGTCAAGATTTTCTTCTTTCTGCACCATGCGCCGCTCTTGCCGTTGCAGTTCGCTACGCCGATCTTTAATTTCTTTCTCCGCTTCCTGCCGCAATTTGTGAATATCCTCTTTGGCCTCTAGGATCGCTTCCTTCTTTTTGGTTTCGCCTTGGGCTTTAGCCTCCTCCACCATGCGATGCCCTTCGGCCACAAGTCTTTCCGCTTCGGCTTCGGCGGAACCGATCTTAGCCTCTGCCGTGCGTTTCCTCATGGTATAGCCGACTCCACCTCCCACCGCTAAGGCGATGATAGCCGCTATTACTGTTTCGATAATCTTCACCCCCAAAAATTTTTTGGTTATGCCTAAAAAATTTATTTTGACAAAATGGTACACCTATACATGAGTATTTTAATGTTTTTTTCGTTAGGTGTCAACAAGGGCAAAAAACGGCGAAAACAAATTACACAAAAATTCCCCCGGGATGAAGTCACACCAACATCATCCCAGGGGGATTCGTGTCAAACGAAACAAGAAAACAAAAAACGAAAATCGTCAATCAGCCTATCGGCCACTTATCTTGCGCCGACACATGGCGGTCAAAGCCTATTTCCGCTTTCGTCATGCCCAAGGCGAAACCGACAAGCTGTTGCAAATGGAGGATGGGGAGTTGTACGTGGGAATGTACCGCCTCGCGGCCTTCCGGTTCGTACATATCGAGTTGCATTTGACAAAGGGGACAGGGGGTAACCAACGCCGCCACGCCGCTTTTTCCGGCACTATCCACAATCTCGCCCGTCACCGTCAATACATCATGCTCCGCCGCCAGTTGCGCGTGGAAACCGCAACACTTACGCTTGGCCGCAAAATCAACGCTTTCGGCGCCAAGCCGCTTGATGAGACGCTCCAGCGAGGTGGGGTGTTTGCCGTCTTCGTGATTCATGACTTCTTGGGGGCGCAAAATATGGCAACCGTAGTACCCGGCAATTTTTACGCCGGCGAGCGCCTTGGTCACTTTGCCCTGCAAAAGTTCCGGGTGCTTATCCAGTATCCATAAGAAATGGGTTATCTCCGACGTTCCCTGATACTTATAAGGATGCCCGGCCTCTGCCAAAATGCCGTTGACCTTTTCCTTGAGCTTAGGATCTTGGTCAAGGCGTTGCTTGGCCGTTCTGAGTTGCAAGGTGCAGGTGTTGCAAACCGTCATAATGGGCAGTCCCATGTGTTCGGCAATGGAGATATTGCGCGCGTTCACCGCAAGCGCCGCCAAATCATTGACGCCTTGAGCGTGAGAGGCGCCGCAACAAGTCCAGTTCGGGATTTCCTCCAGTTCAATGCCGAGTTTTTCGCAGACCTTGAACATGGAGGTGTAGGCTTCTGCCGCCGCGCCCTTGAGCACACAGCCGGGGAAAAATGCGTATTTCATCTCACTTCGCCTCCTTCTCGGCTGTTTGCACGACTTTCCGAATGGTGGCTATTTCGGGATTCACAGGATGCGATTCCAAGGGATTCATCTTGCCGGTGTTCATGAGACGCAGCGCCATGGGGAGACGCAAACCGGCCATGAAGAAACCTTCGGACTTGATGTTGAGTTTCGACTCGTCTAGCATCCCGGATTCGGAAATGTCGTCGTAAATGGCTTTGGCGTGTTTGCCGCCCACGTCTTGGCTAAGACCCATGCGGAAAGTAGCTTCCTTGAGTTTCTCAATGGCTCCGGCAGGATCAAGCCCCTTGGGACACTTGGCGGTACATTCTTGGCAGTTAAAGCAACGCCAAAGACCGGCATCCTGCACCGCTTGCAAATGCTCCTCGGGACTGCGGCTACGCGAATCGGCCACCAACTTTTCCGCTTTCACGAAAACAAAGGGATCGAGGAAATCATCTTGATTCAGCGTGTTCTTGTTGCACTCGGAAACGCAAGAACCGCAAAGGATGCACCCGGCATATTTTTTGTACTTGTTGAAATCCTCCGGGGACTGCTTGCAACCGGTTTCCGCCGAAAACTCCGCTTTGGGCTGCAAGACTGGCTTTATTTTCTTGAGTTTGGCATATTTGGGATCCCAGTCCACGATGAGGTCGCGAATGACGCGGAAATTGCCCAGCGGCTCAATGAAAAGCGTGTTGGTGTCGTAACGCTTTAAGAGATTTTCCACGAGAATTTCGCAGGCAAGCTCGGCGTTGCCGTTGACCCGTACAGCGCAAGCACCGCAGATGCTGGAGCGGCAGGAGCAGGTGAAAGAGAGGGTGGGGTCTTGCTTCTCCTTGATGGTGGTGAGGGCTTCCAAAATGGTCATACCTACCGTTACGGCCACGGTGTATTCCTGCACCCAGCTTTTGCCCTCGACGAAGCGTTGTATTCTCAGTGTAGCGTCCATCTCAATACTTCCTTTCTTGGGGCTGGTACTTGGTAATGACCACATCTTTGTATTCCGTCACATACTGACCATCTTTCTTGAAGATAAGGGTATGCTTGAGGAAATTAACGTCGTCGCGCTTAGGATAGTCTCGCCGGGAATGACCGCCGCGGCTTTCCTTCCGGGCAATGGCTCCCTGCACGATGCTGTGGGACACCTGCAAGAGATTTCCCAGTTCCACATATTGCTCGAAGGCGGTATTGTAAACGTGGGATTTGTCTCCCACATAGCAATGTTCGTATTCTTTTTCCAAAGCCGAAAGTTCCATAGCCGCTTCTTGGAGCTGATTTTCCTCCCGGAACACTCCGGCCTTGTACCACATGGTATTTACCATGGCATCGCGGATTTCCGGCACGGTTTTGCCAGCCGATTTGGGTCGATTGGTGACTTCGTTGAATTTATCCTGCCACTTGGCGCAGGCTTGCGCCAGTTTCTCTTGGTTGCCTTCGTAAGCATGATCTTTCGCGTAGGCGGCGGCTCCGTCACCGGCGGTATGGCCAAAGACCAACACCTCGGAGAGAGAATTGGCGCCCAAACGGTTCGCCCCGTGTACGGATACGCAACTGCATTCTCCGGCCACAAACACGCCGGGTACGCGCGAAGCCCCCGTGCGGAAGTCTGCCATTTCCAGACCGCCCATGGAATAATGGCAAGTGGGACTTATCAGCACCATTTCTGTTTTTATATCCACCCCGGCAAAACGACGGGAGAGATCCCGCACCTGTCCCAAGCGTTCGTCAATGCGTTCGCCGGGAATGTGGCGGAAATCCAAATAAACTCCGGCGTGAATACCTTCGCCCACGCCGCGTCCTTCCGCTATTTCCGTGGCAATACCTCGCGCCACAATGTCGCGAGTGGCCAGCTCCAATTTTTCCGGCGCGTATTTGCCCATGAAGCGTTCGCCTTGACCGTTAATGAGGAGCGCTCCTTCGGCGCGACTGGATTCGGAGAGCAACACGCCGTTAGCCGCCAATCCCGTGGGATGGAACTGCACCATTTCCGGATCCTTAAAGGGTATGCCGATATTCATCCCCGCCACAATGCCATCCCCGGTGGAGCTGTAGGGATTGGACGTGCGAATCCAATACACGCGACCATAGCCGCCGGTGGCGATAATAACGGTTTTGGCCGCCACGCCTACGAGATTGCCGCTACGCATATCCATAGCCACTACGCCGTTCAGCTTGTCGCCGTCCATGCTAATTTCCAGCATTTGACACTCGGAGATAAAATCAATGTTTTGCTCCAAGCATTTCTCAAAGAGGGCGTGTACCATGGCATGACCGGCGCGATCCTCAAAATAAGCCGCCCGCGGGTGTGAGGAACCGCCCATTTTTCTTTGGTGGAAAGAGCCGTCCTCCTGCCGATTGTAGGGGTAGCCCATATAATCCATTTCATAAATATTTTTGCCGGCATGTTCGGCGAAGTATTCCACCGCGTCTTGGTCGCAGAGATAGTCGCCGCCCTTCACCGTGTCAAACACATGAGACTCCACCGTGTCTTGAGGATCGGTGACTCCCGTGACGCCGTTCATGCCGCCCTGCGCCATGGTGGAGGCCGAACGCGTCGGCACCAGTTTCGTCATCACGGCCACTTTCAAATCCTTGTTTTCGGCGGCGGCCAAGGCGGCTCTCATCCCTGCGCCGCCGCTGCCGATTACCAGCACGTCATACGTCACGTCGCCATGCTTGACCGGTTCCGGGATATTATGGCCGTTCCAAGTAAAATAAGTTCCGGCCGCCAGCGCAACACCGGCGGCTGTCGCGCCCTTAATAAACGTGCGGCGCGAAATCTCCGTTGACATAGCTACCCCTCCTGTAATTTAAAATATAATCACAGTAATCAATTTTATCATTAGGGCAATAAGGGCGACAATACATATTGCCTATACCCCTTATAAGAAAACGCAATAGGAGCGCCTCATGTAAGGTGGGCGCTCCTATTGCGTTTACGGTATCATGGGACGTTGATCTCTTTTATTAGTATACTTAATTTAGTCGCTAAATCCCTGTAGTTTGGGCTTCGTGACTAATAAACATGGCGCGGAGCCTCCAAATATGATACAATGGCACATATCCCGAAAAGCGGACAAAAAAATCAAGTAGCGAGAAGGGAGCTGGTATTCTTGGCCACCGAATACATAACGCTTATTGCTGTTTTATTGCTTAGTTTACTGGGACACAACATGACCGTGGTGTATGCCACGGCTATCGTCCTTGCCTTGAAAGTTTTGGGCTTAAATTCTGCATTAAACTCGTTAGGTTCGCAAGGCATAAATTGGGGCATCGTCATTTTAACGGCGGCCATTTTGGTGCCGATTGCCACCGGCACCATCACCATACACACCATGATAGAATCTTTTAAAACCCGTCCGGGGATCGTCGCCGTGGTGGCCGGTCTGTTGGCGGCTTTGGCCGGGGGGAGCGGCGTGACGCTCCTCGCCAGCGCCCCCAACGTGATTCCGGCGCTTATTATCGGCACCATGGCCGGCGTTTTATTTTTCAACGGCATAGCGGTAGGGCCGCTCATTGCCGCCGGTGTGACTTACTTCGTGCTGGCTATTTGGAAATAATGACCGTTATTTTTCCGGCTCATAGACAATGTAGCAGGAGCGACCGGCGGTTTTGGCCGCATAGAGAGCCACATCGCCGTGTTGCAACAAAATATCGATGGGCAGTTCCTCGTCAAAAGAAGCGGCTACCCCGGCGCTGACGGTAAGTTTGGAGAGTTGTATATCCGATTGATAAATACTGATAAGTTGTGCCATGAAGCGAGAAAGTTTTTCTTCCACCGCTTCCATGGAAGTCTGATGGGTCATGAGGCTGATAAATTCGTCGCCGCCGGTTCTGACATTCAGCGCGTCGGTGAAAACCGATTTCAGCACCTCGGCAAAGATGAGCAACGCCGCATCCCCGGTTTGATGGCCGTACTTATCGTTGACCTCTTTAAAGTGATCCAAGTCCATGGCAATAACCACAAACCCTTTGCTGGGGCCGGCATCACGGACAAACTCTTGGAAATAGCGGCGATTGGCAAGGCCGGTTAAGGCATCGTTGTGCGCCATCTCCAAAATCGTGTGCTGATAATCCACCATCTTAAGGTGCATATCTTTTAGGGCGCGGTGCATCTTGCCGATTTCATCATCGCGCTCGGCAAGGCTGTGAAGTTCCGTCAAAATCTCCTCGTCCTCCAGTTTGCTGGTGTCCCCCATGACTTGCAAACAGCCGGTCAGCGCCTTAATGGGACGGGAGAGATTATTGCTGACATAAAAGGCCAAGGCGGCGAAGAAAAACTGTAACAGGATAAGTCCGGCCACCATACGCAGGATATTAAACCGCAACTGAGCGGAAAGTTCCTCTGCCCAGTTGTCCACCAGTTTATCAATGGAATCAATCCATATACCGGTACCCACCACCCAATGATAAGGGGCAAAGTAGGCGGTATAATTCCGCTTGGGCAAGGGTTCATCACTGCCGGGTTTGGGAAACATCACATCGGTATAGCCGCCGCCGGCCATCCCTTTTTCTATCATTTCACGGACATAGCGACGACCCTTGATATCCGCGCTGTCGAGCCTAGATTTTCCCTCGGTTTCGCCGCCCAAGAGTACCACGTTCACGCCGGTGTCAGTATCAATCCAAAAATAACCCTCGCCTTCGTCGTAACGGATGTTCCTCACCACGGATGCTGCCTGAGTCATAGCCTGTTCTTCCGTGAGAATGCCCGCTTGTTGCATGGCGTAAAACTCGTTGACAATCCCCATCACCGTTTGGGTGACGGTGCTTATTTTAACGTCGGCATCGCGAAGCAAGTCTTGGCGATATTCTGCCAGATAATGTTCGTTGTCTTCCATGGCGGTGTAGGCGTACAGGCCGCCAATCACGGTGGAAGTAATGAGGGAGACCCCGATTATGACCAGACTTAAACGCATTCGCATAGAAGTGATCCGCAAAGTTTATCCCTTCTCCCGATCCTGTAACTTTCGCTTTGGCGGCAAAAGGCTCGCCACCCTATCCAAAATAATTTCGGCCAGAGCTTCTTTCGTCAATAAAGGGTGTTCTTCTCGTTTGCCGTCGCGGAAAATTAACTGGGCTATGTTGGTATCGGTATTAAAACCGGCTCCCGGCCGGGTTACGTCGTTGGCCACGATAAAATCCAGATTTTTTTCGGCAAGTTTTGCTTTTGCATACTCCACTAGGCTCTCTGTTTCGGCGGCAAAGCCCACCAGCACCTGCCAAGGTTTTTTCTTTTGCCCCAGCTCCCACAAAATGTCGGGGGCTTTTTTTAATTCGAGACACCACTCGTCGGCGGTCTTTTTTATCTTTTGCGCCGCCACCTCTTTGACGACGTAATCGGCTACGGCGGCGGCTTTTATGACCGCGTCGGCGGTGGGAAATCCTTTTAGCACCGCCGCTCGCATTTCCTCCGTGGTTTCCACCTGAACGGTTTTAACGCCGACCGGCTCCGGCAAGGCGGTAGGCCCTGATACCAGTACCGTTTCGGCGCCGCGTCTGGCCGCCTCTCTAGCGATGGCGTAACCCATTTTGCCGCTGGAACGATTGGCAATGAAGCGTACCGGGTCAATGGGGGCTATGGTTCCCCCGGCGGTGACTAAAATTTTGCGGCCGGTCAAGGTATTATTTACCCCACCGCGCGCTAAGGCAAAATTAACCGCCTCCTCTAAAATCGCCTCCGGCTCCGGCAGTCTCCCCACTCCCTCCACGCCGCAGGCTAAATGCCCACTGGCCGGGGTAATAACATGGTATCCCAGTTCTCGCAGGATTTTGATATTTCTTTGGGTCAGAGGGTTTTCCCACATGACGCTGTTCATAGCCGGCGCAAAACAAATTGGGGCTTCAGTGGCCAACAGCACCGTAGTGAGCATATCGTCGGCGAGGCCGTGAGCCGCCTTGGCGATAATGTTGGCGGTGGCCGGCGCTACCAACACGAGGTCGGCCAGTCTCGCCAAGGCAATATGCTCCACCTGCCAATGGGAAACTTTCTCCCACATACCGGTACTGACAGGGTGGCCGCTAATTTCCCGGAAAGTCAGCTCTGTGACAAAAGACTGCGCCCCACGAGTCATAATTACATGAACTTCGGCGCCGATTTTCCGCAAACGGCTGGCTAGCTCCACCGCCTTGTAGGCGGCAATACCTCCCGTGACGCCCAAGATGACATTTTTCCCCTTCAGCGCCGCTGCGTTAGCTGTCATGGCTCATCCCTCGACCTCCGCCGTCGCCTCGCTAATCGCCTCGCCTTCCTCCGGCAAGACTTCCTCTTCTTCGTCCGTTTCTTGGATTAAGCTGTAGGAAATTTTGCCTTCCGCAATTTCCTCCAAGGCGTTGGTCACGTCTTTGGTGGATTGACTCTCGGCATGGAGCTGCGCGCCGTCCAAAAGCTGTCTGGCGCGTCTGGCAGCCAGTACCACCAGCCCATAGCGACTATCTACCTTGGAAAGCAAGGTATCGGTGGAAGGGTTTACCATACTCATTACGGCACTTGTCTTCATCTGCCCAACTCCTCAAAAATATCGCTGTTTTGGTCGGCTCTGCAATGCTCGGCCGTTAAAATCGCCTCTATTTTGTTCACGGCTTGTTCCACTTGGTCGTTGACCACTGCGTACCGATATTTCTTGCCCACGGCGATTTCCGTTTTAGCTTTGCCCAAGCGCTTGGCGATTGTTTCCTCCGTCTCGGTGCCGCGTCCGCGAATGCGCCGTTCCAGTTCCGCCAAAGACGGCGGCAAGAGGAAGATAAACACGCCGTCGGGTATGCGCTCCATAACCTTTAAAGCGCCCTGCACGTCTATTTCCAGCAAAACGTCCTGTCCTACCTTCCGCCGCTCCTCTATTTTTCCCAACGGCGTGCCGTAGTAATTGCCAAATACTTCGGCGTACTCCAAGAAACCTCCTTGGGCAATCATTTCGCTAAAGGCTTCACGGCTCAAAAAATAATAATTTTCGCCTTCTTTTTCGCCGGGGCGAGGCGCTCTGGTGGTGGCAGAAATGGAATAGGCGAGGGTGGGAATTTTTTTTAACAGAGCGTCGCAGACAGTACCCTTGCCCGTCCCCGATGCTCCTGATACCACTATCAAGAGACCTTTATTCATGTTTTTTCTTCTTTCGTTTGCAATTTGCCTTCTTCGCTCGCAGCGCGGTTGACCACTGTCTCCGGTTGCAACGCCGAGAGAATAACGTGATCGCTGTCCATGACAAGTACCGCTCTGGTGCGACGCCCGCTGGTAGCGTCAATCAGTCTGCCGCCCTCCTTAGCTTCCTTGACCAAACGCTTCACGGGAGCCGGTTCGGGACTTACAATAGAGACGAGGCGATGAGCGGCGATAAAGTTGGCAAAACCTATATTGATGAGTTTTACGTCCACACCCTCACCTCACTCGATATTTTGTACTTGTTCCCGGAGTTTCTCCAGTTCGGCCTTTAGCTCCACCGTAAGGGTAGCGCCTTTGGCATCTCCGGCTTTAGAGCCGATGGTATTGGCCTCCCGGTTCATCTCTTGGATGAGAAAATCCAGTTTCCTGCCCACCGGTTCCGAGGCTTCATCCATGATGGTTCTAAACTGGCGAAAGTGACTGCCGAGGCGCACAATCTCTTCGGTGTAGTTGCTTTTATCGGCGAAAATGGCCGTCTCCTGCAAAAGTCTTGTTTCGTCCGGCTGTTTATCGCCTAAAATATCGGCGATGGTTTTTTGCAAGCGTTCCCGATAAGCTGTCACGATGACGGGAGCAAGCTCGGTTAGCTCTTCCGTTATCTGTTCAAGTTTCGTGAGCCGTGCGGCAAAATCCTGCCGAATATGTTCGCCTTCCCGGCAACGCATAGCGTTTAAATCGGCGAGGGCATTGCCCAGCGCCGAAATTAACACCTCGTCCGCGCCGCTGAGATCGCCGCTTTCTTCCACGGTGATTACGTCAGGGACGGCGGCCAAATGCAGGAGCAGTTTTCCTTTGTCAAGGGCAATTTTGCCAATGGGCGATACAACGTCGCCCAACTCATGAAGGGCTTTGCCGTAGGCTTTGGCCAAATTATGATTAACTTTAATCTGTACGCCCTGCTCGCGCTTATCGCTAAAGCTAACGCGAATATCCAGCTTGCCGCGAGCGACTTTGGCTTTAACGGTCTGTCGCAGACGATTCTCCCAACGGTTCAGCCGATGGGACATCCGAAAATCCAGTTCCAAAAAGCGCTGATTGACTGCCTTTATTTCCACGTTTACTTGATAAGCGTCGGTTTCCGCTTGCCCGGCGCCGTAGCCCGTCATGCTTTTTATCATGTGGTAAGTTCCCCCGTAAATACCTGCTCTGCCGGGCCGGTCATATAGACGTGATTATCAGCCGCCCACTCTATGCGAAGTTTGCCCCCCGGCAGTTCTATTTCCGCCTCGCGCTCACTTTTATCGTTCAGCACGGCAGCCACCAAGACGGCGCAAGCACCGGTGCCGCAAGCCAAGGTGAGGCCGGTACCTCGCTCCCAGACTCCCATTTTCAAATGTTCGCGATCAATCACTTCCACAAATTCTGCGTTGGTGTTTTTCGGGAACAGTTCATGGGTCTCGAAGCTACTGCCAAGTATTTCATAGCGACTTTGGCGTAAATCCTCCACAAAAACCACGCAATGAGGATTGCCCATGGAAACGCAAGTCATGCGATAATCCTGCGCGGCTACTTTAATTGGTGCGTTTATTACTCGACGACCGTCAAAGCCCACCACGGGAATCTCTTCGCCGTTTAGATGCGGCTCTCCCATATCCACTCGCACCAACGAAACTTTATCCCCTTCGAAGATGAGTTTGGGGGTGAGTACCCCGGCGCCGGTTTCCACCGTAAATTCTTTTTTGTCGGTGGCGCCGCTTTCATACAAAAAGCGAGCAAAGCAACGAATCCCGTTGCCGCACATTTCTGCTTCGCTGCCGTCGCTGTTAAAAATTCGCATCCGAAAGTCGGCCTTTTCCGAGGGCAAAACCACCAAGATGCCGTCGCCACCCACGCCATAATGGCGATCGGTCAAGCGTCGCGCCAAGCGAGGAAAATCGTCTATATCTGCCTCGCGTCCGTCTATCAGTACAAAATCGTTACCGCAACCTTGCCATTTAGAAAATTTCATGATACACCTCGCCCCGCTAACAAATTTACCGACCGTTGCTGACAGCGATGAATTTCTCTAAAGTAGCGGCTGCCGCCCCCGAATCTATAAGCTCCGCCGCCTTTTGTACGCCTGCTCCGAAATTTTCCGCCTTATCCGCCAGATAGAGGGAGGCACCGGCGTTTAAGAGTACCGCATCCCGTTTCGCCCCCTTTGCCCCTTGCAAAATTTCCCGGGTGATCTGCGCGTTTTCGTCCGGGGTGCCGCCGACCAAATCCTGCTTTTGACAGCGTTTCAGGCCAAAGTCCTCGGGAGTGATGACATAGTTTTTCAGCCAGCCCTCCCGAATCTCTGCGATGGTAGTGGGAGCCGACAGGGAAATCTCGTCAAGTTTGTCTTGGCCATAAACCACCATACCGCGCCTTATCCCCAAACTGATAAGCACTTGCGCTAGCGGAGCGACCAAATATTCGTCATAGACACCCAAGAGTTGCCGAGTAGGATTGCCGGGATTGGTCAAGGGCCCTAGTATGTTAAACACCGTCCTAAAGCCCAGCTCTTTTCTGATAGCTCCCACATAGCGCATGGAGGTATGATATTTTTGGGCAAAGAAGAAGCACATACCCACTTCCTGCAATAATTTTTGGCACAGCGCCGGATCTTGGTCAATATTTACCCCCAAGGCCTCAAGGCAATCGGCGGTACCGCATTTGGAGGAGGCGGCGCGGTTGCCGTGCTTGGCCACTTTCACGCCGCCGGCGGCGGCTACTATGGCGGAGGTGGTGGAGATATTAAAGCTGTGGGCGTTATCGCCGCCGGTACCCACGATTTCAAAAATATCCATGCCGGTTTCCACCTTAGTGGCATGAGCGCGCATGGCCGCCGCGCACCCGGCAATTTCCTCAATGGTTTCCGCGCGAGCGCTCTTGGTGGAGAGCGCCGCGAGGAAAGCCGCATTTTGCGTAGGCGAAGTCTCGCCACTCATAATCTCATTCATCACGGTGTAGGCTTCGTCGTAGGTTAAATCCTCTTTGCTCACCAGTTTTACTATGGCTTTTTCAATCAAGATTATCGCTCCTTAATAGTGGGGCGTTGCCCCACACCCCACCAGAGACGCTGTCTCTGGACTCTGGCAGGGACTTGCGCCCCTGCACCACATAATAAAAATTTTTATCCCACTAAAGTTTGGCCGAAATACACTAACAGTCCCATGACGATGACGAAAGGTATATAAACCTTCACCGCAAATTTCAAGAGTTCGCTGTCGGCACCCGTAACGCCGATGGCGGCCACGCCGATGGCGATGCTCTGCGGCGAAATCATTTTGCCGGCGCAGGCTCCCGTGGCGTTGGCGGCGGCGATCCAAGTTTGCACCGCTCCGTCTGCGCCGATGGCGGCGGCGGCTCCCGTTTGGAGTTTGCCAAAGAGGACGCAACTGGAGGTAGCAGAGCCGGTGATAAAAGTACCGATAGAACCGATAAAGGCGGCTATGGCCGGATAGCCGGTACCCGTGGCGGCCACCGCCGTTTCCGCAATTTGCTCCGTCATGCCGCTGTAGCCCATGACTTTCGCCGTGGCGATAACGGTGATGATGGTTATGATGGTAAATCTGAGGTTTACTACCGTGTTTTTGAAAACCGTAAGCATTTCTCCCATGGAGGCTTTTTGCACCGTGCCGCCGATGAAGGCCGCCAAGAGAATTAAAATCCCCGGCGTAGCCACCCAAGTGAAAGTGTAGGGCGCGCCTCCCTCGCCGTCATAAATCAACACCGAAGTTTTGATAAGATGAAGTGGGTCATGGATGGAGGGAATGAGTTTTGAGGTAAAGAGCAGAAACAAAAAAATCAGGATAAAGGGCAGACAAGCAATAAAGCCCTGTTTGGCCGATACATGATGCGCCGCTTCGTGGCCACTGTCCATGGCAAATTCCCCGTCATGCAAAGGTTTTACCTCGGCGCAAGCTACGATAGCCGCCATGGCTCCGATGGAACCGGCCACCACCGCCAGCTCCGGCCCCATGTGCGAAGCGACGATGAGTTCCGGAATGAGAAAGCCCAACGATGCGCCCAGGCAGGTGGGAACCATGTGCTTGAGAGCCTTGAGGGAATTTCCGGCCACAATGACCATGAGAAAGGGGCAAAGAAAAGTCAAGGGAGCCAGTTGCAGACAGGTGTAAGTAGCCAGCTGCGTAGGCTCCAGTCCCGTGACGCTGCCCAAAGTCACCAAGGGAATACCGATGGAGCCATAGGCCGTAGGTACCGAATTGGCGATAAGGCACACCGCCACCGACAAAACAGGATTAACGCCGATACCGGCAAGCATACTGGCCGGTATCGCGATAGCGGTGCCGAACCCGGCCATGCCTTCCAAAAAGCCGCCAAAGCCCCAACCGATCAAGAGAATAAGAACGCGCCTATCGGAACTCACCGAGGTGAGCATCTGCTTGATGATGTCCATCCCCTTGGTGTAAACCGACAAATTATAAGTAAAAATCGCGGCAATGATGACTAAAAGAATGGGCCAACAGGCGAGCGCCACGCCCTCCAAAGTAGCCTGCACCGCATGAACGGCGGTCATGTCGTTGACCAAAATCCCGGCGGCGAGGGCTATCAACAAAGCAATAGGACAAGCCTTGTAAGCCGCCATTTTCAAAACGGAAAGCGCCACTACTAGCCAAAGGATAGGCGACAGGGCTATAAGAAACATCACAAGCTATCACTCCTAAAAACTAATATATCTGCTCCACGGAAAAACCGCCGCGATTTAGCGCCGACATGATGCGCTCGATGTGTTCCTGATTGTGGGTTTCCACCGTGACCTCCAGCACCACTTTCTTGAAGCTGTCGGTAACTTTGGCTTGATTATGATCAAGTTTGATGACGTTGGCATTTTCTTCGGCGAGGATTTGAGAAACTTTGAGGAGCTGCCCCGGTTTATCCGGGAGCTGTACGGCAAAACAAAAGACCCGGCCGCGAGCGATGAGGGCTTTGTCGATGAGAGCGGAAATGGTGGAAATGTCGATATTGCCGCCGCTTATTATGGCGACTACCTTTTTGTTACGGAACTTCAGCTTGGAGAGGGCGGCCAGCGACAGAACCCCGGCGCCTTCGGCAATGAGTTTATGCTTTTCGATGAGGGAAAGCAGGGCGCTCATTATTTCCATTTCGGACACGGTGATAATTTCGTCCAAATACTTTTGGCAGAAGGCAAAGGTGAGTTCCCCGGCAGTTTTTACCGCGCAACCGTCAGCCACCGTATCGGCGCTGGAGAGGGTAACAATCTTTCCCTTATGCAACGCACTCTTCATGCAGGCGGCTTCTTCCGGCTCTACGCCGATTACTTTTACCCCGGGATTGACCAGTTTCGTGGCCAGCGCCACCCCGGAGGCAAAACCGCCGCCCCCGATGGGTACCAAAATGGCATCTACGTCTTTCAAAGCGTCAATTATCTCCAAGGCCGTGGTGCCTTGCCCCAGTAAAACCTCTAGGTCATTGAAAGGATGAATATAGACGTAGCCATGTTCCTTTTGCAATTGCAAACTGTGGGCATAAGCGTCGTCAAAACTGTCGCCATGCAGAACCACTTCGGCGCCGTAGGCGCGAGTGGCTTCCACCTTCAGAATCGGCGTGGTGGCCGGCATACAGATAACGGCTTTCACTTGGAGTTTTTGCGCGGCAAAGGCTACTCCTTGGGCGTGGTTGCCGGCGGAGGCGGTGATAACTCCCTTTTGTTTTTCCGCCTCGGTAAGTTGGCTGATGCGATTGTAGGCGCCGCGGAGCTTAAAGGCGCCGGTGTGTTGCAAGTTTTCCGGTTTCAGGTAAACCTCGTTGCCGGCAAGTTCGGAAAAAAAGTCGCTCTTTATCAGTCGCGTCTTAGCCACTACATCTTGCAGTTGCTTGGCGGCGCGGTAAACGTCGGCAATATTGGTCTTAGCCACAATATCCGCCGGAGTTAAAGCTGTTTCTTTTTCTTTAGCCATATTGTCCTCCAAAAAAATTATTATGGGGTGCAGGGGCGCAAGTCCCTGCTGGGAGTCCAGAGGGCAAAACCCTCTGGTGGGGTTTGGGGTGAAACCCCAATAACTATTTCTCCGGTTGCACCACCGTGCGAATGGGGAAAGGAATGTTGATTTTTTCCTTGCGGTAACGGGCGGTAAGCTCCTTGATAAAAGCGTGTTTCAGGGCGGCCTGCTTGTCGAAGCGAGCGGAGTGCAGGAGTACGTCAAACTCGATGGCCGAATCCGCGAAGGTGCGGAATAAAACCTTTGGCTCTACATCATGTTCAAAGTCCAAGGGGCTGTCGGCCATGACGGTGGCCGTGACTTGACGCGCCACGTCTAAGGTAACATCCTCCACATGTTGCAGGTCGCTGTCGTAATCCACTCCAATGGGGATTTTAATAGTGTAATCCCGGTAGGGGAGGTTGTAATTGGTGATGATGGCGGCGGCGATGGTTTTGTTTGGGATAACGATGACATTTCCTAAAATGGACTGAATGGTGGTGTAACGCCAGTTTATGTCCGTAACTCGGCCTTCTTCCCCGGAGTTTAACTTGATATAGTCGTCAAGGCGCAGTTGCTTGAAGACGATGAGTTGCAGTCCCGAGAAGATGTTGGCCATGGTTTCTTGAAGACCTAAGGCGATGGCCATACCGCCGACGCCCATGGCCGTGATAATCGGCGCCACGGAAATGCCGTAGTATTGCAGGATGATGATAATGCCCACCGCATAGATGACAAAATTGAGGATGCTGTTTAAGAGGGTACTTTTGGGTAACTTACCTTCGGAGCGCGCCATTTGGAAATCCACAAAGGCGGAAAGGGCTTGGGCGATGACCCTAGTCAGGGTAAAGACGTTCACCGTAAAGAGTATGTAGGAAAAGAGTTTGGATACTCCCGGGGGGATGTCGATGGTATTTATAATCCAGTACAGCCCGGCTACCATACAGAAGGACACGGGTACGCCTTGGAGCGCCTTGATGAAAACATAAGTCAGGGAAGTCTCCTCGATTTGCAGATGGTTTTCGATGCGCCGTTTTATCGCCTTGTTCAGCGCCACGCCGATGATGATAGCGGCTATCAGGATACAACCGGGGACGAGCATAACGTCTAAGAGTTTCGTCCAATCAATACTGGCAATGCTGGCAGAATGTGGCAAAATAATTCCTCCTCATAACATAATCCCTTTCATTATAGCGTCATTCAAGGGATTTTACCACAAAAAATAGCAGACAAGAATTTCTTGACAGGGGCGAGCTTTCCCTTTATACTCACAGTTAGCAAGCTAACTAATTTTTTTAGAGGAGGTGTCAAAAATAAAACGGGAAGCAAGTCCCTCTTGGGAGGATTTGGCGCAACACGCGAAAATTATTCCGGAGATAAAACCGACGGCGGTAATCGCCATGTTAGGCATCAGGCAGGCGGCGGCCGGTATTCAGAGCGCCGTTACCGATGTGCTTTTTCGAGATTATCACCTGTCCGAGGGGAAATTTTGCGTTTTGGTTGTCTTGCATCAAAATGCCCAAGGCATAGCGCCGTCGGTTTTGGCGGAAAAAGTTGGGGTTACTAGAGCCACCGTCAGCGCTATGCTCATGCGGCTTAGCCGGGATGAAATGGTAACCATTGCCACCGATACCCAAGACGGTCGCGGCAAAAAGGTGACCCTTACGTCCAAGGGGCGAGCCTTTATGGACGAGATACTGCCACCCCATTACCTCCGCATAACCAAGCTGATGGGCAAACTGACGGAAACAGAGCAAAAAGAACTGGCCAGACTGCTCAATAAATTACGCGACGAAAATACAAGGAGCGAATAAGCATGATTGTAAGAAGTAAATCAGCCAGAGTGGGCATGGTTTTTATCGCCTTGCTCATCATTGGCGGCCTAATTCTCATGTACACCGGCAATGATGCCGTGGTGCTGGCCACCAAGAAGAAGGACGGCATTTTGACGGCGGAACAGGTGAAGCTCGCCTTTGATTCCGTCAGCGGCCGCATGACGAAAGAAGCGGTCAAGGAGGGACAACGAGTGAAAAAAGGCGAGGTCATCATGGAACTGGACAGCACCGATACCGACCTCGCCATCGAAAAATTACGGGCGCAAATAGCGCAACTGGATGCCCAGATAAATTCCGCCGACGCCGCCATGGACATCAGCTATTTCCAAGCCGACACGGACGAAACCCAAAGTTATCGCCAAATCGACCAACAAAGAGCGGCGCTCCTCGCGGCCAAATCCACCTTGGCCAACGCTAACTTGGAATACGAAAGAGACGTGGCTTTGGTGGAAGCCGGCGCCGTGTCCCAGTCAACCTTAGACAATGCTCGCATGGCCTTGGAAGTGGCCAGAGCCAGCGTGGCGCAACAGGAACAAGCCTTGGAGCGCTTACTGGGAGGCGCCGCCGACACCGGCTACACCGACAGCCTTAATCTTCCCACCATCGAAAGAGAACGCCGCGCGGCGGCCAACATGGCCAACGACGTAGAGGCTTTGCGGCAGCAAAAGAAACAACTGGAAGTTCAACTCAAAGAACTGGAAGTGGCGAGGAGCCGCCTTACCCTCCGCGCCCCCGAGGACGGCAAAATTCTCAGCCTGTTAGCCAAACAGGGAGAAATGATTTCCCCCTCTACACCGGTGGTGCTTTTGGAAAGCGATCGCGCCTACTACGATATTTATATCAGCGAAGAACAGGCGGCGCACTTAAAAGAAGGGGATAAGATTACGGGAACCACGGTAGCCGGCGCCAAGGAAGTACCTGGCACCATCAGGCTGTTGACCCAAGCTCCCGGTTTTGCCGACTTGAAGCAGACCAGAGAAAAAGGACAGAGCGACCTATCCGCTTTTCAGGTGCGAATTTACATTGAGCCGCAGGAGGGTGTACGCCCGGGCATGACGATAGGAGTGACGGACAGTGAACTCGCTGAAAAATGAGGTGCGGTTCCTCTTCTCCGGCAAGGGTATGCCCTACGAAAAAGTCTGCATCATGGTGGCCATGGTGGTAACTTTGCTCCTGACGGTACTCCTCGGACAAAATTTCGCCAAGGATGCCAAGGTAGCCGTCATTGACCTAGACAACACCAAATACAGCCAAGAACTAATCACCAAGTTAAACGCCTCGGAGTACATACAAATAACGGCGGTGCTAAACACCGCCGTAAATCCGGAGTCGCTTTGCTATCGGGATCAAGCCGTAGCGGTGGTTTATCTGCCCAGAGGTTTGGAAAAAAATATTTACGCCGGTGACGAAGCTCCCCTTGGGGTATTCTACGACAATACCAACACCGCTTGGACGGCGGAAGTAAAAGAAGCCTTAAATGAAATCGTGGCCATTGACAACGCCAAACGTATGGGCGGCAGTGCCAGTGGGCTGACCCTGAACGCCCGGAACATTTTTAATCCGGCCGGTTCTACCAGTAACTCCACCACCCAAGGGTTTCTCTTCTTTTTCGGTTCCATGTTCTTTACCTTTGCCACCATCGGCATGGTGCCGCGACTGAGATTATCTCACGAACTGGACAGAATACTCTTGGAGGGCAGTCCTTGGGATCTCATTTTCCGCATCGTTCCCTATGGGATTTGTCTCTTGACCTCCTTCGTGGTGGGTATGGCGGTGCTGCGAATTTGGGGCGACATGGTGTTTTCCGGCCACTTGATCACCTTTTTGTTTGTCCAGGTGTTTTTCGTTATGACGGTGGGGATGCTGAGCCTTCTCTTTGGTTGGACGGCGGCCAATCCCGGTATCGCTTCCAGTCGCATGATTCTCTTTATCCCCGGCGGTTTTATCTTGGGCGGCGTGACCAGTCCCCTTTCTCATTTGGCCGATTGGGTGGTGACGTTAAGCCATGTATTCCCCCTCACTTGGGAATATCATTTTGTCAGGGATATTATCACCCGTGGAGCCGGTCTCCTTGACATAACCAAAGAACTCGGTGCTTTCTTCGTATATATCGGCGTAGTGGCCATCCTCTTCAGCGCGAAATTTTACAGCTCCAAACGGAAACTCATCGCCGATATTCGTAAACAGGAGGTACGGCAACAAAAATTACAAAATTTGGCGGAGGCGAGGACAGAATGAAAGACACGGACGATTGCGAAATCAGCATCAAGCGAATTTTAGTCCCTACTGACGGCTCGGGGCAAGCCTTTAAAGCCTTGGGTCGCGCCATTGACTTAGCGAAAATTTTTGACGCCTCCCTCACCCTTCTCATGGTGGCGGACGTAGAAGGCAGCGTGTCGTCCTTTGAACGCGTAAGCCTCAGTGGGCAGGAACCGGCGGAGCTAAAAATCGCCGCCTTTCAATTCCTCGCCGAACTCATGCATGTTGTCCCCGCCAAAGTGGCGGCGCATACCAGAGTGGAAGTGGGGGATCCGGCGGAAACCATTGTCCGCGTAGCCGAAGAAGAAGAAAGCGATCTTATTGTCATCGGCAGTCGCGGCATGAGCAGTTTCCATACGTTTTTTACCGGCAGCGTGTCCAAGTATGTACTAAAACACGCCTACTGCCCGGTTTTGGTATCAAAGGGCGTACCCGACGATTGGGACGAGGATATGATGGGCTAAAAAATGAACCGACAGAATATATTTCTCCCTTTGTTGCTCGTCTTGTTAGCCTGCGGCATAGCTTTGGCCTTTTGGGCTGAGGCTATGCCTTTTGCTTTTTTGTGCTTGGCAACCCTGCTGTGCCTAGCGGCCACCTTTTACGCCACCCTTCGCAAGCGACCTTGGAACTTGGTGGCTTGGGGATTGCTCTTTTTCCTGTTGGGCATGATGCGATGCGCCGCCGTCCTGACCCTGCCACCAAACGATATATCCCACTTAGCCGGGAATGAACTCAAGGTTACGGGGAGGATTTGCGCCGAGCCTTATCGTTATACCACCGCCGATGGTAGCGAGTTAATTCGCTATACGGCGGAAGCAAGGGAGACGAAACTTAAAGGAGTAGTTCGCCCGGCTCAAGGCAAACTCTATATCTATGCCGGAAAAACCGACGCCCCGGGGCGAGTGGGCGACGAAATAGCCGCCAGAGGATTTTTGCGTAGGCCTCACAGCTATGGCAATCCGGGACAGCTGGACACAGCGCTCCTGTTACAGGTTGACGGCATAAGGGCAAGGTTATTCGCAGGGCAGGCCGGAGCGGAAATAACCCCCACCGAGGAGGCGTCCTTCGCGCGAAATATTGCCTCCCTTAGGGAGCATTATCTTACCGCTATGACCGAGGTAATGCCTAAGGCCGATGCCGCCGCTATTTTTGCCATGCTCTTCGGCGGCTATGGGGGAATAAAACCGGAGCTTTTGGAGGCTTATACCGTCACCGGCATTGTTCATATTCTGTCGGTGTCAGGTTCCCATGTGAGTTTGCTGGCGGCGGTGGCGGCGTACCTTGCGGCGCTCCTCCGCCTTCCGAAAAGCCTAGGGGTTATCCTCGTGGGGAGCTTAATCTTCGGCTATACCGCCATGGCCGGTTTTGTACCGCCGGCCATTCGCGCCGGGCTAATGGGATTTTTGGCTTATCTGGCCTTGGCCTTAGACCGGGAAAAAGAAGGGCAAAGGCTCCTGTGGCTCACGGGAATTGTTATGTTGCTGGTCTCCCCCCTGCTTCTCTTTCATATCAGCTTTCAGCTCTCCTTTGCCTCCACCGTTGGAATTTTGGTTGTCGCTCCCGTGGCGCGACGCAAGCTGGCCAAATTCTTTTCCGCCGCCGCGCAGGGAAAAGCCGTTTTTCTTATCAGCAGTTTTTCCGTTACCCTGGGAACTCATCTGGCCACTCTCCCCATCATCGCTTGGTATTTTCAACTCATCTCCCTCAGCGCCTTTTTGGCCAATCTACTCGTGGTGCCGATAGTGGAGATAATCATTATCATCGGGCTGGCGGCAGGTATTATTGCTCTTGCGTTGCCCATGGCGGGAAAAATTATTTTCGGCCTAGACAGTTTACTACTGGGCGTCACCTATGAAATGACCAGAGCCTTAGCCGCCCTGCCTTACAGTCAAGTTTATGTCCCGGCCATGGGCGGCGGTCTATGTTGCCTTTATGGCTTAACTCTCGGCCTCGCGCTACTACCGCCGGAAACTCGCGCCGCCCTTTGGGCTAAAATTAAAATCCGGCGCGGTGAAATCGGAGCGACGGTTGCCGCCGTAGTTATTATCTGTATCCTGCGGTTGGCTCTTACGCCGGCGGAAATGGCGGTGCATTTTATCGACGTCGGCCAAGGGGATGCGGCTCTCATCGTAACGCCCAAGGGACGCGCTTTTATGATCGACACCGGGGGAACCCGAGACGGCAATTTTGACGTGGGCGAAAGAGTGGATATACCTTATTTGCGGCACTGCGGCGTCAGAGAGTTAGAATATATTTTTCTCACCCACGCTCACGAAGATCACGCCGCCGCTACAGGTAGCATCAGCCAAAAAATCCCCGTCAAACGGATTTTCACCGCCGGGGAAGGTCGGGAGGCCTATTTAAAAAGCATGAAGCTCTCCACGGCCAGCGATAAGGCCGGTCTGTTATCCGAGGCCGTGGAGGGCAGTCGTTTTGTCTTGGACGGCGTGACCGTGGAGGTAATTTTTGCCCCCAAGGTAAAAGCCGAGGCGCTGGCCACCGGTAACGAAGCCTCCAATGTTTATCGGGTAAGTTACGGCGAGGTGAGTTTTCTCTTCACCGGCGACTTAGACGAAACAAACGAACAGAAACTCCTCGCCCAAGGCATAAATCCCCACAGCGACGTTCTCAAAGTCGGTCACCACGGCTCCGCCACTTCCACCTCCGACGAATTTTTAAGGAAGGTCGCCCCCGTTTATGGGGTGTTCTGCGTAGGCAAGGACAACAGCTTCGGTCATCCTCGTCCGCAGGTCTTAGAAAAGTTTCGTCGGCAAGGCATAAAAATCTACCGCACCGATGAAAACGGCGCGGTAGTGTTTCACACCGACGGAAGAAAAATGCGAGTGGAGACTTATCGGTGATGGGGAAGATAGCCGAAAATGCTCAGCAAAAAAGCACTAAAAAGGGGCTGTCGCACGAAGAAAAAAAATTCTTCGTGTGACAGCTCCTTCCATTATTTAGGCAATATTCCGAATTAATAATTCATTCTATTGCTTAAAAATGAGTACACTAAATAAAGCGGCTAAATTGTCGCAAAAATA
>JAFVEM010000069.1 GCA_017476005.1 Selenomonadaceae bacterium | reverse complement strand
TGCGCCGTTCCCACCGCCACGGGGACGGCGTTTTTCCCTTTTGGCGGTGGTTCGCCTTGCTGAGACCTAAGCTATGGAGCGTGAGGCTGTAGTAACCTTCATACTTTTCTCTAGGCGGAGCTGGTTTATGATTTCTTTTTCCTCTTCAGTATGGTTATCCGACGCAGATTCCGGGATAGATGTGTCCGAATCGGACACATTTTTACTTTCCGGTGGTTCGCGCCGTTTTTCTTCACCCTCGGCAATTTCCTCTTGCGGCACGGGGGCGGCTTTACGCGCCGCTATTTCGGCGGCGAGGCTTTCAATATATTCCTTGACGGCCTTGCGCTTTTCCGGGGAGAGTGCCATATAGCCCTTTACGATGGCTTTCATCATATCATCTACCCCCATGCGTGAGAGGTAGGTATCAAAATCCGGCATCTCCTGCTCGCTTTTGCCTGTGAGGATATAGTTTATATCTGCGCCAAATTTTGTTGAGAGGTTATGGAGGAATGCACCCGTGGGTTCCGACTCTCCTAATTCATAGTGGGAATAAGCAGAGCGTTTCATGCCAAGCTCACTAGCAAAATTTTCTTGGTTCTTGAAGCCGAGACCTTTACGAAAATCACGTAGGCGAACGCCAATATCCCTCAAACGTTGCTCTTTATTGGTAGTCTGCATAACAATCACCTCTTTACCAGTAAGGATAAAGCAAAAAAATGCTAGTGTCAAGGGAAAATGTTTTATTTACACCCTTGACACTAGCATTTTTACGGTGTATTATTCCCTTGTAAATAACAAAGTTCTAATCACCCCATATGCCGGGAAGCTAAATGAGAGAAGCAGCACCGCAGGGGGGCGGCAGTCGTAACTTATAGCCATGATTAGCCCGGTGGCAACGGGCAAGGAGGCGGCAACGTGAGGAAGCTAAGGTACAGGTCGCATACGCCGCCATAGGTGACAGGATAGTGATTAGGTAGTGTGGGGAGGTGAGAGAGTGAATAAATACTTTATCGGCATTGAAGTAAAGGACGGCGAGATTGAGAAAATCTTAGGCGAGCTGCACGAAGCTCAAGAGAAAATGGGTGATTGCTACCGCCGACTGCGTGACCTAGGCGTTCTGACCATCAGAAAGGACACCGCCGACGGTAGCGACGATACCCCACAGGACTAGCGAGCTTCTAGCTCCTTGACAAACGGGGGCGGCATCCCCCGGCCAATTATAGCAGGAAGGGCAAAAACAATGAAAGGAGTTAAAACCATGTTAAGGACCTTAAACCCTGAGGAAATCCGGCTAGTGGCGGAAATCCTCGATACCGTACAGCGGCTGGACATTATCGGTAAAGCCAAGGCCGTGGGCTACATATCGGCGTTGCGCGCCGAAGAAACCCGGTCGGCGGCCAACGATATTAGCTACCCGGCGGCAGTAAGAGCGGCGGTCTAGCAGGAGGGGCGACCAATGGATAATCCCAACTTTATCAACTTTAACCCCCTCACCATCATGCAGAAACTCTACGAGATAAAGGCGCGGCAAGACAAAAGCGACATGAAAGTCGTTGTCCGTGTCGTTACGCCGGAGGAGGCGGCGAAAGTGCAAGGCGTAAAAATGGCGGCAGTATAGCGAAAGGAGAGAAAATGGGCAGTTTTGCTTACAAAATCAAGGAGCGGCTTGCCGTAATCGGTGACAACGACATGAAGCCCTTGGAACTAAACCTTATCAGCTATAACGGGCGTGAGGCGAAATATGACCTCCGTCGTTGGGACAGAAGCGGAAACGAATCGAAAATGCTCAAGGGCTTGACCCTCACCGGGCAGGAGCTGATGGAGTTGAAAACGGTCTTGGGGAAAATCAACATTGCGGAAGACAGCTACGGCGAGGGGGAATATTTCTGATGAGGAACGAGGGCGGCGCGAATTGCAAAATGACCTACGCCGAAGTCGCGAAGGAGGATAGCGGCCTCCTTGCCCACCTTCCCTATTTCCAACCGTGGGCGTGGAAGGTAATAGCCATTGCCGGAACAGTCAGCTTTATCGCCGGGTTTATCTTGGCAGAGTGGGCGAAGCACACGCTGATGAAGTAGGAGGCAATTATGACCGAGGGAAAAAAGCGATTGGCGAAAATGGCCGCAATCCGGGCGGCCATCAAGCGCAAGGAAACGGAATTGAAGCTCCTTGAGGGGCATTTAAGGTTTTTGGAAAAGGCGGCGCAGGAGGCGGCAAATGGCAAATAAGATTTTAGAGGCGGTCAGCCTCGTATTAGTAGCGTTGATTGTATCGGGATAAGGAGGCAGAAATGAGCTACAAGGGCAAAAAGATAATCCGTATGTTGGGGCGGCTAAAAGGTAGCCGCCATGTAATCAAAATCCAGTACAGCGATAAATCACTTGAAACTGTCATTCTCACGAAAAAGTCCGGGCGGTGGGCGACTTGAAAAAGAAGAACGCCCCCACGGAGGAGCAAGAAGCTCGTATGAGGGCGGCTAGGGAAATAACGGACAAAGAACGTTCTTTGCTAGAACAGCGCTTAACTACCGACTATGACAATTGGCGGTGCAAAATCTGCAACCACCACGCCATGACGCAAGTGGTTTGCCGTAAGGCTAGGGGCAGTATCTGCATGAGCCATTGCAAGACCTATGAACATTTCTCACCTATTTTTTGGCATTGCCTATACCGAGAGCCGGAGAAACCTTGGCACTCTTGGGCGAGTGCCGAAACTCAAAAAGACATTTTGTATATACTCAATCAAAAGACCAAGCGAAACTGCGTCCTCGGCAGTCTTGACGATGATTGCGCCTATTTAGTCATTGATGAGGCCACCGGGGAAATCGGCCAAGGCCGCATCAGGTTTTATGATTCGGCTTGGCACTACGGATATTATGAGGGATAAAAAAGGGCTTTTCCTAATGTCAGCTAGGAAAAGCCCACGGCGTTGATACACCGAAATTCACAGGCTCATTGTATCAATCCTGCCCGTGAAATGTCAATACCTAGCCCGAAAAAGTCTGTCGCCGCCTACGGGCGGCGGTGGGCTAGTATGCAGTATTAACATTTCACGAAACCCAATATTCCTCAATAGGTATATAACTATAAAAATAAAAAAGATTATAAAAACAACAAACATAGTTATAGACAAACTGAGGGATAGACAATGAGAAACATAAGAAAACGCACACGGCATTGCGGCAGGTATGGAGTAAGTGCGAAACATATCCAAGTGAGCTACTTCAGCTATACGGACAGGAGAAAAAACAAGACCAAGAAGAAACAGCGAAAGCATAAGACTACCACTCCCAAACAGAGAAACCTCAACAACAAGAGGAGCAAAAGGTACTTTGAGGCATTAGTACACAGTAACTTTGTCAAGGGAGACCTTCATGTGACCGTGACTTATGACGAGAAGCATAACCCTGCCGATCTGAAAGAAGCCATGAGGAATGTGGACAATTTTATTAAAAGAGTGAACTACCAGAGAAAAAAGCAAGGACTGCCGCCTGTCAAGTATGTGTGCGTCACCGAGGAGGGAGCAAAAGGGCGAATACATCATCACTTCATCATGGACGGGAAACTAGGCCGGGACATATTGGAAAAGAAATGGGGCAAGGGCTATTGCAATGCCGACCGTTTGCAACCCGATGATAAAAAAGAGCTTGCCCCTCTTATTGGCTATCTATGCAAAGACCCCAAAGGCAGAAAAAGATGGACAAGTAGCCATAATTTAATCAAGCCATGGGACAGCGTGAACGATGACCCCAGGAACATGAGCGGCAAAAAACTGGACAAACTGAAAGACCTGCCGGAAGACTGCGAAGCCGCCAAAGAAATAATCGAAAGTGACAATCCCGGTTATGAATTGGTGGAATTGGAAAAAGAATACCGGGAGGATATTGGCCAATGGTATTTCTTTTGTCGTATGAAACTAAAACCTGTGGATAAATCTGTGGATAAGCGAAAAACGAAAGGAAAATGCCTAGATGATATGGGATAGACGAGCCGGAAATCAGAAACTGGAAGAAGTTTACCGGGAAAACAGGGCGTTTGCCGCCGCTATGAGCAATGCCAAGGGGCGGCTCTTTGAGGACATGGTAAAGGGCGGCTGTCGGTATTATAACGACCAAGGCCGGGGAAAGATTGTCAAAATGCCTGAACCTTTCAGGGTACTGAAAAAAGACCGCAAAAACGGCCTAGCTACCATCAGATTTACGGCACACGCCCAACCGGATTTTATCGGATGCCTAGCCGGGGGAGTATGTATAGCCTTTGAGGCTAAATATACCGACACCGATCGGCTATCACGCCGGGTTATTACCGCCACCCAAGCCGCCGCCTTGCAGACCTATGATGATATGGGAGCTGTCGCCGCCGTCTGCGTGGGCATACAGGACAAATTTTTCATGTTGCCGTGGTCAAAATTCGCCAATATGAAAAAACACTATGGGCGGCAGTTTGTCCGCGCCGCCGATATAGCCGACTACGAGGTGAAATTTAACGGGGTAGCCCTCTTTTTAGACTACAAAAACGGGAGCAAGCTATATCCGCCGCCAAAAGCCCGATATATACCGGTGCCATAGGACAAGACTTCCCTTTTGAAAATGTGTCCGATTTGGACACAAATTTTACAGGCGAACCAAAAGGAGGTGGAAAAATGAGGGTAATCAATATAGCCAATCTCAAGGGAGGGGTAGGAAAGACCGTAACGGCGGTGAATTTGGCCTATTCTCTTTGGCGAGAGGAAAGAAAAGTCCTACTCATCGACAACGACAAGCAGGGCAACAGCTCTAAATTCTTCGGAAAACACAGCTATGAGAGGCCGGGGACGGCAGAACTTTTAACGGGGGCGGCACGGGCGGCGGAGGCTATTTGCCCCACCGAATATAAGGGGCTAGATATTATCCCGGCCAACATGAATTTACTGGCGGCGAATAAGGCAATCCTATTAGACGAGGAAACCCCTCAGCAGGAACATTTGAAACAGGCACTTGCACCCATAGCAAAACTTTATGACTTCTGCATTATCGACAACAGCCCGGATGCCTCCATGAGCGTAATCAACGCTTTAACCGCCGGGGACGATTTAATAATCCCGGTAAAGATAGACCGCTTCACTTTTGACGGCGTAGAGATAATGCTCGATTATGCGAGGCAAGTCCGGGAAAACTACAACCCGAAATTAAATTTCAGAGGGTGCCTAATCACCAGTTACCGAGGGAATGAAGTCAACAAGACCGGGGCGGCGTTCCTGCAAAATAGCGAGTATGACCTATTCCAAACCCGGATTTACTGGACACCGAAGATTGACGAAAGCACCTTTGCCGGAAAACCTATCCGGGAGTATAGCCCTCACTCGTGGGCGGCTAGGAACTACCGGGAATTGGCCGCAGAATATCTTGAAATGATAGCTTAAAAATGTGTCCGATTTGGACACAAATTCACAAGGAGGCATAGCGATATGGCGAAAAACGGTTTTGATATGATGTCGCTGATGAACAACGCCAGTAAGAAACAGGCGGCAGGGGCGGCTCGTTATGAATTGGAGAACATCTCCCTAGAAAACCTTATCCCGAACCCGGCCAACGCTAAAATCTACGAAACCGGGGAAATCGAAGAACTCTCCCAGTCAATTCTCCTTACCGGGAAAGTCTTGCAGAATGTAGTGGTAGCCCCGGCAGACGAACAGGGGAAATATACCATCATAGCCGGACACCGCCGCCACTTAGCCTGTCAGAAACTCGTGGAGGAAGGACACGCCGAATTTGCCGCCCTTCCCTGCATGGTGCTATCGGAGCCGGACGGGCTTATGCAAGAACTGGTGCTGATACAGACCAACAGCACCGCTCGTATTTTATCCGAGGCTGAGAAAATGCGGCAAGCGCAAAGGGCAACGGCCATTTTGACCGAGCTTAAAGATAAAAAGCAAATTTCCGGGCGTGTCCGTGATATTGTCGCCAAAATGCTCAACACCACCACGGGACAGCTTGGCCGCTACAATGTCATAGCAAAGGGGCTTGTAAACCAAGACCTACGGGCGGCTTTTGAAAGCGGCAAAATGGGAGTAACCGCCGCCTATGAAGCGGCGAGACTGGACGAAGCCGGACAAGCGAACCTCGCCGCCAAAATGGAAGCAGAAGGCACAGCCGCCCCCTCTGCCCGTGATGCCGTGGAACAGCAGAAAAAGAGCGAAGTCGAAAAAGCGGCAGAAGAAGCCCAAGACGGCCTCTCAATGCAGAAGGAATACAAGGCAGACCTGAAACCGAAATACAAAGCAAGCCTAACGATCACCTACGAGGAAAAAGACGGTGCATTTTATTCCGGTTATACATACCAAACCCAAAACCAAGGAGCAGGACAGGGCATAGACTACAAAAAGCCCTACAAGACGAGCCAAGCCGCCATCGAGGGCGCAATGAAAAAAGTCGCCGAATATTCCCCGTATATGCACAAGGCATTATGGGGGAGCGGTTTTGCCATAGTAGGCAAGCCGGAGGAGGATACGGAACGCCCCACGCCGCCCAAAACGGAGCCGCCCCAAGAGCCACAAGAGGAAACACCGTCAAGACCGAAAGTAGAAGCGGCCAGAGCCAAATTTGAGCAAACGGGCAGTTTGGACGGTTTGACCGCTTGCGAGAAATGCAAAATCACTACCGGATGCGAAGATTGTTGCCGCACCTGTCCGCCGGAAAAGCATTGCAATGTCCGGCAATGCGAAATCGAAAACCGCAAGGATGCCGAACGGATTACCAAAGAACAGGAGGAATGGAACAGCAAAATACGCAAGGAAAACAACGAACAGCCGCCCGAAGACGAACCCCAAGAAAAAACTGCTCCTAAAGCGGATATGAGGGATTTATGGCTTCGCAAAAAAGCAATGCGTAAGGTCATCGACGAATTGGAGAACATGGTTGAAGAAAAATGCAGGGAAGCAAACGTCAACATGGAAAACGGCAACGAATTGCAGGAAAGAATACTCCGGGAAACCGCCGATATTTACGGCGAGTTATCCGACACTATGGAACAAGAGGTGCGAGTATTAAGTCAAGAACTGGGCGACTGGGACGAATACTTCGAGCAGGAAGCCCAAGAGCAATAATATTAAACGGGGGCAGGGGGCGGCTTTTACCGCCTCGCCTTTGCAAAGGAGGGGCATAGATGAAAAACAAGCCGGAACGAATGACCAAGATAAAATGCAAAGACGGCGAATGGAAAATCGCTTGGCAACGCCGCAACAGCAAAACCGACCAATATGACAAATTGGAACTCACGAGCAAAGATATGGCACGGGAAGAACTGGACAAGACAATGCAGAAGATGGGAAGCCACATAGAGGAAATATGCGAACTGCCGCAGGTATCACTAGGCAAACCTATCGTTTTAGGCATAGCCGTAAGCTATGACGATAACCACGAAAACGCCTATATGGTTATCACGGCAAGCATAGATATGACCAACAACAATTCTCCTTGGATTATCAACACGCCAGTAAAATCTGTTCACCCCGGCAAGGATATGCCGGAAAGCTACTGCATGACGGCAGAATGCTATAAAGATTTACTGGCCTTGGAAGACGAAGCCTTAAAGTATATCCACGGCGAGAGGGCGCAACAGAAACTTGACTTTGAAAAAACGACGGACGAAATATTTGGCCTTGCCAAAGTTGCCTTTACCACGGAAACGGAAGACGGAAAGACCTCCACCGTTACCCTCACCGCCGAGGATGCAAAAAAACTGGCAAAACTCAACAATGATTTAGACAAAAAGGCCAATGGCACTGTGGCGGCGTAGGGAGGCAAGACCATGGAAAACGAACAGCCGGACAACATCTCCCCCATAAAAGTAAGAGCCGGGAAAATAGGCTATTCCTTTTCCGGGATAGATATATTTCTCGTTTTTACCTTGGGCGAAATGAGAATAGCCGGATACCCTATCCCGGAAATCGAAGGTTTCAATCTGCCCAAGAAGGACATCATTCGCTTTTACGCCTCGCAAGGGGCGACCGTGGAATTTTTCGGCAAAACCTTAAAGGAGACAGAGGCATGAAGATTGACGGCGTAGAGGTCACGATAGAAGGCTTAGAGGGTGTAACGGTGGAGGAACTTGAGTATTACCTCGACTATGCCAAAGCAAACACCTACGGGAACCTTTTGGAACTCAAAATCAAACCCGACGAACAGGACAAGGGCAAAGTGGTTTTAGAGTACGCTATTCAGACTAAATTCGAGCGTATTCGCCGCATCACCGGCTATTTGGTGGGAACTATTGACCGTTGGAACAACGCCAAACGGCAGGAGGAGCGCGACCGGGTAAAACACGGGTAAAAAAATAACAGGAGATGAAGCCCATGAAGATGATTTATATCTCCCATCCTTATTCGAGCGACGAACAGGCCAACAAAGTCAAGGCGCATCGTCTTGCCGCCGAATTGGCAGAAGCCTATCCGGGGATAGTCTTTGTAAACCCCTTAAACGCCATGAGCCATACGGCGACGGCCAATTTGAGCTACGAAACTATTGTGGAGCAGTGCGTGGAGCTGATGAAGCGGTGCGACGCTGTCATTATGGTAGATGGTTGGGATATGAGTGTTGGTTGTAGCCGCGAGTTTTATAGTGCCTTGGCCGAGGGCATGATTATCTATCACGGGGTAGCGGAGTTTCGGCACAGCATGGACAGCGGCGGTTATCAGTATTGCCGCCGGAATTATTGGACAAGGGAGGAAAATCTAAAGGCGAGAGGGACAAGATATGCGCCAAAATAAAAATGTGTCCGATTCGGACACAAAAAACGGAGAGCAACACGCCGTTGCCAAAAGCCCCCAAAAGCCCAAGACCAAAGAAAAGAAGCCTAGGATAGAGACGCTTATCGCCGAGGCCGTGGAGCGGAAAATTGACGAAGTGGGGCGGCGGCTTATCCTAGAGGGCAAAAAGGCGCAAAAAAACTGGACAAAAATGACCATGAAGCGGTTATATAGCTATCCCCTGCTGAAACAGAATGTAGAGCGGTATCTGCTAGACATTGAAGACATCAAGAAAGAGGATATGGGGAAAAGCAAAAGCATAGTGGAGTTTTACACCCATTCCGGGGGCGGCGAGAAGCCGGACTTGGAGGAACTGAGGGCGGCGAAAATTCGCCTTGTGGAAATGAAGATAAACCGGGACAGAAGCGAAATCGCCGAGATTGAAGCCGCCCTCGCCAATATCAAAGATGATCCCTATTATCCCATTATCGAACTGAAATTCTTTGAAAAGCGTGGGCAGGAGGATATTGCGGAGGTGTTGCATTACAGCACGGCAACTATATCAAGACAACTTGGAAGGCTCATGGACATCGTAAATATTGGGCTTTACGGCGCAGATGCCCTAGTCAAATAATGTAAATTTCGCTGGTAAAAAAGATGATATTTACAGCGTGAAATTTTTGTAGTATGCTGTGAGCGTGGAAAAACTGTGTCCAAAATCAGGCATCGCCAAAAACGGCGGTGCCTTTTTTGATTGGCTATTTTCGGGGAGGGCGGCGCGGCGGTGGAATATAAAATCTATAACATGGACTGCATGGAGGGCATGAAGAATATCCCTGACGGCTCCATCGACATGATACTTTGCGACCTGCCTTACGGAACAACAGAAAATAAATGGGACGTGAAACTGCCGCTAGAGCCGCTTTGGGCTGAGTATAAGCGCGTAACCAAAAGGAACGCCGCTATTTTGCTATTCTCGCAAATGCCTTTC
>JAFVEM010000068.1 GCA_017476005.1 Selenomonadaceae bacterium | reverse complement strand
GCCGCTTCCATTTCATCCTTGGTGAGCGCGTCGCCCAGTTCGCCGCTTCTCGCCCAACGCAGAGCTTCGGGGCCGGACATGGTGCCGGAGTAGGCCGCCGACAGGAGGGAGTTAGCGCCCAAACGGTTGGCGCCGTGATACTGATAATCGCATTCGCCGGAAGCCATAAGGCCGGGAATGTTCGTGTGATGCACTCTATCCACCCAAATGCCGCCCATGGAATAATGCACCGAGGGGAAGATCTCCATGGGAACTTTTCTGGGGTCGTCACCCACAAATTCGGAGTACATTTCGAGGATGCCGCCGAGTTTTCTTTCGAGATAATCCGCCGGGATATGGGAAAGGTCGAGATAAACCTTGTCTTCGCCGTTGTTCCCCAGCCCCAAATGGCGGCAGACCTTGAAAATGGCGCGAGAGGCCACGTCGCGCGGCACGAGATTGCCGTAAGCCGGGTACATTTCTTCGAGGAAATACCACGGCTTGCCGTCTTTATAAACCCAAACGCGACCGCCTTCGCCGCGGCAAGCCTCGCTCATCAGGCGATTCTTGTCGGAGCCGGGGATAGCCGTGGGGTGAATTTGGATAAATTCCGGGTTGCCGATGTGTGCGCCCTGACGATAAACCGCCGTTACCGCCGAGCCGTTGCAAATGGTGGAAGCGGTGCAACGACCGAACACTTGACCGGGGCCGCCGGTGGCGAGAATAACCACATCAGCCGGGAAGGCCACGATTTCATTGGAATTCATATTCTGCGCCACGATACCACGGACAGCGCCCTGCTTATTTTTAATGCACTTGATGAACTCCCAAAACTCGTACTTATTCACCTTGCCCTTGGTTTCCCAACGGCGTACTTGTTCGTCCAGTGCATAGAGAAGCTGTTGCCCCGTGGTGGAACCGGCAAAAACCGTGCGTTTATTCTTCTGTCCGCCAAAGTTTCTGAGGTCTAACACGCCTTCGGCGGTACGGGTGAAGGGAACGCCCATGCGGTCAAACATTTTCACCAGTTTCGGCGCGGCCTCCACCATGCCCTTAACGGCTTGTTGGTCGGCGAGGAAGTCGCCGCCGTAAACGGTGTCGTCAAAATGCTCGTAAATGCTGTCATGCTCGCCCTTGGTGTCCATGCAGGCGTTCATGCCGCCCTGAGCGCAAAGGGAATGGGAGCGTTTCACGGGGCAGTAGGAAAAGAGATCCACTACGCCGCCGCCCTCGCATATTTTTAACGTGGCCATGAGGCCGGAGAGGCCGCCTCCCACCACGATAATCTTATTTTCCGGTTTATTAGCCATCGAAATTCTCCTTTAGACAATTTAACTTATGGGACTCTGTCCCATACCCTGCAAGGGGAAATCATTTCCCCTTGACCCCTTAGTAAATAAAAATTATAAAGGGGTGCAGGGGGCTGTGCTCCCTGCTGGGGTTTGGGGTGAAACCCCAAGACCTAAATAAAGTAACTGCCCATGAAAGCCAGAGTTACGAGGCACAGCGCGGCGCACAGGCACATGCTGAGGATGCTGACCACGTTTTGGGAGCGTGGGCCTTTGGTAATACCCCAAGTCATGCAGAAGGTGGTGATGCCGTTGCAGAAATGGAAAATAGCGGCAAACATACCCAAGATATACAGGATGGTGGTTATGGGGCTGGTGGTGAAAAGATTTTGCAGGAGTTCGTAGGAAATGGGCGTACCGGTGACACCCTTGGTGTATAAACGCAGATAGCCGATGTGCCAAATGAGGAAGGCCACCAAATACCAAGCCGTCCAACGTTGGAGAGCGAAACTCCAGTTGCGGACATAACCGTAACGGCCGGGGTTGTTGTTGGCTTGCAGGGCGATATACACGCCGTAAATGGCGTGGAAGAGGAGTGGCACCGCTATCGCGCCAATCTCAAGCCCCAAGAAAATCGGTTTCGGAATAAGCTCCATCATGCCCAAGGCTCCGTTCAGCGCCGCTGGGCCGCCCATAGCCATGGAGTTGGTGAAAATATGCTCAAAGAGCACCATCCCCAAGCACAACAGGCCGCACAAAGAGTGCAGTCGGCGCACATAGAAAGTGGTGTTAAACATTATCTAACCTCCTAAATATAATTCCTCCGGCGAGGGTGAGTCCCCGCCGGTAAGCAAACAAATACGGCTTAGTATCCCTGAAGCGTCCGATACTTCTCCTGATTGGTCTCATAGAGGCTGTTGCCGTTGCAGTCGATGACCACGATAGCCGGGAAATCCTCTACGGTGAGTCGCGCCACCGCTTCGGGGCCAAGTTCGGGATAGGCCAACACCTCGTATTTTTTCACGGATTTTGCAATCAAAGCAGCCGCGCCGCCTACAGCGGCAAAGTAGGTCACGCCGTTTTTAATCATGGAATCAACCACGGCCTTCGACCGGGAGCCTTTGCCGATCATGCCCTTAATGCCCTGCTCCAGCATGGTGGGCGTGTAGGCATCCATACGCCCCGAAGTGGTAGGCCCACAGGAACCGATGGGGTCTCCGGGTTTAGCCGGAGTAGGCCCTAAGTAATACACCATCTGATTCGTCCAATCCACGGGGAGTTTCTCGCCGCGCGCCAAGGCCTCCGTCATGGCCTTGTGCGCCGCATCCCGCGCCGCTATAATCTCGCCCGTAATCAGCACCGCATCCCCGGCCTTTAATTTCCGGCTCATCTCCTCCGTAAAAGGAGTCGTTATCTTTATCTGTTCAGCCATTATCTGTATATCCTCCTCTGTTTATTTTTCTGTTTTTGCCTCCGGCGGCCAAAGGGCACAGCCCTTTGGAATCCCGGTTGACTTGATTTGTAAAAAACTGCCAACTCGACAGAACATTGTCTTCAACGGCAGTAAACTCCCGAGAGAGTCCTATTACAGGATTGCAAAGGGGATTATCCCCTTTGCCCGCCGGAGGCAAAAGAAAAAATCAAAAAACAAAAAAGAAAGAAAAAATCATAAAACCCGATGAGCGTGGCGCATGGCGTGGCAGCAGATGGTGACGGCTACGGGAAGTCCGGCGATGTGGGTGGGACCCCACTCGATGTTGACGGCGAGCGCCGAGGTAGTGCCGCCAAGTTGCGGGCCGATGCCCGTTTGGTTAATGAGGGCGAGTAGTTCTTCTTCGAGTTTGGCGTATTCCGGCATGGGGTTGCGCTGGTCTATGGAGCGCGTGAGCGCCTTTTTGGACATCAAAGCCGCTCTGTCCATGGTGCCGCCGATACCGACGCCCACTACCATGGGAGGACAGGGATTCATGCTGGCGTGGAGGATAATTTCCATGACGGCTTTTTTCACGCCCTCCACTCCGTCGGCGGGAACCAGCATCTTCACCCCGGATTTGTTTTCCGAGCCAAAGCCTTTGGGCGCCACGGTGATGGAAAGTTTGTCGCCGGGGACGATTTGGGTGTAGATAACCCCGGGGGTGTTGTTCTTGGTGTTCACGCGATTGAAGAGCGGCTCGGAGACTACGGATTTTCTGAGATAGCCTTCGGTGTAGCCCTTGGCAATGCCTTCGTTAATGGCGTCTTCTAAATTGCCGCCCACGATGTGCAAATCCTGACCCACTTCCAAGAAAACGATGGTCATGCCCGTATCTTGGCAATAGGGGCGGTCTTCGGCGCGAGCGATTTCGGCGTTCTTGATGATCTGATCCAAGACCACCTGCCCTACGGGAGATTTCTCCGTCTCCCGGCCGCGTTTCAGACCCTCATAAACATCTTGGGGCAGGTAGTAGGCGGCCTCCTTACACATTTCGGCCACATTTGCCGTGATTTCCTTCACGTCAAGCTCTCGCAAAGTAATCCCTCCCATAAAATAAAAGCACCAGGCTGGTTACACAGTCATATCGCTTTCTTATTTGACGCCACGGGGAAAATTCCTGCTACCCTTCGGCAATATTTTTTTCTGCTGGCTAAAATTTTTCCCTAGGCTCCCCCGGAAAGCCGTCAAGAACCCTGTCGCCAAAATTTCCTAAAAAAATTTCCTCGGCGGCAGGTAAAAAAATTTTTTTCGCGAATAAGGGTATCCCAGAGATAAAAACCGGTCGTGAGCGGAAAAAGAAGGAGTGCCGTGATGAGGGATGAGGAAAATATTTTCGGTGGGCGGCTGCGAATGCTCATCGTGGATGACATCGACATAGACGACATACTGCTGCGGCAGTTCTTTCAGGACGAATACGAGATCGTTATTGCCAAAGACAGCAAGGAAGCCGTGACGGTCTTAGAGACAAGCCCCATACACATCATGCTCCTAGCGCTGAACTTATCCGGCATGGACGGCTTTGAAATTCTTTCCATGCTGAAGCGACAAGACAGATGGTCGGCGCTTCCCGTGGTAGCCATGACTGTGGCCGGGGATGGGGACAAGGCCGCCAGAGCTATCGAACTGGGAGCCGCCGACTACATAACCCGTCCCTTTCATCCCGTGGTGTCCAGAGCGCGCGTGAAAAATGTGTTGGCGCGTCGCGAGAATGATTGGTATCGCGCCGAGCGGTTGGCTCGCGAACAGCAGCTCATGGAAATGCACCAGTCCCTCGATCGGGATAACCTAACAGGCATTTACAACCGGGAAGCCTTTTACCGCCGCGCCGCCAACATCATGCAAAAGGACAGCGGCAACGAGTACGTCATTGTCTATTTGGACATCAGCTGTTTCAAGGCCATTAACGACCTGTTCCGCATGGATACGGGCAACTTGATTCTGAAAACCGCCGGTTATTACTTTCAAGCGAGCGTGGGAGAGATTGGGGTCTGCGGCCGCATGGAAGCGGATCATTTTGTCATGTGTCTGCCGAAAGCCGCCCTCGACATGGATACTTTTCTCACGGGACTTGATGCCACGGTGGAATCCTTGGGGATAAGCCACAACATCCAATTCTACGCCGGGATTTACCCCGTCCACGACGTTTATTTGCCGGTGGATCAGATGTGCGACCGCGCCAATCTGGCTCTGCGCCGTATCAAGGGAAATTACATGACTCGCTACGCCTATTACGACGACAGTATGCGAGAGCAAATGCTCCGGGAGCAGATGATTGTTCGCGATATGGAGTTTGCCTTGCAAGCCAAACAATTCTGTATCCACTTGCAACCTATCTACAGTTTGAAGGAAGACCGCATCATGCGAGGCGAAGCCTTGGTGCGCTGGAATCATCCCGTACGCGGCCTCATTCCCCCGACGGAATTTATTTCTGTCTTTGAACACAACGGCTTCATCGTGCGACTGGATCGCTTTATTTGGGAGGAAGTTTGCCGCCTGCTCAAAGAGCAAAAGGAGCGTTTCGGCAAGGTCACGCCCGTGTCGGTGAACATCTCGCGCCTGAACTTCTACAGCGCGGACTTGCTGGATTTCCTCATGGGGCTGATTGGCAAATACGAGCTTGAGCCGTGGATGCTGAATCTCGAAATAACGGAAAGAGCCTACACCGACAATCCCCATCAGCTCATTCCCGTGGTGAAAGCCTTCCGGGACAAGGGGTTCCGGGTGCTGATGGACGATTTCGGCAGCGGCTACTCTTCCCTCAATATGCTGAAAAACCTGCCGGTGGATGTCTTGAAGATAGATATGTCCTTTGCCCAAGAGCTGGAAACCTCGGAACGCGCCAGTTCCCTCATGAAGTTTATTTTGGAGCTTTCCAAGGCGCTCCAAATGGAGGTAGTGGTGGAGGGCGTGGAAACCAAGTCGCAAGTTGAGTTCCTAGAACGCATCGGCGGCGAGGAAATCCAAGGCTACTACTACTCTAAGCCTATGGAAGCCAAGCAGTTCATGGAGCTGTTGGCGGAAACTATAAAACACTAAAAAACAACCGGGATTGCAAAGGGCAATGCCCTTTGCCCGCCGGAGGCAAAAAATAAAAAAACCTAGAGAGGGAAGATAAAAAATGAGTACAGTGAGAAAACAAGCCTTCGGCACTTTGTCCGACGGGCGCGCCGTAGAGCTATACACTCTCAGAAACACCAAGGGAACGGAAGTGAAAGTCACCACTTGGGGGGCTAGGCTAGTTTCTTGGCGCGTTATGGGGAAAGAGGGAAAATTCATCGACGTGGTGCTGGGCTATGATGATGCCGCCACCTACGAAAAGGATACCTCCATGGGCGCCATCGTGGGGCGACATGTCAACCGCATTGGCGGCGCGGCCTTCACCTTGAACGGCGTTACCTATGAATTGCCCAAAAATGACGGCAGTCAAAAGCAAAACCATCGGCACGGCGGCCCCATGCACTTTGGCCGTCAGCTGTGGACGGCGGAAATAATTTACGAGGGAGTGAAACTCACCTATCACTCTCCCGACGGGGAAAACGGCTATCCCGGCAACATGGATGTCAGCGTCGTTTATTCCCTGTCCAACGACAACGAGTTGAGTCTAAAATACGAGGCGGTGAGCGATAAGGACACCCTTTGCAACCTGACGAACCACGCCTATTTCAATTTGGACGGTTTTGACGGCGGCAGTATCATCGACCAGAAAATACAAATCTTTGCCGATAAATACACTTGGGTGGATGAGGAATGTTTGCCCGACGGCCGAATTTTGGATGTGGCCGGTACCCCCATGGATTTCCGCGAGCTTACCCGTATCGGCGACGGTATCGACGCAGATTTTGACGAAATAAAATTCGCCCACGGCTACGACCACAACTGGTGTATTAGAGACGTACCGGCGGAGGTGGAAATGGAGCCGGGTATGTTTGGCTTTGACCCTACCTGCCCCATTGATTACCTAGCCGGCGGCTTAAAGAAAGCGGCCTACGCCTATTCCGATAAAACCGGCCTCGCTCTCACCACCTACACCACTCAACCGGGGCTTCAATTCTACACCGGCAATTCTCTCCATGGCGGTTTAGTCGGGAAAAAGGGTGTCACCTTCCCACCGCGTACCGGTTTTTGCTTGGAAACTCAATTCTACCCCGACGCTCTCAACCATCCCGAGTTTCCCCAACCGATTTTGCGTAAAGGCGAAACTTGGCAGGCGCAAACCGTTTATGTGTTGCGAGTGAAAAAGTAGCGCAAACAGGTTTACCCAAACCACATAATATAGACAATTTTGGAGCAAGACTCCAAACATCGAGGAGGCATGACGATGAATATCCATGAGTATCAAAGTAAGGCCATCCTGAAATCCTACGGGGTGAATGTCCCCAACGGTTTTCCGGCCTTCAGCGTCGATGAGGCCGTGGAGAAGGCCAAGGAACTGAACACTCCCGTCATGGTGGTAAAGGCGCAGATTCACGCCGGCGGTCGCGGCAAAGCGGGCGGCGTAAAACTCGCCAAGTCCTTGGACGAGGTGAAAACCTACGCCACGGAGCTTTTGGGCAAGACCTTAGTGACGCATCAGACCGGCCCGGCCGGCAAAAAGGTGGGACGGCTTCTCATAGAGGAAGGTTGCCCCAACATCAAACATGAATATTATTTGTCCTTTGTCATTGACCGGGCAACGGCCAGTGTAGTGATGATGGGTTCCGAAGAGGGCGGCATGGACATCGAGCAGGTGGCCGCTACCAAGCCGGACAAAATCATCAAGGAATACATCGATCCCGTTATCGGCCTCGCTCCCTTCCAAGCCAGCCGTATGGCCTACGCCATGAATTTCCCCCAAGCGGCCATTCGTCAGGCTTCTGCCCTCATGACCTGCCTGTATAACGCCTTTATCGGCAAGGATTGCTCTCTCGCCGAGATAAATCCCTTGGTGGTAACGGAGGATGACAAGGTTATTGCCCTCGACGCGAAACTGAAATTTGACGACAGCGCTCTCTTCCGTCACAGTGACGTGGAGGCCATGCGCGACGAAACGGAGGAAGATCCCAAAGAGCGTCGCGCCGCCAAAGCCGGACTGAACTACGTCAATTTGGGCGGCGACGTGGCTTGCATGGTGAACGGCGCGGGACTGGCCATGGCTACCGTTGACATCATCAAGCATTACGGCGGCGAACCGGCCAATTTCCTCGACGTGGGCGGCGACTCCTCCCCGGAAAAAATTGCCGAGGCCTTCCAGATTATGCTGGACGGCGGACAGGCCAAGGGTATTTTCGTCAACATCTTCGGCGGTATCAACCGTTGCGATTTGGTGGCCAAAGGCATTTTGGAAGCTGCCAAGATAATTTCTCCCGACGGCAAATCCCTGCCGGTACCGGTAGTGGTACGCCTTGAAGGTACCAACGTGGAAGAAGGCCGTCGCATCCTGCAAGAATCCCCGGTGGCCAACGTCATCATGGCTCCCACCATGGAGGGCGGCGCGGAAGAAATTGTGAAGCGCGTTAAGGCGGCAGCGTAGGCTTGAGGAGGTTTAGTGATGGGCGTTTTAGTAAATGAAGATACCAAGGTTATCGTGCAGGGCATCACGGGCAAGCAAGCCACTTTCCACACCAAACAGATGCTCGCCTACGGCACGAAAATAGTGGGGGGCGTGACCCCCGGCAAAGCCGGTCAGACCGTTGAGGGTGTGCCGGTTTTCAACACGGTGAAAGACGCGGTAGCCGCCACCGGTGTCACCGCCTCCGTTATCTACGTCCCGGCGCGTTTTGCCGCCGACTCCATCATGGAGGGAGTAGATGCCGGTTTAGATCTCGTGGTGTGTATCACGGAGCATATTCCGGTGCTGGACATGGTAAAGGTGCGTCGCTATATGCAGGGCAAGAAAACTCGCCTCATCGGCCCCAACTGCCCCGGCATCATGACCACCGACGAATCCAAATTGGGCATTATCCCCGGCAACATTCAGAAGAAGGGTCACGTTGGCCTCGTTTCCCGTTCCGGCACCCTCACTTATGAAGCGGCTTTCCAACTGATGAACGCCGGTATCGGTATTACCACCGCCGTCGGTATCGGCGGCGACCCGGTAAAAGGCACGGATTTCATCGACGCTTTGGAACTCTTCAAGAACGACCCTGAAACCAAAGCCGTCCTCATGATCGGCGAAATCGGCGGCACAGCGGAAGAAGACGCAGCCAAGTGGATTAAAGAAAATATGCCGGACAAGCCGGTAACGGCTTTCGTCGCCGGTCGCCAAGCACCTCCGGGCAAACGCATGGGACACGCGGGCGCCATCATCTCCGGCGGCAAAGGCACCGCCGCCGACAAAATTAAAGCCCTTAACGCCGTAGGTATTCAGGTAGCCGACACGGTGGCCCATATTGGCGAAACCGTGGTGGCCACCCTCAAAAAAGCCGGCATTTATGAGGCTTGCCATACCTGTTAGTTTTTAATTTTTGTTTTTTGTTTTGCCTCCGGCGGGTTAAGGGCGCGGCCCTTAACAATCCCGGTTGATTTTGGGTGTGAGTCGACCGGGGTTTCCAAAGGGACTGTGTCCCTTTGGCCGCCGGAGGCAAAAAAATAAAAAAGAAAAGAGAAAAAAGAATCGAGGATATACATGGAGAAAGTTGATTTGGATTGGGGCAACATCGGTTTTGGGTATGTTAAGACCGATAAGCGTTATGTGGCCGATTATAAGGATGGGCAATGGGGCGAAGGACGGCTAACGGAAGATGATAAAGTCACCGTGTCGGAGTGCGCCGGGATTTTGCATTACTGCCAAGAGATTTTCGAGGGGCTGAAGGCTTACACCACTAAAGACGGACGGATTGTCACCTTTAGGCCGGACGTGAATGCCGAGCGCATGGTGGGGTCGGCTAAGTGGTTGGAGATGCCGCCCTTTCCGCCGGAGCGTTTTGTCGAGGCGGTGGAAAAAGTGGTGGCGGCCAATGCCGCCTGGGTGCCGCCTTACGGCACGGGAGCGTCGTTGTATCTGCGGCCTTATATGTTCGCCACGGGTATAGTTATCGGGGTGAAACCGGCGACGGAGTATCAATTCCGGCTGTTCTGTACACCGGTGGGGCCGTATTTTAAGGGCGGCGCCAAACCCATTACCATTTGCGTCAGCGATTTTGATCGGGCGGCTCCCCACGGTTCCGGTCATGTGAAAGCCGGCCTAAACTACGCCATGAGCCTTCATGCTTATGTGACGGCGCACGCCAACGGTTTTGACGAAAATATGTTCCTCGATTCTGCTACCCGTACTTACGTGGAGGAAACAGGCGGCGCCAATTTCCTCTTTGTCACCAAAGACAAGAAAGTTGTCATTCCTAAATCTAATTCCATTTTGCCCTCCATCACGCGCCGCTCTTTGGTGCATATCGCCGAGCATATACTGGGCTTAAAAGTGGAGGAGCGTCCCGTAGCCTTGGAAGAAGTCAAAGATTTTGCCGAATGCGGCCTCTGCGGCACGGCGGCGGTGATTTCCCCCGTGGGCAAAATTGTGGATCACGGGAAGGAAATTTGCCTACCCAGCGGCATGGAAAAAATGGGCGAAGTCACGCAGGAGCTGTACGACACCTTAAGAGGGATTCAGCTGGGAACCATCGAAGGCCCGGAAGGGTGGATTCACGAGATTAAGGTGTAATTCGTAGCGTTTGGCTCGATATAAAAAGCAAAAATCCCCCATGGGCTTTGATAACCTGTGGGGGATTTTTTTGAGGAGGGGAAAAATTTGCTATCCGATTCTGTAGGGAATAAAAAAATGTTGTCTAGCAGACCGCCTCACTGCTACAGGAAAGCGACAAAGCCCCCGTCGAAACCGACGGGGGCGTTCCCATTGAACCCACCAAATTTTATCAGAAGAAGAAGTGTACCCGACCGAAGAACTTACGAGCCGTGTCTTTGCCGCTACCATCCCAAGCCGGGTCGATGTCCTTGCCCCAAGCGTACTTCAGATAGCCGACGATGTTCTGAGCAAAGGTATAGTCGCCGCCAATCTCCCAGCCTTTTTGGCCGGACATTAAGCCGTCGTTATAGGTTGACCAAGGAGCAGCCGTCTGCCCCAAGTTGCGATAGGCGATATAAGCTCCCCAAGAGCCGGCCTCTTCCTTCTTGGCTCCACCATAGTTGAGCTGGAGGCTGTAGGCGCTGTTTTGATCAAGGTCCTCATTCCGGCGCCAGAATTTCTTGCTCTGAGTACCTCTAGCGTACTCGGCTTTGAAGGAAACCTTGTCGGTGAAATTGTATTTTGCATTGACAGACCAGATATTCAAAGCAGTGTCATTGATTATGTTTCCTAATTTTGCCCCTAAGACAGTCACATCTTTGAGGTCAATACGTTGCCAAGCAACGCCACCGCTAAATTTGCCCTCCTCGGGAGCGTACTGCAAGCCCACACCATAGTAGGGAGAATAGCCGTCGAACAGGTTACCGTTGCCCCAGCCATTTCTGGTGGTGTATTTAACATACCGATCGCCGACGAGGTCTGCGCCGTTGATGCGTCCGTAGGTAGCTGTTGCCTTGAAGTCTTTGCCGTAGGACATTTCGATACCGGAATAGGGATCATCGGTGATGGAAAGGAGGTTGATGCTGTTGGGCAGTTTGCCGAGTTTCACGTTGAAATCCCCATACTGGCCTTCAGCCCAAGCGCGCTTTAAGGTCATACCGTTGTCAAGCGTATCGGTATTCAGTTTATACACGCCATCTAAACGAGCGTGTACATTCCAGTGTTCATTTACTTCGGCAGTCGGCTCCAGACGGAATACCAATTCATAATTCTTCACGTTGTCGCCGTCCTGCACCTTTTGAGTAGTGTAGGTATATTCGGCCAGACCTTCCCACTTCACCATGTCGGCGTGTTTCTCCAAATTCGCCACGCGAACGCCCAAATTGTTCAGCTCGTCGGAGAACTCGGCGGCCAATTTGTCGATAAGAGCCTTGTCTTTAGCGGAAACGTCGCTTTTGGCCATGGCTTTGGCAATCATCTGCGCCATTTCGTAACGGGTGATGTTCTTGTCGCCCCGGAAAGTGCCGTCGCCGTAGCCGTTAATAACCCCGTCTTGGGCGAGCTGGGTCACAGCGTCATAAGACCAGTGATCGGCAGGCACATCGGAAAAAGGATTGCTGGCGGCAAAGGTGGTGCTGGCTACGCCTACCGCCAAAGCCGTGGTCAGAACCGAAACCAAAGTTTTCTTCATTGTGAAATCCTCCTCTATAGGAACACGAAAATTTTTACCGTGTCCCGGAGGAAAGGGGGATTTAGGCGAAGTTTCCCTGTTTCCTTCCGCGCTTGTCCCCCCCCCGAAGACAAACACATTATACTACACTGACAATACAGGTCAAGACCCTAAATGAAAAATTTTTGAAGAAAATATGGGAACGGTTTTAGCAGTCCTGCCGACGTTGAGGATACTGCAAAGTTTTTCCTTTCTTTCTGTCTGTCTAGGCCACTTTTTGGGGAGACAATAGCAGGATTTTCCCCCGTGACGGCGAATGAAGCTGTAGGGTTGTCTCAATTTGCAATTTGCAGGGGGGAAAGAAGATGAAACAGCCGCAAAGCAGTATAAAAACTCTCTTCGTCATCAGCATCATATTGCTGACGGGGATACTGCTCTCCATTCAGACCGCGCTGAACGTCTTTCAGTTCAGCGACGGCATGGAAACGCAAGTACGCATCAGCTTGGAAGGTAAGGCGGGAGAAATCTCCGGGCAACTGGACGGTCACATTACGAAAATCGCCCAAAAAACATTTGCCGAAGCCTTGGCCGTCAGCAATCTCAAAACCTACGACACGGATGTCATGTACGCTATGGCCGACGGAATCATCCGCTCCGATGACTTGATAAACGGCAGCGGCTTTTGGTTTGCCCCTCACGCTTATCAACCGGACATTGATTATTTCGGTCCCTATCGTTTTCGGGACACCGATGGCTCCATAAAGCTCACCATGGATTACAGCAACGCTGATTACAACTATCCTTCCTTCGGTTGGTACCAGGAAGCCATGGCTAATCCGAGCAAGATTGCTTGGGAAGGTCCCTATCTCGATGAAGTCAGCGGCGTTACCATGTTGACTGGTGCCGCCGCCATTCAAAAAGACGGTCGCGCCGTGGGCGCTGTCACCGTGGATATAAGCATCACTGCCCTTGAAGATTACATTCAGAGCATTACCATAGGCGAACATGGTTACGCATTTTTGGTGTCCAGCGAAGGACTTTATTTAGCCTCGCAAGACAAAACCAAGAATATGCAATCTAAAATCACGGAGGAAACAAATCCGGCCTTGGCCGAGTTGGGCAAAAAAATCGTCACCGCCAATGAAACGCATCTGACGGAAACTGATGTCTTTGGTGAAGATAGTTATGTTATCGTGACACCGCTTTCCATTGACAACATAAAATTGGTCTTGGTGGCGCCTCACGCCGATTACACCGGGCCTATTCACCGGGCAATATACACTAGCATCGTCATGGCACTAATTGTCATGGTAATTCTGTGCCTAGCCATGATTTTCATATTTAATCGCCGCGTGGATCGCCCCATCAATCACCTTATGGCGGAGGCCGGGAAGATTGCCGCCGGAGACCTTCGCGCCAGCATTGAAGTTTCCTCCAACGACGAAATGGGCACGCTTGCCGGCTCCCTCAAGGATATGGCCGCCAGTTTGAAAAAGGTTATCGGCAGTGTCAACGATATGTCCACCCAAGTTTCTGCCGCCAGCGAAGAACTCACCGCCAGCTCCGAACAATCCTCCGAGGCCTCCAACCAAGTTGCCAATTCTATTATCAATATCGCCGAAGGCGCTTCGCAACAAGCCGTAGCCGCCCACAATATCCAAAAGACCGCCACCAACGTCACCGAACACGCCCACGAAATTGCCGAACGTACTAAGCAGATTGTAGAAGATGCTTCCGGGGCTAGACGTAACATCGTGGAAGGACGCAGCGCCATCAGCGATGCCGTGGAGCAAATGCAACAAATCACCCACAGCACCGACAGCATTCAGTCTTCCATCACCAAACTGGAGGACAGCGGCAAAAAAATCGGCGAAATCGTGGGGATGATTACCAGTATCGCCGAGCAGACGAATTTACTGGCGCTGAACGCCGCTATAGAAGCCGCCCGCGCCGGGGAGGCCGGACGAGGCTTTGCGGTAGTGGCGGACGAGGTACGCAAGCTCGCCGAGGAATCCAATAATTCCTCACAGCAAATCGCCAATCTCGTCAAGGCCAACAGCGTAGATATGGAGGAGGCTGTAACGGCCAGCACCACCGGAGCTGAAAGCGTCAAACGGGGTATTGCTACGGTGCAAGCCGCCGACGAAGTTTTCGAGGCCATTGTCACCACCATTGACAAGCTGGTGACGGATATCAACAACATCGCTCAAAGCATTCAGGATATGGCGACCGAGAACGAACATATGATGCAGGCCAGTGTTAGCATTACGGAAACAAGTCGCCAAAATTCCGACGAAGCGCAATCCGTTTCCGCCGCCACGGAGGAACAGACGGCTTCATCCCATGAGATTGCCGATGCCAGCAGAAGTTTGGCGAAACTTGCCGCCGAATTGCAAGAGGAAATAAAAAAGTTTAAGTTATAAAGCCCAAAATAGTTTGAGGCTCCGACAGATGCGTATCGGTCGGAGCCTCATTGCATTAGGAATGGGAACGGTTTTGCTTGCTAAGGAAAATTCCTTGGCAAAAAAATCCTTGACATTGGCCGGGAAAAGCAGTAAAATGCACAGCGTGTTGAGCGGTCGTGGCGGAACTGGCAGACGCGCTACTTTGAGGGGGTAGTGTTCTCACGGACGTATGGGTTCAAGTCCCATCGACCACACCACTTGGAAATTAGGCGAGCTTTCGGCTCGCTTTTCTTATGCGCAAAGGGCGGCAGTCGCGAGACTGCCGCCCTGAAATTTTTTATGTTACCCTTCTTTTTGCGCCCTGCATTTCGGCTAGGAGCGCGTCGGTTTCGTCGGCGTCCTCCTCCGTCACTATCTGCATGGCAAAACCGGCGTGTACCAAGACATAATCCCCCACTTTCGCCTCGGGCAAAAGCATGAGACTAACGCCGCGCGTAACGCCGGCGCGCTCCACCTCTCCCAAGGCTCCGTCTATCGCCGTGAGTCTCGCCGGTACCGCTAAACACATGTAGCTCAACTCCTTCGCCCCCTGTCGATTTTTCTCGGCAGGGGGGCATTTTAACTGGACACAATGCAATTTTTCCCGGCGGCTTTGGCTTTGTACAGCCGTTCGTCGGCTACTCCGTAGAGATCCCACGGAGTTTCAATCTGGCTGAAAACGGTGTTGGCGGCGCCGATGCTGACCTTTATTTGGCCGGCGATATTTTCGTAGCGTATCGTGCCGGCGGAAATTTCTCGTTGCAAATCGTCTAGGAGAACCACAAACAGTGGGAAGGGGAGTTCGTTGCTGATTAAAATAAACTCATCGCCCCCCATGCGGACAAAAAAGGTTTTTTTCAGCTCCTGCCGCTGCAAATGATTATTGACGGTCTTGCACAGGTATTTCAGCGCCTCGTCCCCAAATTCGTGGCCATAGATGTCATTGCATTTCTTGAAATTGTCGATGTCCAAAAAGGCCAGCGAAAACCCGACGGTGGGGCTGGCCTCCGCCAGCAGATCCGCGCTGTGGGTAATGAAGAAATAGCGGTTGTAGGTGTCCGTGAGGGTATCGCGAAACATCAGCCGAATGATGAAAGGCTGCGCCTGCCTAATCATGTTGTCCATGTCCTCGAAGGCGAGTCCCTTTTTGGTGAGATCGGTGGTGAGCTGATGAATTATCTTCTGTTGCTTTTGCAGTAAATCGTACATAGTCCGATTACGGGGCGCCATTTTCTCCGGGTCGCCGTACATTTGATTCCCCAAGCGTTGTATCTCGTCGGATATTTCCTGTATGGCCAGAGCCTGATGCAAAGACTGACTCTCCAGCCCTAGGAGAAAATTCTTTTTTTCCATGACGTAGTCAACAATGAAGCGCAGGGGATAAATTTTTTCCTCCGGCGAGATTTGATCCCCTTCTCGCCGAGCGAATTGCTTGGGTTTCTTCATGCCTACGCTCCTTTCCCCTGTCCGTGACTGAACACCGTCATGACCATGCTTTGGTTAATGTGCTGATGATGGTATTGCTCGCCGCCGCAGATATTCCCGGCGTGGGCGCCGAGCCTCGCCAAATTGGCGGCGTGGCGCTCTAAAAAACGATTGCTTTCGTACAGCCAGTAGCGATGAATGCAATCCCCGGTGAGGGTGAAATAAATGTCCTCGTTCTCCTGCTGTATTTTGGCGATGGTTTCCTTAGCCACCTCTTGATAACGACCGTAATCCATGAAACAAATGGCGTCGTTGGGATTCAGCCGCTTATTGCAGTATAGGGTGCCGTTAGGCATTACCTTGGCCACGTCGGCCACGAAGATTCTTTCCCCCAAGACCCGGCCAAAGGGGTAACACTGATTCATGGCCACGATTTGATCTCTGGGGACTTGCACAATGTCGCAATATACATCGGCGGCCGGGCGCCCGTCGATTTCGATAATGGCGCGATTGTCAACGTCGGCCTTGGTGACTTGATGCACCGTCAGTTCGGTACGCATATAGATATTTTCGTAGTAGGTGCGAATTTGGCCTTGGGTACTGCGAATCATGGCATAAATGCAAGCGTCCCGGTAGGTAGTGCCGCAATAGGCCACCTCGCATTTTCCCATACGCTCCACGCTTTCAAAGACCGTGGCGCCGATGAGAGGAATGTGATATTTGTCTAGGGCGGCATTAAGGGTAGTGACCAGCATCTCCTCACTGCCGGTGCAATATTCGAGGCAAACGATGTCGTCGTGGTTCTGCCCCACATACTCCGCATCCTTTTGGAATTGGTAGATGTGTTGCACGGGGCAGACGGATATTTCCCGGATAAGGCCGCAGGCGATGCGATATTCGTCCTCAAAGGACATCAGGAGAATGTCCGGCACGCCTACGGTGCCGTTGTGAATGACACCGCTACTGCCAATTCCCAAGGTGGGAATATCGGGAAACCGTTCGGCCATAAACGAAGCCGCCTCGGCCAAGGTGCCCGGCTTGCAGAAAAAGAGGATCATTTGGGGAGCCTGAGCCGCCTGCGCGGCTGTTTGCAGGGAAAGCGCCAAAGTTTCCTCCTGTCCCTTGCCCACCTTGATCATTGCCAACCCCTCCAGTATAAACGCCTGTTATTTGCTCGAAAGTATGACTGCTCACCTTTTATTTCTGCCTTTTAGGAGAAATTCCTTCTTTTTGGTTTATTTTTTTCGTACTCCCCCCTGCCGACTTCGTCGGCTGTCCCCCCTCTCAGAGGGAGGTGCCCGAAGGGCGGAAGGAGTACCCAAAAAGGGGGCTGTCGCACGAAGGAAAAAAATTCTTCGTGTGACAGCCCCTTTTTGATTTCAATGGGATACATCAATAATGTTACAAATACTGTACAAATTCTTTAATGTGACCCACCCCATCTTTTCTTTTTTTTTGGCCTCACCCATTTTTACGGTGGGGAGGAAAAAACACTGATGCAGAGCGTAGTAAGCCGGATTCTGACGTTGCCGACGGATACGGTTCTGCTGTCCGGGCATACCGAACCGACCACCGTGGGCGAGGAACGGGGACGCTCTTGGTATGCGCCGTATTTGCGGTGAGGTTCTTCTGCTGGTTGGATGCTCATGCAGAAAAATTCTTCGCCACCATTCCGCTCCCCATGAAGGGGTCAAGAACTACTTCCCTAAAGGCGTTTACAACAAATGGCACCTGCACGGGGAGGGGCAAATTTTAATCGCTACGGACGGCATTGGCTTACACCAAATGAAAAATGGCGATGCAGATCATGCGTCCCGGCGACGTAGCCTTTTGCCCACCCGGTGAAACCCACTGGCACGGCGCAGCCCCCGGCAGCAGTTTTGCCCATATAGCGGTGTCGCCCTTCGGTAAGCACGTTGTGGAGTGGTACGATTTTTCTATTGATTGAAGCCGATAATCACATAGGAAAACAACAAGAAAAGCACGGTGGCGGTGTACATCATTTGCACCGCCTCCAAAATGTGTCGCGGCGACAGGGCCTCGCTGGGGTCTCCCATGTAAGGGCGTCTGGATGCCTCGCCAAAATAATAATTCACTCCGCCCAGGCGCACCCCTAAAGCTCCGGCGACGGTGGCTTCCGCATAGCCGCCGTTGGGGCTGGGGTGCTTTTTGGCGTCTCGGCGCATGATGGCTAAAGCGCTTTGATGGTCTAGTTTTAACAAAAAGGCGCTCATAATAAAGAGTAAGGCCGTGAATCTCGCCGGAAGGTAATTCAGCAGGTCATCCAGTCGCGCCGCCGCTCGGCCAAAGCACAGGTATTTGGCGTTGCGATAGCCCAGCATGGAATCCATGGTATTGGCCGCCCGATACATTACCGCCAAGGGTAGCCCCCCTATGGCAAAAAAGAAAAGGGGGGATATTACCCCGTCTATGGTGTTCTCCGCCACGGTTTCCACCGTAGCGCGAATGACTTCGCCGGGGGGGAGTTTGTCCGTGTCCCGTCCCACGATAAGTCCTACTTTTTCCCTGGCCTTATGTAAATCATCCTTGGCCAACAGGGCGTAAATTTCCTGCCCGGCTTTAGCGAGGCTCTTGGGGGCGATCATAAAACTTAGCACTACCGCCGTCACCGCATACTCGCTCCAGCGAAAATCATAGGCATCTCGCACCCAATAAGCCAGATAAAGAAGGCCGGAACCTGCCGCATAGCTTACCGCCAGCACGATTATGACCAGCAGGGCGCCTTTTATAAATTTTAGCCGGTCGCTGTCGGCGGCGCTATAAAAAAGCCGCTCCAGCCAACCGATAAATTTCCCCATGAGCGCCACCGGATGCCAACGTCCCAGTGGATCGCCGATAATGGTATCCGTAAAAAAGGCCAAAATAGCCGCCAGCATTTTTTCCTCCCTTGAGCCGTCAGATGTTGTATGCCGAAAACAGTTTGTGCAGGTAGTTGCGCGCCTTGGTTAAAGCCTTGATCACCGGCTCCAAGAGTTTCGGTTGGCGCAATACCAGTTGCATTATCCGGCGACGAATTTGCCGATAATCCGCATCAAAATCCTTGAGAACATCCTCCATTTCCTTTTCGGCGGAAACTTCCGGAATGGCAGAGGGAATAATCTCTGCGGCGCGACCGTGAATTTTTACCACATCCCCCCTAAAGGGAATATAGGATTCCAGTCCAAGCTCCTTGGTGAGCTGCTCCTTCAAGGACTCTTGCGCCTGACCTTCCCCGTGGACAATGAAAACCTTGGCCGGTCGCGGCTCGGTTAGGTAGCTTACCCAATTCACTATTTGCTCGCAGTCGGCGTGGGCGGAGAAGCCCTCCAGCATCTGGATTTTGGCTCGCACTGCCACTTCTTCCCCCAACACTCGCACCCTTTTTATCCCATCCAAAAGTCGCCGCCCCAGACTGCCTTCCGCTTGGTAGCCGACAAAGAGTACGGTGGATTCCGGTCGCCAGAGGTTATGTTTCAGATGGTGCAAAATGCGCCCGGCATCCGCCATGCCGCTGGCGGAGATGATGATGGCCGAGCCTTCCTCCGTATTCAAGGCGCGAGATTCTTCGGGGCTGGCGCTGATTTTCAGCTGAGGAAATTGGGGAATGTGTCCCTCCTCGCGAAGGAGCTGCAAGGTTTCCGCGTCGAACTCCTGCATATTTTGCAGGAAAACTCTGGTGGCGGCAATGGCCAGCGGACTGTCCAAAATAATGGGAATATCGCCGTCCAACCGCCCGGCTTGCCATAATTTGTAAAGATAGTATAGCAGGGTCTGGGTGCGGCCTACGGCAAAAGAGGGAATAATTAAATTACCGCCTCTGTCCATGGTGTCATTGACCGCATCTAGGAGCGCCGTTTCTTTGTCGTAAAACTCATGCCGTCTGTCCCCGTAAGTTGATTCCACCACCAAGAAATCGGCGCCACGCAAAATGGTAGGGTCGCGGATAATGGGCTGATCAGGTTGCCCCAAGTCCCCCGAGAAAACTAAACGGCTCTTCTTATCCCCTTCCGTCACCGTAATTTCCAGTAGCGCCGACCCCAAAATATGACCGGCATCGCGGAAGGTGACGGCGATATTGTCGGCCAAAGCAAATTGTTCGTTATAGGCCACTTTTTGGAAGAGAGATAACGCCAGCTCGGCATCCTCCAAGGAATACAGGGGCGCAATAGGTTCGTCGCCCCGGCGGCGGCCTTTACGATTCAGCATCTCCGCGTCGGATTGCTGGATATAGGCCGAATCGGGGAGCATAATTTTCGCCAGTTCGCAGGTGGCCTTGGTGGCGTAAATCTGCCCCTTGAAGCCTTCTCGCGCCAGTTTAGGCAAGAGGCCGCAGTGATCCACATGGGCATGGGTAAGGAGTACCCCGTCAATCTCCCCGGGGTTAAAGGCAAATCCCTCGTAATTCAGCTGGCATATTCGTTTCGCCCCTTGAAACATACCGCAGTCAAGCAAAAATTTTCTGTCCTCCGACTCCAGCAAAAAACAAGACCCCGTCACCGTATGGGCAGCGCCCCAAAAAGAAAGTTTCATGTCCGACTCCTCCTACTTGCCTTTGTCTCTACCAATCCAATTCGCCGCCGGCGGCTTTTTTCCTGCCGGCAATAATTTGACAGTCCCCAGCGGAGCATTTAAAATTGAGCCGTTGATAAAACGATAGCGTTGGCGAAGAACTTAGAGGATTAAACATTGCAATACGACATAAAAATTTACGGCATTGTGCAGGGGGTAGGGTTTCGCCCTTTTGTGAGCCGTTTGGCCAGCCGGTTGGCGCTTACGGGGACTGTCTGCAATCGCGGCTCCTATGTGGAAATAAAAGCCGTGGGAAGTGAGGCTGTGTTGGCGGAATTTCTCCGGCGCCTTAAAGATGAGGCGCCTCCCCGGGCGGTAATTATCAGCTTGACGGTGGAAAAAAGCCCAGCAGCCTCTCCCTTTGCCGATTTTGCCATTGTGGAAAGCGCCCCCGATGAAGGAGCGGTATTTGTGTCGCCGGATATTGCCACCTGCGAAACCTGCCGCCGGGAGCTGTTCGATGCGAAAAATCGCCGTTATCTCCATCCCTTCATCAACTGTACCGATTGCGGCCCCAGACTCACCATCATGGAAGCCATGCCCTACGACCGGGAACGCACGGTTATGAAACACTTCCCTTTGTGCGACGAGTGCCGCGCCGAATACGAAAACCCCGGCAGCCGCCGTTATGATGCCCAGCCTGTCTGCTGTCACGTCTGCGGCCCGGAGCTATATCTTTTAGGGGAGGACACCAAGGGACAGGCGGCCTTGCGAAAAACCAAGGAACTGTTGGCGCAAGGCGGCATTGTGGCCATTAAGGGCATCGGCGGCTTTCATCTGTGTTGCGACGCCACCAACGAAATAGCGGTACAGCGATTGCGCAGGTTGAAAACTCGTCCCGTGAAGCCCCTAGCCGTAATGCTCCCCGATATGGCAGCGGCCGAAAGGGAATGTTATGTGACAGCGACGGCGGCGAAACTACTCACCGGCTCTATCAGACCTATTGTTCTTTTGCGTCGCCGTCCGGAATCCACCTTGGCAGACGCAGTGGCTCCCGGTTGTCCCAATGTGGGGATGATGCTCCCTTATGCGCCTATTCATTACCTGCTGTTTGCGACCCTAAACGGCCGTCCAATGCCGCAGGCGCTCATCATGACCAGCGGCAACAACGCCGACGCCCCCATTTGTCACACCGACGCAGAGGCATTAGAAAGCCTCCTCCCCCTGTGCGACGTGATCCTGTCCCATAATCGCCCCATTCGCCTCCGCGCCGATGATTCCGTGGTGGATCTTTTGGCGGATCAGCCATATATTATTCGTCGCAGTCGAGGCTATGCGCCGCTACCTATGGCCTTGACCGCAACTTTACGCGGAGAAGTGCTGGCGGTGGGGGGGGAACTAAAAAATAATTTTTGCCTCGCCCGAGACAATCTTTTTTATCTGTCTCCTTATATCGGCGATATGGGTGATTTGCGCGGCCTTCTCGCCCTCAAGGATTCCACGACTCTCCTAGCCTCTCTTTTGCATATAAAACCTCAAGCGGTGGCCTGCGATTTACATCCTCGTTACCATACCCGGCAGGTGGCGGAAGCAATGGGACTTCCCGTTAAGTATGTGCAACATCATCACGCTCACATATTGTCCTGCATGGCGGAAAACGACTGCCTAGAGCCGGTCATCGGCGTGGCTTTTGACGGCGTGGGCTACGGGGAAGACGGCAGCGTGTGGGGAGGCGAAATTCTGCAAGTCACCTTAGGCGCTTATAAACGCCTAGCTTCCATTGAACCCTTTCCACAAATTGGCGGAGATAAGGCGGCCAGAGAGGGCTGGCGCATTGCCATGGGGATTTTGGCCAAACAATCCGCCGCAGAACTGGCGTTAAAGCTAAACATCTGCGCTCCCGAAGAGCTGAACCTCCTTCGCTTGCCCTCCATTGCCTCTACCAGCGCCGGACGGCTTTTCGATGGAGTCAGCGCCCTCTTAGGCATTCGCCGCGCCTCCACCTACGAAGGAGAGGCGGCCATTTTCCTAGAATACGCGGCTAAGGCTCATCGCGAAAGTGCCACCGCTCAAGACCGACTGACCGCCGCCAAAATCCGCGCCGCCTATCAAGAACTGCCGCGCTCCGCCGCTCTCCCCGGCGAAATCCCCCATCTTCCCACCAACAGCCTAGCCATGTTTTTGGCGCAACAATACCTAGGCGACCATGACGCAAAACTCTTGGCCTATCTTTTTCACCAACTTTTAGCCGCAGAAATTTTAAACGTCTGTGAAAAAATTCGCTTGACTACAGGTTTAAACACCGTCGCTCTCAGCGGAGGCGTATTTCAAAACAAACTGCTCACGGAGCTTGCCCGTGAGGAACTGGCGCAGGCCAATTTTCGCGTGCTAATCCACCGCCTAATCCCCCCCAACGACGGCGGCCTAGCTTTAGGACAGGCACTGCCCGCCATGTCATCCCCCACCGGGGGGTTACGCTAACAGCTTGAACATGCTATAATCAAAAAGTAAATCTATTAAGTGGTCAAGGGGAAATTATTTCCCCTTGTGGGGTTTGGGGCAAAGCCCCAAAAATAAAAAAACAAGCAGAAAAAAATAGGAGGCCATTATTATGTGCGCAGAATGCGGTTGCGGCGCAACGAACGGCAATACGCGGCTTCAGTTTCACGCCGCAGGTTATACGGAGGACAACGCCAAAACGGTGGAAAAAAACTTGCTGGGACTGCCGGGGGTGCTGTATGTCCATATCCACGCCCACGACGGGGAAACTACCATTGATTATAACCCCACCAAGACGAAACTGTCGGAACTGATCGGCGTAATGGCGGCCAGCGGCGTTACGGCCGATTTGTGACGGGATAAGCAAGATGACTTTTTTGTCGGCCATGGAGCAAGGCGCCGTTAGCTACGGTTTAGATCTAACAGCTACCCAGTACGACCAGTTGAATCGCTACTACGAACTACTCATCGCCGGGAACGAAAAAATGAACCTGACGGCCATCACCTCCCCCCAAGAAGTAGCGGTGAAACACATGATAGACTCTCTGTCAGCCGCCGCAGATATTGCGGCCGCCCCAGCCGCCAATCTTATCGACGTAGGCACCGGCGCCGGTTTTCCCGGTATCCCTCTTAAAATTTACCTGCCGGAGCTAGAAGTCACCCTCTTAGATTCCCTGCAAAAACGGGTGGGCTTTTTGCAAACGGTGGTGACAGAGCTGGGCTTACAAGGCATCCGCTGTCTGCACAGCCGCGCCGAAGACGGCGCCAGAGAGGCTAATTTGAGAGAAAAATTCGCCGTGGCCGTGTCCCGAGCGGTGGCGCCGTTACCGGTTTTGGCCGAATACTGTCTGCCCTTTGTCAAGGTGGGGGGAAAATTTTTGGCTTTAAAGGGTAAACAGTATCAAACGGAGATGACAGCTGCTAAAAAGGCAGTGCAAATTTTAGGGGGCGGCTCGCTCCAAGCAAGGCGAGTGTCTTTGCCCGGCTTGGAAGACGTGCGCGCGGTGGTTATCGCCGAAAAACTAAGGCCAACCCCTGCCGCCTACCCACGCAAGGCCGGACTACCGGCAAAGAATCCCCTGTCGCACTAAAAAGGGGCTGTCGCACATAATTATCGTGTGGTAGCCCCTTTTTAGCGAAAAAAATCCCACAAAGCAGGAAACTTTGTGGGGTATGTGTAATATTGCAGTATGGAATCAAACAACATCACACACAGAGATTATACAGCAT
>JAFVEM010000005.1 GCA_017476005.1 Selenomonadaceae bacterium | reverse complement strand
GCGGAATCTCAAGGACATTCCCGGAGTGAACGTCAACGGGGTTATTTCCCCCGGAACCGGGCAGGGAGAGAGCAACCTTAGGGTTGACTTGCAAAAAGACACTGCCGGCACCTATGTAATTTACGCGGAAAACTACGGCAGCAAAGCCGCCGGACGGTATCGCTACGGTTTGCAAGCCGATTGGAAAAACTTGGGCGGCACCGGGGCTAGGCTGAATGTGGGCGGTCTAATTTCCAACAGCAATCAGCGCGGTTTCAATATCGCCTACGAAACCCCGGTGGGGCATAGCATGACCACTTTGGGGATTGGTTACAGCCATTCGGACTACGAACTGGGTAGCGTGTGGAGTGAGCTAGGGGTAGAAGGCAAATCCGACACCGTAAGTTTATATGGCAAAACTCCCTTGGACAATCGCAGTTTCCGCTCCGCCAATTTGGTGTACGGGGTAAACTACCGTAAACTTAAAGACGAATTTAACGGCTGGGACATTGGGGATCGGCATTCCTACTCTTTTAATGTTGGCTTGGAGGGAACGGGACGCACGGCGAGAAACGCTTTGCAGTATAATTTGAGTCTCGTCACCGGAAATGTAATCCCCGACTCGGATATTGCCGATACCATCGGAACACAGGGAGATACCAAGGGGCATTTCACCAAGGGAACCTTTGATTTAACGGGAGTGCAGCAACTTAGCGATTCTTTTGACCTCATGGTGAAGCTCTCCGGGCAAATGGCCGGACATAATTTGGACAGCTCCGAGCATATCTATTTGGGCGGCGCGAGAGGCGTGCGCGCTTATCCCCAAGGCGAAGCCTCCGGGGATGCGGGGCTTTTGGGAACGGTGGAATTGCGCTATCATACCAAACTGCCGGGGCTTACTTTGAGTCTGTACTACGATGCCGGTAATGTGAAAACCGACAAGAACGGTAACGACAGCACCACCCTAAAAGGTTGTGGCATCGGAGTGACTTACTCTAAGCCGAATGATTGGTTTGCTAGATTTGACTACGCTAGACGCATCGGTTTTGACGAAGGACTGTCCGACGATGCCGACAGTCGGCAAAGAATGTGGTTTTTGTTGGGGAAGATGTTCTAACGAGAAATAAAAATGTCTGCGAGGGGAAGTGTGCCTCGCAGACTTTTTTTGTGGGGAAAATTTTGTTTTTGGGTAGCCTATGTGTTAAAATTAGGAAAGAAACCAAATTTTTTAAAAGGAGGAATCCGCCATGCCGCGACCTAAATTCACCATGCCCATCGGCGTGGACAATTTCAAGGATCTGCGTGAAAAAAAATATTACTTTGTGGACAAGACTCGCTTTATCAAGGAACTACTCGACGGTCACAGCAAAGTCACCCTTCTCACCCGCCCCCGGCGTTTCGGAAAAACCTTGACCCTCTCCATGCTCCGTTACTTTTTTACGCTGGAGCAAGCGGAGGAGAATCGCGTCCTTTTCAACGGTCTGGATATAGAACAGGCCGGGGAGGAGTATATGCGAGAGCAAGGCTCTCGGCCGGTGATTTTTTTGACGCTGAAAGAGGTGCAACGCCCCACCTATCGCGAGATGATTGGCATGCTGACCGGTACTTTACAAGAGCTATACAGCGGTTATCGCTATTTGGCCGCTAGCTTGCCCGAAGAGGAGGCCGGCTATTGTAAGAAGATCCTCGCCGGTCAGGCGAGTGAAAACGAAATGATTTTTGCCTTAAAGTGGCTTATGAAATTTTTAGAGGCCTACCATGGCACAAAGCCCCTGCTTCTCCTAGACGAATACGACGCCCCTATTATCGCCTCATGGGAATACGGCTATTATAAAGACTGTATTTCGTTCATGAAGCGTTTCTTAGGCGCCGCCCTGAAGACCAACGACTACCTAGATTTTGCCGTCCTCGCCGGGGTGTCTAGGGTATCGAAGGAAAGTATTTTTAGTGACCTCAATAATCTCAATGTCTGCTCGATACTATCCTACAAATACAGCGACATCTTAGGCTTTACGGAAAGCGAGGCCGAAAAGCTCCTCATGGATAACGGCGTGGGGGACAAGATGCGGTCGCTGAAACAATGGTACGACGGATATCAGTTTGGCGATACGGAAATATACAATCCTTGGTCGGTGATTAAATACCTTGACAATAATTGCACTTTTGCCCCTTACTGGCTCAACACCTCCGGCAACGTCATCTTGCATGAACTACTCAAAAGAGTTGACGGAGAGCGCCGGGAGGAACTTACCGGGTTGGTGAATTTTCAAACGGTAAAAGCCATGATAGATGAAGGGGTAATTTACCCGGAGATAAGGGAGAATACCAACGCCCTCTACATGATGCTCATGATTTCCGGCTATCTTAAGGCCGTGAGGCAATATAAAGACCGTAATTTTATCGACTGGTGCCTACTCAAAATTCCCAATCGGGAGGTTCTATCGGCCTACAAACGAGAAATCTTAACCCACCTCACCGGCCGGGGCGGCGAAGTCCTGCTTTACAATATGCTGGACGCTATGACGGAAGGGCGCGTCGAGGCTTTTCAAAAATACCTGCGCCGGGTACTTCGGGACATGGTAAGCTACCACGACACCGGCGACGGAGAAAGTTTTTACCACGGCCTTATGCTGGGGCTAACGGTCTTAATGGAAGGCGACTACCGGGTAAAATCCAATCGAGAATCGGGCTACGGTCGGTTCGATATCGCCTTTTTCCCGGTGAATAATGCCTCCCCCGGAGTAATCTTAGAGCTAAAAGCCGCCAAGGGAATCACCGCAGAAGAGGAACTCATGCCTCTCGCCGAGGAAGCTCTCAAGCAAATTGATGATAAAGAATACATCGCCGAGTTAACGGAGCAAGGGGTAAAAGAGATTTGGCGCTGTGGCGTGGCTTTTAGCGGCAAGCTGGTTTGTTTGATGGGGGAGTAACTCACTCAATATTTATCCCCACATCACTCCTGAGCTTGATAGCCTCGCCGATGTGCTTGGCTCCGATAGTATCCGCTCCGGCCAAATCCGCCACGGTTCTGGCTACCTTTATGATGCGATCATAGGAACGCGCCGATAAATTCAGCTTGTTGAAGGCTTGTTCTAAAAGACTTTGAGCCGCAGGTTCCAAGGGGGCAAATTCCCTGAGCATGGCGTGATTCATTTGAGCGTTGCAGTATATACCGCAAGCGTGGAGCCTTGTCAGTTGCTTTTCTCTGGCAGCCTCTACTCTTGCCCTCACGCTGGCAGAAGATTCGCCGCGTTTTACCGAGCTTAAATCCTTGTACTCCACTCGGGGTACTCTGATGTGAATATCAATACGGTCAAGTAGCGGGCCGGAAATTTTGCGCATATAGCGCTTGATTTCGTTTGGGGTACACTCGCATTTGTGGGAGCCATCCTCCACGCCGTAATAACCGCAGGGGCAAGGGTTTAGCGACACTACCAGCAAAATGCTTGAGGGATAGGTGATGGTGGAATGGATGCGTGAAATGGTGGTTTGCCTGTCCTCCAAGGGTTGTCGCAGAGCCTCCAAGGCTGTTTTGCTGAACTCCGGCAATTCGTCCAAAAAAAGAACCCCGTGATGAGCGAGGGTCACTTCTCCGGGACGAGGCACCGAGCCGCCGCCGATAAGCGCCGTGGTGGAAACGGTGTGATGGGGACTGCGGAAAGGCCGCTTGGTCATCAGGCCGCCGTTTCGCGGCAGGAGACCGGCGATACTGTAAATTTTGGTAACTTCCAGAGCTTCTTCTTGAGTTAAAGCCGGAAGAATAGAACTTAGGCGACGCGCCAGCATTGTTTTACCGGAACCGGGAGCGCCCACCATGAGGATATTGTGGCCGCCGGCGGCGGCGATTTCCAGAGCGCGTTTGGCAAAAAACTGCCCCTGTACATCGGAAAAATCGTCCGCCATACCCGGGGAATTTTCCGTTGCCGGTTGTTTCTTTGCCGGCGATAAATCGGCTACGCCGCTCAAAAAAGGAATGAGTTCGGTGAGATTGGCGGCGGCATAAACCGTTAAGCCATCCACCAATAGCGCCTCGTTGGCGTTTTCCTTGGCCACGAAAAATTTTTTAAAGCCGCCTTGTCTGGCCTGAATAGCCATGGAGAGAATACCCTGCACCGGGCGGAGTTCCCCCTCCAGCGACAGTTCGGCGGCAAACATAGAGTCCTCCGCCGCTCCCTCCGGGAGGAGTCCGTAAGCGAGGAGCAACCCGATGGCGATGGGCAAATCTAGGCCGGGGCTATCCTTTCTCAGGTCGGCGGGGGCAAGATTTACCGTGACTTTTTCGGCGCGAAGTTTCATGCCGGAATTTTTTAGCGCCGTCCGCACTCGCTCTTTGGCTTCTCGCACCGCTGTATCGGGAAGTCCCACAATATCAAAGGCCGGGAGTCCCCCGGCGCTATCCACCTCCACGTCAATAATGCGCCCATCCACCCCAAAGGTGGTAGCGCCATAGGTTTTGGCAAACACAAGCGTCTCCCCTTATTTTATTAAGATTTTATCTTTTCAATTCCCCCGACTGATTACGAAACAGCCAGTCAGCTATTACCCTGTTTTTGTTGCTCGTAATGTATTGCATTATTTTTTTTAGGTCTTTCTTGGGAATCCCGGAATTATTGTGGGCAAGTTCCGCACCGTTTTCCGTTATCCAAATCTTGGTGGCACCTTCGTGGGGGTGTCCCTTGCAAACATGAACGTGTATAGGCTCCTTTGGCTCAAACCAAAAGTAGATTATATATCCTAAAAATTTCTCAAGTGTTTGCGGCATGACGTGACTCCTCTTGCTCTCTGGCCAAATCCCATATAATAGGCTCATTATGAAGCAAATAGTCATCAAGTTCTAATATTTCTTGCTCACTGAAACCAAATGCCTTATAACAATTATGCTCCGGCAGACGAAATTCTGCGAATGTCTCCGGAAAAAGCGGTTTCTCCGTTCTTATGACTATATGCTCGGCACCATCGCGGTCATCATACATTTTGGTTATCACTACGATAACATCATTTCTCGCTTCGCCAAAACTATACAGCTCCGAATATACCATATCGCCTACCCCCTAGGTCGCCACTACACCACTATGTCTCAAAGGCATCCACAATATGATGGCATCGCATCTCGCCATTGGGCAGAGCATAAACCTCCACCACGTCAAAACGGCAGGACGCGTCCTCTAAATTATATTGGTGCAGATACCATCTGGCCGTCTGGATTATCTTTTGTTGCTTGTGATAATGTACCGAATGGGACGGCAGTCCCTTGGTGAGCTTCCTTCTGGTTTTGACCTCCACAAAAACCAAAGTCCCGGCCTCCTCGGCCACAATATCCAGTTCCCCCACCGGGGTACGAAAATTGCGCGCCCGAAGTTCAAGCCCTCGCGCACGCAAAAATTCAGCGGCTACATCTTCTCCCCGTTTGCCCAAAACCTTGTTGTCCACCATAATCCTTCTTTGTCACAGCTTAGATTGCAATGCTTGCGGCGCGTTTTTTCGGTCTATCTGATAAACGTAGGCCATGACCTCGGCAATGGCGCGATAAAGCTCCGGCGGAATCTCCCGGTCAATATCCAAGGCCATTAGCATATTCACCAAGGTCTTGTTTTGATACACCGGCACTGCGTTCTTTTGCGCCGCCGCCAAAATGTTTTCCGCCACATGGCCGCGACCCTTGGCCACCACCTTGGGCGCCCTGTCCTTTTCTGCGTCGTATTTTAAGGCCACTGCCTCAGCCGGCGCGTTGGGATCCGTCTCCGGCTCCGGTGTCAAGCTCCTGCGCTCCTTCATCCGTTCCTTCATCCTTATCAAATCACTTTATCTGATGCGCCGTCATTTGTTTTAATAGTTCCACCGCTCCCTTGCCCAGTCCCGTTTCCTTGGCTACATCATCCACCGACCAACCGCTTATAAGTAAGGATCTGGCCTTGATGGAATTAATGGCGCGAGTGCGGTCAGCTTCCGTTTCCACCGGGGAGGGTAGCGGCTCTTCCTCCGGCGAGGCGTCCGGCGCCTCCATCACCATGGAAGGCGTCGGACGCGTCATACCTGCGGACTCGCTACTCATAGCCTCGTCTTGCTCCCCTTGGGCAATGGAATGTTTGAGTACGGCGGCAAAATCCTCGGCATCCACGCGTTCCATGTTGTCGCCTAACCCCAAGGTTTCTTGGGCATAACCTTGACTTACCGGCGAGGCGGTAGCGGCATAGCCCGTCGCCTGAGGCGTTGCCGTCTGCCAAGATAGCTGCTCCCGGTGCAGGGCGGCTATTTGTTGTTGCCTGGTAGCCAATTCGTGTAACTGCGAGCTTAGTTGCGCCGAAAGGATTTTTTCCTCTCCCAACTGTTGCTGAATGACCTGTTGCAACCGTCCCATTTCCGCCATCTGGCCGCTTAGTTCCGTGTTTTTTTCTTCGGCCTCATAAATGAGATTTTCCAAGCGACTGACTTGGGATTCCATGCGCCCGATAATTTCGCTCCCGGTGCGCTCCAGCTCCTGCTTCAAATTTGCGGTAGATTCTCCCACCAAGCGTTCGTCTGCGGCCTGTTTACGTCCTGTGCGGAATCTTGCCAAAAGGATGAGGAAAAGTCCCAAAAGTATCAGGCCGGCCATAAACTCTGTAATCATAACGAAATGTCTAAATTCCTACCGCGATTCGGGTCAACGGCGAGTCTTCCGGCGAGTTCTGCGCTTGACGGATTTTTTTTGCCGCCGCCGGAACCGGGGTAATAGCCGCCACGGCCATCCCTGTCCCCTTCGTCGCGTACTTTTTCCTCTTCGGCGTTGTCTTTTCCTCGTACCTGCTGTTCCTTTAGTTTATCGTCCGCTTTCCGACGCATGGTCTCAAAGGCGTGTTGGGCGCTGGCGGCTTGATGCATATTGTGTTGCATTTGGGTGACTTCGGTGGATTTCGGCACCATGACCTGCATACTCATGGGAGTAATATCCATGACCATCTGTCCTTTCTTTTAGTAGGGGCCGATCACCACGTTGTCGTCCTTCATGGTGAGGGTACAACGAAAAGATTCCGATTGGAAGTTTTTTACGATGGAATTAACCTCGGCCTTAGTCCCCGGATAAATACGATCCGACACCGCAATTTTGCCCTGTTTCATCTCGGAAAGTTCCTTTTCCATCTCCTGCACGGCTTTTTCGTCCCGGCGAATTTGCCCGGCCAAGGGAAACTGGGAACGAGTCAAAGCGTTTATCTGGTTTATCCTCGCCTCGGGGAGTTTGCTAATATCGATCTTTCCCAAGGTATTCAGGGTCTGGGTTATTTGCTTCAAACGCTCTTTGTTGGCCTTCAGATTGCGACACATATCTTTATATTTTTTTAGGAGATTGGGATTAACCCCCACGGCCACTTTGGTAATAATGCTGGCCGGATTGCCGATGGTGGTGGCGCGAATTTCGTCACCGGCGGCGGCCACGCCTCCCATGATTTGTCCCTTTTTGCCCTCGGCGATTATCTTTTTCCCGGCGCGAATATTAGAGTGGAGTGCCACATCGTGAATATAAATATCCCGCCCAGCTACCACTTCGGCTGACTCGATAAAGGCGCAACGCACATCCTCTTTGGCATAGACCTTGCCCCGATTTTGCCCGGTGATGCCTTTGCCGATGAAAATGTTGCGACCCTCCACCGTTCCACCGTTGACGCCGCCCTTTATCTCAATATCACCGGAGGCCTTCACCTCAAAGCCTTGCTCCACGTTGCCACCGATTTGGACGCTACCGGTGAAATCAATATTTCCCGTGCCGACTCCCACATCCCCTTTAATTTCAAAGCGAGGATCCACGCTGATAATGCGTCCGGTATCAACTATTTGACCATTGATGGTGGCAATAAGTTCGTTGTCATTGATGACCTTGGTATTTTTTCCCTCGGGCATGGGAATGGGGCGACCGTCTCTGGCGGCTACGCTGTCACCGTAAATGTTGGTGCCGGGCTTGCCTCTGGTTTGGGGGATACGCACCGCCAGCACGTCGTTTTTCTTGGCCAAAACAAACAGATTCATATCTTTGTAGTCAACGCGGTCATATTCGTTGACCACCGGTTTGCCCTTGGTTGACAAATCAAAATAACGCTCTATCTTGGCATTTTCCCCGTGGATAGGTTGCTTACCTTCTGCCGCCACAAAGGGGGTAAGACTTTGGACACCCTGCTTGATGGCCTCTAAATTTATGCCGAAGGAGACGTTTTTTTCCTTCAGCGCCTCCAGTACGTCTTCCGTCGAGGGGAGTTTAGTGCCGTTTTTTGTTTCGTAGCGAATAGTGACCTTCATGCGATCTTTACTCACATCTACCACGATTTGTGCCGGTATGGTTTCCAGTCCCGTTTTCGGCGCACTCTCCGCCGCTGATTTTTCCTCGTCGTCATCGTCATCAATAGCCTCGCCGGTGCCGGTAAATTCCGTCTCCGGCTCGCTAAAGGTCTCGGCGATTTTCTGGGGAGTCCCGGTGGCCTCTCGCATTACCCTAGAAAGTAAGACAATATCGTAATCGGCCACATCGTAGTGATGGAGTATCTTCCTGATGGTCGATAAGTCGGCTAGGGTCTCGCCATCCTCGGCGGGGTAAACCGTCAGGAAAACACCATCTCCCTTGAACTCAAAAAGATACCCTTCCGCCGGACTGCCCACCGTTGGATATCGCTTCTCATCAGCCATGCTGTTTTCCCTCCGTTTACAGCCAACTTTCTCTCTATAGCAAGCTCGATTTCATGCGCGCTAAGTAGCCTCGTAGGCGGAAAATTGCCTTCGTATGCAACTGGCAAATCCGCGCCTCCGACAGATGCAGTATCAAGCTGATTTCTTTCAATGTCAATTCGTCGTAATAGTACAGCGAAACCACCGTTCGCTCTTTGTCCGGCAAACGGTCAATAGCGCCGGCCAGAGCCTGTTGCAACTCTTCCTGCTCCAAGCGTTCCCCCGGATTGCTGTTTTTTAGATCCACCGTATCGGCTCGCAGGTATTCATCCAAAGGAACCACGGTGGCTACGTTCAACTGTCCTATGATGTTCTGTAGTTCCGGCACGGTAATTTCTAATTTCGCGGCGATTTCTTCGTCGGTAGCCGGCCTTCCCAACTGATTTTCCAGTTCAAAAACGGCCTGCTCGTATTTTTTGATACGTTGCCGCGCCGTGACCGGGATCCAATCCTTCGAGCGCAGATAGTCAAGCATGGCACCGCGCACTCTCACTCCCGCGTAGGTTTCGAACTTGTTTTTCCGTTGCATATCGTAGCGATCAATGGCATCTAGGAGGCCAAAGAAGCCGCTGCTTAAAAGGTCATCCCGCTCCACATGGGCAGGAAGGCTGACTGCCAGTCTGCCGGCCACCACGCGTACCATTGGCAGATAGTATTCGGCCAGTTCGTTTCTTATCTCTGTTGTCTTGTGCTCTTGATAGCGTTGCCAAAGGGAAGTGACATCGACCTCTTTGGCCTCTTCCAGCATAGGTTGATCCATCACTTTGTCCCTCCCCCTTTTTTACGCTCCCGGCGTTGCCGTTATGCGGCGAAAACTGTCTTGGGAAAGGGGCGTAAACTCCGGCGCTCCCTCTCCCGACGTTTCACCGCCGACTTCTGCTTCCGCGGCGGCAGTCTCTCCTTCCGCCGCCGTTTCTCCTTCCGTAGCCGGTGGCGCCTCTTCCCCCGGCGCCATGGGTAACTCTTTATCTAGGAAAATCAATTCTTTGGTTTCTAATATGAAAGTGATGAGATACGCCGCCAGCCCCGTCACGGTGAGTCCCACCAAAGAACGACCCAGCGCCGTAAAAAGCCGCGCCTCTTGCCACAATGCGACTATACCGATGATCAGCGCCGCTATTATCCCTAAGAGAAGCGCTAAACTGAGTTTTACCACGGCATCTCACCCACTAAATTTCTTTTTCGCCCTTATCGATGGTTTTTACTTTGTAAACCCCTGTATCAAGTTCTATCTGCACCGTTCGTCCGTAAGTTCCTCCGGTATCCTCGGCAATGAGTTTAATGCCGTGAGCCTTCAGAGCCTTTTTGGCTGCTTCGGCATTGCGCACACCCACTCGCATAATGTCCGTGGCGTTAGAGAAAGCGAACATTTGCGCTCCACCGGCAATTTTGGCCACGAGGCGATTTTTGGCCGCCCCCAGCTTCAAGACATCGTTTAGCATTAGCGGCAATCCCGTGTCGGCGAACTTGGCCGGATTGTCGCTGGCTCTGGCTTGGGTGCTGTCGGGGAGCATTATATGAAGGAGGCCGCCTATTTTCGTCTGCGGATCGTACAGTGATATGCCGATGCAGGAGCCAAGCCCGTAGCTTATTATCGTCGCCGGGCTTTTGCCGACTTTGTAGTCGGCCATACCAACGCGAATTAGTTCTGGCATATCATTCAACTCCTACCGCCTTCATAATAGTTTCCAAGGAGCCGGGATCCGGCACCAAGAAGAATTGGCCGTCAATGCCGTCGTCCTCTGAAAGGAACTGGGTCTCGATAACCAGCGCTTTATCCCCCATCTGTCCGAGCTGCACCAAAACCACGTTCAAAATGGCGCCGGCCATATCCATAGCCAAGGCGGGGATGGAGGGTAGCATGGAGATTTGGGTAAAGGTGAAAAAGGCGTTTAGATATGCGCCGGAAAGGATGTTGCCGATTTCCATGAGCGCCGACTCGTCCATAAAATCCAGTTTCTGGGTATCGCCGTGGTGTTTACCCATGAGGGTATCCACCAAATAATAAGCGCTCTTTTGGGGCAGGAGAAAGAGAATATTGCCGGGAGCCTTGCCGTAAACCCGGAGGAAAACCCCTACCACGATTACGTCAGGCCCACCTACCAAATCCGGCACACTCTCCAGCGGCACCAAGGCCACTTTGGGGACGTTCATGTCTATGCGCTTGTTGATAACTTGGGAAAGAGCGGTGGCAGAGTTTCCGGCACCGATGTTACCAATCTCCCGTAGGGCATCCAGTTGCGCCGGGGACAAATTAAATTCATCTGACATTTATGACACCTCACTCATACCCAAGCTCATTTTCCGTCTTTCGGTATGCCGATAATCTCTTCGAGGTTCAGCATGATGATAAGACGTCCGTCCATATTGCCTATTCCCTTTAAGAAGTGCATATTTTCCCGATTGTTGATAGCCTTTTTGGTATCAACCGGCTTAGAGTCTATGGTGATAACCTCCGTCACCGCATCGACGAGCATCCCCACATGCACGTCATCCACCGTCACCGTAACGATACGGGTCTTTTCGGTGTAGGGGGTCTGCTCAAGTCCTAAGCGAGTCTTAAGGTCGATAACCGGCAGGACGCTACCCCGCAGGTTGATGACGCCCTTGATGAAGTTGGCGGAGAAGGGTACTCGCGTAATGTCGGTGAGATTGCGAATCTCCTGCACGTTTAAGATGCTGACGCCGTATTCCTCGTCCCGGAGTTTGAAGGCCACTACCTGAATGCCCTCATCTACCGCTACCTTGTTTTCTTCGTTTGCCATCGTCCTTTGCCTCCCCTTTTACTGCATCATCGTGGCTACGTCGATAATCAGCGCTACGCGGCCATCGCCCAAAACTGTAGCTCCGGAGAACATCTTGAGGCCTTGGAAGAGATTCCCCAAGGTCTTGATTACAATCTCCTGCTGACCGATTAAGTTATCCACCACGATACCGGCCTTGGCCTCTCCGGCGTGTACCACCACTACGAAAATCTCGTTGAAGTCCTTCACATGGGGGACTTGGAGAATTTCTTCCATGCGGATAATGGGGATGATCTCGCCCCGGAGGACAATGACTTCTTTGTTCTGCACCGTCTTAATGTCCGTGGGCTGAATGTTAATGGTGCTGTCGATGGATCCCAAGGGAATGGCGTACATTTCCTCCTGCACCTTGACGAGCATGGCTTGAATGATGGCCAAGGTAAGAGGCAACTTAATTTTAAAGACACTGCCTTCGTCGATATGAGTTTCCACATCAACGTGACCGGAGAGGGATTCGATCTTGCTGCGTACCACGTCCATACCCACGCCGCGTCCCGATATGTCGCTGATTTGTTCGGCGGTGGAGAAACCGGGCAGGAAGATGATGCGCACGGCATCGGCATCGTCTAGTTTATCAACCTCGTCCTGGGTCATCATGCCTTTTTCCACCGCTTTGCGGCGAATCTTATTGGCATCGATGCCGGCACCGTCGTCGGTAACCATAATGACCACGTTGGTGCCTTCGTGGCGAGCGATAAGTCCCACTTCGCCCACACGCGGTTTGACCTTGGCCTCGCGGTCATCGGGATGCTCTACGCCGTGGTCGAGGGAGTTACGCAACAGGTGCATGATGGGGTCGCCGATTTCGTCGATAACGGTACGATCAAGTTCCGTCTCTTCGCCTTCGATGGTCAGGTTAATCTCTTTATTCAGTTCCTTGGAAACATCGCGCACCATGCGAGGGAAACGGTTGAACACTTGGCTCACCGGCACCATGCGGACTTTCATGACGATATTTTGCAGGTCGGTGGTGACTCTGTCCATCTGCTCCAGAGTTTCGCTAAGTTCGCTAATGCGATGGGTCTGGCCGATTTGTTCAAGGCGCACCTTATTGATGACCAACTCGCCCATGAGGTTCATAAGGGTATCGAGCTTGTCAATATCGACGCGTACCGATTGCCCACCGTGACCTTTTTTGGCTGCGGCCGCCGGCGCCGGGGCTTTAGCCGGAGCTTTGGCCGGAGCCGGAGCGGCAGGTTTCGGTGCCGGAGGAGGCGCAACCGGGGCAGGCGCAGGTGCCGGGGCAGGCGCAGGTGCCTCCGCTTTATTCAGGTCAATAACAGCAACTTCGGCCTTTTCCACCTCAGAAATGGACATGATGGCATCTTCGATGGCTTTTTCCTCGGAAGCGGTAACCACTACCACGTCGAAGGAACGCTCAAATTTCTCTTGTTCCAAATCTTCCGCCGGAGGCACCGACTTCAGCACTTCGCCCAGCTCGTCCAAGGCATTCATAACCATGTAGGAACGAGCCGATTTCAAGAGACAGGTTTCGGACAGAGTGACTTTCAGGTGAATCCCCCGAAGTCCCCCCGCTTGCGCCTGTTTAATCATTTCCTTGTCCGTATCGGTAAGCTCGAAGGGGAGTCCACCCGAGCCGCCGGCGGCAGGGGCTGCAGGAGCAGCGGCCGCAGGAGCGGTAGGCGCCGCCTCAGCCGCAGGAGGGGGAGTTCCCTTGGAAATGGAAGAAAGTTTGGCCACAAGGTCGGAAACATCTACCACGTCTTCGCCTTCGCCATTGCCGATACTATCCACCATCTGTTCCAAGGAATCCAAACATTTAAACAGAACATCGATAATGTCCTCGGAAACCTTGAGCTGCTCATGACGCAAAAGATCCAGCACGTCTTCCATCTCGTGAGTAAGTTCCGCCGTCTTGGTGAAACCCATGGTGGCAGACATGCCCTTTAGGGTATGCGCGTTGCGAAAGATTTCGTTCAGTACGGACAGTTCTTCCATATTGTCTTCGAGGCTGAGCAAACCATCATTGAGTGATTGCAAATGCTCATGGGATTCGTCCAAGAACATATCCATATACTGGTTGGTTTCCATTTATATTCCCCCTATACCTCATTAGCGTTTTACTGCCGCCACAATGGCGCTAGCTATATCTTGTACCGGTTTAACTTCATCGGCTAGACCAGCATCCACCACGGCCTTGGGCATCCCATATACCACGCAGGTGTCCTCGTCTTGGGCGATGCTGTAGCCGCCTTGTTGCTTTATCTTTTTCATCCCGGCGCACCCGTCGCATCCCATACCGGTCATAATCACCGCTACGAGTTTTCTTCCTAATGGCGCCACCGAGTCGAACATGACATCCACCGCCGGACGATGATTGCCCACCGGTGGGTCTTGGCTGAGTAGAATCTTTTTTACGTCACCGGTTATATCTATTCGCATATGGAAGTTTCCCGGGGCTAAATAAACCTGCCCCGGCTTTATAATATCGTTATGCTCCGCCTCTTTCACGGCTATGGCCGAGATGGAATCAAGCCTTTCCGCCAGCGCCTTGGTAAAACCAGCCGGCATATGTTGCACAATGACCACTCCGCAGGGAAGATCCCCCGGCAGTCTAGTGATGACGTTCTGTAAGGCTTGCGGACCTCCGGTAGAAGTGCCGATAGCCACCAACTTCTGACTGCTCGGGATGGAGGCAGTGGGCGTTTTCAAGGAGGGCGATGACATTTTCGCACGTCCTGTCAGTAACGGATTTGTGCGCCGCGTTCCCGGAATCACCACTTGCGAAGACATTTTGTCAGGACTGTCCGCCTTTTTATTATCCTTTGCCGGAGGCGGCGGCCAGTTGAGCCGACGATAAACCGGAGACGAGGGGGGAACCGGTTTCGGTGGCACAAACTTAGAGGAGAGAAGATTTTTCAAGTTCAAGCCGGCTCTCACTCGCGCTTTAGCGGCCAAACGACATTTAGAAAGTATATCGGCTTCTATGGAGTCGATGCGAGACACGGAGCCGCCTACCTTGCTGATGAAATCCACCGCCCCTAAGCTCAAAGCCTTGATGGTGGCCGTTGTCCCTTGTTGTGTCAGACTGCTGATCATCACCACCGGCGTGGGGCATTCCCTCATGATTAACCTTAGTGCCTCTAGGCCGTCCATAACCGGCATATTGACATCCATGGTGACAATATCGGGTTTCAGTTCCTTGGTCTTCTTGACGGCCTCTTGACCGTTATTAGCCGTGCCCACCACCGCAAAATCCGGCTGTTTGTCGAAAACATCGGTGAGCACCTTGCGCATAAAGGCCGAATCATCGGCAATCAAGACCTTTATCATCCCTATCACCCCATCCTTAGGAATAGATCTCTACCCCTTTGGCAATATACTTGCGTTGCACGCCGAACAAGTAGTGCACGAGCCTATTTACCACCGGTCTGGACAAGTGCTTAAACTTGACTCCCACATGATAAATCCTTTCGTCGGCGGCGTTTTCCGTAGCATCCGAGCGAATCACTTCACCCAGCACATCCATGTTGCTGCCGTCTGGCACTCCAAAGATGAACATACTGACCGTTAGCCCCACCTTCACCGGCTCCTTCATGACAAAACATATTCCGGAGCCGCTAAGGTCAATCGTGTAGGTGAGAACAGGTTCGGCCAAAGAACCGTCTTCATTTATCACCGTCACTCGGACTTGCTGACTCATCTTAATGCGCACGAAGCGACGGTTCTGGAAGCGGTCAACGGTGTCCGGGCGACTCAAGACCAGCACGGGAATATTGCCGTCTAACACCTTGGTGCCGCGACAGATGGCAAAAAATCTATATCGACACCGTTCGCCCACGGCCAAGGCGTAAATATGCTCGCCTCGCGCCGGAATGACCGGTACACGCTTGCTGTTTACGGGCATAGCCACCAAGATTTCTTCCTCGGTAAGGTCTTCGATGCGGCTGGGATAACGGTCGTCATCGTTCCCAACGTAAAATTCCAGCCGTTGCCCCACCTTGAGAACATCTTTTGCCTTTATTAATTCGCCCGACATATAAAAATTTCCTCCATTAGACACGCGAAAAATTGAAAATTTGTTGCAGGAAACCTCGCCATCCTTTTTTTACCGTCATCCGTCCACCGTAAAGAACCGTATCCGCCATGGCTATAACGCATTTTGCAGCCACTGATTTTGGTTGGCTCACCAAAAAGGGTTTTTGATTCCTGACGGCACTGGCTACGCTCCTATCTTCGTATATATATCCCAAACAACCGATGGGCATCTTTAAAAATTTCTCCGAGGTCTGTTGCAATTTGGTCACCACGTCGTTGCTTTCCTGCTCGTCATATACGCGATTCACCACTAATTTTATATTCTTGTTGGTAGCGTACATGCTGTAGGCTTTCATTACGGCGTAGGCATCGGTGAGCGCAGTGGGTTCTGGCGTTGTCACCAAATACACCTCGTCCGCCGCCAAAATAAAATCCATAACGTTTTTCCCGAGGCCGGCTCCCGTATCCACCAAAATAATATCCGCCAGTTTACCGCACCCGGAAAGTTTGTGCATGAGCTTCTGCCTATCCTCGTAGCTGAAGTCCTGAGCTTTTTCGATGCCGGAACCGCCGGAGATGTAGTGAATGCCGTAAGGGCCTTGAATAAGCACGTCATCCAGCTCCACATCATCCTCTAAAAGATTCAGCAAGTGATGCCTAGACATGCTCCCCAGTACCACATCCACGTTGGCCATACCTAAGTCCGCATCGATAACCAGCACTCGATGCCCTTTCTGTCCCAAGGCAATGGCAAGGTTCACCGTCAAATTGGTTTTACCCACACCGCCTTTACCGCTGGTGATGGCGATAACTCTGGTATCCTCCCTAGCGCCGGACAATGTGGGGGGGGCTATGGGGCTGGCGGCCTCTTTTAAGGCTTCGGACACATCCGGCTCCTTGTCCGTTACCAGTTGTCTGAGTTTGGTTGCCTGATCCGTCATAGTTTATCCCTCAACAGTATATCCGCCAGCATCTCCGAGCTGGCGGGGAGAATATCATCGGGTACGCTTTGTCCGTTCGTCAGGTAGGATAGCGATATATTCTTATCCCTAAGCAGGTTCAGTATCATCCCTAAACTGCTGGTCTCATCGGTCTTGGTAAAAATTATATGATTGGGGTTACAAGCGGAAAATTTCTCAATGATGGAAGCCGCATCCCGTTCCTTAGTGGTGGCGCTCAAGACCAAATGTCGCTCCATGTGGTTATCGACTTCGAGAAATTCCCTCAGTTCCTTCATTTGAAAGTCGTTATGCTGACTGCGACCGGCGGTATCAACCAAAATCAAGTCCTTATCCTTGTGCTTTATAATGGCGCGACGCAGTTCTTGGGGCGTATAAACAATGTCCAGCGGCACCCCAATAATATCCGAATAGGTCTTTAATTGCTCTACCGCCGAAATGCGGTAGGTATCGGCAGTAACCAAGGCCGCCTTAATGCCCTTTTCTAGGACAAACCTAGCGGCGATTTTGGCCAAAGTGGTGGTCTTTCCCACCCCGGTGGCGCCGATGAGGGCGGCAATGCGAATGCCATGCTTGTTCAGTTTTATGCCGTCGGAGAACTTCATCACTTTATTTAAATAAGTGGCGAGAGTGGCCTTAGCCTCCTCCGTGCGGCAATCAACCAAGGTTTCACCCACCCCCGATTTGGCCGCCATATCCGCCAAAACAGCATCGCATACCTCTTGATGGAGAAGGGCTTCTTGCAGAGAAACCATATTTTCCGGCTGATCCTTGCGCATGTACTGAGCAAGCACCGATTTCATCTGCGCCAGTTCGTCCTCCAGCCGTTGTATTTTAGCGGCATCCTCCGGGCTGGACACGGCAGTTACCGGGGGCATCAGATTGGGCGCTCCCGGCGCGGTGCCGGGGATTCCTGCGACAGCCTCGGCTGCTGGCTGAAACGCTTCGGCCTTAATTACACGGCTACCGGCAGAATTGAAATCGGGAAAGGCCGGAGGTTTTAAGGCAGGTGTCTTGACAGGCGGTTGCCTCGTCTGTCCGAAAGGAGGACTGCCCTGCTCGGCCAACTCTACGCCTGCCTCGGTGCCGCTGGTTTTATACTGGTTCAACACTGATGAGGGAAAAACCGGCGTTACCGGCAGGGGCGGAGCTTCGGTATCTTTCTTTTTGCCCTTCTTGCCGGAGGACTTTTTCTTTACCTTTTCTTCTTCTTTCAAGGCGGCGGTAACCTCCACCACTTCTTTGCTGCGATAACCCAAAAAGCCGCCCTCCCGATATTTTTTGGTATGCAAGATGACCGCATCGCGACCTAACTCGTTTTTGACCTGCTCCATGGCCTCCTTCATGGAAGTGGCTCTAAATACCCTGATCTGCAACTTAAATCTTCACCACCCCAAGAATTTGTATCTCTACCGTCTGGTCTATCTCAGCATGGGAGAGGACAACAAGCCCCGGCACCGAACGCTCCACCAGTTTGCGGAAATACAGCCGCACAGCCGGACTGGTAAGGACTATAGGCTGGTAGCCCATATTGGTCAGCTTGGAAAGTTCGGTATTCAAAGAATTTATCAGCTTCTGCATGGAATCAGGATCCATGCTTACATAGGAACCATGATCCGTGCGCTGCACGCCGCCGGCGATGCGATTTTCCAAGGACGGCTCCAAGGTGACGCAGGGCAGAACATTTCCCTGCACATACTGTTGCGATATATGACGCGCCATGGCGTGACGCACATACTCCGTGAGAATCTCCGTGTCCTTGGTGGCTCTGGCATAATCGGCCAGCACCTCCAAAATGGTAGCCATGTCGCGAATAGAGATCCGCTCTCTGAGGAGATTGGCTAGGACTTTTTGGATTTCGCCCACGTTCATAAGCTCCGGCACAACCTCTTCCACCAAGGATTCGTTGGTCTTCTTGAGGTTTTCGATGAGGTCTTGGGTCTCTTGCCGTCCCAGAATCTCGTCGGCATGCGCCTTGATGACTTCCGTGAGGTGGGTGGCCAGCACCGATACCGCATCCACCACGGTGTAGCCGTTGAGTTCCGCCTGCTCCCTTTCCGACTCCGGTATCCAGAGCGCCGGGAGTCCAAAGGCCGGTTCCGTGGTTTCTATCCCCGGCACTTCCTCGAACACCGTCCCCGAATTCATGGCTAGGTAGTGATCCAGCAAGAGTTCGCCCTTGGCGATCTCGATGCCCTTGAGCTTTATAATGTAAGCGTTAGGCTTGATTTGGATGTTGTCGCGAATGCGAATGGTAGGAACGACTAACCCCAATTCCAAAGCGCACTGGCGACGAATCATCACAATGCGATCCAAGAGGTCGCCGCCCTGTCCCGTATCCACCAAGGGAATCAAACTGTAACCGATTTCCAGTTCCATGGGATCCACCTGCAAGAGAGAAACGATATTCTCCGGTTTGGTGGCTTCTTCTTTGGCTTTGGCCTTCTTTTCCACTTGAGTGGTATCTTCTTGCCGCTCCACTTTTTGCCGCAGATTGTATCCCAAGAAAGCGCAAGCCGCCGACAGCGCCAAGAAAGGAATGCCGGGAAGGCCAGGTACCATGGCTAAGAATACCAACACGCCGCTGATGATGAAGAAGATGCGATCGTTCTTGATTAGCTGATTAACAATGTCGGCGCCCAAATTACCCTCGGAGGCGGCGCGAGTAACGATAAGACCGGTGGCGGTAGAAATGAGTAGCGCCGGTATTTGGCTGACGAGACCTTCGCCCACGGTAAGGAGGGTATATTGCTGGAGGGCTTGCGCCGCTTCCATATCTCGTTGCACCATGCCGATGACAAAGCCCCCGGCAATGTTGATGAGCATAATGATAATGGCGGCTATGGCATCGCCCTTAACGAATTTGCTGGCACCATCCATAGCGCCGAAAAAATCTGCTTCTCGTTGGATTTTTTCCCGGCGAATTTTGGCCTCGGCGTCGGTGATAGCTCCCTGATTTAGGTCAGCGTCGATGGCCATTTGCTTACCTGGCATGGCATCCAAGGTAAAACGCGCCGACACCTCGGCCACACGCTCCGAGCCTTTGGTAATGACGATAAACTGAATAATAACCAAGATAACGAACATGATGAAACCCACCACGGCGTTACCTCCGACGACGAAATTACCGAAGGCGGTGATAACCTCGCCGGCATACCCGTCCAGAAGTATAAGCCTAGTAGATGAAATATTAAGCGCCAAACGAAAGAGGGTGGTCACAAGGAGCAAGGATGGGAACACCGACAAATCCAGCGCCTCCGTGTTATATATGGTGGAAATGACTATCACCAAAGCCACGGTAATATTCAGGCAGATAAGAAGATCCAACAGCAAAGTAGGGAGCGGAATAATCATCATAATAACTATCGTGACAATAGTCAGCGCTATGATGACATCGCTCATCTTCTTGATGGAATCCACCAAACCGCCGCCTCTTAGAGAGGCGCTGCTTACACCAGCCATTTCTAACTCCTTTTGTTTTTATGCGTAGCCGCGACGGCGTTTTTTCAAACGATACACATAGGCGAGGACTTCCGCCACCGCCTGATAAAGTTCCGGCGGAACTAGGTCTCCCACTTCCACCGTGGCAAAGAGAGTTCTGGCCAACGGCTTATTTTCCACGATGGCCACGGAGTTTTCGCGAGCTATCTCTTTGATGCGCCGCGCCACGAAATCCTGCCCCTTGGCCACCACTTGAGGAGCGGCCATGGTCTTGTCATATTTTAGAGCTACGGCGTAATGGGTCGGGTTAGTGATGATAACATCAGCTTGGGGTACTTGTTGCATCATGCGAGCCATGGCCATTTCCCGTTGCTTTTGCCTACGCTTACCCTTGATTTGCGGATCGCCTTCGGATTGCTTCATTTCCTCTTTGACTTCCTGCTTCGTCATTTTGAGGTCTTGGGTGGTTTGCCACTTTTGGTAAGCTAAATCGATAACGCCCAGAATCATGATAACCGCAATCACTTGAAAGGCCATGGCAAAGATTATATCGGCTATCTTCTCTAGGCTGGTGCCTAAATCATAGTATATAAACTGGGGAATAAAGGGCAATTGCTCCTTCATAAAACGAGCGAGGAAAAAGCCGATAATGGCTATTTTCATTAAGGACTTTAAAAGTTCCACCAAGGAACGCTTGGAAATTATCTTGCTGAATCCCTTGATAGGATCCAGCTTTCCCAAATTGAATTGCAAACTGTCCGTATTGAAAGCCAGCCCCACCTGATAAAAATTTACCGCTAGGCCAATGAGGAGAATGGCTATCATAATGGGCATAGACGTCTTAAAGAGCAAAAGGATGATGCCGATGATAAGCTCTCGCACTGTTTCCGTATCCATGGTCTGCACTAGATGACCATAGATATATACCGTGTATTCCACGATGTTGCCGTAGATACTCTCCCACATTATGCGCAGGACAAAGAACCCCATTAAAAGGACAAAGGCGGTGTTTAGCTCTTGACTTTTAGCCACCTGTCCTTTTTTTCTCGCATCTGCCCTTTTTTTGCTGGTGGGTTCCTCGGTTTTTTCGCCTTCGGCAAAGAGTTGCAGGTCAAAAACGAAGTCTTTAGCGCAAATAACCGACGGCGGCGGATATATGTCCGTACATCTCATCAAACAACACATCCAAAAACATGACGTAAAAAGGCAACACCATCATGAGCGTCCCCAACCCCAGCATAATATGTAGCGGTATGCCCACCACGAAAATATTCAGTTGCGGCATGGTACGGGCGAGGATGCCCATGCCCACATTGGTGAGGAGTATGGCAAAGGTTACAGGCATGGCAATCTTCATCCCTGTGAGGAAAATCCCGGCGGTAAAATTGGCCATCAGTATGGCCAGTGATGCATCCGGCTGGATGCCCAAGATAGGTACCCATTGAAAACTCCCCACTAAAGCGTTTAAGATCATGTGGTGACCGTTGGTCACTAGGAAAATCATAACGCCCAAATTATAAAGAAAACTCCCGATGAGCGGAATCTGCTGACCGGAAGTTGGATCCATCACATTTACCATTGAAAACCCAGCTTGCATATCCATGACTTTACCGCCCATGTGAATGGCGGAAAAGGAAATATATGCCACCATACCGATAAGCCATCCGATAAATATTTCTGCGGCGATGGCCACTGCATACATCAGCGCCGTTCCCGGCGCCTCCACCGTCTGCATACCTTCCACCACCGGATAGAGCAGTAGCGAAATAACAAAGGTCATGCCGGCGCGAAAATAAACCGGTACGTTCATGCTGCCAAAAAAAGGCGTAATGATGAAAATGCCGCTGACCCGCGCCATGAGCAGAAGGAAAAGCGCCGCGTGTCCCTGCAATAATTCGTATAAGTCCATATTATTTAGCCTCTATGATATTCGCGCCTACTCTTGGCACAGAACTAACGAATATACAGCGGCAAATCAACAAAAATATTGGTAACAAACTCCACCATGATGCGGAGCATCCAAGGGCCAAAAACGAGAATGGCCACAAAGACCGCGATAATCTTGGGGATGAAGGCCAGTGTCTGTTCCTGAATAGAGGTGGTGGTCTGAAAAACGCTGACGGCGAGTCCCACGATAAGACCTAAACCCAGCATGGGCGCCGCCACCAAAAGCACTATAATCAGCGCCTGTTGCGCCAGCTGTATTACCACGTCTCCCGACATTTACCACGCCCCCTTCCCCTGAACCTACTTGAAACTGACAATCAATGATTTTATCAAAAGTTGCCAGCCGTCAACCATGACAAAGAGCAATATCTTAAAGGGGAGCGAAATCATTACCGGCGGCAACATCATCATACCCATGGACATGAGGGTACTGGCCACGATCATGTCAATGACTATGAAGGGAATATATATCATGAAACCAATTTGGAATCCGGTCTTCAGCTCGCTGATGATAAAGGCCGGTATCAAGGTAAAAGTCGATACATCCTCCGGCGAATCCGGTCGTTCGGACTCCGAGAGATTCACAAAGAGCGCCAAATCCGATTCGCGAGTCTGCTTAAACATAAATTCGCGCATGGGTTCTACGGCGTTAGTCAGAGCCTCTTCTTGGGTGATCTGCCCGGCCAGATACGGTTGCAGAGCTTGGTCGTTCGCCTCTGACCAGTAGGGACTCATAATATAGAAGGTCAGAAACATGGCTAGGGAAATAACCACTTGGTTGGGCGGTACATTTTGGGTAGATAGCGCATTCCTTAAAAAGCCGATCACCACCACAATTCGCACGAAGGAGGTAGTCATGATCAAAATGGCCGGCGCCATGGACACGATGGTGAGAACGGCCATTACCTGCAAGGTCACAGCCACATCTTGGGGACTGTCGGAGGTGCCTACCGTCACATTGAGATTGGGTACCAGCGGCGCCGCCAAAGCCTCGCCGGCGAGCATCCACAGAGCCAAAACCCCTCCCCAGATGAAAAACATTCGTTGACGACCCACGCCCACAACTCCCTCACTTACGAAACGAATCCACCTTTTGCGCTAAGGAAGTCAGTACCCCAAATTCCTTGGCAAAAATCCCCTCGTCGCTATCGGGGCGAATCATATTTTGCCGATGCAATTCCTCTATTTCCTCCGGGTCAGTTATTTCGGTCAAGAGATTAACCGACCCTTCCGTGACCCCCAGCACCAGTACCCTGTCCGCCAATTCAACCACGCACACCGACTGTTTGGGGCCAAGCGGCAAATGGGTAAGAATCTTCCCGTTTCCCAGTCGGTGCTGATTGAGTTGCTTACCCAAAAATCTCGTGGCAAAATAGGCGAGCAGGAGTACAAAAGCGAACACTGCCAAGAGACTCAGCACATAAGCTACGGTGGAAAAAACAGAAATAGGAGCCGGACGCGGCTCCGCTTCCTCGTAACCGGCTAAATAGCCCGAGGAAGCAGAACCCTCCGGCGCCGCAAAGCCGCTGTCAGGCCATATCAACAGAAGCGCGACTCCCAGCAGGAAAAGCATCCGACCCCAGTTCATTATCTTCATCAACCAACGGCTTTACGCACAGCCTCAAGAACGCGGTCAGCTTGGAAGGGCTTCACGATAAAGTCTCTCGCGCCGGCCTGAATCGCCTCGATAACCATGGCTTGCTGTCCCATGGCGCTGCACATGACGATCTTGGCATTGGGATCGATTTTCTTAATCTCTTTCACCGCGCTGATGCCATCCATTTCGGGCATGGTGATATCCATGGTGGTGAGATCCGGCTTCAGTTCCTGATATTTTTCTAAGGCCTTCATGCCATTTTCCGCTTCGCCCACGACCTCATAACCGTTCTTGCTCAGAATGTCCTTGACCATCATGCGCATGAATGCCGCATCGTCCACTACCAAAACTCGTACTGCCATACTTCATCTCTCCTTTGCAAAAAGCAACCAAATTAACAATGGGAGTATTATATATGTTATAACCAAAAACCACAAGAACCGCCAACGGGAAAATCCTCTTCTACCCGCGGTCAGCTCACTGGAGCTTGGCAGCTCTTTCAGCCGGACTTACTATATCGGTGATGCGCACACCAAAGTTTTCCTCGATGACCACCACTTCGCCTTTGGCCAAATACTTACCATTTACCATTATATCCACCGGCTCGCCGGCCAGCTTATCAAGTTCCACGATAGAACCATTGGTAAACTCTAGGACTTCTTTGATGGATTTTCTTGTCCTGCCCAGTTCCACCGTAATCTGTAGCGGCACATCCAGTATGAGACCGATGTTGGCATCATTGAGCTGCACCGGCTCCATGCTGAGAGGCACGAATTGCGCTTGTTGTACCGGTACGTTGCTGGCCATTTGTTGCATAGGCATCCCGTACCCTCCTCCATAGCCTCCGCCGTAACCTCCGCCATAACCTCCTTGAGGAGGCGGCGCCGCTTGAGCCGGTGGCGGCGTGGGAGCTGCCTGAGGAGGCGGCGCAGGAGCAGGGGTAGGAGCCGGCGGCGGTGGAGGCGGCGCGGCTTCGGCGGCAGGTTCATTCACGCCGCTGGTCAGCGCTTCCACCATCTCCTTGGCCACATGTATGGGCAGGATTTGCATGATTTCGCTGTCAATGAGTCCCTCTACTTCCATGCGGAATGATGTGCGAACTATGGGGTCATCGTTGCCCACAATCTCCGTCACTTTATCTTCGGAGCCTAAATCTATCAGATTTACCTTTGGAGGTGAAATATCTATTTTCTTGTTGAACATAGACGACAGAGAGGTAGCCACCGTCCCCATCATCTGATTCATGGACTCGCCCACGGCGCTCATGGCGATTTCGCCAATCTCCGTGTCGGGGTTAGTGCCGTCGCCGCCCATCATCAGGTCGGCGATAATGGCCGCATCCTGCGCCTGAATGGCCAGCACATTGTTACCGTCAATGCCGATGGTGTAGCCCACTTCCACAATGAGGTAGGGCATGGGGTAATGTTCCCGTATCATGCTCATGGTGGCTACAGACACAGTCGGCGTAGTGATAGAGACCTTGTGTCCTAAAAGTACGGAGAGGGTAGTGGCTGCGCTACCCATGGAAATATTACCGATTTCCCCTAAAGCGTCCTTTTCGATATCCGAAAGCACATCATCGAATTGAGATGAACTACTGTCAGCGGCAGGCGCTGACGCCTCCGCTTCTCCCGCCGGAGCCGGTGCCGAATCTGCCGACGGTACTGCGCCGCCGTTGAGCAAGGCATCAATCTCCTCTTGCGAGATCATATCGTCACTCATCAGTATCTTCATCCCCTTCTTTTATTACTCGCGTGATTTGTACTGCCATCTTTTTCCCTGATGTACCCGGACGACAATAAAACTTATGTCTGCTTCCCACCAAGCAACGAAGTTCTGCGTCGGTCTTGGTGTCAATCTGCAAAACGTCCCCGAATCCCAAAGTGAGAAATTCTCGAATAGTAATATCCACCGTACCGATTTCCACCACGAAAGGCACTCGCGTGCGTTCAATCTTCTTGCGTAGCGCCTCCACCTGTTGAGGATTGTCCTCTTTGGCAATGGAGGAGGCCACCCAGAAGGTGGTAGTGAGTTTGGGCATGACCGGTTCCAGAACCAAGTAGGGAATGCAGATATTCATCATGCCCTCTACGTCCCCTACCTTCATTTGAACGGTGATAATAACCACCATGTCCCCCGGCGGTACTATTTGGGCAAACTGGGGATTTGACTCGGTGGCCTCCAGCGTCGGATAAAACTCGGCCACATTTGACCAAGATTCCTTTAGATGGGAAGCCGCCGTATCCACAAAGCGTTTCATGACCGCCAGCTCTATCTCCGTCAGTACCCTAGGCTTCATGCCGCTCTTGCCTTCGCCGCCAAAGACCCTCTCTATGAAGGCGAAAGCTATTTCGGTATTGACCTCCATGATGATATTGCCCTTGAGGGGCGGCACCGCCATGATGCTTATCACACTGGGATTGGCCAAGGATTGGACAAACTCCTGATAGGTCAGCTGTTCTACCGAGGCCACTTCCACTTTAACCATGGTACGCAAGTGAGTAGATAGGTAGGTGTTGAGTATGCGAGCAAAGTTTTCGTGCATCATGTAGAGCGTGCGAATCTGATCCTTGGAGAACTTGTCGGGACGCTTAAAGTCGTAAGGCTTAACCTTCTTTTGCGCCTCGTCGGCTTTTACTTCTTCGGCGGAAACTGTTCCCTCTGAGAGTGCAGACAGCAGTTTATCTATCTCTGATTGAGATAAGACGTCATCTGCCAAGCCTTGCTCCCCCCTTTCCTCATTATGACCCGGCTACCCGGATCTTCACTACTGAAGCAGGAAGCTGGTGATATAAACCTCATAGATGGAACCCTCGCCCAGTGTTTCGTTCAGCTTGTCTTTTATCTTCTTCTTGAGATCGTCCTGTCTTGCCGCGTCGAACTCCTCCAGCTTAGACGAACGCAGGATCTGCAAAACCGTGTCCAGTATCTTCGTATTGGCCACGTCATTGACCTTGCCCTCTGCCACAATGTCCTTTTTGCCGGGGTTCATCTCTAGGATGATGTGGGTCTTGAGGAATTTTCCGGCTTTGGAGCCACCCACGTTCACTAAGATGCCCTCTTTGGCATCTCCCAAAGAATGAAACACCCCAGGGTCATGGTATTTACTGGCGCTGACATCGGAGGCCGTGTCGGCCATCAGCTTCGTGGTGACAAAGAAGGAAATACCCGCCGCCAGCACCAGTCCCACCAGCACTAGCACTGCCACCAGGATTATCGGCGACTTCTTTTTCTCCGGCGCCGCCTCTACCTCTTTCTCTTCATCAGCCATTGCGCTCCCCCTCTACTTTATAAAACAATGATTTCGCTATTATAGCAGAAAAAAATCAAACTGTCTCCATTTTCCTCAGAATTGCTTCAAGGCGCGACGATATTTCATCACCCGACGCACGATCTCGTCCATGGGTTCGTCCACGATGAGTTTCTTGCCATTGGTGAGGGTAACCACCGTATCCGGGGTTTCCTCTATGGTTTCTATTACTTCGGCGTTGAGGACAAATTCTCCTTTTTTATTGCCCTCGGAATTAAATTTGGTCAGCTTAATCATTATGTACTACCCTCCGGTAAAAAATGCTCTTAAACAACCTCACGCGCCTATATTCGTCACGCTCCGCCCAAATTCCTTTTTTATTTTGGCAAAAAACTCTTTTTTTCTCAAAAACCTGCTGATACCTCTTGACCCCTCTCCTTATTTTGCCTGTGCCTCGGCCACCACGCTAAAGTCAAGGGAAGCACCCTGAGTTTTTGGCTCGGCGCTAATTCCCCAGCCAGCTAAAACTTGTAAGGCTCGTCGAGCAATAGGCTCGATTAGCGCCCCCATGTTTTCACTCAGCCCCACTCCAGCCGTGAGGTCAAAGGGCTGCGCGCCTATGACCACTACTTCCGGGATTTTTTTGCCCGTAATCGCAAGCAAAGACAGCACGTCTTGGATGCCCACTTCATGCGCCGAAATTTTATTTTGGAAGTGCGCCTCTACTTCGTCGTTCCGCAAAAAAAAGAGGGAGCCGGGAGCTTCTCCCCCATCAATGGAGTCTATGACCAAAAGTTTTTCACTGCCCGTGACGTAGTGGGTAAGCTCGATGCCTAGCGTGCCGCCGTCAACCAGCTGCACCGTCTCCGGAAAATCGTAGCTTGCCGCCAAATACTCCACCACTCGCACGCCAAAACCTTCGTCGCGCAAAATAACGTTGCCTATGCCCAGCACCGTTACGGGAGCTTGATACAATGTGTCCGTCAATCTCTTCACCTCTGCCTAAAATTAAGGGGTCGCCATCCGTCTATACTCGCGAACAATGAATTTTACCAAAATGATAATGCTCGTCCGCGGCATATACGGAGAGCCTAAGACCTTCCTGCGGAATGTCTAACGCTCTCCGGTATAAGTTGCCGTCCGGTGGCGTAGTAAGCTATCCCCAAGGGCAAACAGGCGCCGAGCCACGCCAAGGGATTCGCCCAACAGGCGCCAAAGTAACCCCAAAAACTAACCAAAACAATAGCCGCCGCCGACCGCATGATGAGTTCCATGACCCCGGCAATAGTGGGAACGGTACTTTGCCCCAAGCCCTGCAAGGTATTGCGATAAATAAACAGCAAGGCCAAAATCCAATAACACGCGCCGTTTATCGTCAGGTATGTTTGCCCGTACTCCACTACCTGCTCGGCGCCTTCCCCCACAAAGAGGTACATAATGTCCGGGCCGAAAATTATATTAAAGGCTCCGGCCACGAGGCTGAAAGTTCCCGACATATAGATACACTTTTTCACCCCATCGGCAATGCGTTCGTATTGCCGCGCTCCGTAATTTTGCGCCGTATAGGCCGCCATGGCTAGTCCGAAAGACATCATGGGCATGGTGGCAATGCTGTCAACTTTCTGGGAGGCCGCGTAAGCCGCCACTGCCGTTGGCCCCAGATTATTCAGCGCTACCTGCAAAATAACCGCCCCCACTGCGATGACCGAGGTCTGAAATCCCATGGGAAAGCCGATGCGTGCATGTGCCCACAGCATTTTCCGCGATGTAGCCACCAGCCAATCACGCCGCCGAGTATGCAGGACGGGCATTTTTTTCAGGATAAACAAAAAGGAAAGTACGTTGCCGATAAACTGGGAAACCACCGTGGCCAAAGCCGCCCCGGGTATCCCCCAATCCAAAACCAAAATGGCCACCGGCTCCAAAATGATGTTTAGACCAATGCCTATGCCCATGATTAGCGTAGGCGTTCGACTGTCCCCCAAGGCGCGAATGATATTGGACTGCATCTGCAGGAAAACAAACACGATTATCCCGGCATAAATAATGCTGATAAACTGATAGGCGCCCTCCAAAATTTCTGGCGGCGTCTGCATCCAAATGAGAAACCACCGGCACATGGCCACGCCAACTACAGTCAGAATGAGGGAAATTATAAGACACAGCACGGCGCAAGCGGCGGCGCTTTGTCGCACCCCCCTGTCATCTTTGGCGCCAAACCGCTGCCCCGTATAGATGGAAAAGCCGGTGGTCAGCCCCATGACAAAGCCCAACATGAGAAACATGAGGCTCCCGGTACAGCCCACCGCCGCTAGTGCCTCCACCCCCAAGAACCGCCCCACAATCAGGGTATCTACAAAGGCGTACATCTGTTGAAAAATATTGCCCGCCAAAAGGGGCAAGGTGAAGAAAAAAATCAGCTTGGCCGGCTCGCCCTCTGTCAGCTTCTTGGTCATGTTTACTCCTTGTTTTTTTGTTGGGGTTTCGCCCCAAACCCTGACCAAAGGGCTTCGCCCTCTGGACTCCTAGCAGGGACTTCGCCCCTGCACCCCATAATAGATTTTATAATCCGCTGATCTGCGTCACCACGGTGCGCAGTGCCTCCTGCAAGACAGTGACATTATCGCGCAATGCGTCGGCGCTGGGTTTTAGTTTGTTGTAGTGAAAGGTATGCTCGGGATTGGTTAGATAATCCGCCGGGTAAGGCAATACTTTCACGCCGTACTCGGTGAAATTCAGCACCGACCGCTTCATGTGGAAGGCGGAGGTGACGAGAATCGGCCTTGTTAGTCCCTGCTCGCTTAAAATCTCGGCCGAAAATCTGGCGTTCTGATTGGTGTTGATACTGCGCGTTTCCACCAAAATCATCTCCGGCGGCACCCCCAAACCTTCTAAAACTCTGGCCGCAATTTTCGCCTCTTCGCCGCTGTCGTCATAGACCTTGCCGCCGGAAAGCAGTACCGGAATATTTAATTTCCGCTGAAGCCTAGCCGCAGTTAAAAGGCGATTGGCCGGGGAAGCGCACAGCGTCCCGGCGCCGTCAACGTCGTGGGTATCGGGTAAAGCGCCGCCCCCCAACATGATTATCACGTCCCCTTGGGGATTATCCGGCACCGGGTAGGCGTTCTCTAAGCGGCTCATTAGAGCCTCCGCCAACAGCGAGGTACAAAAGAGATAAAGGACAAACGTCACGCCGGCCAGCGCCGCCGCGATTCTGCGCTCATTCTTCTTCCACAGCCGCCACACCAAAAAAAGGAGCAACAGAATAAAAGTTCCCGGCGGCAACAGCCAACCGGCGCCGAATTTCAAGAGGTAAACCATTACCGCGCCTCCCTTAGCTCGCTTAGGTATCGCCTTACGGCATCGCGCCAGTCGGGTAGCCGCTGAAAACCGGCCTCATCTAGGCACGCTTTACTCAGCCGCGAATTTAAAGGCCGGGTCGCCTTGGTGGGGTAAGCCGCAGTAGGCACTTCTATAACTTTAGTGCGTCGTCCGGCTTGCCGGAACACCTCGGCGGCGAGTGTTGCCCACGAGCAAACGCCTTCGTTGGTGGCGTGATACACCCCGTATTTATCGCTGGCTGCCATATCAAGCAGTAGCGGCGCCAAATCTTTGGTATAGGTAGGGGAGCCGATTTGATCCGCCACCACCTTAATTTCATTATGGGTTTCGCTTAAATTCAGCATGGTGCGAATAAAATTTTTGCCGTTTCGCCCAAAGACCCACGAAATGCGCACAATGAAATAATTCGTCAACATTTCCTGCACCGCTTCTTCTCCGGCTAATTTCGATGCGCCATAAGCGTTTAGCGGCTCTTTGGCGTCCTCCGGCTCGTAAAATTTCTCGCCCTTCCCGGGAAAAACGTAATCGGTGCTGATATAAATAAATTTTGCCCCTAGGTCGCGGCAGATGACGGCTAGATTCCGCGTGGCCATGGCGTTGACGGCGTAAGCCGTCTCCTTTTCGTCTTCGGCCTTATCCACCGCCGTGTAGGCGGCGCAGTGAATAACCGCCTCCGGCGAAAAACGCCTGACCTGCTCCTCCATCTTGGCCGTATCCGTCAGGGAAAAATCTTGCCTTGTCGCCCCCCAAACGGAAAAGCCGCGTCTTTGGCACTCCTTTGTCACATCAAAGCCCAACTGCCCCCCTGCTCCGGTGACCAATATCTTCATGGCTGTTTGCCTCCGTTTATTTTTTTACCAAGGGAATGAGTAAGGTGAAGGCCGTCCCCTTCCCCGGCTCGCTCGTTACTTTTATCTCGATACCGTGCTTAGCCGCTATCCACTTGGCAATGGACAGTCCCAAGCCGCTCCCCCCGGTGGAATTTTCGCCCTTGGTGCGGGAACTGTCCACCCGATAGAAACGCTCAAAAATTTTCTCCTGCTCCTCTTTGGCGATGCCGATACCGTTGTCCTTTATGGTCACAGCCATAAAATCGCTCTGCCGTTCCCCCGACAAGGTAATCTTGCCGCCATCGGGGGTGTACTTTACGGCGTTATCCAGAAAAATACGCAAAAGTTGCCGCAAGGCGCCTCCATCGGCCATTACGCTGCCGTTGTCGTTAGCCGTCAGCGTTAAGCTGTGGTTCGGCGCCGTAAGCTCCATTTTTTTCATCACATCCGCCAAAAGCGGCGCGGTATCAAGCTCTTCCATGTGTAGCGTCTGCCGTTTTTGGTCGGCTCTGGCTAAAAATAGGAGCCGCTCGATTAGCTCCTGCATATTCTCCGCTTCCGAGCGAATGGAGGCGATACTTTCGGCCAAGACCTCCGGGTCATCTTTGCCCCAGCGCGTCAAGAGATCCGCATACCCTAGCAGCACCGTCACCGGCGTCCTCAGTTCATGGGAGGCATCCGACACAAACCGCTGCTGGCTGGCAAACCCTTGTTGTAACCTGTCCAGCATGTGATTCAAGGTATCCGCCAGCTCGTACAGTTCATCCTTCACCGGCGGCAATTCAATGCGTCTGTCTAGGCGCTCCACTTCGATACGTCTGGCGGCCTTAGTCATTTGGCGAATGGGGCTGAGGATTTTATTGCTGACCAAAAACCCCGTAAGGAGCGCCAGCAAAAAAGCCACCACATTGATTATCAACAGAAATTTCACCAAGGAGGCCAAAAAAGCCTTCTCCGCCGTGATGGTGCGGAAAAAATGCAGTTGATAGATGCGTCCCCCTTGGGTTACGGTTTCCACGGTGTAATAAAGGCTCATGTTCCGCAAATCCGACACAAAAAAACGGGAATTTGCCCAAAAAGGAGGATTGGCGCGAATCCCTCGCCTAACCCGTTCAATGGAAGGGTAGTGGCTGTCGTTTTCGTAGATTAGTTGTCCCACCACATCCGTCACTCTTAGCACCACCCCGGGAAGCAAGGGATCATCTCGCCCAAAATCCAGCTCGAAATTCAGAGGTTCCTCGCGAGCCAACCTGTCCATAACATGATGCTTGCTGATTTCTATCTCCACTTCCGCTTGGTGATAAAAAGTCAGATATACCCCCATGGTCATGAGGAGGCTCATTATCAGCAAGGTGACAAAGAGGAGCGCCGCGTACAGAGCCGTTATCTTGGTGGAAATGCGCGGCTGTTTTAGCCGGAGGCGCCATTTTTTGATTTTATACCAAGGAAGAGCCAGCCGGTTAGTTTTTAAGGACATAACCCACGCCTCGCACGGTATGGATGTACTTATTATCGGTGAATTTCTCTATCTTGGCGCGCAAATAGCGTATATATACATCTACCACGTTGGTATCCCCAAAGTAGTCGTAGCCCCAGACCTGTTGCAAAATTTGCTCGCGAGTCAAGACCAAACGCTGATTCCGCAGGAGATATTCCAGCAGGTCATATTCTCGCTTGGTAAACTCCACGTTACTGCCCTTGACCTCGGCTTCATGGCGGCGCGGATAAAGACTTATATCGCCCAAGGCGAGTCGCTCTTCGTCAGCGGTATTTTCCGGGGTCAAAGTTCGCTTACGCAGAGCCACTCGGATACGCGCCAAAAGTTCCGGCACGGCAAATGGTTTGGTCAGGTAGTCGTCGGCGCCGCTGTCCAGCCCAGTTACTTTGTCGGTCACATCGTCTTTGGCCGTCAGCATGATAATGGGTATCTGGGACACCTCTCGCACCTTGCGGCAAATGGTAATCCCATCCATCTCCGGGAGCATTACGTCCAGCAATACCAAGTCAAAATCCTCTTGCACGATGCGTTCATAGGCTCTGGCGCCGTTGGTTTCCGTGGCCGTTACAAACCCCTCGTGCTCCAGTTCCATTTGGAGGAATCTGGCGATACGCCGCTCGTCTTCCACTATAAATATCCGTTCTGCCATATATAGATCCTTTCGCTAAACATACATTTCGCGAAACAGTTCAATGAGATGCCTACAACCGGTAGAAAGGGTTTGCTCCCGGAGCCAAGCCACCACGGTATGAGTGGCAATCTCCGGCTCCACCAGTTTCTTATACACTAAATTGCCGTCGGTGAGGAGCGTCCGCGAAGACACCGGCATCACCGCCACGCCCATACCCATTTTGGCCAGCAGCAAATCTTGCACAATGCTGTCGCTGACACAGATGATGCGAGGAGTGAACCCCAGTTTCCGACAGTTGGCGATAAACATGGATTGCCACCGCAGGGGGATGATAATGGGCATCTCCTTGATTTCCAACAGGCGAATTTCCTCGCCGTCGGCTCCGCCCAAATGATTTTTGTCGGCAATCGCCACTAAAGGTTCGTTGGGCAGAATAATGGAATCATAGCGTTTGGTATCTACCTGAGTGCGCGTAATGCCGATTTCGATAACCCGGTTGTCCAAAAGTTCCAAGATTCTGGCGCCATCGGCCTCCCAGAGTTGAAAAGTCACTTGGGGATAGCTGGCGTGGAATTTGGCGATAAGTCCCGGCAGAAGCATGGCTCCCGAGGTGGTAATGGTGCCAATGCGAATCGTCCCCGCCGCCCCAGAGCCAATCTCGGTTATCTCACGCTCGGTGCCATCTACCAGTCCCAAAATGTTTTCCACTCGCCCGTAAAGGAGCCGCCCCGCCTCCGTTAAGCGAATCCGGCGGCTGCCTCGCTCAAAGAGCTGTACCCCCAAGTCATCCTCTAGGCGCTTCATTTGCCTAGATAAAGCCGGCTGAGCAATATCGAGGCGTTGCGCCGCATGGCTGATATTGCCCTCCTCTACTATGGCGTAAAAGGCGCGCATATCTTTGATTTCCAAAGTCTGCCCCTCATTTCGTTAAAAGATTGGGGCTTTGCCCCTGCCCCCCGTAATAATTATTCTTTTGTTTGCGCTTCGGAAATGGCATCGGTGAGAGTTGCAAATTCCTGTAGCGACAGGGTTTCGCCGCGCCTACCGCCGTCTATCCTCGTTCTTTCCAAAGCAAGGCGCACGGTTTCCGCCTCGAAGCCGCTTTTCAAGGCGTTGCCCAAAGTTTTCCGTCGCTGGCCGAAGGCGGCTTTTACCACCCGAAAAAATAACGCCTCATCCGACACCGTCACGGCAGGTTTTGCGCGCACTAAACAGGCCACAACCGCCGACTCTACCTCCGGCGCCGGCAAAAAAGAACGAGGCGGCACCGCCATAATAAGCCCCGGCTCGGTATAATATTGCACCGCTACCGACAGGGAACCGTAGCTTTTACTGCCGGGGGCGGCCATCATTCTTTCCGCCACTTCTCGCTGTACCATGGTGACGATGGAAACAATAGGGAGTCGCCGTTCCAGCAAGGAGAGCAAAATGGGCGTGGTAATGTAATAGGGAAGATTGGCCACCACTTTAAAGGGTTCCTCCCCCATCAATGCCAAAATATCGATTTTTAGTACGTCTCCCGGAATGACGCGAATATTTTCATAGCTCGCCAAGGTTTCCGCCAACACCGCCGGCAACTTTTTATCCAGTTCCACCGCCGTGACAACGGCTCCGGCCTCCGCTAACCCTTGCGTCAAGGTGCCAATACCGGGGCCAATCTCCAGTACCCTGTCTCCCGATTTTATATTGGCCGCCGTCACAATTTCTTGCACCACGCCGGGGTCAATGAGAAAATTTTGCCCCAAGCGCTTGCTGGCGCGCAACTTAAATTTTTTGAGAATATGTCGCGTGACCTCCGGTCTGGCGATACATGGCTCCATCCTGTCACCTCCTTTTGTCTTATACTACCCTAATTTTACTCACAAAAAAGAATCAGGTAAAGAATTTTTTTCGTTGCCTTTGTAAGCAAAAAACGCGAAAAAAGCCCCCCTCTTAGAGGGGGGACGGGGGGAGAACTACTGCTCGTTTATGAGGCCGGTAAACAATTCCACCTCGGTGGCGGCATCGCATATTACCAGCAAGAAGGGGCGATTGCAAAAGAAGGGGATATAGGGAGCGGCCTCCGTCGGGGCAGCCGTGGTGCCTACCATGCTTATCTCGGTGATAGCCGCCGCCTCGGTACCCTGCTCGTCAATCTTCAGCTTGGCGCGATGCTCCACGTTATCAATGGCGATTTTTTCTTGGGGAATGATATGTGGGAACTGGGCGCTGCGCTCAAAGGCTTGCTCTATCCCCATGGCCTTCAAATTGTCCGCAATGGCATTGTCTAGGTCAAGGTTTAGCTTGGGGAGCATCACATCCACTTCTCCCCGGTATTTGGGAGCCTTACGCATATTTTGCAGAAATTCCTGCCGATAATTCAGCGGTTCCTTGCTCCAGTCGGTACCCAAGGTGAGATTCTTTTCCTGCTTCGGCAAAATAAGATACATAGCCGCCAAAGAGGGGACGGCATTTTTCTTGGGACGCTTGAAACCGTAAGGCAGTACCACGCCTTGATATTTGTCGTCGGCGTAATAGGCTACCTCGCGTTCAAAGGTGCGGCGCATCATATCTACTCGCGATTTTTGGCCGCTCACGCAGGTGAAAAAATCGCTCTTCGTCCATTCTTCCTGAAAGGGCATTTCCCAAACGCCTTGGAAATATATCACGTTCAAGAGATCGGCCACCGTATTTTTGGTAGCAATAGACCGATAATCGGGCATAAAGTGATTGGTGTTTTTATCCACCCACTTTTGGATGTTTTCCTTTTCCTTGTCCAAGCGACGAGCAAAATCGGCGACGCGAGTCTCGGCGCCGTAGTATTTTTGCGCCGTTTTTTTAAAATCTCGGCCGATTCCCTTGCGGGCTTGGTCTTTATTCACCAAGAGCATATTGGCGGTGGCTAGGGTAATATCCTCGCCGTAGTCTTTTTGCAAGTGACGCTGAAAGGCCAGTTGATCCTCATTGAGGGCGTTCAAGGCGTTGACCCCCAAGGCCTGACACAACTCCTGCTTCGTCTGACCGGCAGCGCCGTTAGCGAGTAGGCTAAGCGCCGTGTCGATGCTGTAGGGGGAATAAAAAAGGTTCTTATCCTTGGGTAAAATATCGTAGTAGCTCCAGTTAAAATGGCTGACGGAACGCCTGAGGGTGGGGGCGGAAAAATTTTCTGCCGCGGCGGCTTCGACGCCGGGAGCGGCGTTAAAACAGAGAAATCCCGTCACGATTCCCGTAAGTACCTTTAAAGAGCGAGAGATAATTTTCATAAGTGCCGATTCATCCTTTCCGTTTCATCCTTTCCGTTTTGCCGATTATGTCGGGGTAAATTTAGGGCAAGTCAAGAACCTACGCCCACAGAGTACTTACTTTATACCAACCGGTCTCGCTTGTCAAAAATTTTTGCTGGCTTTAGGCGGCGCTGTGTGGTATAGTGGGCGTGAGAAAATTTTGTTTAAGGGAGACGCGCAATCGGCAGAGCGATAATTATAAACGGGAGGCAAAAAAATGTCAGAGCTAACAGCGGTAATCCTAGCGGCAGGGAAGGGAACTCGCATGAAATCCGCCCTGCCCAAAGTCTTGCACAAGGCCGGCGGCAAGCCCATGTTGGGTCACGTTTTGACGGCGGCCAAAGAAGCCGGAGCTAAACGAAACATTGTGGTGACGGGTTTTGGCGGCGACGAAGTGGAAAAGGTTTTTGCAGCTAGCGCCGAGTTCGTCACCCAAGCGGAACAGCTCGGGACGGGTCACGCTGTCTTGCAGACCAAGCCTTTACTGGGAAATGAATCGGGTACGGTAATGGTGCTGTGCGGCGACACGCCGCTTCTTACCGGGGAACTGCTAAAGCAACTTTACGAGGAACATGAAAAATCTCAGGCCAAAGCCACGGTGCTGACCGCCATTATGCCGGATGCCACCGGCTACGGCCGGGTTATACGCGCCGCCGACGGCACGGTGGAAAAAATCGTGGAACACAAGGACGCCACGGAGGAGGAACGCGCCGTCAAGGAAGTAAACTCCGGTATTTACTGCTTTGAAACGACGGCGCTGTTTGCCGCCTTGGCCAAAGTGACCAACGACAACGCCCAAGGGGAATATTATTTGCCGGATGTCCTCGGCATACTGAAAGGCGAAGGCGAAAAAATTTGGGCCGTGGCCACCGACGATTATGAACTGACCTTGGGGATTAACTCTCGGGCGCAACTGGCCGCCGCCGAGAAAATCCTGCGTCGCCGCAAGAACGAAGAACTTATGGCCGCCGGGGTTACTCTCATGGATCCCGATACCACTTTCATTGATACCGAGGTGCAAATTGGGCAAGACACGGTGATTTATCCCTTTACTTGGATTGAGGGCAAAAGCGTTATCGGCAGTAATTGTGAGCTTGGGCCAAGTTGCCGCTTGCAAAATGTTGTTGTCGGCAACCATGTCAGTGGGCAATTCACCTATGCCCACGACGCTAAAATCGACGACGGGGTCATTTTGGGGCAGTTCGTCCACATCAGACCGGACAGCCATTTGGCCGAAGGGGTCAAGATCGGCAACTTTGTGGAAGTAAAAAACTCCACCGTGGGCAAAGGCTCGAAACTGCCGCACCTCTCTTACATCGGCGACTGCGACATGGGTTCCGGGGTCAATATGGGTTGCGGTACCATCACGGTAAACTACGACGGCAAGAAAAAGTTCCGCACGATTATCGGCGATGACGCTTTTGTGGGGTGCAATTCCAATTTGGTGGCACCTGTTACGGTGGAAAACGGCGCTTACATCGGCGCCGGCTCCACCATTACCAAGGACGTACCCCAAGGCGCCTTGGGGATTGCCAGAGCCAGACAAACCAATCTGCAAGAGTGGCGCGACAAGCGAAAATAGAAGTTCTTGCCATATTTTCCCTAATGGTTTATAGTGGTGTGGGGGGATTCCCTCGCAGATATAAGCGATTTGTATGGAGGATTGTAACAAAATGGCAATAGACACTGGACGACTCGTCATCCTTACCGGTAACGCCAATCCGGAACTCGCCGAAAGAATCGCCAAGCACCTCGATGTAAAGCTCTGCGATGCCTTTGTGGGACATTTTAACAACGGCGAAACGCAAGTCATGATTGGCGAGAGCATAAGGGGCAAGGACATCTTCATCATTCAGCCCACTTCTTACCCGGTGAATGATAATCTGATGGAGTTGCTCATTATGGCGGATGCCTGCAAGCGCGCCTCAGCCCATAGCGTTACGGCGGTGGTTCCTTATTATGCCTACGCCAGACAGGATCGTAAGACGAGAGGTCGGGAGCCGATTTCGGCGAAACTCGTCGCCAATCTCATGGAAACGGCGGGACTTACTCGCGTGGTTACGGTTGACCTGCACGCCGGACAGATTCAAGGTTTTTTCGACATCCCGGTGGATCATTTGGCGGCAGCACCCATTATTGCCCGTTATTTGCAAAGTCAATCCTTGGAAAATGTGGTGGTGGTGTCTCCGGATTTGGGCGGCGTTACCCGGGCGAGAGTTCTGGCCGACCATCTTCATGCTCCCATTGCCATCATCGAAAAACGTCGTCCCCAACCGGGTCAGGCTGAAGTGATGAATCTTATCGGCGAAGTGGCGGGTAAAACCGCTGTCATGATTGATGATATTGTGGATTCGGCAGGTTCCCTGTGCGAAGGGGCAAAGGCACTGGAAAAATTAGGAGCAAAGCATATCATGGCCTGTTGGTCCCACGCAGTCCTCAGCGGTAATGCCGTTGACAAGGTAAACGCCTCCTGTATAGAAAAACTTATTGTCACCGATACCATACCCTTGCCCCCGGATAAACAGAGCGAAAAGATAGTGGTGCTGTCCATGGCGGAAGCCTTGGGAGACGTGATACTGCACATTCAATCGCGTCGCTCGGTGAGCCAGCTTTTCCCCGGCGAGGAAAAGTTTCAGCAAGCGTGATGTTCCGTTTGTAACCATACGGCTCGCTTGGATTAACATTGTTTTCTCAGCGGCTTTTCAGGGGCGATATCCCATCGCCCCTTTTTTACGCCCGAAGACAAGAAGGAGGTTTTTTTGTGGATCTCAGCATGGCTGATCTTTTGAAAACGGTGTTCTTGGGCGTGGTGGAGGGGCTTACCGAATGGCTCCCCATCAGCAGCACGGGACACATGATACTGGTTGACGAGTTTATTAAACTAAACGTCAGCAAAGAATTTATGGATATGTTCTTGGTGGTTATACAACTAGGGGCGATACTGGCCGTTATGGTGTTGAACTTTGAACGGCTGAATCCCTTTTCTTCTTGGAAGACCAAACGGGAAAAGAAAGAAACCTTTGCCCTTTGGTGGAAGGTGTTGATTGCCTGTGTGCCGGCGGCGGTGATTGGGCTACTCTTCAACGACTATATGGAAGAGCATTTCATGACCGCGCCCACGGTGGCTGCCACGTTGATTTTTTACGGCGCGGCCTTTATTTGGGTGGAAAACTACAACAAACGTCGTCATCCGGCTATTCGCGAGTTGGAGCGGCTCGATTATAAAACCGCCTTTGTCATCGGTCTGTTTCAAGTGCTGGCCTTGGTGCCGGGAACTTCCCGGTCGGGAGCCACGATTTTGGGGGGCATTTTGTTCGGCGCGTCGCGGTATGTGGCGGCGGAGTTCACTTTTTTCCTCGCCATTCCCGTCATGTTTGGCGCCAGTGCCTTGAAGATGATAAAATTCGGTTGGCACTATACGGGAGCGGAAATTTTAATCATGGTTGTGGGCATGGTAACGGCTTTTATCGTTTCCATTCTGTCCATCAAATTCCTCTTGCGCTACATAAAAAATAATGACTTCAAACCCTTCGGTTGGTATCGTATTGCCCTAGGCATAATCGTTTTGGCCTACCTTTTCTTGGTGGGCGATCCGGTGGGTAGCGAGTAAACAGGAGAGTGCCGGGAAAGGAGAGCTTTTTACAATATGAAAGAATTGATGCTAGGCAATAAGGCCATTGCCCGAGGACTTTACGAGGCCGGAGTACGCTTTGTTTCGAGTTATCCCGGTACGCCCAGTACGGAAATAACCGAAGAAGCGGTGAAGTTTGACGAAATATATTGCGAGTGGGCGCCGAACGAGAAAGTGGCCATGGAATCGGCCTTCGGCGCATCACTGGCCGGCCGACGCGCCTTTTGCGCCCAAAAACATGTGGGACTGAACGTGGCGGCAGACCCCCTCTTTACCATGTCTTACACCGGGGTGAATGCCGGTTTGATCATCGTGGTGGCTGACGATGCCGGAATGCACTCTTCCCAAAACGAACAGGACAGTCGCCGCTATGCCATCGCCGCTAAAGTTCCCATGCTTGAGCCTAGCGACTCGGCGGAGGCTCTGGCCTTTACGAAATTGGCTTACGAGCTTTCGGAGCGTTTCGACACGCCGGTTATCATCAAGATGTGTACCCGGGTAGCTCATTCTCAATCGGTAGTGGAGACGGGCGAGCGTCAAGAGTTTGCCAAAGACTACGAAAAAAATATCGCCAAATACGTTATGATGCCCGGTAACGCCAAAAAACGCCATCCCATTGTGGAGGAACGCACGCAGAAACTCAAGGAATATGCCGAAACCGCCGCCATTAACCGCGTGGAAATCGGCCAAGACGGCGGCAAACTCGGCATCATTACCGCATCTACCTCTTATCAGTATGTCAAAGAAGTGTTTGGCGACAGTGTAAGCGTGTTGAAACTGGGCATGACGAATCCCTTGCCGGAAAAAACCATTCGGGATTTTGCCGCCAAGGTGGAAAAATTGCTAGTGGTGGAGGAACTTGACCCCGTTATCGAGGAACAGGTAAAGGCCATGGGGCTTCAAGTATCCGGTGCCGACCTGCTGCCACGGATAGACGAGTTTTCCCAAAACAAGGTAGCCAAAGCCTTGGGAAAACCTGCCCCTCAAGGAAAAGTCCTCGCCGAAAACATTCCGCCTCGTCCGCCCATGATGTGCGCCGGCTGTCCTCATCGCGGTATGTTCTACACCTTGAAAAAGAAAAAATGCACGGTGCTGGGTGACATCGGTTGCTATACCCTGGGCGCGGTGCCGCCGCTGGCCGCCATGGACATGACCCTGTGCATGGGAGCTTCCATCGGTGCCATTCACGGTTTTAACAAGGCTTTGGGACACGAAAAAGCCAAAAATGTGGTGGCGGTCATCGGAGATTCCACTTTCGTTCATTCCGGCATGACTGGCCTCGCTAACGTGGCTTACAATCAGTCGGCGGCTACCATTATAATTCTCGACAACAGCATCACCGGTATGACGGGGCATCAGCAGAACCCCACCACCGGACTGAATATTAAAGGCGACCCGGCGGGCAAAATTGATTTGGAAGCCCTGTGCCGCGCCATGGGTTTTAACCGGGTGCGAGTGGTTGATCCCTACGACCTCCAGGCTTGCGAAACTGCTTTGGCGGAGGAACTCACCGCAGATGAAGCCTCGGTCATTATTTCGCGCCGCCCCTGCGCCCTCTTAAAAAATGTCAAACATCGTCCCCCCCTCAAGGTTGACCGCGATAAGTGCATCGGTTGCAAATCCTGTATGCGTATCGGCTGTCCGGCTATTTCCATGCAGGAGGGCAAGGCCGTAGTGGATTTCACCCAATGCGTAGGCTGCGCGGTTTGCAGTCAGCTTTGCCCCAAGCAGGCTTTTGTCAGCACCGCCGATAAATAAGGAGGGAAACGAGATGGAGACGAAGAATATAATAATAGTGGGTGTAGGCGGTCAAGGTTCTCTCCTCGCCAGTAAAATTTTAGGGGATTTGCTCCTCCGGCAGGGTTACGACGTGAAGGTGTCCGAGGTACACGGTATGTCGCAACGGGGCGGCAGTGTCATTACTTATGTTCGCTTCGGCGATAAGGTTTATTCCCCCGTGGTGGATGAAGGGGAAGCAGACTTCATCGTTTCCTTCGAGATACTGGAAACGGCCAGATGGCTTTCCTACTTAAAAGAGGGCGGCCAAATTGTCACCAACACGCAGGAGATAGCACCGCTTCCGGTGATAACCGGTCAGGCCGAATACCCGAAAAATTTGGTGCAGAAACTCTGCGACCAAGGGATAAAAATAGATGCCATGGACTGCCTGTCCTTGGCGCAGGAGGCCGGTTCCGTCAAGGCGGTGAATATCGTCCTCTTGGGGCGGCTCTCCCACTACTTTGACATACCTGAGGAAAAATGGCAGGAAGTTTTAACCGCCAACGTGCCGCCGAAATTTTTGGAAGTCAATCGCCGCGCCTTTGCCTTGGGCAAAAATTTTGCAGGATAATGGGGAGTGATTTTACGCATGGGCATAGCGCAGGAAATTGACAAAATCATTGCCGCTCGCCACGCCAAAGTGCCGCAATTAAAACAGGCCGCCGAGCGTCTGGCGCAGGTAGCCTTAGCGGTGGATAAATTCACGGCCTTTCGCGAAACTTTGGGCGACGAGGGGGCGGACTTGAACGGCAAGCTAAGTAGCATTGTGGTGGATAAATTCCAAAAAGATTTATCCCAAGCCCAAGGCGACATGGCTCGCTTAATCAAGCGGTTCTCCCGAGAGCATATTCATTTAAGTTTCGTGGGCAAGGCCGGACAGGGCAAGAGCCTTGTCATGCAACAGTTAAGCGGTCTTGACGGCAAGATTATTCCTTCGGCCGACGGCAGCGATTGCACCGGCGCCAAATCCGTTATCACCAACGACGACACCGACGAGATTACGGCGGTGATTACCTTTTACACCCCTACGGAAATGGTGGCTATTGTCAACAAGTACCTACAGGACATTTTCGCCGGTAAGGAAGCGCCGATCGCCGCCGTCAGCGACATTCCTAAACTTAAAAGCCGCGACCTTCAGGCTAAACTTGACATGAAACGAGCCGAGGCCAACAGCAAATTCAAGCACCTGCAAAACTACATCGACCACTATGAGGAATATGCCGCCGCTTTGGGGCAGTCGCTGACTATCCCGGCCGAGAGCATCGAAGAATATGTGGCACAATACAAGAGCGACGATTTAACGCGGCGGTACTATAAATTCTTGGGGGTCAAGGGGGCGGATATTCACTGCCGTTTTCCTTACGCCGATTGCGGCAAGATCGTCTTGGTAGATACCATCGGCCTAGGGGCTACCTCCTTGGGCGTGGAGGAAGGAATGCTCTGCGCGGTAAGGGAGGACAGCGACGGCATACTCTACATGTTTCGCCCGGATGCCCTACGTCCTCGGCTGACTTCCGAGGATTACGTTATCATTGAAAAGATAGCCGACGCGGTTTCCGTAGATTATGCCAAGGAAATGCTCTTTTGGGTCTTTAATCGGGTGTCCTCGGGCAAGGGAGAAAACACCCGGCTCATCGGCGAGCTGAAAAGAGAAGTAGCCGAGGGCGAAACGCGAGGCGATTTAGCCGTTTGTCAGGCTTTGGAAGTTGACTGCGCCGACAGGGTAGCGGTGGAGGAAAATTTGCTCCTGCCGGTGCTAAACCAAATGGCCGCGAGGCTCCACGCCATCGACAGCCTCCTGACGGAACGCTGTCAGGAGCGGCTAAATGCGCTCTATGCCGCCTATGGCCTGTTGTGTGGGCAGGTACAAAGTGCTTTGGTCGGCACGGTCAGCCAAGACGTGCGACGCAAATTTGAAAAGCCCATTCAAGGCTTGTACGGCAAATGGACGAACGACCTGCGGCAGCTTTGCCGTAAGCGCAAGAATGACCGGGATAAGGAAAGCGAGGCATTTACCGCCGCTTTCGACAAGTGTCTTAAAAACGCCGTCCAGATACCGCCGCTAACGGAAATTTTGGGGCAGTTGCGGCAGGGTTATAACGACCAACATGCGGTTTATCGCCGCTTGGCTAATTTTATGCGCGTTTACATCATCGACAATTTCCTGACCCTTGACGAGTCCTTGGACAAGTTGGTGGTAGAACTCAAGGGCGAAATAGTGGACATTATGGCCGACGATGACCATGGTCGTTTGGGACGCATTGTTCCCAAGGAAAGCGCCCCCGACGAGTGGCTCGCTAATTTCCTAACGATAGCCAAACAAGACGCGGAACTTACCGACATTCATGTGGCGGTTGAGGCGCTGTTAAACTTCAAACTCAGCGTCAAGGGTTACTTAATATATTTAATCCGCAACAGCCTAGATACCATTGATCCTTTATTGAGCGAGCAATTACCGGTCATTGAAGGGGAAACCGAAGACGAGCAAGCGGAGAGTATCCGCACTTGGATGGAGCGGTATGTAGCCGACGTAAAGCGACAAATACAGCTGAGTTGCCGCCCCTATTTGCAATTCCCCAACAAAGCCCTTTTTGCCGCCGCCAGAGATTTTTATGACCGCGTGGCCTTTTCGGTGAAAACCATGGAACCGGAGGAAGCCGATATTGCCGACAAGTGGCGTTATCTCTACGATGCCCATTTGCGCGAAGTGTGGCCAGAGGAATTTAAGGCGCAGACAGCTCTCCATGCCCAAAGCGAAACGCTACTAGCTATCGCCGACACTTGGAAAGCATTGAATAAGCGAGACACTTTCCGTATATAGCAAAGGAGCCTAGATTCATGGCGCAAGGGGATAAGAAAAATTTAAGTCTGCAAATTATGATGTTGGGCGGTCGGCGCACGGGTAAAACCAGCGTCTTGGCCTCCATGCAGGGTTGTTTTAACAATGTTTTCGGACAGACGGATTTAACCATAGCCACCGCCAGCGGCACCACACTAGACATCATCGAAGAAAAGCGGCGCGAGATGCAGGATTATTTGGCCTTGGCCTCCAAAAACAAGGATTTTGTGCCGGACAGCAATCCTACCCAAGGCGACGAAACTTATTCCTTCAAAGTGGGCTTCAAGGGCAAAATGAAGGACACCATCATTTTCAATTTCTTTGACTCCCCCGGCGAGTGGCTCAGCAGTGAAAGCGAACGCATTGCCGAGGAAGTGGCCAAAAGCGACGTGTTGATGATTGTTTTGGATACTCCCTACCTGATGGAAGAAGGCGGACAGTACAACGACCGTCGCAACTGTTGCTATCGTATTACCGAACTGGTCAAGAACAATTTAGACCTCAGCAAGCCCGATGTCCCCAAAATGGTGCTGTTCGTGCCGCTCAAGTGTGAACGCTACTACGACAGCGGCGAAATGGATAAGGTGCGCGAGGCCATTACCGGCGAAGATTGTTACGGAGACCTTATCAATTATCTCAGCAACGGTCAAGCAGGATGCGAGGTGGCCATTACTCCGATTCTGACCATCGGCACGGCGGTGTTTAGCCGTTTCCAAACGGGCGAGGACGGGGAGTATATCATGTCGCCGGGGCGAGGCGGCTATCCGCTAAAGCCTTTGTACTACTTCACCCAAAAGGCGATACAGGCCGGCGAAAGAGCCGGTCGAGGACAGAAATATGCCGCCGCGCCCAAATACTGCGAGCAACCGATTCTCTATACGCTGTTTTACGCCTTGACCATGGCGGCGGTGGCGGCCAAGGACAAAAACAACAAGGGGATAGGTTGGGAAACTATTTTGGGAGCTGGGATTGCCGGTTTGTTCGGCGGTTGGATTGTGGCACTAATCGGCGGCGCGGCCTACGAACTGCTCAAAACGCGGTTTACCGGTTTTGCCTCAGAGGAGGATTTTCTGAAACAGGCCGCCACCGTTCGCAACAGTATGGTGCTGAACAATCCGCAGGAAGGCTTTGCCCTGCTGTCCGACCCACTGAAATTCCGAGGAGGACAGTGAGATGCGCCTGTGGCTATACGCCTCTTACAGCGGCTCCCCGGTAGGGTTTCAGTTGGGGGCAACGGCAGAGGACAGCGATACTTTAATAAAACAGGAAGAGGCCACCTTGGTGAAGTGCTGTTTTGGCTACCAAAGTTTGCGCGAAGCGAGGGGTAAACTCTTGGGGAGTGAAAATTGGCTACTTCTAAAAAATTTTCCTAGGGGACAGAAGGACGGTCGGGATTTTAATTTGAATATCGCTTGGGAAACCCCGAGCGAGGAAGAATTTCGGCAGTTGTCGGCTTACACGAAGGCCAATGAAGAAAAACTTTTTGCCGCTTGGTCATCCTTGGTGGAAATCGACGAACAAGACGAGGTCTTTGGTCTCAGATTGAACGGCAGCACCTTGGCCGAAATGCGCCGCGCCATCAGCGCCATGCCTCCCGACGCAAATTTACCCATGCAAGAATTTCGCGTGCGTACCGTAGCCGGGCAAGAAGACATCCTGCCGGAGCGCCTACGTCTCGCAAAAACCTTGGGGGGGCAGTGGCAAGCCATACCCATAGCGCCCAAAAACGACGGTTGGTATGTGCTGGCGCCTAAAAAAAAAGAGGATTCGCGAGGGAGGTCTTACCCCATCGCGGCGGCGATAGTCTTGGCGGTGCTGGCGGCCTTGACTTGGGCGCTGTCGCGCTGACGGCTTTTACTAAATTTAAGGACGTAGCGCAAGAATTGCAGGATACGGGGAATTTGTTGCCGTCGAGCAAAGAGTTAAGGAACTGGGGGAGAAAGCGAGAATAACAATATTGTGATCTTGTTTATTCCTTGGGCAGAAATTATGTGTAAAATCTCTAAAGGGGGCATTATGAACTTTGCAGATATAATAAATTTAGTGTTTAAGTACGTGAAGGCTTATGAGAGAAATAATACCTTCCAATTAGCTAGCGAGGAAACAGAAAATTTGGTTGTGGCACTACCTAAGTCGGATTTCCTAAACTTAGTGGAACAAATGGGGATAATACCGGAGAAAATAGTTCATGATTCCAAAGAAGAAAAACTATTCACCAAGGTAGCGGAGATTGTTTTGGCACGCTGTTTCAGAGAAATAGGCTTGAAAGCGACGTTGTATAGTACGCGAGGTAACACCGCAGATATATATGCGCAAAGTGTATATCATAACTATTCGCTAGTAGCAGATGCCAAGACATTTAGATTAAGCCGTACCGCCAAAAATCAAAAAGACTTCAAAGTGGAGTCCATGGCTATTTGGCGCAAGGATAACGACTATGCAGTCTTGTGTTGCCCATATTTTCAATATCCCAAATCCAAAAGCACCATATTTAAGCAAGCGATTGACGTTAATGTCTCCTTGTTTACTTGGGAATATTTTCATTTATTGATTAGTCATGGAATCAAGGAATCCCTAGAGGTGAATCTGTCAAAGTTGTGGGGTTATAGCCGTGTGCTAGCCCAAAACATTCGATACACTTCATTGAACAGTAATTTCTTAGACCGACAAAATAAATTCATTGTTAAAGCAGTTAATCTGCCATCACTAGTTATCAACCAAATGCTAGCACGGGCAAAAGAGTCAACCATTGCGCGTAGCAAGATGGAGCTAGCGTATCTTCATGGCAAACTCCAAGAAATAGAAGATTATAGCCGCGAACAGGCAATAGTGGAGCTAATATCTGCCCTAAAAATCAACGAGAAGATTAACGCGATAGATGCCTACATAAATCGTATTGGTGGTGCGCCAATATGATAGAGCCAAACAACATATATCTAGGAGATAGTCGCGTTCTGCTTGACGAACTTGCCGATGACTCGATTGATTGTGTGATAAGCGATATACCATACGGAATAGGCGTTGACTACTGGGATGTTCTGCATGATAACTCAAATTCGGCCTTGTTAGGTGCCAGTCCTGCGCAGGTGAAGGCGGGAAAGGTGTTCAAAAGCCGTGGAAAACCACTAAATGGTTGGTCAGAGGCAGATAAACAAATACCACAGGCTTACTATAATTGGTGTAGGAGTTGGACGGACAAGCTTTTTCGGGTTGTCAAACCCGGGGCTTCTTTGTTGGTTTTTGCCGGCAGACGACTGGCACATAGAGCAGTATGTGCCTTTGAAGATAGTGGGTTTATTTTCAAGGATATGCTTGCATGGGACAAGGAGAAATCCGCGCATCGCGCTCAACATCTTAGCAAAATTTATGAGCGCCGAGGCGATTTCATTAGCGCCAACAAGTGGTCGGGATGGAAAGTGGGGAACTTGCGACCGTTATTTGAGCCAATCATGTGGTTGATGAAGCCATATAAGCTTGGCGGAACCATAGCTGATAATGTGCTACAATACGGTTTGGGGGCATATAATGAGAATGTAGTTAGTATCTATGGGCAGTCTCCGAATAATATCGTTAATTTTAGCGCCACTAAAGGTGATACAGGACTACACCCCACACAAAAGCCACTAAATTTGATGAAATACTTAGTGGAGCTAGTCAGCATAGAGGGGCAAGTGGTGTTAGACCCTTTTGTGGGTAGTGGCTCAACACTGTTAGCATGCAAAGAACTTGATCGACGCTTTATCGGCTTTGAATGCAATGAGGATTTTTTTGCAACAGCGTTACAACGAGTTGACGCTGCTAGATTTGTAAAACGCAAAATGAATACGGTAGTGGAAGAGCAATACCTTTTTTAATGAGTAATCAAAGGAGCAAATAAAAATCTATGGAACGCTACTATCAGCAGGAAATCGAGTGCGCCTCCCGGGAAACCATTAAGGCGTTACAGGAAGAAAAATTGCAACGGCAGATTCGCCATGTGTGGGAGAATGTGCCTTACTATCGGAAAAAATTAGAAGCCAAGGGACTTCGGCCGGAGGATATTAAATCTTCGGCAGACCTCTATAAATTGCCTTTCCTTTCCAAAGCTGACCTCCGGGAGGCTTATCCCTACGGTCTTTTGGCGAAACCCTTGAAGGACTGTGTGCGTATTCAATCTACCTCCGGCACCACCGGCAAGCGCGTGGTGGCCTTTTACACCCAAAAGGACATTGATATGTGGGAGGAATGTTGCGCTCGCGCCATTGTGGCCGCCGGCGGCAGTAACGAGGACGTGTGCCAGGTTTCCTACGGCTACGGTCTGTTCACGGGCGGCCCGGGACTGAACGGCGGCTCCCATAAAGTCGGCTGTCTTACCATTCCGGCCAGTTCCGGCAATACGGAGCGGCAAATTATGTTCATCATGGACTTAAAGGCCACCATTCTCTGCTGTACGCCGAGTTACGCCGCTTACTTGGGCGAGAGCATGAAGGAAATGGGCTATAAACCCGAGGACATTCCCCTAAAGATTGGCATTTTCGGCGCCGAGGCGTGGTCGGAGGAAATGCGCCGGGACATTGAGGCCACTTTGGGCATTAAAGCCTACGACATTTACGGCTTGACGGAAATATCCGGCCCCGGCGTGTCTTTTGAGTGTTCGGCGCAGAACGGGATGCACATTAACGAGGATCATTTCTTGGTGGAAACCATCGATCCCAAAACCGGCGAGGTTCTGCCCGAGGGCAGTCAAGGGGAACTGGTCTTTACGGCACTGGACAAAGAAGCCTTCCCCCTTCTGCGCTATCGCACCAGAGACATTTGCACTCTCAATCGCGAGCCGTGTTCCTGCGGTCGTACCCACGTTCGCATGATGAAACTCAAAGGGCGCTCCGACGACATGATGGTTATACGCGGCGTGAACGTCTTCCCCAGTCAAATCGAAACCGTCTTACTAAATCACGGCTACGCCGCCAACTATCAAATCATTGTGGATCGAGTAAACAACACGGACACTTTGGACGTAAAAGTGGAAATGACACCGCAAATGTTCACCGACAACGTGGGCGAGATAGACGAGCGGCGCAAAGAACTGGCCGACGGCATCAAGTCCATCTTGGGCATCCGCGCTAAAGTTTCCCTAGTGGCTCCCAAAACCATCGAGCGCAGTGAAGGCAAGGCCGTGCGCGTTATAGATAAGCGGAAGATTTAGGCGTGATGGGGCGTTGCCCCATACCCCACAAGAGGCGCTGCCTCTTGACTCCGGCAGGGACTTCGCCCCTGCACCCCGTAATAAATTTTTAGTCAATATCTTCTAGGAGGTGCAACTATGAGCGTCAAACAAATTTCGGTGTTCCTCGAAAACAAGCCGGGGACGCTAAAAAAATTGACTGGGTTGCTGACGGATAACAATATCAACATTCGCGCCCTGTCCGTGGTAGATACCAAGGACTTCGGCATAGTTCGAATGCTGGTGGATGACGTTTACGCCACCACCAGCGTGTTGAGCGACAACCATTTTATAGCTTCCTTAAACTCGGTCTTAGTGGTGGCCATTCCCGATGAGGTTGGGGGACTTGATAAGCTCTTGACGAATTTTGAGCAGGCGGAAATAAATATTGAGTATATGTACGCCTTCGCCGGCAAGAAGGGCGCGTACATGATTTTTCGCGTTGGCGATACCAAAAAGGCGGAGGCGGCCTTCGCTCGCTTAGGCTTGGCATCTTTATCTTCGGAGGATATGGCGGAGGTATAAGCGGCAGGATTTTGGTAGGGGGCGGCGAATCCTTATATTTGGAAAAGGCAGGTGAGGCGAAATGGTGGAAGAGTGGACAAGGCTGAGAAAGGAACGAGAGGCGCTGGCGCGTCGCTTTGACCGGGTGACCAAGGAAGTTTTGGCCGCCATGCGACTTCACGACCGAATGCTCAAGCTGACAAAGGAAGTCGAGACTTTTTTTGTGAGCCTCGAACCGCTTCTCCGGCAACATTTTGTGAAACTTGCCACGCCCCAAGAAAACATTCTGTGGTATGACCGGGAAAATGTGGCTTTTTTTCCGCCCTTTGAGTCGGTAACCTTGCCGACCTTCGCGCCGGGGGAGAGGGCTTTTCAGAATTTCCCCGGGATGCGGTACGCCGATTATCTTTTCTCTCCCATGACCGCGGCGGAATGTAAAAAGAGTTTTACCCTAGGTTCCGGGAATCCCTACCTGCAAGGTAGCGACGGCTATGTCCATTTTGCCCCGGACACCTATCACACGGTAATACTTACTAAGGAAACCCGAGGGAGCGAGGCGCACTGGTGCTGGATTAACGGTACGGAGGGCTGGTATAGTAGCGGTCGTAAAGCTACCATGATACCCATTTGCCGCCTAAACGGCGAGAACAGCACCCCCTCCTCTCCCCTCTCAACCCTCCGTCACTGGCTGTCCCGTGGCCTTATCCCCACAGAGCTAAGCAATGATAAGACGGCCAAATACCGCGATATTCTGCGGCTGTGGGAAATGGGGCTTATAGTCGTTGCTGAGGAGCAGAGCGACAAGGACGCGATTGTCCTGAAAGAAGAATCTTTTCTGCGAGGAGTGCTGTCGGGACGAGTACAGGGAGAGTTTTTCACCCACTCTTTTGTATGGGAAAAGGAAACGGGACTGGCCGTTACGGAAACAACTTGGGTGGGATACGACGTTGGCCAAGAGGAGGGGAAAATTGTGGACAAAGAAAAAAAAGTCCCCACCGAGCCGAAAAGCGCGGCTGATAAACGGGCGTTGCTGATGGACGAAAGGCAACGCGTGCGGCTTAGTCAAGACCTGCTAGACCGCGACGGGTACCCCTACGAGGTTTATTACGACGGCAGTCAACTGGTGGATGTTTTCATCAATCAGAACGGCAACTATGTGCAGGGATATGTGCCGGCGGGGATTTATCGGGTGGCCAGTGTCAATGTTTCCGCTAAAAAGGTACTCTTAGCGCATACATCCGAGACGCGCAAGAGTTTTCAACGCAATCCCGCTTGCAGTACCACCTTTGAGACCTTTGCGGTGAGTTTTTTCCGCGTGTATGTGATGAAACCGGCCGGTTTTGCTGAGGAAGGCGAGGAGAGTCCAGACTACGAGCAGGCCGTTCAAGAATTGCAAAAGGAAACCGAAGCCATGACCAAGCGCATAGCTGTCTTGGAACGGGGTTTAAAAGCCTTGCAGACAGTAAAAGATCCGGTGATAAAAGCCGCGCCGCCGGTAGCGAGCGCCCCTTACGCCAACCCCCCCAGCAAGCCTATGCCTAAGCCGCAGGAAAGGTTAAACACCACTAAAATCGGCAACGTCTCCTATGTTACCGCTGATTCCACGAAAAGCGCGACTGCGATGGGGACAGCTACGCCAACGACCACGGCAACCGTCGCGTCGGCAAATGCCTCGGGACATTTGGCCGCCGGCAATGCGCCCACTAAAACCAGACGCAGAAACGCCATGGAGGGTGAATTACCCGGTGGCGCGGCGCCGACAAGGGGAGCAACTCCCGGCATCGCCGGAGGCAATACGACTTTTGCGCCCGACGTTTCTCCAACGGCCCAAACCGCCAATGTAGCCGCTACGTCACCGCCGCCGGATGGCGTACCGGAAGCAGACGACCTTACCTTCCTCGATTGGCAACCTACGCCAAGACCGCCTGTTCGGAACGCCGTCCCCGGCGCGCCCCAACCTTCGGCCGCTCGCCGAGGCGCCGCCAGAGCCAACGACCGCCGAGCAGCCATGGCCGAACGACGCGCCGCCGACCGCCGCCGTAACAGACGTCGCCCCACAGCCCCCGTAGATGGCGGCCCCAACGGCGAATCACTATTCGATAGGCGAGAGTAGTTATCATGTGATAATAAATTCAACCGGGAGTCCAGAAGGCTATGCCCTTTGGCGGAGTCAAGAGGCAGAGTCTCTTGTGGGGTTTGGGGCAAAGCCCCAAGCAAAAAAGAAAAGAGGAGATAGTAATGAGTGTTGTCGCCTATGATTCTATCTTGCCTAAGCTGGCCGATAGGGTATTTATCGCGCCCACGGCAGCGGTGGTGGGAGACGTGACCATCGGTGAAGGTTCCAGCGTGTGGTTCAGCACCGTGGTGCGAGGCGATTTTCAGCCGGTACGCATCGGCAAATACACCAACATTCAAGATAACACCACGGTACACGTTATGGGTGATGTGCCTACCGAAATCGGCGATAACGTGACCATAGGACACAACGCCATTATCCATTGCCGCAAAATCGGTAACAATACCCTCATTGGCATGGGTTCTATCGTCCTTGGTTACTCGGAAATCGGCGAGAACTGCATCATCGGCGCGGGGACGCTACTCACGCAACACAAAAAAATTCCGCCCAATTCGTTGGTCTATGGCAACCCGGCGCGTATAATCCGCTCTCTCCGCGATGATGAAATGGAGGCCGTACAGGCTTCTGCCATGCATTACAGCGAAGAGGCGCAAAAATATTTGCTGACGATGGTAAATTAAGCCACAAAGAAGGAGAAGATCATGCAGGAAAAGACGTTGGTACTGATAAAGCCGGATGCGGTGGCTAAAAATCATATCGGGGATATTATTAAAATTTATGAAAGTAATGGCCTCCGGGTAATCGCCGCCAAGATGATGCAGATGACGGACAAGCTGGCGGCCAAGCACTACGTTGAGCATATTGGACGGCCTTACTATGAGGGTTTGGTAGAGTTTATGACCTCCGCGCCCTTGGTGGCCATGGTTTTGAAGGGCGAGGGTGCCATTGCCAAAGTGCGCGAGTTGAACGGCAAAACCAATCCGGCCGAGGCCGCCGAAGGCACAATTAGGAAACTTTACGCCGAAAACGGCAGTCGCAACGCCGTCCACGCCTCCGACAGCCCCGAAAGCGCCGCCAGAGAAATCCCCCTCTTTTTCAGCGCGGCAGAAATCTTTGACTAGGGAGGGCTACAGGTGAGCGTATATACCAAGACCGGTGATAAGGGAGAAACCAGTCTATACACCGGCGAGCGCGTGGCCAAATCCTCCCTCAGAGTGGAAACCTACGGCACGGTGGATGAAGCCGGTGCCGCTTTGGGACTGGCTCGTTCCCTGTGCCAAAATGACGAAGTGCGAGGACGTATTCGGAAAGTGCAAGAAATGCTTCCTAAACTTATGGCTGATCTGGCCAGTTTAGGGCAAGAACCGCTGATAACCTCGCAACAGGTGGTCGAGCTCGAAAAAGCCATGGATGAACTGGAGGCGCGTCTGCCGCCGCTGACCTCTTTCCTAATTTCGGGGGACAGTCAAGGCGGAGCGGCTTTAGATGTGGCGCGTACCGTCTTAAGAAGAGCCGAACGCCATTTTTGCCGACTAAGCGCGGAGGAAGCTACTCACGAGAGCGACCGGCTATTGCTCAACCGCCTGTCCGATTATGTTTTTTTGCTGATGCGACTTGAGGAAGAGTGAAGATATTTTTAGCCCTGAGGCTTTTTGCCTTGGGGCTTCTTTTTGAGTAAACTTTTCTCTTTTGCCAATTTTATATGCTATAATAACCGAAAACAAAACCACTCGCCAAAGGAGCGTGACCATTATGCCCACTCTTACTTGGGCAGGTAAAGACGAAGCCACTCGCGCCGCAAAGCTCGTTCCCTACCGTCTCTTAGAAGAAGATTCATCCCTCAGCTATGGCGATGCCGCCGGGAATATGATAGTGCAGGGAGATAATTTGGCGGCGCTCAAGGCGCTTCTCCCCTATTATCGCGGACAGGTTCGCTGTATATACATAGATATATTGACGCAGAAAACGATACAATTTAATTATTCCCGACGAGCCGCGTAAGGGAGGCTCGTTTTTGGCAAAGGAGGCTCGTTTTCCGAGCAGGGAGGCTCACGCCTTGATATTACTGGGTTGGCAGGAATTGACGAGTAATTTGTCGAAGTATCTTTCAGCGTGAAGGGGGATGGGATTGTTGAGAAAAATTCTTCTTATCTTGGGATTGACTATATTGCTATGCCAAAGCGTAGCATTTGCTCACTGGATGCCACGAGAGGAAATGTATGTTGGCGGCGTTGGAGCGGGATGCACTTTAGGGTATGTGAAAAGTGTCTACGGTGAGCCAAAAGAAAAGCATTGGTTCAACACCGACGGTGTGCGCGGCGTTACTTACGAGTATTCGGACACATTCTCCGTCACCGGACGAACTGGAAACCAAGACCCTCGCGCCGAGGACGATTTGATAGTGGTCGGCTTTTCTCTGAAAGACAATTCTTTGTCAACTCCCAGTGGGTTGACCGTTGGTATACATTATGAAACCGTAGCCGGAATGTTTGGTAGAGTTGAAAAGTCTACATTCGATGGTAGAATATCGTATTCCTATCCGGCTACCCAATTTCCGATTGAGATGACATTTTATGTTGATGACAAAGGTATCATCACCGAAATTTACGAGGGAACAGATTTTTAAGGAGCAGATGATGAGCGAAAAAGTTTTTGTTTGCTACCCCCGTTGCACCACCTGCAAGAAGGCTGAAAAGTGGCTGGCAGATAATGGGATAGCCGTGACGGTACGAGACATCAAAGAGAATAATCCCACGGAGCAGGAACTGCGCTCTTGGCATGGACGGAGTGGTTTTCCTCTCAAACGGTTCTTTAATACCAGCGGTCTCAAGTACAAGGAACTGGGACTGAAGGATAAACTTCCCACCATGAGCGCAGATGAGCAATATGCCCTTCTTGCCACAGATGGTATGCTCGTCAAACGCCCCATGCTGGTGTGTGATGATTTTATACTTGTGGGATTTAAGGAAAATGAATGGCAGAAAAAGTTTTATTAGTATTTGGAAGATACACCTTAAGCGATTCCATGTTCAGTAAAACGAAGGTGAAGAATTAATGTGGTATTTTACTAAGCGTATGAAAGAATTGGAATTACGTAGGGATATCCAATATTTGACGAGGCAAGCGGCAAATGGCGATGCTTCTGCAATGGAGGAGATAGGACTCGATTATTTTTGGCATATAAAACGAAAAGCCACCGACGACTACAAAACTGTAGATGAAGCTGAAAGCGACGATACAGATTGTATGGAAGGTATATTGTCTGCATTATACTGGTTTGAAAAAGCCGTTGATGCGGGGAAATTGGATACGAATTATTGGATAGGAGAACTCTTCGAGCTTGATTTGTATTGCAGGGGCAGTTCTGGAGCATATTATCATCACGCTTTTTTGGAATACTTGTCGAGAAATGGTGAAAAACCGATATTTAAGGAGGTTATGGAAAGAAAGAGAGGATACCTGTATAAGATGCTAAGTGAAAAGAGAACGATTTGGCCGTATGATAACGAATTGTTTTATATCAAAGCAGCTAATCACGGAGATTCATCGGCAGCGTTTCGGCTTGGCGAAATATATTTAAACAGGTGGTACTCTGACAGTAAAAACTACAATACTTGTCCTGAAGAAGAACCTAAACCTGACAGAGAGAACTTGGTGCAGGCAATAAAATATCTGGAATACGCTTCAAAAAACGGTGAGGATGAGGCTTTTGCATTTATTTTTGACATAGTACAGGAAATGGGAAAAACGGCAAAATAAATCTGAAGAAAAAAGGGAGTCCCACCCAATTTGGCAGGACTCCCTCTTAAATCTCTTTCCCGTTCTTAAAGGTAAACCGAATATCCTCCGTGCTATAAACCATCACAAAATCTATCAACGAGTGCCAAGCCTCCGGCTCGAACTCCGTCATTACGGTATCATGCTTGGCAAGGTCTGTGAGAAACTGCTCTACGGTGGCTTGCCTAATTCGCTTATCATCCATCTCGGCACAAACTGCATCGTAGCTTGCCTTGGTATCGTCAAACCGTTTGACGAGGGATTCGTAGCGGTTTTGAAAATCCGTCTGGTCAAGGGCAACACGGGCATTTTCGTTGATACAGTCTTGTATATCATTCCGGCTACCACTTCCATCTCCTGTTTGAGTTCCGTCTCCTTTGCCGAAAGCTCCTCCGTGGAGAAAAGCATGGTCTTGATAGCCTCATAATCGGCGACAATGGCATCTTTTTCGGAAATCATCTTATTGACGGCTTTTATAAACAATGCCTCGATGGTTTTGTCGTCCACATGGGGAGTAGAGCATTTCTTCCCATCGTATTTGTGGTTGCATTGCCATATGACTCTGCGGTATTTGTCATTGCTGTGCCACACCTTCGAGCCGTACCAACTGCCGCACTCGCCGCATTTGATTTTCCCCGAAAAGTCATGGACTCCGCTGTGGCGGTTGCGTCCCTTACATCGTCGTGCCAATTCCCTCTGCACCATGTCGAAAATCTCCGGCGCGATTATGGCTTCATGATTGGCGGTTACATAGTATTGGGGAATTTCGCCCTCGTTGATTTTCTTCTTCTTGGTGAGAAAGTCTATGGTGTAGGATTTTTGGAGCAGGGCATCGCCTTTGTATTTTTCGTTTCCGAGTATGCTCTTTACCGTGCTGACGCTCCATTTTTCCCTTTTCCCCGGCGTAGGAATTTGCTCTTTTGTGAGCTTTGTTGCTATTCCGTAGGGAGTCATGCCTTGAAGGAACATGGCGTAAATCCGCTTGACGATAACCGCTTCATCGGTGTTCAAAACAAGATTTCCGTCCTCGCCTTTGTCGTAACCGAGAAACCTTCCAAACGGGACGGTTACTTTTCCATCGGCAAATCGTTTTCTCTGTCCCCAAGTTACATTCTCCGAAATGCTCCGGCTTTCCTCTTGAGCGAGGCTCGACATTATGGAAATGAGAAGTTCGCCTTTGGAATCCAGCGTCCAGATGTTCTCTTTTTCAAAATAAATTTCAATTCCTTTTTCTTTAAGTTGGCGCACGGTCGTTAAGGAATCAACGGTGTTTCTGGCAAAACGGCTAACCGATTTCGTCACAATTAAATCTATTTTTCCCGCCAAGGCATCGGCAATCATAGCCTTGAAACCTTCCCGATGTGCCGTGCTTGTTCCGCTTATTCCCTCATCCGTATAGACGGAAACGAACTCCCAATCATCACGGCTTTTAATGTATTTTTCGTAATAATCAACTTGAGCGGCGTAACTGGTAAACTGCTCATCGCTGTCCGTGGAGACACGGGCATATCCCGCCGTTCGACGTTTCTTCCTCGCCGCAAGTGGCGTGTGGGTAAACCTCGTGATGGTTGCGGGAATGGTGGTCACGTTTCTTGCCGACATCTTCTCTCCCTCCAGTATTTTCTTGAAGCCTCGCCGATGCAACGCTTATGCTCTTCGGAAAGAGGCGGCATCCGTTTTTTCGTAGACCATGTGCCGTTATAGATGCGTCCGTCTTTGAAGTAGATGGAGAGCTGTCCCTTGACGACAATGCCAACATGGTCAATCTGCTCACGAAAAGCGTCTGCATCAAATTCGGACAAGCCCATTGCCTTGGCGCAAATGTCTTGAACCGTATCCTCAAAAATGCCACCAATGCCGCAATGCGATGAGCAAAACCATCGCGCATCTTTCTCCCCGGACGCTCGCTTATACATCTGCCGATGGAAGTTTTCTCCGCATTTCTCGCAACGGATATGCCCGGTCAAACATGAAGTGCCTTTCTTGGGGGATGGATTCTTCTTTTGGTATGCCGACATTCTATCTCGCTGTTCCTTTGTCCACCAATCCTTCCTTGCCGTGGATTTAAATTCCCAAGAGTGGCTGATTTCATTTCCGTCTTTCATGTGGAAGATGAGCAGATTGTCTTGGTGTACGGTGATGGTTTCTACCCTTGCCAAGAAAATGCTCTCGTCAAATTCCTCTAACTCCAAGACTTGACGGCAAGCCTCTTTTAACGCAGGCTCCGGGATGGATTTGGCATCGCATTTGCCCTTATTTCTACATTCCCAGTTAGCCGCCGTATCGTTCACACGCTTGTATTGATGCCGCCGATAGCTTTTGCCGCATTGGGCGCATTTCAATTTGCTGGTGAAGCAACTGGTAGGAATGTGCGGATTGGCAAGCGCACCCAGTTCTCTGCGCCGTTTGATTTCCTCTTGCACGGCTTGGAAAGTTTCGAGCGGAATAATCGCCTCGTGAGAATCGGCAACCCAGTATTGGGGCAATTTGCCGTTATTCTTCTTGGTCTTGTGGTCGATGTGGCTTGGCGTGTACTCTTTCTGCAAAAGCATATTGCCCGTGTACTTCTCATTCTTCAAAATGGCTCTGATGGACATATTGGAGAAATGCTGTCCCGTGTAGGATTTTACTCCCGTTTCGGCGAGTTGTTTTTCCGTTTGCTCGGCAGACATTCCGTGGAGAAAATTGTCGTAAATGAGACGAACAATCTTTGCTTCCTCCGGCACAACCACAAATTTCTCTCCGTCCCATCGGTAGCCGTAAATGCAGAAGGAGTTTGGTATGCCTTGCTCGAATCTCTTTTTAATACTCCATTTGACATTTTCGCTTATGGAGCGGCTTTCCTCTTGCGAGAAGGAGGCAAGCAAGGTGAGCATGATTTCCCCGTCCTCGGACAAGGAATTGATGCGCTCCTTCTCAAATCTTACTTCGATGCCAAGTTCCCGCAGGTGACGCACGGTGTTGAGCAAATCAACCGTGTTCCTCGCGAAACGACTAATGGATTTCGATAAGACAATGAAAATAATACAATCACACCATTTAAACGATTACAACGATTGTACCGTCCAACGATTATGCACCGGGTGCAAAATTTCAAAAGAGCAATCGTTGGGAAGGTTTATCAAGCCTTATCTGATGGGGTATCTCACGATTTTTGCAAAAAAAATCGGCGTAGCCGAAGCCACACCGAAAATTGTCATTTTATCATACGCCTTGATATCCTCCATGGAGGTTTACTTCAAGCCAATGGCATCCAGCCACTTGGCAAGTTCCTCTTTTGCCTCCTGTGGCGAATTCTGCGCCATGCTTCCGCGCATTTCAAGTCCGTTCAATACTTTTGCCTGGGTTGCTTTTTCTATATATTGTTCTGTGCTGCCGATGCCACTTCCCTCATGTGTACAAAAGGGGGCGATGACTTTTCCAGAGAAATTCTCTCTCTCAAGAAAAGTATAAACCGCCATTGGCAAATCGCTCCACCAGATTGGGTATCCGAGAAGAATCACATCGTATTTCTGGATATCCGGCAGTTCCCCCACAATCTCAGGCCGCGTATTCTCTTCTTTTTCCTGCTTGGCCACTTCCGTTGCCGGTATGTATTCTTTGGGATATGGCTTGGTCGGCTTGATTTCGAACAAATCCGCCTTGGTCATCTCAGCAAGCATTTCAGCCAGAATGCGTGTATTCCCTTTCTCGATATAGCCAACGCCTCCCGTGTTCTCGTCGGCACGAGAAAAATATGCTACCAAGATACGCTTCTCCGACGAATTTACATTCTCGCTGCTTTTGTTGGCCGTGTCATTTCCACAGGCAGCGAAGCATACAGATACCAAGCCAATCATGAGAAATAACAAGATTCTTTTCACAAAATCACCTCTTCACAAACTTGACAGAAGCCTGCGCCATAATGATGTCAGACCGTATCTCATCATAAATGCCCATCGGCTGACCTCACAAACAGCATCCTTTCAGAGGCCGTTCCCACCGGCAACAGCTTTGCCAAGCTCGTATGCATCTTTCAGTTCCTTATGCCCTTGAATGTCACCGACTTTCATCACGCCACCGGCCAGGACAGTCCCCAACTCCTTCCAACCAAGATGTTTCATAAGATTTTTGTAGTAGGAAAGAGCATCATCGAATCCGTAGCCTTCCGCTGCCATGAGAAGGACAGATTCCTTTTGGGGATTGCGATAATTCGGATCGCACTCTGCCACAGCAAACAAACGGTCAAAGGCAGTGCGTAGCTGTCCGCTGAAGTTCCAGTAGTAGAGAGGTGTTGCCAAAACCACTACATCAGCCCCGCGATACACGGGATAAATCTTCTCCATATCATCCCGCTGTACACAGGGGTGCTCCGAGTCTTTCCCACCGCCGAAACAGCCTTTGCAGCCATGAATATCCATCTTGTCCAGTTCAAACACCGTAACCTCGCAGTTGGCTTCTTTCGCTCCCTTGGCAAACTCGGCAACCAGAGATGCCGTATTGCCTTTGGGTCGGGGACTCCCGTTTAAAATAATGATTTTCTTCGCCATGACTGTCATGCCTCCTCATCAAAATTTTTCTGCCAATGCGGCTGCCTGAAAAGCGCCATCGGTCTTGTCGATGTCGCCGATTTTCAGCACACTTGGGATTGCCACCTCGCCCACGAGGTTCCATTTAAGGAGATCGGCGGAACGCTTGAGGGGCATACGAACCCCGTCCATGACGCTCATGTCGCTTTCTTCGCAACAGGTAATAACGCCGTATTCTTTGCCTGCAAATTCCTTTCCACCCACCACGAAGGAAAACAGCTTGTCGAGTACGCACTTGATTTGCGCCGGAATGCTGTACCAATAGACCGGCGTACTCCACAGTACGGCATCGGCTTCCAATATGGCAGGGGCGATCTTGTTGAAGTCGTCATCAAAAGTGCAGGCTCGTCCTTTAGAGTAGCAGGTTTCGCAGGCATGGCAGCCGCCAAGATTCAGAAAAGCAGCATCAAAGCGGATGATGCTGTGTCCAAGTTCCTCGGCTCTCTTGATGAATGCCTCCGTCATCTGGAAGCTGTTTCCATTTTTTCGTGGACTTCCCGTAATCACTACAATTTTTTTGCTCATATTTTCGCTCTCCTCTTTGCAGATTGACATTAGCTTTTGTTCCGTATATTATTATACGCAAAGCCAAATACAAATCAAGTACTGATAATTTTGTTAGGTACTTACTTGGAGGTAAGCTATGGAAAAGAAACGAATTGAGGACGCGAACTTTGATGATACGGGATACAGCTATACCCTATCCTTAATCTCCGGCAAGTACAAGCCCATCATCCTGTACTGCCTGATGGAATATGAGCCGGTGCGCTTCAATGAGATGCAACGATATTTGAAAAAGGTGGCAGACAAGACGCTCAGCCAGAAGTTGAAGGAACTAGAGGCTGACGGTTTGATTGTGCGTACCGTCTATAGCCAGATGCCGCCAAAGGTGGAATATTCCCTTACTGCCCGTGGGCGTTCCCTCGTCAATGTACTCGACAAGCTATGCGATTGGGGAACTGAGAATCGACCTGAAACATGACACGGAGTGTCCTGCCCTTCCATGGAAACCTCTACCCTTCATGCACGGTTATTTTCTCATTGCCCGTGAGTTCCCCGGTCAATACCGATGCCCTGGGATCATGCTCATGGAATCCTTGCCGTGCCTTTTCCGCGCTTGCGTTTGCATAGCAGTAGCGGCAGCCGTGAATACAAGTATCGTAAGCTCCGATATCGAAACTCTCTACACAGTTGCATAGGGGACGCTGGCTTTTCGCTTTGCCAACTTTGACAGGCTTGCCTGTGATGTGTTCCACCAGACCGCCGTCGATGCAGGCTCCGTGGCCTATGCCGTATCGGCCGAGGTCCATCTTCTCGGAGCAAGTCTGGAGCGTTACACCACTTCCTTTGGCTATCTGCGACAGTCCTGCCGCCAACTCTTCCATCTCGGCTTCGGACAATTCATGGAGGTTTAGTCCCTGCGTATTTTTCCGTGCTTTGGCATAAAGGTCGATGAAGCTGATAATGCACCGCTCCACATAAGGAGCAAGTTTCTCAAGCGTATCTTTGAACCACTCCAAATGGAAACCAATCGGATAAGCCCCATTGAGCAGAATGGGGTCATACCGCCATACCACTCGTCTCCTGCCCAGTCGCCGAGATAGTGCCTGCACTGTCTTGATGATGTCCGCCTTGGGGCGAAGATTCGCCTCTATGTCCTTGCAGTATGGCGTAATGGAGATTTGCACATAATAGGGATAAGAGGACAGCTTGTCCAATCCTCCGAGCATGGGCGCAGGGTCTTTTGTCCAGAATACGATACAGTCCACGGCTTCCGGCTTTAGGGAGATTCGGCTCACTTGCTTGCGGTTGAAGGGATTCACCACGTCCACATAGCCATCCCGTAGGCGCTCACAGAACCAGTCGAAGTAAAATGCCGGGATGTCCGTCCGGCGGCTGGCACTCACTATCATGGTCCCACCTCTGCTTTCCTATTTTCTTCCTACATATTCGACAATCAGTCATGCACTCCTGCCATAACGAAAAAAATCGGCGCAGCCGAAGCCACGCCGATAATTTGTCAAACTATCCGAATTGTCGTTCCATCCTTAAAGGTCACCTCGATATCCTCTTTGCTGTGGACGGTCATAAAATCCACCAAACTCCCCCACAGCCCCTCGTCAAATTCCGTGAGGATATTCTCCTGTTTGCGGAGTTCCTTGGAAAAGCTGTTCAGCAAGCTGTTCCTTGCCGTCATACTTTCAATCTGCTCCACCTTTTTTTCGTATGCCGCTTTGGTATCCTCGTACTGTTTCACCAGCTCGTCATAGCGTTTTTGGTATTCGTTTTGGTCTTGGGCAATGGCAGCGTTTTTTCTAATGGCGTTCTTTGCCATTTCCGATACCACTTGCATTTCCCTTGCCAGCTTGTCGCGCTCGGTTTCTAAATCTGCCGTGTTGCAAATTTCCGTCTGCACCGTCTTGATATTGGCGAGAATTTCGTTCCTGCTCTCAAACAGCCGATTAAATGCTGTGACGAATGTCGCTTTTATCTCGTCCTCCGTCAGATGTGGTGTTTCGCATTTCTTTCCTTGAAATTTGTGGTTGCATTGCCAGATGACTCTGCGATATTTATCGTTGGAATGCCAGACTTTGGAGCCAAACCATGAACCGCAATCCCCGCATTTGATTCGATTTGAAAATATGCTCACCCCGCTGTATTTCCCCCGTCCTTTTCTCCGTCTGGCAATTTCGGTCTGCACCAAGTCAAAAGTTTCAGGGGAAATAATTGCTTCATGATTTCCCGTCACATAATACTGCGGAATCTGCCCTCGATTCTTGACTTGTTTCTTCGTCAGGAAATCCTCGATATAGGTTTTCTGCAGGAGTGCGTCGCCCTTCATTTTCTCGGATGTCAGAATGCTTTTCACCGTGGTTGGACACCAGCTATCTTTTCCTCCGGGAGTCTTTATCTGCCTCTTTGTCAGTTCGTTGGCAATAGCTTGATAGGAAAGCCCACTCATGAAAAGTTTGTAGATCAATCGGACGGTTTCCGCTTCTTCGTCATTGATGGCAAGATTCCCGTCTGCACCTCTCTCATAACCAAGCAAATGGGTAAAGGGTACGCATACTTTTCCATCGGCAAAACTTTTCCTTTTGCCCCATTTGACATTTTCCGAAATGCTGCGGCTCTCCTCCTGGGCTAGGCTACTGAGAATTGTTATCAATAATTCCCCCTGCACCGTTACTTTGATACGCTTACATTTTTCCTTTGAACTCTCACATTTTTCCTAACCCTTACATTTTTAGGGGTGTCAAAATCAAAAAGTCAAACTCTATCTATAAGAAAAGCCCCGTAGCCGGGGCGTGATG